>JAJDXR010000006.1 GCA_022823165.1 Anaerolineae bacterium | reverse complement strand
TCCCCTGCGACGAGCAAAACTAAACTGAAATTTAACCACCGAGGACACCGAGAGCACCGAGAAATGCGATTGATCAGAGATTTCGCGGCATTTTGTCGCAAAATTTTTTGACGCGAAGGAAGTTTATCGGCAAAGTTGCGGCAGGCCCGCTCAATTTAAGCATTGGATTTAGGAGAAAAGTTGTCAAAAGAACCTAAACTCCGTGTCCTCGGTGTACTCGGTGGTAAAGATTATTTTGAAGCGATTGCCTTGGCGCTTCAGCCAGGGGGAGTGGTGAACATCGCGGATATAACTCTCTAAGCGCACAGGTCACAGGTTTTTTTCACCACAGAGAACGCAGAGGGCACAGAGTTTTCTTGTTTGCTCGGCGTAGTCTATCATAACCGCCTATTCACCACTCCCCAGCCAGGCGACCGTTACGCCGGGGCTGAGGCCGTGCTACAATGCGGCGGTTTGGCTATGCGACCCGCTACTGCGACTCATGTCTCTGCTTACCGCGAACCACCTGGGCAAATTCTATGGCGCTGACGAAGCGCTCAGCGACATCAGCGTCTCCATACCGGCGGGGGCGCGTATCGCCTTGGTGGGTCCCAACGGCGCCGGCAAGACCACCCTGATCAATATACTGGCCGGCATCGATCTGGCCACCAGCGGATCGGTGCGTATCGCGCGCAATGCGCGCGTCTCTTTCTTGCCGCAGCGTCCTGAGCTGGTAGGCGAGCACAGCCTCTGGAGTGAACAGCTGAAGGCCTTCGCGGACCTGCGCCAAATGGAAAGGCGATTGGCGCAGCTTGAGCAGCAGATGGCGGACGCCAGCAATTCGGCGCAGGCGCTGGAAGCCTACGGTCCGCTGCAAGCCGAGTTTGAGCGCCTCGGCGGCTACAGCTACGAAACGCGTATCAAAATGGTGCTGGACGGTCTTGGTTTCTCAGCCGCTGAATACGCGCTGCCTCTGCCGCAGCTATCCGGCGGGCAGAAGACGCGGGCGCTGCTCAGCCGCCTGCTGCTGGAAGCGCCGGATCTGCTCATTCTTGATGAGCCGACCAACCATCTGGACATCAGCGCGGTAGAATGGCTGGAGAAGTTCCTGGAATCCTTCAATGGCGCCGTCCTGGCGGTCAGCCACGACCGCTATTTCATCGATAGCTTCGCCGCCACAGTCTGGGAAATCGAATACAGGAAGCTGCAAGTGTATCGCGGCAACTACAGCGCTTACCGCAAGCAGCGCGCGCAACGGCGCGAGACGCTGCGGCGAGCGTATGATTCGCAGCAAGAATTCATCAGCAAAGAACGCGAATTCATCCGCCGCCACATGGGCAGCCGCGGCACGGCTCAAGCCAAGGGACGGCAAAAGAAGCTGGCGACGATGCGGAAGCGCGGCGCCGTCCTCGAGGGCGGGCCGCGACAGCGCCGCAAGATGTTCCTCGAGATGGGCGGCTATCAACGCAGTGGCGACCAGGTGATCCTCACGCGAGGATTGACCGTGGGCTATGCGGCGGACGAGCCGCTGCTCACGCTGCCGGACTGCCTGATTCTGCGCGGCGAGACGGTCGCGCTGATGGGCGCGAATGGCGTGGGCAAATCCACCTTGCTCAAGACCCTCTGCGGCGATTTGCCGGCGCTGGCGGGCGAAGCCCGGCTCGGCGCCAAAGTCAAGCTGGGCTATTTTGCGCAAGCGCATGAAAAGCTCGACGAGGCGAAAACGCTGGTGGACGAGATTCTCGCTGTCAAGCACATGCAGACTTCGGAAGCCCGCGATTGGCTAGGGCGTTTCTTATTCAGCGGTGAGGATGTCTTCCGCGCCGTGTCATCCTTGTCGGGCGGCGAGCGCGGACGGCTGGCGTTGGCGAAGCTGGCGCTGGAAGGCGCCAATCTCTTGCTGCTGGACGAGCCGACAAATCATCTGGACATCGACAGTCAGGACGTTCTGCAAGAGGTCTTGGCGCAATTCAAGGGGACGATTCTCTTGGCCAGCCATGACCGCTACCTGATCGACGCGCTGGCTACGCAAGTCTGGCAGTTGACGCCCGGCCAGCTGTCGATTACCTATGGCGGCTACCAGGAATTCCTGCGCGCGCGCAACCGGCGCCTGCAGCAAGCGGCGGATAGCAAAGCTCAACAGCCCGCGCGCGCCCGGGGCAAACGCGCGGCTGCCTATGCCGACAAGCGTCAAGGCCTGAACCCCTACCAAGCCGCCAAACGCGCGGACGAGCTCGAAGCCATTATCCATGAACTGGAAACGAAGTTAGGCGCGATCACCACTCAGTTGGACAGCGCCAGCCTGGCCGGCGACGCCGGCAAAGTACGGACTTTGGGCGAGACTTACACGCGCGCGGAAGCGGAATTGGAAGCGGCGCTGGAAGAGTGGAGCAGGCTGGCCGAATAGGACGGGCTTTTGAGGACTGCGCGCTGCCAAATCTTCTCTGCGGATGTATGATTATTGCTGGGCGATTAGTTGCGAACTTCTTGGCGGGCAGCGACAACTTTATGGAGAGGCATCTTGGATATCACTTGGTACGGCTACAGCTGTTTTCGCATCACTGAACGCGGGCATACAACGGTGCTGACGGATCCTCATCATCCGCAGTTGAACCTGGCCAAGCTGGGCTTGAAGGCGGATTTGGTCACGATTAGTCACGACAGCCTGGCGGAACAGGTCGAGGCGGTCCGCGGCGAGAAATACGTCATCAGCGGCGCCGGCGAATATGAAGTGGGCGAGTTGTTTGTCACAGGTTTACCGCTGCACGTTCAGGATTCCGAGAGCGGCAAGATACACAGCAATGTCGCCTATCATTTGGAATATCCCAATAGCCTGAATGTCTTGCACCTGGGCCTGCTGCATCAGAAGCCGGATCAATCGATAATCGAACAGTTTGATGAAGTGCGCGTCCTGCTGCTTCCCTTCGGCGGGGCGGGGCTCAGCAGCGATGATTTGGCCGATTTGATAAGCATGATTGAACCCCGCTACGTGCTGCCGATGCAGCCGCTGAAGGTCAGCGACAAAGCCTTCACGACGGCGCTGGACAGCTTGCTCACCAGCATGGGCGTCGCCGATGTCGAGTGGCAGGATATGCTGCGCGTGACCTTATCCGGCCTGGACGAGCCGATGCAAGTCATCCGCTTGCAACCCGCGAAAGCAACCGCCTGAGCGCCCGTAAACCATATCCAGCGACATTTGCGTTATAATGCGGCTATGGTTCGCGCTGATCCCACGGATGGTGCTTGATGCAAAACGGAAACGTGAAACTCCTCATGAAATGGGACATCAAACCCGGCTTGGATCAAGAGTATTTTGAGTTTGTCATGCGCGAATGGGTGCCTCATACGACCAAGCTGGGGCTGACGCCAATTGAAGCTTGGTACAGCGTTTACACCAGCACGGACATTCCGCGGATTATGGCGGGCGCCATCGCCGAAGACGCGGATTCCATGCGCCAGATCATCACCAGCGCTGACTGGGCTTCTTTGCAGGACAAGCTGTTTGAATACGTGGAGAATTACAGCCACAAGATTGTTCACGTGACTGGCGATTACCAACTCTGAGCCAGACAGCATCGCCGCGTCAAGCACGCGACAATCAGACGGAGACAACAAAAAAGGCGAGGCGCTGGGCGTCCCGCCTTTTTCAGAGTATTCAGGCGCTCTGTTGCTGGGGAATTAGCCTCCCATAGCCACGCGCAGCGAGTCGCAGGCCGGGCAGCCGCCGCCCGGGCGTACGATGGCGTAGCCGGCTTGCGGGTCGTCCGCCCAATAGGTGGCGTCGACATTCCAGACGATCATCATACGCACGTAACCCGATCCACGCGTACGATGAACGGCGCCGGCCAACCAGGCGGCTTGCTCCGCCACGCTATTGCCGGAGGCCCAAGCGAAGCCGCCGGGCAGCTCGCCGTAGCCTTCGCCGCTCAGGTAGCCCAGCTCGGTGATGCAGAGTGGCTTGCTGGGGAAGAAACCCCGATAGAGCGACATCATGCGGGGCAAATACCAGGAATAGTGGCCCGAACTGCCCACTGCCGCGCCACTGGTCGCGTCAGGCGGCACAATGCCGGCGTTGTAATGTATGCCGACGCAGTCCATCACGTTGGCGGCGCCGGCCGCGGCCATTTGCCGCATATAGCAGTCATCATCGCTGCCGTTGGGTCCGCAGCCCTGGAAGAAGCCAGTGGGCGCGGGGGCGCCGCTGATGACCATCGTACCCGGGTTGGCGCTTTTGATCGCGTGGTAAGCCGCGCTAAGCATCTGCACGTAATTGGAGCCGCTGATATGACCAGCGGGCCATTCCCGGTCGATATTCATCTCATTCCAAACTTCAATGGCGTCAGCGCCGCCGCGGGCCAGTTGAGACAGGAAGCTGGCGAAGCTCTGATAATAGCCGCCCGGATTACCGGCGATCGCGTTTTTGTCACCGATAACGCTCAACAGTACCTTGAAGCCCTGGGCGTGGGCGCCGTCTATCATATGCTGGAAACTGCCAGCCGACTCGCCATGCCATTTGACCTGCCGCTTGACCCAGGTCATGCGCGCATGCTTCATGTGACCGGGATGGGCGAAGCTCAAGACCTGGCCACCCAGCTCGAAGCCGCCGACATTGGCTGTGCTGGGCGGCGCCTGCCCAAGCGGCGCTTGGCCGGGCGCCGGCTCTGGCGCCGGCGGTGGAGCGCCGGGCACTTGCAGCACCTGGCCTACGCGCAGGACATCGGGATTGGTGATGCCGTTCAGCCGCGCCAATTCAAAGTAGTTGATGTTGAATTTCGCCGCGATGGTCGCCAGGGAATCGCCCCTCTGCACCGTATAGGTTCCGGTCGCGGGTTGCGGGGCGGGCGCGGGCTCCGCGGCGGGGGGCGGCGCGGTCGTTCCCGCTGGCGCCGGCACTTGCAGCACTTGACCAACATGCAAAATATACGGATCCGCTATGCCGTTCAGCCGCGCCAGCTCAATGTAGTTGGTATTGTATTGCGCGGCAATAACGGCCAGGTTCTCGCCCCTCTGCACCGTGTGCGTCGCGGTACCGGCAGGCTGCGCCGGCGCGGGATCGGGACCCGGCGCCGGGGCTGGCGCGCCGCCTGGTACCGGTATGGTCAATTGATTGCCGAAATGGATGATGTAGGGCTCGGACATGCCATTGGCTTGCGCGATTTCCGCGACGGTAACTCCGTATTGGGTCGCAATGCGAAAAAGCGTTTCACCGCGCTGAACTAAATGTGTTTGTTGCGCCATGACTGCCGCCGATCCCAGCGAAAGCAGCAACAAAGCCAACATTGCAATGGTAAGACGACGCATATCTACTCCTTGCTCGCAGGTAACTGTCAGTAACTTATGTACACGCGCAACAGTCTAGCATAAGTCCATAATACACGCTGACAGGATTGAGGCGTTTGTCTTTTGCGGGAGAACCAGAGTCGCTTGCGCCGAGGCGCTACCGGCTAGCGGCCGACTTCCATGCCCAGATCGACGATCGGCAGGCGCGGATCCAGGCTGTGCCAGGTATTACGCGCCCAGGCGTAATCCGGATCTTCGCTGTAAGCGAATACTCGCGCGGAGCCGGCCAGGAAGTTCAAGGTATAGGTCACTGTCCCCGGCGCGCTGACCATCGTATAGAAACCGGAGGGCATTAGGATGATATCGTGCTGCCGCGCCATCATCTGCAGGTCAGAGCTTTTGTCGGCGCTGTAGACACGTTGATAGGCGTAGCCGGTGGGACGATCAAATTTGTAGAAACTGAAGCGATTCAGCTGCGCTTCCAAGACCTTGCCGCGCTCATCGGTACGATGAATGTCGTGTTTATGCGGCGGGTAGCTCGACCAATTGCCGCCCGGCGTGTACAACTCGTAGACCAGCAGCCGGTCCGCCGGAAAGTCGCCGCCGATTATGCGACACATTTGCCGCGAGCAATTGCCGCCGCCCAGCAGCGTACTCTCTACCTCGCGCGGGGTTATCATTTGAGGCTGAGATTCGCGCTCGGTCGGCGCCCAGCACGAGGCGAATTCGAAATTGTCGCTCAGCGATTCAATCTCAAACTCGGTCCCGGGCGGCAGGTAGACGGCATAAGGCAGACCGCTGAAGACAGTGGCGCGGCGCCCTACCGCTTCAAAGTCGCCTTTGTTGGTGCGGATATGGCAGCGCCCACTCAGCACCACCGCGACATATTCAAAGGCGTCGATGGCGATTTCAAAGGTCTTGCCTTGCCCCAGACGCACGGCGGCGAAATTCATGCTATCCCAACCGGCCCGCTTGGCGTCCAGCGCGGCGAAGGCGCCGGCCCGCCCCGGATCATCGGCCGGAATGTGAAGACTGCTTGCGGTCAGAGTCGCCATCTTGGCTCTCCTCAAAAATTAAGTAACCAGACCTCGCGTAACCCGCATGAACATGTGCTCGAGGTCTTTCTCTTCTTCGTTGAATCCCAGCAGCGTGATGTTGCTTTCGAACAGGCGTCGGCTAAGCGCGCCCAATTCTTCGTCGTTGCCGGCGAAGTCGACGCGCACGCGCGCGCGCCCGTTTTTTGGGGTGATGATTTCCGCCGCGTCCACATTACCGATATCGCTGACCAGGCTGGTGACGGCTTCGGCATGTTCATGCTTCATCACAGTGATGACGATTTCGCGGTTCGCCATCAGCTGCAACTTTAATTCGTCGATGCTGCCCTGGATGATCAGCTCGCCAGCTTCGACGATGCCGATATGCGAGCAGACATCTTCGACATCAGCCAGAATATGCGACGAAAAGAAGATGGTCTTGCCCATATTTGCCAGCTCGCCCAGCAGTTCGCGAATCTCGACCCGGGCGCGGGGATCCAAACCCGAAGCGGGCTCGTCGAGGATTAGCACCTCAGGATCGTGGGCCAGGGTGCGCGCCAGCGACAGGCGCTGCTTCATGCCGCGGCTGAGCTTGTCCACCATATCTTCGCGGCGATGGTGCAAGTCGACCAGCTCCAGCAGATCAGCCACCAGCGCCTTGCGATCGCCCTCGGCGATATCGTAACAAGCGGCGAAGAAGTCCAGGTATTCCCAGACGCGCAGGTCTTCATAAACGCCGAATTCATCGGGCATGTAGCCGATGGAGCGCCGCACCGCCCGGCGATCCTCCAGCACGGAATGCCCGGCCACCCAAGCTTGCCCCTGTGAGGGGCGCGTTAAGGTGGTCAAGATGCGCATGGTGGTGGTCTTGCCGGCGCCATTGGGACCCACGAAGCCGTAGATTGAGCCGGTCGGCACTTCCAGCGAAATGCCGCGCAGCGCCTCAAAGCCGCCGAAGGACTTGCGCAAATCGTCCGTCTTGATTATCCAGTCCATCGCTTCTTCCTCAATTCGCCGGCCAGCTTTACCTCAGCCATCTTGACCCCAGGCGCTGCCATTTGTTTCCAAGGGGGCCAATACGTGCGCGCCGCCATCAGTAGCGCCCGGTCTGCTCAATGCGGATTTTCCGCACGCGCGCGGCGCCGATGCCTTCGCTGTAACGCAGGCGTAATCTCAGGGCCTTGCCGGGTCCCAGGTAGCGCCGCGGCGCGCTGAGCTGCAATTCGCTGCCGTCGCGGTAGGTGAATATGTCGTAGTCTTCCTGGAGCCAGTTGTAGAGTTCTACGTGCAGCGCTTGCCCGTAGCCGCCGCCGCGATCAACATCAATCAGCATGTGCTCGACCGTATCCAGCGCCAAACCCGGCAGTGGATGGAACAGGAACTCCACGCTTTGCTGCTCGTACAGGTTGAAGCCATCGACGCCGTTGTCAATGACGCCTTGACGCTCCAGCGTCATCCAGCTGAAGTGCTCCGTGGTCAGGGTAACTCGTTGCGGCGGCAATTGAATCGCGACATCCAGCTCAATGATATAAAGCGTCGTATCAATGGCTGACCAGCCGCCGCCGCCGATACTCAGGTCGCGCGGCCATTCATCGCTCCAGCCCAGCAGGTATAAGCCGCTGCCCCGCGCCGATGAGCCGAATTGATCGACCATGAAACTAGCGAGAAAGGCTTGCTCGCGGGCGGCTTGGCGCTCGGATCTGGAGTCGGAGTTCAGGAAGGAACGCATGCGCAGGTAGCGATTGCCCTGCAAGTCTTTGATGGTGATGTTGCGCCCGCTGCCGGAAAACGGCGACAAGCCGGAGGGCTTGCGCGCGATGTTCGCTTCCAGCGGATTGGGCTGCGCCGGACTATCGGTAATCTCCGCGCGCAGCGATTCGCTATCCAGCGTAACGATGTCGCCGGGCATGAAGTCTTCTTCGAGGCGATATTCCAGGCTTGGACCCAGAATCACGGCATCGCGCAGCGCCACCTCGCTGTTGTTGCTGATCACGCCCTGGTAGGCGGGGATCATGCGCCCGCTTTCGGAAATCTCAAAATCCAGCGTGAAACTTCCGTCTATGCTCAGCTTGGGGACGCGCCCGCCGACGCTGAAATTGGCGAAGATGCCGCCGTCGACGGTGAAGTCTTGCGCGCTGAAACCGCCGCTCTGCGAGATTTCGGTGGTGGTCTGAATGGTGTTGCTGGCGAAGATATTGCTCGGCGTCGTGGCGCCGGCCACCGCCAGGAAGTGCCCCTCCGGCACAGCCAGCGAGTATGTGGCGCGCCGCGGAGACAGCAAGCCGACGAATTGATTGACCTGCGCCTCGTCGCGGTCGGAGTAGGACTGAACATAAGTAAGACGGCTGATGATGATCTCCGAGCCGCGCAGGTTGAAGCCGACGGTCCAGGCGATGCCGGCGAAGCAGACAATGACCAACGGGATGGTGAACCAGCCCCAGCCGTTGCGCCGCAGCCGCGACAATATGAAGTAATTGAGGGGGCCGATTAAGACGATATAGGAGGCCAGAAAGAGACAGAGCGTCTGCAGCGGCGGCAGCAGGTTGACGCCGGGCAAGTTGGCCACGGCTTCGGCGCCCCAGGTCGGCAGCGTAAAGCCCCCGCGCCAGGCGGGATGCGGCGCGCGCGTGGCCAGCAGCTTGAGCCACAAATCGCTGAGTTTATCCCAGCTCGCCAATGGCTCAAGCGTGGGGTCAGCCGCCAGATAATCCACCAAGCCCGCGCCGAGCGCCCGCCGGGCCAGTAAGGGGATATCGCCCTGCGCGGCCAGCGCCTGCGCGTCTTCGTGTAGCGCGCCGGTTGCGATTATCGCGCGCTGCCCCAGGCCGGCTCGCGCATCGCCGCTGTACCTGGCCAAGGCATTCAGATTGTTAAGCGAGCGGCTGTCCTGTGGAATGAGAGGCAGCAAACCCGACAGACCGGCCGTGCTGATCAGCGCCGTCGGCCCGCCGCAAATGATCAAGTGCCCGCCGCTTTCCACCCAGTGTCTGATGGCGTTGCGCTGGCTGCTGGACAGCCCCTCGCTGTCGATGTTGATCAGCATCATCATGTCGAGCGCCGTCAGCGAGTCGGCGAAATCGGGAATATCGTTGATGCCCCAGTTGGCTTGCTCAGCTTTGAAACCGCCGATATGCGCGCCCGTCAAGCCGGGCGGCGTCGTATTGGGACCGGTGACGACCGCGTAGAGCTGGTCTTGCGGGCTGAGGTCGATCAAGCCGGCTTCTTGCGATGCGCGCACCAAGCCGTCGTTGTCGATCAACTCGACGCGCACATCGTCGGGGAAGGTGCGCGCTTTGATATTAAGCAGGGTGGACTTTTCCGAGCCGCTGGGCAAGTCGATCGCGCTGCTGAAGGCGTTGCCGACGACTATCCCGGAGGTCTCCGGGCGGATGACCAGGCGCCCAACCACGGACTCGCCATTGTTCTTTAAGTTGACGGTTACCGGTGTCCAGACATCCGGACGAAAGAAGGAGTCGAATCCCACCTCGACCGACATTTCGATGACATCACGAAAGTTGCCCTGGCCCGCGACTGGCATCCAGGGCAGCGCAATCAGCGTGATGACAAACGTGATGACTAACGTGATAATAGAGAAGAAGCGCTGTCCGGCCAGTCGCCGAGGCATGGGCTATCCTGTGGCCTATGGTGAAGTCGCCGATTATTGTATCACGCCCAGGGCTGATGTCATGTGGGCAATTGCGCGCGGCGCGGGGGACCGCAACCGACCTTGGCGAGCGCTGACCCGAGATTCCTTATGCGCGCTTGCGCCGGAGTGGATAATTCCGCGGGCTTGATAATTTCGCCAGCCCTAGAAAATTCTCTGCGCCCTCTATGATCTCAGTAAGCGCAAGGATGATTTGCGACAATATTCAGCCATAATTCCCTATCTGCTATTCGCGTCGAAATCTGTAGAGGCAGCCGGTGGCCGCCCCTCTGCCAGCATTCCGCGTATGACTATAATGTGGGCGACCCACCGGGTCGCCCCTAGCAATTCTCATTATTTGTTGGCAGTACTTCTGTGTTCTCTGAGGAGAAAAAACTGACGCCGTGTTCACAAGGCGAATTATATTCACGGCATTTACCACTCCCAGGAAGCAGAACTTGCAGAAAGCGAACGCCCGTGTTATGCTGCGCCCATCGTCGGCAGAGTAAGGGAGGTGATTAAAATCATGATAGGTTCTAAGGGGGCTACCCTCTAACCGATTCACACCTCTAGTTCACTCCACTGACGTGGATCTCGTTAGAGGGTGAACCCGAAAACCGCAAGACTGTGAATATGACAGTCGAGGGGCCGCAGACTAATCCTCTGCGGTCTCTTTTCTTTCTGTGGCTGCTTGCGCCGCGTAATCCTCGCGCAAGATGGCGTACCACAGGACATCCTTGTACTGCTCACGGTGCATGACGTACTGACGCCGCAGCCCTTCAAGGCGCAGGCCCGCCTTTTCCATGACGCGGCCCGAGGCTGGATTATGGTCAAAGTGGCCGGCTTCAACGCGGTTGAGCTTCAGCGTTTCAAATCCAAATTGAAGCAGCAAGCGCAGGGCTGACGTCGCCAGGCCGCGGCCCCAAAACGGCGCCCCAAGCCAGTAGCCGACTTCCGCTCGGTTGTGTTCGGATACTGGATGAATGCCCATGCAGCCGGCGAAGCGTTGGGATGCCTTCTCGATGATGCCGAATACATAGGCGTCGTCGTCTCGCCAGCTATCCCGCCCGCGCTGGATGAACTCGTCAGCGGCTTCGGGCGGATAGGGCTGCGGCACGAAGGTATTGGCGGCGATCTCCGGCGCGACCACCAACTCAAGAATGGCGCCGCTGTCGCGCGCTTCCAACGGGCGCATCATCAGCCTATCGTTCTCCAGCTTGAGGCGCTTCATGTCGCGCGTCCTTACTGCGCCTGGCGGCAGTCCAGCATCCGGCCGCTTTCCAGTGCCCGGCTCGCCAAGGTCACCGGAATCTCCAGGGTTTGCCGGTCGCGTATGACCAGCAGCTCAACTTCGTCGTCCGGGCGCGTTTGCTGCACCAGATAGGTGACCAGGTCAGCGAGATTTTGGAAGTGATAGCCGTTGACGGCGACGATCAGATCGCCGCCGGCGCAGACTTCTTCGCCGCGAATTTCCACGATGGCGTCGCCGCCGCGCAGGCCGGCGCGATAAGCCGGCGAGCCCTCGGCGACCCCCCGCAGCAGGACGCCGCGCTCAACCGGCAGCCCCAGCGCTTCACTAAGGCCGGCGACGCTGTATCCGCCGTCTTCGCGCATAACCGAAATGCCCATCCAGGAATAGTCAACGCGGCCTTGCTTGATTAAATCGGGGATTACACGGCGCATGGTATCGGCCGGCACAGCGAATCCGATGCCTTGAAACAAACCATTGTCCGAGCGAATGGCGGTTGTTATGCCGATCACCAGTCCCTGAGAATTGAGCAGGGGACCGCCGGAATTGCCCGGGTTGATGATGGCGTCAATTTGGATTATGGACGGGTTGTCGAAGCCGGGGGCGATGCCGCCAAGGCCAAGCTCAGCGGAGGGCAAGGTGCGCCCCAGGCCGCTGATGATGCCGGTTGCCATAGAGCTGCTGAGACCAAAGGGATTGCCGATGACGATGCCGCGCTGCCCGACTTTGACCGTGGCCGACTCGCCGATGCGCAGCGGCGTCAGGCGCTCGGGCGCGGCCGACAGCTTGAGCACGGCCAGGTCGCTGAAGCTGTCCAGCGCCAGCATTTGCGCCGAATAGACCTGCGCGCTCTGCAAGGTCACCGTGATCGCATCGACAGCGTTGACCAGGTGGGCATTGGTGATGATATGGCCCTGCCGGTCGTAGACAAATCCGGAGCCGCGGCGGGTATCGCCGGCCGAGCCGTCCTCAGCCAAAACCGCCGCTTCGATGTTGACCACCGAGGGGCTGGCGCGCTCGTAGATATTGCTCAGCAGCCGGTATTCCGCGTCAGCCGCGCTGACGATCTCGCCCGGCAGGGCGGTCGCCGCGGGTGCGGTGGCGCGCCTGGCGTCAAGGTTGATTGCGCCGTCTGCGCCCGGGTTGGACCGCAGATCCGTGAAGTTGCAGGCGATCAGCAATTGCGCGCACAGGCTGAGCAGGATAATAAAACGCATGGGCGCCTCGCTTGATTCCGATGCCGTAACCATTCTAACAGCAAATGCTTCGGAGACGCAGCGAACAATAACTGTCGCCGTGGCAATCGCAAGACGGTATCCGATGCGGTGAGCGGGATTGATTACCCGTGACCACAGCCGCGCGCAAGTCGCAGCTTGGCTCACACAGAATACCTATCCCTAAAATGTGTGCTGGTGGGCTAGCCTTGGCTCGCCCGCTGACTTAGCAGAGTCTTTCATTACCTGCGGCAAGCGCGTGAACAGACGGGTTTATGATTCGTCGAAACTGGCGCGCAGCGATTCCGCCAATTCGCGCTGGGCTGGGTCCAGCTTGGCCGGCACGGTGATGACGACGCGCGCGTACAGGTCGCCGCAGGCTTTGTGCTGGCGGAGTTTGGGCATGCCTTTGCCGCTGAGGCGCAGCTTCTGCCCGGACTGGACGCCGGGGCGAATTTTCAGGCGCAGGGGCCGATTCAGAGTCGGTACTTCGACCTCGCCACCCAGCATGGCGGTGAAAGCGTCTACCTTAATATCCACCAGAAGGTCATCGCCTTGCCGCTCGAACAGCGGGTCAGGGCTGACGGTGACAACCAGGTAGAGATGGCCGGCCGCGCCGCCGTTGCTGCCGGGCTGGCCTTCGCCGGCCAGGCGCGCTTTGGTTCCGGTCGCTGCGCCACGCGGAATCTGCACGGTGATATCGCGCCCGCCTTTGCTGACGATACGCTGCGTACCTTCGTAGGCTTCGCGCAAGCTGATGGTCACCGCCTGTTCGATGTCTTGCCCGGCGCGGGGGAAGTCGGCATTGCGATGAAAGCCGCCGCGCCGGCCGCCGCCGCCGAAGAAGCTCTCGAATATATCCGAGACATCCGTGAATGGCGCCTCGCCGCCGTTCGCGTAGGGGTTTTGGCCGTTGAAAGCCTGATACTGCCGCCAATTCTCGCCAAAGCGATCATAAGCCGAGCGCTTCTCATCGTCGCTCAGCACTTCATAGGCTTCGTTGACTTCCTTGAAACGCGCCTCGGCGCCGGGATTGTCTGGATTGGCGTCGGGATGATACTGCTTCGCCTTCTGACGAAAGGCGCGTTTGATTTCGTCATCATCGGCGCTGCGCGCGACGCCGAGCACATCGTAGTAGTTTCCGCTCATGGTTCTGGTCCGTAAGAATTGATTACGAGCGCCTGTCGCGCCTATTGTAAGGCTTGACGATGCGGCGGTCAATTGATGGTCGGCTGCGGCGCGGCGTCGACGCTTCAGTCAAAGTATATGCCGGGTTCGTTAGAATGGCGTTGGCGCGGCGGCGGAACTGGAGCGCCTGCCGATTGTGATATGATAGGTTGGCAATTTGGGCCGAGTTGTCGGTCGTGGTCGTCGCGAAGAAGGCGCGGAGAGTACGCTGAGAGCAGCAGCCTGGTTGAGGACCAAAAAAGAGGCGGGGCTATGAACAGGCGCGGCATGCCGGCCGGCTCCTCGCAGTCGGTGGAGGACTTTCTCAAGGCGATATACCGCCTTCAGCTGGAGACGGATCGCGTATCGACCAACGCCCTGGCGGAGGCTTTGAACATCAGCGCGCCGGCGGTAACCGACATGGCGCAGCGGCTGGTGGAGGAAGGCACGGTCGACTATCTGAAGTATCGCGGTGTGCGCCTGACGCGAGCAGGTGAACAGGTGGCGCTAAAGATGCTGCGCCGGCATCGGCTGATTGAGGCTTACCTGGTGCAAGACCTCGGCTATCAATTGCACGAGGTTCACGATGAAGCCGAGGCGCTTGAGCATACGGTATCCGACCGCTTCGTCGACGCGATCTCGCTCAAATTGAATAACCCCAGCTACGACCCGCATGGCGACCCGATTCCGGACCTGGAAGGCGTCATGCCCGTGCGCAACCTGCTGCCCCTGTCAGAGTTGGCGCTGCATACGCCGGCCCGCATACGCCGCCTGGTGATGGACGACCAAGCCATGCTGCGGAATACTCAGGAGCGCGGCCTGGAAATCGGCCGGACGCTGGAGGTGGTCGCGCGCGATCAATTTGACGGGCCCATCGAGGTCCTGGTAAGTCCAAAAAACAGCCAAACCATTGGTTTCAAGATGGCGTCTTTCATCCTGGTTGAATTCCTTTAACTAATGTGTTACCGTAAATATCCTTTTCGAATCTGAGCAATTACAGGGTAATGTCGAGTGTGCGCCGAGCAGCGTGGGCAGGCATTCGATAGCGAATAATGTTAGCGGAAATCAGACCACATAGCCGCGTGAATCAGCGTGTGCGCGCCATTCTCTTGACTGGGAATGATTCAGTTCTCCTGATCAAACGGGTAAAGCCCAACAGTTCAGCGTCGTATTGGGTGGCGCCGGGCGGTGGCGTTGAACATCAGGATGCCGACTTGATCGCCACTTTGGAACGCGAGCTTTATGAAGAATTGGGCGCGATCGCCACTGTCCTGGACACCGCCTTTGTCCTCGAACATCAGAAAGCCGGCAAACAGCTGGAAGAACACTTTTTTGTCTGCCACCTGGAAAATTATGATCTCAGCAAACGTTATGGACCAGAGTTTAATGATCCGGCGCGCGGGGAGTTTATCCCGGAAGAAGTCCCGCTAGACAGCTTTGAATTGTGCCGTATCAACCTCAAGACCCCCGAACTGCGCGACTGGATGCTTGGCAAACTGGATTACCTGCGCGAGTTGCAGCGCGCCGCGGCGCCAATTTGCTAAGCCGCGTCAGCCTCCTTTTTCCTCCACAACTTAGAAGACTCAGCCGACCTGAGCATCGATCGGCCGGTGTTGGTCTTCCGCATGGGCAGGTTCTTTCCGGCAGTCAAATATATGCGCATGATAATCGCATAAATGACTGTTTGTGGTCATTGCCGCTTTCTCTAACTCAAAATTCTCAGGATTCGTTTGACAGACTGTAAAATGCTCGGAATGCCTGTATATTAGGATTCCATGAATATCATGCTAATAGCTGCGACAAGGCGCTCATTTAGTCGGACTGTTCGCCGCAAACCGTGTATTTTGCTTAAGGTACTGCGAGGCTGGAACACAACTGCATTGAAGCCCAAGGCGTGAGTTACCATGAAACGATCCACTGTACTCGTTGTCGAAGCTGACGCTGCTCTTAGCCGGTCCATTGCCGATTTTTTGGAAGGGCATACGTACCGGGTGATTATATTTTCTGACGCGCCCGACGCGCTTGAATATGTTGGGAATCAGAAGCTCCCCAGCGTTGCGCTGCTGGGAATGAAGCTGCCCGGCATGAGCGGCTTCGCGGCCGCCGAGCGCCTGAAGTTGGCGGCGGATGTGCCGATAATTTTCCTGATGTCCCAGTCGGACAGGCAATACTATGTCGAGGGTTTGAAGAAATACGCTGAGGACTTTGTCATCAAACCGGTCGATATGCACGAGTTGGAAGCGCGCATTCAGATCGTGTTGGGGCGCCTGCCGACCCTGGATTACGGCGACGAGCCGGTCATTCGCATCGACGCGCGCCTGAGTATAGACCTCGCTCAAAACCGGGCTTTGGTCGGCGGCCGCACGATCGGCCTGACGCCGACCGAAGCCGCGCTCGCGCATGTACTCATGCGGCATGCGCCCCGAGTCGTGCAGAACCATGCCTTGTTAGCGCGCGTTTGGCCCACGGAAGATGTTTATGAAGACACGCTGCGGGTTCATATGCACCGCTTGCGGCGCAAGCTGGAGGCGGATTCCCATCACCCGCGCTACATCCGCACGGAGCGCGGCGTCGGTTATCGGTTTACAATACGCCCAACGAGCTGGCCCGACGATGAAAGTTGAAAACCGTGCCCGACGCCCCGACTGAGGGATTGAGCAGAGCGCCCCTGAGCGAAATCATCTGGATAGCGCTGCAGCATTTTCGCGCCTCGCTGGCGGAAGCCGGTTTGACCTTGGGGGCGGACGAAGCCCGCGAACTGGCGGGGGCGATCGCTGAGGGCACTGCGCGCGCCAAGGGGGATTGCGCGCTGCGACATATCGCCGCTATTGTGGATGGCCGCTTGTCCCGGCTGAGGTCGCGCTGGCAGCTTGACTTCGCGGCGTCTCTGCGCGCCGACATGGCGGCCATCGGTCCCTGGAGCAGTACGGCGGAATACCTCGAATTGGCGAATGCCAAAGCCGAAGCCGAGATTGACATCGCCCTGGGCTCGGCGCTGCTGGCGGCGGCCGGGCGGCGCGACTATGCGCCCTACCTGCTGGATGTGCTGGAGCAGGACGCCGGCGACTGCGACGATATCGACGCGGCCATCGCCCGGCGAATCCTGCTTCATATCAGCGGCGTCGATGGCGCGCGCGTCGATTGGCTGGCGCAGCTGCGGCGCTGGCTGGACGATCAGCCGCGCGACTCAGGCGCATAGCCCCCCCATCTGTCTACAGCTACAGAATTGCCGCATCTTGCCGGCTGCATTATGATGTGCCCTGGCACTGATATCAGGAGCGGCGAGTATGCGCATAAACGTTGGCCTGGCGCAGATCTACCCCAAACTCGGCGATTTGCGGCACAACCTGGGCGTCCACCTGGACTACGCGGCGCGGGCGCGCGAGCAGGGCGTCGATTTGCTGGTCTTCCCCGAGCTGTCGCTGACCGGTTATCAGGTGCAAGACCTGGCGCCGGAAGTGGCGCTGCGAGCGGAGGCGGGCGATGCCGTCTACGCCGACCTGCTCAAGGTCAGCCGCGACATCGACATCGTAGTCAGCTTCGTGCATGAGGACTTCCGCAATCGCTTTTACATCGCGGACGCCTACTTGTCCGGCGGCGAGACGCTGCACCTGCATCACAAGCTCTACTTGCCCACCTACGCCATGTTCGACGAATCGCGCTACTTCGCCCAGGGCAACAGCGTGCGCGCCTTCGACACGCGCTTCGGGCGGGTCGGCATGTTGATCTGCGAGGACTTCTGGCATGTGTCGCCGCCTTATCTGCTCTGGCTGGACGGCGCCGATATCTTCATTCTCAACAGCGCCAGCCCCTCGCGCGGGCTCAACGCGGACGACCGGCTGATGGGCACGCGCTGGGTCGAGCTGGTCAACCAGGCTTACGGCAGCATGTTCACCTCGTACATTCTGCACTGCAACCGGGTGGGTTACGAAGACGGCAAGAATTTCTGGGGCGGCTCGTCGGTGGTCGATCCCGATGGCGAGTTCATGACAAACGGCTTGTATTTTGACGAGGCGCTGATTACGCAGGCGATCGACTTGAATCAACTGCACCGGACGCGGGCGCGGCTGCCGCTGCTGCGGGATGAGCGGCCAGGCCTGGTGCGGCGGGAGCTGGGCCGGATTTTGAGCGAGAGTTTGGGGTAGGGGATATGGAAAACGATTACGGCATACCGGAAGTGCGCTGCGACTCGGCCAGCAACTTTCTGTACGAACTGGATGAAACGAATGACAGATGGGGTAATGATATCTGGCTGTTTCGCGGGCAGAATGACGTAGGTTGGACCTTACATCCGCGCGCTATGAGGAGTGAATTGATAACTTCGTTTGTTGACAAGTACATTAGAGAGTTTCCCGACCGAGAATCCCTACCTAGTTCCGTCCAACCACTGTGGAAAGATGTTGAAGATGCCGACTTTCGCAAGTTGCTGTGCTTAAAGCTTCATACTACAGCGGAGCACTTGTTGGTTCGTAGTTTCGAAGAACTCTCTGACCGAGTTGGGTTGACGATTCCAACAGACCGTTACGCAATTTTGGGAGGCGATAATAAGCCTCTGGCATTTGATGAGATAATAGAAAAATCTCTTACTCTTTCAGTTAGCGAGACTAACCCCGGCCGAGTGTCGTACGCGCTTGCGCAACATCACGGCATTCCCACGCGACTGATGGATTGCACGTTTCGGCCTCTCTTTGCTGCATTTTTCGCCGCACATGTCGAAAATGAGTTAGAGGATGAACCTGAATATCTGGTTGTTTGGGCTATCAAGTCCAAATGCTTGCGAAAGACAGGACTTAGAGTAGTCTCCCACCTTCGAAGTCAGATAGGATTCTTGCAGTCGCAGGATGGAGTATTTCTTTATGACAGTAAGGCCAACGAGAAGTTCGCAACTTGCGGCGACTGGCAACCGCTAGAAAGGGAGTTGCGGAGTAAGGTGTTGAGAGATTGTGTCTACAAGCTCGTTCTGCCCTTTCGCGAGAGAGGGAACCTTCTTGCACTTCTCAATTCGAAATACGTTTCCAAGCCCTTTCTTATGCCCTCGTTTGACAACGTGGCCACAGAGATCGTTAGTGAATCAGTTGACTGGACAAAACTGCTGGACGGTTTACCATGACCACCACCACAACCCGCCTCCGCAACGGAACGACCAACCCCTCCCCGCCAACATCCACTCTCACACCTCATGCGCGAACATTTGGTCTGCCCCCACCACCTGAGCTGTGATACCATACCCTTATCACGAAAACGCTCGCCAACCCATGCCATTGGCGCGGATTCGGCAAATGCCAAACCTACCTGCAAGCCCCGCTGTTCCTGGCTTGGACCGCATTTCGCCATTGGCGCATTGGCGCAAAAAAGTTTTTGCTCGCGCGCCAATGCCAATGAGCCGCCCATACCCTCCGCAGCCCCCGCCGTCACTGGCATTCTCCCTTTGCCAAAATCACGATTCTCATTGCCGCGAAACGGCAAACGAGTGCTTCCAGGTAAATGACGCCGATCTCCTTGCTGCCCGACCGGGGGATACTCCTCAAAAAACGCCCCTGAAATCTGTCGCTGCCATTAAGGATACTAAACTGCTTTACTCGGTGTACTCGGTGGCTAATTTGGTTGCGTGACTTGCTTATGTTTACTTCTGTGGTTAATCGCCCCCCCAAATATTGAGGTATCCATTCGCCACCAAGCCTGTGATATAATCAGTCCGTACATTCGAAACAGCAGATAAATCGCTGTAAAGGAGCGGTCATGAATTTTGGCGGTCTTTTGGGAATCATCGCGGTGCTGGCTTTTGGCGTGGGCATTTTGGGCGTAGCTTTCGCCTTCACGCTGGCGTCGCAGGGCCGGTCGGCGCGCGGGGGCATGCTGCTGGCGCTGGTGGGTTTCGTCGGCGGCGTCGTGCTTTTCATCGTCAGTTCCGGCATATTGATCGTGCAGCCGGCGCGGGCGGCGGTCATCGTCAACGTCTTGTCTGGCGAGTTGGAAGATCCGGCGCGGGCCCCGGGCACCTCCATCATCATCCCGGGTTTGCAGGAGTACATCATCTACCAGACCGATCAGCGCGAATACACCATGTCGGGTATCAGCAGCGAGGGGCGCTTGCAGGGCAATGACGCCGTGGAAGCGCTGTCCGCAGATGGCCAGGAAGTGCGGCTGGATATCACCGTGCTCTATCGCATCGAGCGGGGGGATGTCAACCAGATTCACCTGAATTGGCAGAATCGCTACGAAGCCGATTTCATCCGTCCCACCGTGCGCGCGGTTGCCCGCGATGTCGTCTCGCAATTCGAGGCGGAAGCTATTTATGGCGAAAAACGCGAGGAACTGGGCAATCAAATCGAAGGGGTCGTCAGCCAACAGATGAAACTGGAAGGCTTGACGCTGACAGCGCTGCTCGTCCGCCAAATCGAATTCACCGCCGCCTTCTCGCAATCCATCGAAGAGAAGCAGATTGAGGAACAACGGCTGCTGCGCGCGCGGACGGAAGCCGAGCGCGTCCAGACCGAAGCCGGCGGTCGCGCTGACGCTGCCGAGCAGGAAGCTCGCGGTCGCGCCAACGCTCGTCTGATCGAAGCGCAAGCGGAGGCTGAGGCGCTGCGCGTCATCAGCGACCAGATCGCCGCCAATCCCAACCTAATCCAGTATCTGTATGTCGCCAACTTGTCGGACAACGTCTCCTTCGCGCTCTTGCCGTCGAATGCTCCCTTCATCTTCAACGTCGACGACTTCACTCAATTGGGCGCCGACTTTGAAGCGCCTGAGGCGTCCATTCAGTTGACTGAAGCCGGCAACTAAAGCCGAAGCCGCATAAACAAGCAGCAAGAAGGACGCTCTCTTCCGGGCGTCCTTTTCGTTTTTTTCAAGGCCGCAATGGATAGGGAGTGGCTAAAATCGTGGATATGGGACGCATAGCGAGCTCGGCACTGGGGGATTAACCACAGAGCACACAGAGATATGTTCTATTTGCTCTGAAGCTGTTGCATACACAAGAATCGCCACTTCCAGTTCTTTCGGGAGTGGCGAATTCAGTGGACTTGAAACTCCGCCAAATATAGAAAAAATATCTGTGCTCTCTGTGCTCTCTGTGGTGAAAAAACCTGTATCGTGTTCGCAAAGAGAACTATATCCTTGAAAATAGGCACTTTCATGGATTTCTCGACTTGCCAGTGCGCATCGTCATCTTAACCCTGCTGCTCCTCTCTGCTACACTCGCCAGCGCGCAGGAGGAGGCGCCCGTGCTCGATCGCTATTTCTATACCTTTCACAACCCGGCCGGCAATCATTTCGCGCGCGGCCGCGGCAGCTTCCCGGATGTGCGAACGGTTGATGTGCCTTTGCGCGGCGTACCGGCCTGGGCGGTCGGCTACGCCATGGAGACGGCCGTCTGGCATGTCGTGCTGGAGAGCGGCGACCTGCAGGTGGTGGAAGTTGCGCCCGATGGCGCGGCGAGAACGCTGGCTTATCAGCCGGGCTGGTTTGAGGGCGCGCAGCCGCCGATAGTCGGTGTCTCGATGGTCGAGGGCACCTATGTCCTGCGCAGCGACGCCAGTGTTTCCCCGCTTAGCCACCCCAGCCCGGTCAACGATTTCGAGGTGCTGTATATCAACCGCGCCGGCGATCTGGTGCTGGGGCGCGAGGACGGCGCGCTGGCCAGCCTGCCGATAGACGCGCAGCCGGACGCGCGCCCCGTGATGAACCGCCTGGGGCAGGTGGCGCTATACGCCAACGCGACTGACCAGCGCTACACGCACGGTATTATGGGCGACGCGCTGGAAGCGGCGACCCTGCTCGTTCTCGATGTCCGCGACAGCCGGATTCGCTTGTTGGCCCGCGTCGACCTGCCCGGCGAAGATGTCTACGAAGGCATCGCGCCCTTCTGGGCTGATATTGACGGCGACGGCGTGGAAGACCTGGTGACGACCGTGGCGAATGGCGCCTTGGGCGCGCGTTTGCGCGCTTATATCTGGGATGGCGGCGCCATAGTCCAAGCAGTTGATGGGCCGCCGGTGGGGCAGGGCAAGCGCTGGCGTCATCAACTCAGCGCCGCGCCATTTGGTCCGGCCGGGCAGATCGAGATCGCGGCTACGCGGACGCCTCATATCGTGGGCGCGCTGGAGTTCTATCGCTTGGGCGGCGACGCGCTGGAACAGACGGCGACCTTCCCCGGCGTCACGACGCACACGCTGGGCTCGCGCAATCTCGACCAAACGGCGGCCGGCGACTTCAACGGCGACGGCCGGCCCGAAGTCCTGGCGATGGACCTGGAACGCCGCGCTGTAGTGGCGGTTCAGCGGGACGAATCCGGCGCGCGCGAGGTCTGGCGTCTGGAGGCCGGGGCTGAAATCACGAGCAATTTCGCGCCGGTCGAATTATTGCAAGATCGTCTGGCGCTGGCGGTGGGCACGGCCGACGGGCGGCTGCGCGTCTGGCTGCCGCAGTGAGACTGATAGCGGAAGCTGAAGGAGCGGGCGGGTGATAAAAGTATACGAAGCGGAACAAGTCGGCATGTCGAGCGAGCGGCTGGCGCGGATCAACAGCTATCTGGAAGGCGAAGTCGCCGGCGACCGCTTGCCCGGCATCATCGCGCTGGCGCAGCGACGCGGCAAAATTGTCCATCACAGCTGGCACGGCAAGATGGATATTGAAGCGGGCCGGCCGATGCAAGCCGACGCCATCTTCCGCATCTACAGCATGACCAAGCCGATTGTGAGCCTGGCGCTGATGATGCTGCATGATGAGGGACGCTGCCAACTCTTCGATCCAGTGTCGCGTTATGTCCCGGCTTTCGGAAAAACTAAAGTGTACAGCCACATCAGCAATGGGCAACTCCATTTAGTCGAGCAAGACCCGCCGATGACGCTCTATCATCTGCTGACGCATACATCCGGGCTAACTTACGGGGGCGATGCCTGGCATCCTGTCGACAAGCAGTTTCAGGCCGCCGCCGCGAAGCAGGGCTTCTTCCGCCGTGATATGCCGCTGGCGGAGTTGATCGAGCATTTCGCCGCGCTGCCGCTTAGCTTTCAACCCGGCGCCAATTGGCAGTACAGCGTCGCCACCGATGTTCTCGGTTATGTGGCGCAAGTAATTGCGGATATGCCGCTGGCTGATTTCCTCCAGCAACGCATCTTCGCGCCTTTGGGCATGGTCGATACCGGCTTTGATGTCGCGCCGGAAAATGCGCGGCGGCTCTGCGTCATCTATGGCTCGCAAGCCTCCGGGGAGCCCTTGCTAATTGAGCACGCCGAGGTAGCCAATGGCGATGTCCGCCAGCCGACAATCTGCCCGTCCGGCGGGGGCGGACTCGTGTCCACCACAGCGGACTACCTGCGTTTCGCCGCCATGTTGCTGAATGGCGGCGAGCTGGATGGCGCGCGCCTGGTCAGCCCGTTGACGATTAAGCGCATGGCCGCCAACGCCGTTCCGCGCGCGTGGCTGCCGCTGCGCATCGGCATGGAGCGCTACGGTTACGGCTTCGGTTTGGGCTTCCGCGTTATGGTTGATTACGGCCGCGCCAACGGCTACAGCTCGCCGGGCGAATTCGGCTGGGCCGGCGCCGCCAGCACCTATTTTGTCATCGACCCGGCTGAGGAACTGCTTATTCTGCTGATGACGCAGATGTGGAGCGCCGAGCCGCACCGGCCGCGCTCGATCGTGCCCAACCTGGTCTATCAGGCGATTGACGAAAGCTACGCGGACTAGCGTGTAGCTACCCCATCCCATAACCTAAAATATTGATCTCCGCTGATAGTTGGCGATTTACGGCTCAACAAGTCCAAGGGCAATTGCGCGTAGCGCAACACATCCTGTATTGACAGATTCATATCGTCAAATAGAACTCGCCATCCGCCATCCACAGGGTATTTTTTCATTTTTCGCTCTCCGTGTATCTGCCGGTGACCAGGCGAGTTCGGCAGGCTAAAAGAACCTGCGCGCCTTTGCCAGCAAACTCTCGCGTTGACTCCAGACCCATGCCGCTATTGGCTCCCGTTATCATAATGACCTTTCCAGTCAAATCCGGGATGTTAGCGGTTGTCCATTTCTGGATTGACATTGATTTCTCACTTTTAGCGCCGTGTGATTGGCTTTACGCGTCTTTTAACCCAACCAATCCATAACTCATCGCAACCAGTTCGCGCGCAGTGTCCATATTCTTGGCATTTGGATTTGGCGATTCCATGGGCCAACCGCCATCGCGAAAGCCCTTGTCACGATATAACACACTGCTCTGGCTGAAGTAGGCGCCTGAGTGATTTGGCGCATCATCAGAGAGCAAACAGTGCAATGATGTTTGGGCCGATTCTTCGTTACTGTCCGACATAAAGCGGGTGAAAGGTCGTACCAGCCCCATAAGCGCTTGCATCAAGAAGTTGCCGCCCGAGCCGAAGTTTGATCGCGCCCAACCAGGATGTACCGAGAAAGCTGAGACGCCAGTGCCTTCCAACCGCTCCGCCAGCTCCTTGGCATACAAAACGACTGCAACTTTCGCCTCGGCGTAAGCAGCGAAACGTTTGAAATCCCTTGCCTTGTAATGCAAATCGTCCAGATGCACATCGGGGCGGTTATTTGGGTTTCCCGCATGCACAACAGAGGAAACAATAACCCACCTTGATGGCGCGCTTTTCTTCAACACATCAAGCAATAATTCCGTCAGCAGGAAATGTCCGAAGTAACTCGCCGCCATGGTGATCTCAAACCCGTCTTTAGTGTACGCGGGTTCGGATTTCATATTTACCATGCCCGCATTGCAATCAAGACCGTCCAGCCGGTCATATTTCTGCTGGAATTTCCTGGCAAAATCCCGCACAGACTGCAGATCAGCCAGATCCAGCCTCATGACTTCATAACTGCCTTTCAGCCCACTGAAGCTCTGAGCCGCTTCTTCTCCGGCATCTGTTCGCCGGCAAGCCATGACCACATGACCGCCCTGTTTAACCAGTTGTCTGGTGGTTTCAAGCCCGACCCCGGAATTGGCTCCAGTGACAATATAGACCTTGCCGCTAATGTCTTGCGAACGGGTCTTTTCGTCAATTGCCAGTCTTCTTCTTGCCATTTCAAATGCCTCAACCTGTATGTTCTGTCGTTGCAACGGTTCTCAGGATACGACACTTGAAAACAAATTGCATTAGCAAGACGCGCCAATACCTTGTCATATCACGCCTGGTTTTGGGCTTGGAGAGGGATAGCGTAGGCCGATCCGTTCTTCAGACCATTTCGAAAATGATGCCCGCCGTTGGCTTGATTATGCTGGCCAACTCGCAAAATTAGCGTGAACAGCCCAGAATAAAGTTGCTGGACAAGCGCCTGCGCGTCTGGCTGCCTGATTAAAGGTCAACTTCCATCACATTGAGCACGGTCTGAATGGGCGTGAAGATCGTGGCGCGGCGCGATCCGGCGAATAGCAGCCCGACCGCGTTCAAGCTGTCTCTTTCCACGATCAGCGCGCCCGAATCGCCACCTTGGCTCATGGGCGTGGCGATGACCTGGCCGGCAAAACGCGCCTGCAAATTCTCGCCGTAGGAGACATCGACCGTGGCGTTCATCAGGGTTACGCTGCCCTCGGTGTAGCCGGTGGTGCGACCTTGCTTGCGGATTTTCATCCCGAGCTGCGCCAGCCGCGCGCCATTGGGACGGCCGATATTGACGATGCTCTGCTGGAAGCGCATGGGGTTGACCGGGCGAGCCAGGGCCGCGTCCACCCGATTGGCGTAAATTGGCGCGCCGCCGGTCTGCGCCTTGGTCGACTGCACGGTGGTCAGCCGCTTGGAAGAGCCGCTAATTTTGCTCAAGGCATTGCCGACTGAGACGAATAGCTCAGCCACGTCGCAGCCGCCAGGCGGGAATAGCGGCGGCGTACCGGTTGGCGGTCTCGGGCTTGTCCCCGAGTCGGAGTAGAAGCGCAGCATTTCAAAGCGGTGCAATTTCGCCACGACATCATCCGGGCGCGCGCCGTGATCGGTGGGGCCTGGCTGCAAGATGGCATCGCCAATCTCGGCCTCGTTGCTATTTGCCAGCACATGATTGTTGGACAGGATCAGCGGTTCGCCGGTATTGCGATCCATGACGATGGCGCCCAGCGTACCGGCTGTCACCATGTAATGGCCGATGCTGACGCCGGCGGGGATATTGGGGCGGAAGCGTTCGCGCGGATTGTTGAAGGCTTCCAGGCGGCCGATCTCCACCACATCGGTGCGCGCGCCGTTGACATCGGGCGGGATCAGGTCCTCGGCGCTAAGAGCCTCGACCGGTTTCTTCTGCTCGACCAGCACTGACATCGCCAACTGGTCGGTAACCTGCTCTTTGTAGCTGCGGTAGCCGATGGCGACGCCGACAACCCCGCGCCGCCGCAACAGGTCTGCCTGCGCGATTCGCTGCGCTTCCAGCAATTGGCGGAACAAATCCATCGACATCGAGCGTCAGCCTCATCGTTGTACTACGGTGGATTGCCACAACATTATACGACAGAAAGAATGATGGGGATAATTTGGCTGTTAGTGGAAGTGCCTATCTTGGTGGATATTCCCTGAATGCCGATCTGGGCACAGGTTAATTCACCACAGAGACACAGAAGTAAGTGCGAGTAAGTAATGAGAATAGAGGTATATCATCACAAAATAGCGAATTTCCGTGTTTGCGCGGGCGAGCCAAGGCTCGCCCCTACAACTTTCGACTTTATTTTGAACCCTGTAGGGGTCAGCCTTGGCTGACCCGATGCTGTGAAATTTGCATGACTTACTTTGTTCCACTGAGGGGCGCGTAGACACTGCCCGCCGGCACAGAGATTTTTCTTTGGGGCGAAGGAAAACCACATCCACTACAATAGACACTCCCTGTTAGTGGGCATTACCAAGCGCTTTGAGTCCGCTGCCGGTGAAGGCCAGGACCAGCTCGGCGGATCCTCCGATACGTTCGCGAATCTGCGGCAAAGCGGCAGCGGTGACGGCGCTGGTCGTCTCAATCATGAAGCCGGCGGCATGCATAGCCCGCTGCGCGCGCAGGATGGCCTCGTTATCCACGCGCAGGGCGAAGCCGTCCGTATCGTAGAGCGCCTGCAGGATCTGCTCGCCGCGAACCGGCTGATCAACCAGGATGCCGTCGGCGACGCTGTGGGCGGACTTTAGCTTGGCGGGCGCAGGCGCGGCAGCCCGCCAGGCTTGTACGATGGGGTCGACGCCGGCCGATTGCACGGCGATCAGCCGCGGCAGAGTGTCGATCAGCCCGGCGGCGCGCAGCGCCTTGAAGCCGCGGTAGAAGCCGAGGAAGAGCCCGCCGTGCCCGACCGGCGTCGCCACCGCGTCGGGCGCGCGCTGGCCCAGCTGCTGCCAGGTTTCCCAGGCGGCCGTCTGCTGGCCCAGGACGAAGTAGGGATTCCAGGCATGGCTGGCGTAGGTGGCTGTCTCCGCCGCAGCGTAGACATCGGCCAGGCTGTCATGCGACTCGACGATGCGACCGCCGAAAGCGCGGATGAGGCGTTTCTTGCTGGCGACCGCGGTAGCCGCCGGCACATAGACCGTAGCGGGCAGGCCGGCCGCGCCGGCATAGGCAGCCAGGGAGGCGCCGGCATTGCCCGAGGAATTGTCAATCACGTCCGCGGCGCCATGAGCGGCCAGGTGGTTCAGCATGACCGCTGTGCCGCGGTCTTTGAATGAACCGCTGGGATTGAGATATTCCAGCTTGGCGGCGAAGCGCAGGCCGTCGATCCGGGCGGGCGCCAGGGGCGTCATGCCTTCGCCCAGACTGAAGCGCCGCTCTACCGGCAGCATCGCGGCATAGCGCCACAGCGAAAAGTCGCTTTCGACGATGGCAGTGGCCTCAAAGGGCGGCAGATCAATGAGATCAAGCGAGCCGTCGCAAGCGCGGCAGCGCCAAGCCAGCGCATCCGCTTCCGCTCCGCAAGAATTGCATAAGGCGCTTGCCATAGCGGTTCCTCTCGGCACGTCGACATCGGGCCAAGCCTAACAAGCGCGGCGCCGCGAGACAATGGCGCGTCAACCGGTTTTGATTGCGAAGCGATTCTGTCAGATGAACTTTTGCTGGCAAAATTCGGTACAAACTTGCCTGCCGATTAGACCACTATATCCAATCCCAAGACAATTCGGCTATACTTTGAGTGAGCGGACCATTGGCTTGGCCAGCGGGCTTGTCAATTGTCGGCCGCTAGTACCATTGATTTGTCTGCCAGAAGAATGATGCGCGCCGATGAGCGTCACCGACCAATTTAACCGACCACTGCGCGACCTGCGGATTTCGGTCACCGACCGCTGTAATTTCCGCTGTCCCTATTGTATGCCGGCCGCTATCTTCGGCGAGCGCTATCAATTTTTGCCCAAGCCGCAACTGCTGAGCTTCGAGGAGATCACGCGGCTGACTCGCATCATCGCGGGCTTGGGCGCGGTGAAAATTCGGCTGACCGGCGGCGAACCGCTGTTGCGCCAGGACATTGAGCAACTGGTCGCTATGCTGAGCGCTATCGACGGCGTGGGCGACCTGGCCATGACCACCAACGCCTATCTGCTGCCGCAAAAGCTGGCAGCGCTCAAAACCGCCGGGCTAAAGCGCCTGACCATAAGTCTGGATACGCTGGATGATGATATCTTCCGCGTTATGAATGGCGGGCGCTCAGGCGTTGACAAGGTGTTGGAAGGCATCGCCGCCGCTGAAGCAGCTGGCTACAGTCCGCTGAAAATCAACGCTGTGGTGCAGCGCGGACTGAACGATCATACCTTGATTGACCTGGCGCGCTTCTTCAAGGAACGGGGTCATATTCTGCGCTTCATCGAATATATGGATGTGGGCAACAAGAATGGCTGGCGGATGGAGGAGGTGATGTCATCCGCCGAAATCGTCGAGCGCATCCACGCCGCCATGCCGCTGGAGCCGGCCGCCGGCAATTATTTTGGCGAGGTGGCGCGGCGTTATCGATACGCCGACGGCGTGGGCGAGATCGGCTTGATCAGCTCGGTAACGCAGCCCTTCTGCGGCTCCTGCACACGCATGCGCCTGTCGCCGGAAGGGGAGATATTCACCTGCCTCTTCGCTACCGAAGGCGTCAGCCTGCGCGATCCCCTGCGCGCTGGCGCCGACGATGCCGAGCTTGAAGCGATCATCCGCGCGACTTGGGGCGGGCGCAGCGACCGCTATTCGGAAATCCGCAGTTCGCTCACAGACGAAGTCCGCGATCGCCGCAAGAAGGTCGAGATGTACCACATCGGCGGCTAGCGGACTGCGCCATTCTTCAAATACACATCCCAAGGGCGATGGGTCTATATTTGGCGCAACCTGTATATCTATAGTTGGAGTGGGATCAATTCCTGTCCCTGCAACCGCAATTTTGCATAGCAAGGCAAGCATTATTGCGGCATTATCAACTTTCCCTTGTCGTTCTCGATTGGAAGACCTATCCTTATCGTTTACTGTCCCAAGTTGATCTCAAATCTTGTTCTTTGATTCCATAAGCGAGGACGGCTAATCCGGCGTATCGCAGACGCCGAAGCTGTCCTTCATAAATGCCGCGTGGGAATCAAACGCATCTGGCTCTCGAGCATCCCACAAGCGTTTGTAGCTGGCGTCGCTGCCTAATTCCCAGGAATTCTTGATATCCTGCAGATCCGTCTGCAAGATACGCAGCGCGCGCCAACGAATGCGAGGATCAAGCACCGGGAAAACCACCTCCACGCGATTGAGCAAGTTGCGCCGCATCAAATCGGCGCTGCCCATATACAGCTGCTGATCATCCGGCGCGTTGCGGAAGTAATAGATGCGGCTGTGCTCCAGGTAACGGCCCACAATGCTCTTGACGCGGATGTTATCGCTCAAACCGGGCAGCCCGGGGCGCAAGCAGCACAAACCGCGAACGATCAGGTCGATCCGCACGCCGGCCTGCGACGCCAGGTAGAGCCGCCTGATGATGTCGTCTTCTTCCAACTGGTTCATCTTGAAGATCAGCCGCGCGTCCCGCCCCTGGCGCGCCGCCTCGATCTCGTTGTCGATCAAGTTGAGTATGCTGTCTTTCAGGTATTCCGGCGCCACCAGCAGATGGTGATAGGTCGTTTCGGGCGCGTAACCGGTCAGACGGTTAAACAGCCGCGAGGCGTCATCGGCGATCTGTTCGTTGCTGGTGAACAAACCGATATCGGCGTAAAGACGCGCTGTAGCCGCATTGTAATTGCCCGTTCCCAAATGCACATAGCGGCGCAGCCCATCCCGTTCGCGGCGCACAACCAGTGACACTTTGGCATGCGTCTTCACGGGCAGCTCCTCCACGCCATAAATGACGTGAACGCCTTTTTCCGCCAGCGCCGTCACCCATTCCAGGTTGTTTTCTTCATCGAAGCGCGCCTTCAGCTCAACCAGCACCGTGACCTGCTTGTCATTGTCGCGCGCCTCCAGCAAGGCGTTGACGACGGGCGAATTCTTGCCGACGCGGTAGAGCGTGGTCTTGATCGCCAGGACATCGGGGTCGCGCGCCGCTCGCTTAAAAAAGTCCTCGACAGGCGTGAAGGAATCGTAGGGTAGATGCACAATGACATCTTGCTTGCGAATCACCTCGAAATAATCGGCTGATTGGGCGAAGGGCTTGGGAAGGCGCGGCGAATAAGGCGGGTCTTTCAGATCCGGCCGGTCGACTTGCAGCACTTCAAACAGATCCGACGAGCCCAGCTTGCCGTCGATGCGGAAGACCTCGCGATTGGAGGGCACCTCCAGCGAGTCCATCAAACGCGTCAGCATGCGATCGCTGATGCCGGCCGGTACGCTCAAACGCACCACCGAGCCGAAGCGCCGCTCGCGTACGCCCTGCTCGATGATCGACTTGACATCCAGCAGGTCTTCGTCTTGCTCGTGCTCGTAGTCGATATCGGCATTGCGCAAAATCCTGAAGGGGAAGGCTTCGCGGATTGTCATGCCGGGGAAGAGGTCCGACAAGTAATCGGCGATGATGTCCTCCATCCAGAGGAAATGATAGCCCTCATGCGCGTCGCCGGTGTAATTGCTCATGATTGTTTCCAGGCGCGCCAAGCGCGGCAGCACCGGCACCGGCACCTTGACGCGAGCGAAGTCGATGCCACTGCTTAAGTCGCCGTTTTCGCGCTCAAGGTAAACGCCCATGTTCAGGCTCAAATTCGAAATGAAGGGGAAAGGCCGCGCGTGATCCACCGCCAGCGGCGTCAAAACAGGAAAGACTTCCGAGCGGAAATAGTAACTGATGGCGGCGCGCTCTTCGGCGTTGAGGTCGCTGGTCTGGATGAAGTGGACGTCTTCCCGCTCCAGCAGCTCAAACACTTCTCGCCGCACCCGGCGCTGCCGGGCGATCAACGTGGAGACTTCGTCATGTATCCGGCGCAGCAGCTGCAGCGGGGTCGTGCCGTCCGGCCGCGTGCGCGGATTGCCCAGCTCCAGGCGCTGAAAATAGGCGCCAACCCGCACCATGTAGAATTCATCCAGATTGTTGCCCACAATGGCGATGAACTTGACCCGCTCGAGCAGCGGCGTCGTCTCGTCCTCCGCCAACGCCAGCACCCGCTTCTGAAAGTCGATGGTGCTCAATTCTCGATTGATGAAGTTCTCGGGACTCAGATCCGGCGCCCGATCTTCCCATGTGTCAACCATGCTCGCAGCCTGCTTCGTACAGCCAGTCAGTAAGTCTCTTGAGCAGATAATACTGTAAGATTGGCGAAAATGCGAAGTGAATGGCTTGGTTCACATACGCTGCAACGGCTGAGGCCGAAATCGCGTATAATGGGATGATGAGTTGAGGGAGGCAATTTGGCATGAAAATCAAAATCGGCATCGGCGTCGCCATCGCGCTAATGATTGCGCTGCTGCTCTTGCCGGGCATGCTCGGCCGGCTGTTTGGCTTGATATTGTCGCTGCTGGTCTGGGGTTCCAGCGGGTATCTGGCTGGCAAAGTCTTGCAAGGCGAAGGCTACGGCTTGCTGGGCAATATCCTGCTGGGTTTGGTCGGCGGTTTCGTTGGCTCGCTGCTGGTGACGCTGGTCGGCTTCACTGGCCTGGTGAAGCTGCCCCTCATCGGCGGCATCCTGGTGGGCGCGCTGGGCTCGGCGGTGGTGGTTGTGGCCGTGGGCTTGCTGGGTGGCGGTGACGACGGGGACGGGAAGTAAGGAATTCACCACAGAGGCGCAGAGGACCCAGAGAGAATCTAAAGGTTTCCTCGGTTTACCCATGTTATGAATTCGGTCAAGTTAAAGACGTGCAGCAGCTTGCTATCGGTTTGCTTCCGGAGCCATTTTTCGGCGCCCGGCCGGTATCCCCCTCCATCCAGCAACAAGATCGTTTCAAATATAGACTTGCGGATGCTTAATACGAGAAAGGGATATTTCTCGTCGACAGAACCACCAACTTGCTGCCATTTGGCTTCAATGACAAGTCCTCTTGGCCATTTCTCAGGATGAAAGAGCAAGAAATCGCATTTTAGAGCAGTATCGTAAATGTTGCTGCCAATCTTTACTTGCGAGCAATAGACTGGTCTTTCTGCCTCGGCCATCATTCCCAGTTCTTGCTTGTTCGCATAAAGTTCGTAACCGCAGTCCTGCAAGCACGACTCGATAATCTGCTCAAGGCGATTGCCCGTCATGTTCGCTCTTCCACCTTGAGATTTCGCCACGATCCCCCCTAGTAATTCGTGATCAGCAGTTCGTTTACCGCGCCTCGCGCGTCTGCTCTGGAATTGACATAGCGCGGCGCTTGCACCGTCTCAATCGTGAAGACACCGCCGGCGTATAGCGCCCGAATGAGAGGCGTATCACTGTTCGACAGCATGACCTTCGCGCCCTGGCCATGCAGCGCCAGACAGACATCGCGCAGCGTCTTCTGCTCCCCTTCGCCGAAGCTGCTTTTGGCATAGCTGGTAAATGACGAAGTCGCGCTCAACGGCTGGTACGGCGGATCGAAATAGACGAAGTCGTCCGCTCCCGCATTCAGTTTGCGGAAGTCGCGCAAACGGACATCCACGCCCTGCAGCGCAACATGGCAAGCGCGCAGGTTGTCTTCCTGGCAAATGGCGGGATTCTTATAGCTGCCCATCGGCACGTTGAACTCGCCTTTGGAATTCACGCGCCAGAGACCGTTGAAACAAGTCTTGTTGAGGTAGATGAAGCGCGCCGCTATCTCAACGCGATCGTCGAGTTGGTGCTGGCTGCGGAGCTGGTAATAGTAGTCTTTGCAGTGACGGCTGGCGTGCTGCTTGAGCCGAGCGATGAGGGGTTCGGGATCGCGCTGGATGACCTGGTAGGTGTTGATGAGGTCAAAGTTAATATCACTTAAGTACGCCGTGGGGGGGGGGGCGCCCCCC
>JAJDXR010000059.1 GCA_022823165.1 Anaerolineae bacterium | reverse complement strand
CCTTGCCCAGATAAACATTCGGCTCCTGAACCAGGAAATCCCGAATTTTCGTCCACTGTTTGTCAGATAGTCTTATGTATGTCATAAGACTATTTTACGCATTTGTGAAATCCGCATGTCAAAATATCAACAGAACCTAGTGTACCAGACGATTACGATGAAGGGGAATGGGACACTGGGCCGCCCGCGGGTAACGAGGTCTGGTGGTAGTGGCCTACGTTCCAGAACGTGGCGACGTCGTTTGGATACACCTTGACCCGCAGGCCGGTCGCGAGCAAGCTGGACATCGCCCCGCGCTAGTTCTATCGTCGAGAGCTTTCAACAGATCGCTCAACGTCATTTTCTGCTGTCCATCACCAGCCGCGCAAAGCGTTTTGAGTTTGATGTCCCATTGCCCAAAAACTTGGCGGTTAAGGGAGTCATCCTTACGCATCACTTGAAAGCGCTCGATTGGCGGGAGTGGGGCGCCCGCTTTATGGCGCGTGTATCAGAAGAAGTTGTTGAGGATGTATTGCGTACGCTCGCCGCAATATTGAACATACCCGAACTGGACTAGTCCGCGCTTCCAGTCCGCTTGTCAATCAGAATTCCCTGAACCAATTCTGGCCTAAATTCACACCAGTCTACGGATTTTTGCAATCGATTCTGCGCTACAGTATGCTTGCGTGGACATACTGACGCAGCTCGCAAGTTTCGGAGACTCAACATGTTCGACTGGACGCACGAAGAACTCCCCCAACCGACTACCGACACCCCCACCCTGCAATCCAACATCGACGAATTCGGCTACTGCCTGGTCAAAGACGCCATCTCGTCCGAGCAGCTGGCGATCGCCAAACAGCGCCTGCTTGAGCAAGCACAGGCGGAACTGGAAGGCGGCCACGCCTTTGAAGACGGCGGCGCCAAGCAGCAATGGGGCCAATTCACCGACGACGAAGGGCGCGTCCGGCGTGAGGCCTTCTCGGCGGCGGCCGGCGGCGTGAACCAGCGCGTCTGGATGTTGATCAACAAAGGCGCGATCTGGCGCGAACTGCTGGCTCAGCCGACCGTGCGCGCCGTTGCCGGGCATGTGCTGGGGGCGGACTACCTGCTCTCCAGCTATGGCGCCAATATCGCCAAGCCCGGCGGCATAGCCATGAACCTGCATACCGACCAGTGGTGGATGCCCGAGCCGATCCATCGCAATCCCAATCCGGTGCCGGCCGGGTCGCTGACGCGCGAGCTCTCCAACCGCGTCGATGACCACCCGGCCATGATCGCGCCGCCTGTCGTCGTCAACGTCATGTGGATGCTCAACGACTTCACCGAAGAAATCGGCGCTACCCGCATCGTGCCGCGCAGCCATCTCTACGGCCGCCGTCCCGATGCCGAGCGCGACAAGGATGTGGTCAGCATCCCGGCCGAGGGCGTCGCCGGCAGCGCCATGCTCTTTGACGGGCGCATCTGGCACGGCACCGGCGCCAACGTCAGCGATCAGCAGCGGCTGGGCGTACTGACGACATTTGTGGCGCCGCAATTCCGCACACAGGTCAACTTCACCATGGCCACCGCGCCCGAGGTAGTGGCGGCGGCTGACGACGATCTGCTGGCGCTGCTGGGCTTCAAGATCTGGAATGCCTATGGGCGCATCGAGAGCCCGGTGGCGGGGTATATTCAGCAGGGCGAGCGGTCGCTGGGGGAGCTGCGGCCGGGGTAGAATCCGATTACGGCAACGTCTATTATTTTGTTGTAGATAATGACTCAAGGTAACATATTGTAACGATGAGCACTCAAGAGAATACGCAATGAGTAAGGAGAATGCAGCATGTATCCCATAAGGTATCGAGCAAGTGTGATTCTGCTGATTGTATTGTTTACACTCATAATAGGAATCAGCGCCGCCCAGGATAGTACATCTTGCGAGCCATCGGATATAAATCAGAAAATTGATATCGAAATCGCTGATTATCAACAAACACGTAGCACTGATGACTTGATTACTGCGCTTGAAGATTTGTATTCACTCATTGAATCTTCCATCGCTCCGTTTAGCGAATGCATACCTGGCTTAGAAGCCATAAGCCCTAGTTCAGAATCAATCTCTGAAAGTGATGATGAATCACCAGGTGCAACCGGGACTGAAGCGGGCGCGGGCACATTTGCCGACCCTGTTCAACCTGGCTGGATATGGGACGATGGCGAAGGACGTTGGATAGGCGTATCTGACTACGCACGGTTTGGTAGCGAGATATGTATAAGGTCTGGTGGATATTGCAAGGACATAAAGCCCGGAAACGAGTTTATTGGTGTCGTAGTTTACGCTAAATGCGATGCTGCGCGGAGAACACGATGCAATTTCTCTCGTTACAGTGAATTTGAGCTCGCTGGGCGGAGAGGCATCCCATACCAACCCGAAGGTAATTCGGTATTCGAGGACTATTGGACGGTATTCTCAGAAGACTTACTGCCTGGTAGTGAATCAACAGGATTGGTGTTTTTCCAAGCCCCCGAAGATGAAAATGGTTTCATTTTCGGTTGGACACCCGATTACTCAAGTGACACTATTTGGTTTGGTCCGTTAATTGACTATTCTGAACCAAGCCAGACAACTACAACACCCGAGTCCGTTCCAGACCGAGCCTTTGCACAATCAAATTCACTGAATATACGATCTGGCCCAGGGACGAATTATGAGCGCGTCGGAAGTTTAAGTTTTGGAGAGCGTGTTTCCGTTATTGGACGCAACAGCTCCGGTGCCTGGATACAGATCGATACGGGGTGGGTTTCTGCTCAATATCTTTCATGGCCTCCGGCCACCGACTTTATGACGCTGCCCGTTACATCCAATTGATTAGCGCTTAGCGCAATCTCAAATTAAGGAATGTGAACTTTCGAAAGGTTTCCTTAGTCAGCAGGGACAGCGGTAGCTGAACAAGGTACGACCAGTGTAGGCTGTGTTAAGGGTAGCAATAATGCCAAACGTAAAGGAGCTTGAGTTTACACTCAAGCTCCCGCATCAATGTAGTCACCTAACCAAATAAACTATCTGAAAATGCATATTTCAATCTTTGGATTAACAACTATCTTAACACGAAATGTAAGATTAAAAACAAATATCATCATTATTAGGTTGAATACATACTCAATCTCCACTTCTATCACCCCCTTTCTTCCGGCTTGATTTACGTGTGCATGTCCGGAGCAGGTAGGTGACTACAACGAGCATCATACCGTATTCAGTGCGATAATCAAGGGCTACTTGGGAAGAACCATGGCGCAAACAATCGACAAACTCGAGCAAATCCACATCGGCAAGAAAGGCGCAGCGCCCATCGCCGCGCCGGGCTGGGCCGGCAAGCCCGCCGACCGCGTCACATTGGTCGACTGCGACGTCCACCACAACTTCCACGACCCGCACCAGCTGCTGCCCTACCTGCCCAAGTTTTATCAGGAGCACCTGCTCGATCAGGGCTTGCACCTGCCCGGCGCCGGCTACGCCAACACGCCCTTCCGCCGCACCCGCCCCGACATCAAAGACCCGGCGCTGCAAGAGCGCGACTTCAACTTCTCGCTGGAATTCACGCAGAAAGAACTGCTGGACCGCTGGAATATCGACTTCGCCTTGCTGACGGGCCCGCCAGTCTTCCTGGCGGTGGCCGGCTTGCCCGATCCTGATTGGGCGGCAGCGCTGGTTACCGCCTTCAACGACTGGACCATCGAGCACTGGCTGGATAGAGACCCGCGCGTGGTCAACGCCATCCTGGTGGCGCCCAATGACCCAGCGCTGGCGGTCAAGGAGATTCAGCGCCTGGCGCATCGCAAGGATACCGTCGCCGTCATGATGCCCATGCAGACGCCTGACTTGTTTGGCAAGCGCAGATACCATCCCATCTGGGAGGCTTGCGCCGAGCATGATTTGCCGGTGGTCTCGCATATCGGCGGCGGCAGCCCGGGCTCGACGCCCACGCCGGTCGGCTTCCCCAGCTATTACATGGAAAACCGCATGACGCGGCCCAGCGTGGCCAGCGCCCAAGCCGCCTCGCTGATCGTCGAGGGCGTCTTCGAGAAATTCCCCAACTTCAAAGTCGCGCTGATCGAAGTGCAGCAGATGTGGGCGGCGCCGCTGATGTGGCACATGGACGCCGACTGGAAAGCCATTGGCGACCAGACGCCCTGGCTCAAGCGCCTGCCCAGCGAATACTTCCGCGAGCATATCCGCATCGGCTCCCAACCCATGCACGAGCCACCGCAGACCGAGCAAGTCTATCAAATGCTGGAGATGTTACACGCCGACGAAACGCTGATATTCTGCAGCGACTTCCCGCATTTTGACTGGAACGACCCGGTGACCGTGCTGCCCAAGCTGGACGAGCGCATGCACCGGCGCATCTTCGCTGAGAACGCGCTGGACTTGCTGCGCATCAGTGATGACATGATCGAGGCGGTCGTGGCGTGAAACGCATCGTGGTCGGCAAGGTCGCCGAAATCCCGGTCGGCGGACGCAAGATCATCGTGCCTTTCCGTGGGCGCGCCGGCATCGGCATTTTCAACGTGAACGGCAGCTTTTACGCGCTGAGAAATATCTGCCCGCACAAACGCGGCCCCCTCTGCACCGGCGAAGTCGCCGGGCGCAGCAGCACGACCGCGCCGCCTTCGCTGACTGACGGCTTCGTCGGCTACGAGCGCGAGGGCGAGATCATCCGCTGCCCCTGGCATGCCTGGCAATTCGACATCGCCAGCGGCGAGTGCCTGGTCGACCCCGACCTGCGCGTCAAGACCTACCCCATCATCATTGACGGCGACGATATCATCGTCGATGTCGATGTCAGCGACTTTGTGGCGAAAGGCTAGCCGTTTATGCCCGACAAAATTCGCCTGGGCGTCATCAGCTTCGCGCACGGCCACGTCAGCGCTTACTGCCGTGTCATCGCCGATTTCGCCGATGCCGAGGTCGTCGCCGCCTGGGATGATGACGCCGAGCGTGGTCAAGCGGCCGCCGCCGAGTTCGGCCTGGAATGGCAGCCGCGCCTCGATCAACTGCTGGCGCGCGCTGATATCGACGCCGTTTTCGTGGCCAGCCCGACCAATCAACACGCCGCGCATGTGATCGCCGCCGCCGAAGCCGGCAAAGACGTGCTGCTGCAGAAGCCGATGGCGCTGACGCTGGGCGATTGCGACGCCATCATCGAGGTCATCAAGCGAACGGGTGCCAAGTTCAGTCTCTGTTATCAAATGCGCTGCGATCCGGTCAACATGAAGATGAAAGCGCTGGCGGATAGCGGCGCGGTCGGGAAGATTGCCGTCGTTCGCCGCCGCCATGCCATCCCCATGCTGCTGAACAAGGAGTGGGCTGCGCCAGGCAACTGGCATATTGACCCGGTCCAGAATATGGGCATGTTCATGGACGATGCCTCGCACGCCGCCGACTGGTTCTACTGGATGTTGGGGCGGCCGCTCAGCGTCATGGCCGAAATCGACAATATCGTCACTGATGCCGCGCCTGATGACAACGGCGTGGCAATTTACCGCTTCGCGAAAGGCGAGATCGGCATCCTCTTCAATAGCTCGACGCAATTGGCTGCCGAAGCCACCACCGAGATCTACGGCGATGCCGGTACGATCCAGCAGAATTACGGCGACCTGCCCGCTTCGCTGCTGCCGGCGGAAGGCAGCGCGCTCAAGTTATTCCGCGCCGGCGCCGAGGATTGGGAGCGTTTCGACTTCCCCATCGTGCCGCAGCGCGCGCGCATTGAAGCCGTGCCGCGCCCGCTGGTGGACTATCTCAAGGGCGAGGGGCCGCCGCTGGCCACGGCTGAGGAAGGCCGCGTCTGCATTGAGATGATCCTGGGCGCGTATCGGTCAGCGCGGGAAGGAAGACGCGTGGTATTTTCCGCTTGATTGCGCCGACTTGCGCGATTCGCTATAATCCGCTTGCTACAAAATATCGTTCCATGTTCTATGAAGGAGTGAAGAAAATGAAAGGCTTCAAGTACATTCTTGCGCTGCTCGCGCTCTTGGCGCTGCTGGTCGGCGCCTTCGCCGGCTACGCGCAGGATGAAAAAGTGCTGGTGATCGGGCACGCCGAATCCACCGATTCTTTAGACCCGGCCAACGGCTTCACTGGCACGGGACACATGATCAACCATGTCGTCTATGACCAACTGGTCACCTTCCCCGACGAAGACGCCAGCCAGATCCTGCCGCGCCTGGCGGATAGCTGGGAGATCAGTGAAGACGGTCTGACCTATACCTTCTCGCTGAATCCTGATGCTGTCTTCGCCAATGGCGATGACGTGACCGCCGACGATGTCGTCTTCTCGTTCAACCGCCTGAAATACCGCGATGGCAACCCGTCTTTCCTCGCCGACCCGATTGATTCGCTGGAAGCGATTGACGATGACACCGTCGCCATCACCGTGGTTGAGCCGCGCCCCTCGTTCTTGTCGGAGATCACCAGCGCGGTCTTCAGCGTCTCCAACGCTGATGTCGTGCGCGAGAATGGCGGCACTGATGCCATGGACGCGGCTGAGACCGATGAAGCCGGCGCCTATCTCGACAGCCAGTCGGCCGGTTCCGGACCCTATATGCTGGCGCTATGGGAGCCGCAAGCCCGGACTGAATTGGTCCGCAACGAGAATTACTGGGGCGAGCAGCCCTATTTCGACCGCGTGATCATCATCAACATGCCCGAAGCGGCCACGCAAAAAGCGGCGCTGGAAGCGGGCGAAATTGACATCGCGCTGGACCTCTCCAGCGACAATGTCGCCTCGCTGGTAGGCAACGAGAGCATCGAGATTTATCGCGGGCTTAGCAATTGGACGCACTTCATCATCATGAACACGGATGAAGAAAAGAGCGGTCCCTTCGCCGATCCCAAAGTTCAGCTGGCCGTTCGCTACGCCCTGGATTATGAAGGCTACAAGACCCTTTGGGGCGGCGTCACGCCCGGCAGCAATATGTGGGTCGGCCTCTTCACCGCCTTTGGCGAAGATCGCGCCTTCAGCCGTGACTTGGACAAAGCGCGCGAGCTGCTGGCCGAAGCCGGCTACCCCGACGGCCTGGACATGAATCTGGAATATCCGGACTGGGCGCTCGGCGGCGTCAGCTTCAATACCAATGCCCAGAAAATCCAAGCCGATCTCGCCGAAGCCGGCATCAATGTCACCCTCTCCCCGGGCGAAATGCAGGTCGAGCTGGCGAAATATCGCAGTGGCGAGCACAGCGTCGGCTATTGGCTCTGGGGTCCGGACATTCTCGATCCAATTGACTTCACCAGCTTCTTGCCCGGCGGCAAAGTCGCCACCGAGCGCAACAACTGGCAATTGGAAGATGTGCCGGAAGATATCCAAGCATTGATCGCCCGCGCGAGAACCGCCAGCGACCCCGATGAGCGCATGGAGGTCTATACCGCGCTGCAAGAGTTTAACCAGCAGCAGGGTCCCTTCGCGCCCTTTGTCGTGCCAGAGCAGCCCTCCGCTTACCTGGCAAACCTGCAGGGCTTTATCTTCCACCCCCATTGGACGCTGGATGTGACCCTGCTTAGCCGCGCCGATATGTAATCGTGCCAAAGCAGCATTCATCAGTAATGAAAAGGGCGGGCATTGCGCTCGCCCTTTTGCGTGTCTAGCCTGAAAAACAACTCGATCAGCGCGATTGTTTTGAGACCGCGTCGGCTGTGGTAAACTTGGGCTTGTCCACAAGCGAGCTGGCAATCCAAGCCGATGAACTTCTTCCAATACTTCATACGCCGCGCCCTCTTGGTGACTCCGCTTCTGCTGGGCATCACCGTGATGGCTTTCCTCATCGCCAACCTCATCCCGGCCGACCCCACCATCGCCAACCTGCCGCCAAACGCGCTCAACGATGAAGACACCATCGCCGCCTTTCGCAAAAAATGGGGCTTGGACAAACCGCTGCACGAACAATACCTGACCTACCTCGGCAACCTGCTGCAGGGCGACCTGGGTACTTCCATCAAAACCCGCAAGCCGGTCGGCGAAGATATCAGCCGGCGCCTGCCCGCCACCATCGAGCTGGCGACGCTGGGCATCATCTTTGGCATTGCGCTGGGCGTCGGGCTGGGCCTGGTCTCCGCGATATGGAAGGACAGTCTGGCGGATTACGCCGCGCGGATAATCGCCTTCATAGGAATCAGCTTCCCCGTGTTCTTGCTCGCCCTGATATTCTTGACCGTGTTCTACGCTCAAATGCGCATCGCCGCTGGACCGGGACGGCTGGATATCATCATGCGCCCGCCACCGACCGTCACTGGCATGTTCACCATCGACGCCCTGCTCGCCGGCGATCTCAAAACTTTCAAAAACGCCTTCGATCATCTGGTTCTGCCCGCGTCCACGCTCGCCCTTTATATCAGCGCCATCATCTCGCGCATCACCCGCTCCTCCCTGCTCGAGGTGCTGAACCAGGATTATATGCGCACTGCCCGCGCCAAAGGCCTGCGCGAGCGTTACGTTATCGGCTTTCACGGCCTGCGCAACTCGCTGATTCCGGTGGTGACGGTCATCGGCTTGTCTTATGGCAATCTGCTGGTGGGGTCAATTCTGATCGAGTCCATCTTCGCCTATCCGGGCATCGGCTTTTATATGTTCCGCGCCAGCACCTCGCAAGACTTCCCGGCGATTATGGGCGTCAGCCTGCTATTCGCCTTCATTTATGTCGGAGTAAATTTTGTCGTCGATATCATCTATTTCTTCCTCGACCCGCGAATTCGAGTCGCCTAGCCGAGCGAAGCAGGCGGTCTATCATCTGCGCCGCAATCCGCTGGTCCTGCTCGGGCTGATCTCGGTCATCCTCTGGACGATCATTTCCTTCATCGCGCCCGATATCGCGCCAGTCGAGCCGCTAAAGCAAGATCTCGTGAACCGGCTGCAAGCGCCCAACGCGCAATTCTTCATGGGCTCGGACGAGCTTGGGCGGGATATATTCAGCCGTGTGCTCTGGGGATCGCGGATTACGATACCAGCCGGTTTGGCGGTTATCATCATCGGCAGCACACTCGGCGTCATCATCGGCGCGATTGCCGGTTATGCCGGCGGGATCGTCGACGAATTGCTGATGCGCCTGACCGAACTCTTCATGGCTTTCCCCTTCATCATCCTGGCGATGGCGGTGACGGCGGCGCTGGGGCCGGATATTCAGAACGCCGTGATCGCCTTGAGCGTCGTCTGGTGGCCGCGCTATGCCCGTGTGCTGCGAGGCTTGGTGCTGGAGGTCAAATCGCAGGAATTTGTCGAGGCGGCGCATAGCGCTGGCGCCAGCGGCTTCTACGTCCTCTTCCGCACCATCTTGCCCAATTGCATCGCGCCCGCCCTTATCCTGGCCACACTGGATATCGGCACCGCCATCATCAGCTTCGCCGCGCTGAGCTTCATTGGCTTGGGGCCGGAGCCGTCTTCGCCGGAATGGGGGCGCATGGTCAGCATCGGCATCGACTTCTTCGACCAATGGTGGATGTGGCTCTTCCCGGGCTTTGCGATCGCCAGCCTGGTGATGGCTTTCAACTTCATCGGCGACGGCCTGCGCGATATCCTCGACCCGCGCCTGCGGGGGGAATAGTTGCGCTCGGCTCGCCTGAGCAGCTAGATATCAGTCCAATCGAAGACGACGCCGATGTATTCGTCCTTCTGATGCTTCAGCCCATTGTACGCTTGCTCGGCTTGCTCGGGCTTCAGCGTATGACTATGCAGCGGCGCCACTTGCAGCTCGCCGGCGCACATCAGCTCCAGCGTCAGCTCGGCGTTGCGTCGAATCGAATGCTTGACGAAGGCATCGCGGGGCACTGGATAGCGCCATTCATGCGCGCCCTTGAAGGTCACATTGCCCAGCCCGTCCAAATGGACATGGCGCAGCACCTCGGTTAAGTCGCTTTCGTAAGCGCCGCGCGGCGTACCCAGCAGGATGACTTCGCCATAACGCCCGACCAACGGCAGCGCCAGCGGCAGCGCGCGCGGATTGCCGGTGGCTTCGATCAAGGTCGTCACGCCAGCGCCGCCGGTAATCGCGGCTGCGTCCTCTTGCAGCGTCGCCGGATTTAACACCAGCGCATGAGCGACGCCGCAAGCCCGCGCCAGCTCGACGCGCCGTTGGCTTAGGTCCAGCCCGATGACGCGCCCGCCCTGCAAGCCCGCCAATTGCGCGGCGAAGTTGCCCACCAGGCCCAGCCCGGTCACCGCGACATAATCGCCCAGCTCGATGGTCGATACACGCAGCGCCGTGAAGGCCACGCAGACCATACGCGTGAAGACCGCTTGCGCCAGGTCCATGCTGGCCGGAACTTTGACGCAGAGCCCGCGCGGGTCGGCTGTGTTGACGCGCTGATACTGAGCGTGATTGCCCATGCTGTAGACGATGTCGCCCAGAGCAAAGTCCGTGACCTGGCCGCCTAGCTCCACCACTTCGCCCACGGACGCGTAGCCGGGCGCGTTGGGGAAGCTGAACCAGGCTTCGACGCCAGACAAGCAGGCGAGCTCGGTGCCGGCGCTGATGAGCGAATAATGCGTTTGAATCAGCAGGTCATGCGCGCCCAGGGGCGCCAGCGCTTCCATGGCTGATTGCACTTCAATGCGATTGGGCGCCGAGAATATGACGCGGGTATTCTTCATGATTTTTTCCTGTCCATTGGCTAGCGAGCGTTATGTCTTGTCGCGGCCCACTTGCTGCGTCTAAAGTCGAGAATACCACATCAGCCAGCATGCGCAGCAAGTGATCCGCGCCGACCTGCCGGGCGCAGCGGCTACATTGGGTATGGCTTAGACCCGCAAGCCGCCTATAATCCACAGATTGCAACGTATCCTAGTAATCCACACGGAGGACCCGCCATGTCACTCGACGACAAAGTCAAAGCGATGGACATCGATATCGAAGACTTCAGCCCGTCAGCCACGCTGGCGCCAGCCACGCGCATCGGCAATACGATACTGGTTTCCGGCCATGTCTCAACCGGCTACCAAGGCAAGCTCGGGCGCGACCTGGATGTGGAAACCGGCAAGAAAGCCGCCCGCGTCTGCGCCGAAGACCTGCTCAAAGCGGCCTATACCATCACCGGCTCGGTGGACAAGCTGCGCCTGCGCCGGCTGCTTGGCTGCGTCAATTCCATGCCCGAATTCACCGACCAGCACCTGGTCATCAACGGCGCTTCGGAATTGTTCTGGGAGCTCTACGATGGCGAGCTGCACGCCCGCAGCGCGCTGGGTTTCGCTTCGCTGCCCAACGGATTCGCCGTCGAAATCGAAGCCATCTTCGAAATCGTCGACTAAACCGCGATCAGAAAGCAGCCCATGCTCGCGCGAATCCTGAACCCAATCCGCGGCTTCAACCCGCAAGCGCGTTTGTTTTTCATCGTGCTTGTGGGCATGTGCTTCGTCGTTGACGGCGTCTATACCGTGCTGCTCAACCTGTACATGCTGCGCCTGGGCTACGGGACTGAGTTCATCGGCCTGGTCAACGCGGTCGGTTTGCTGACCTTCGCCTGCGTCAGCCTGCCGGCGGGCATCCTGGGCTCGCGCCTGTCGACGACGCTGCTTATGAAAGCCGGCGCCGCCATCAGCGTCTTTGGCGCGCTGCTGCTGCCGCAAGCCGAGCTGCTGCCGCCCGGTTTGCGCGAGGGCTGGCTTGTCATCCTGTACGCCCTGATGCTGGCGGGCTTTTCGCTGTTTTTTGTGAATGGAGCGCCCTACCTGCTAAACGTAGTCGATACCGCCTACAAGCATCGCGCCTTTGCGCTTAAGACTGCCGGCTGGTCGCTGGCGGGTTTCGCCGGCAGTTTGCTGGGCGGCATACTGCCCGGCGGCATCGCGGCGCTACTGGCCACGACCCTGGCCGACCCCGCGCCCTATCGCCTGACGCTGAGCCTGGCCAGCGGCGTGATGGCGCTGTCGGCTTTGTGCCTGTTGCGCGTACGCCCGCTGCCGCGCGCGGCCGAACCCGCCGCCGCGGAACTCTCGGCCGCTGCGCCTCGCAAGCGCCTCGAGCTGACCAGCTCGATCATGCTAGTGATTGGGATTATGACCTTCATCCGGCTGTTTCAGGTCGCCGGCACCGCCACCGTCATGGTTTATTTCAACGTTTACATGGACCAGCATTTGGCGGTTTCAACCGCGATGATCGGCGCTATTGCCGCCGTCGGCCGCTTGACCGGCGTGCCAACCGCGCTGCTCACGCCGGCGCTAATCGACCGCTGGGGCATCGTGAAGGTCATCCTCTGGAGCTCGCTGCTGACCGGTTTGTGCCTGTTGCCGATTGCTCTCGTCGAACATTGGCTGGCGGCGGCAATCGGATTCATCGGTACGCTGGCGCTGACCTCGGTTCGTTACGCCTCCTTCGTGGTATACATCCTCGACCTGGCGCCAAGAGCGCAGCAGTCGATAATGGCCGGCAGCGGCGAAATGGCGGCCGGCCTCAGCTTCGCCATCATGGCGCTGGGAGGCGGCTTGCTCCTGTCTCTGTTCGCTTTCCGCGATCTCTTTCTGCTGGGTACGCTATTCTCCTTGGTCGGCACACTCACATTCGCGCTCTACCTGCTCGCAAGCAAAAGAAAGCGCAAGCTCAAGCCAGCGCTCTAGCGCCAGCGTGAACAGATATACGCTTTCTCGCAGAGACCAGCGTTCACTATAGTCGCGCTTCCTGACGCTCCCGCGGTCCGGGGTCGTCAGCGCTTTTTTGTCACGGTTCTTAGCCGGCAACTGATTTGCCAGCCGCTTCCAGCAGCGCGATCACATCGCCGCGATCCGTCTCGTCCTCGTATGCGGAGCGAGCCAATTCCAGCGGGCTGCGGCCCTGATCAGCTTCGCGCGCATTCAAATCCACGCCCTGCTCAAGCAAGTAACGCGGCACATCAGTCAGCAGGCGATACACACCCACATCTTGAGCCGCCGCGCTCAAGTCCGGCAGTGGATCGAGGAACTCCCTGGGGCCAAAACTGATGACGAAGTGCAGCGGCGTATTACCGCGAGCGTCGCGCGCGTTCACATCGGCGCCGGCAGCCAGCAGCGCCTCCATCAGCTCGATATGCCCGCCCTGCGCCGCCAGGTGCAACGGGCTCAGGCCGCCACCCAGGACGTGGTCCGCAGGTGTGCTCGCGTTGGCGCTGGCTTGATCCTGCGCCAGCAGCTCCTGCGCGAGAGCCAGATCGCCCATGATGGCGGCCCAGAAGATATCGACCTCCCAGCCCAGATGCGCCAGCAAATGCCGGACGCAGTCATAATTGCGGCGGTAGGCGATATCGCGCAGCGGCGTACTGCGGCCGTATTTGCCGCTGCGCTCGTATGGGACTAGCGGGTCCGCGCCGCGATCGAGATAATACTGAATCGCCTTCACATCGCGGCAGAAGGACAGCAAGGTGCTGGGACCCGGTCCGACTTCGTTGACCAGCGCCGGCTTCTGCCGCAGCCAGGCGTCGACGCCGGCGCCATCACCCAGCCAGGCGCAAGCCCAGACGTCTTTCGTCGCGCCGCGCTCCAGCAGAAAATCGACCATACCCAGCGCGGCGTATTCGGGCATGAAGTCGGCCAGGTCGGTGGCGTGGATCAAGGCATTAAAACGGTACTTCTCATCGCGGGCGTTGATGTCGGCGCCGTGCGCCAGCAAGAGATCGACGATGTCCTTGCGCCCGTGCATCACCGCGACGTGCAGCGCCAGGGCATCCGAGCCCCAGAGCGAAGTACGAACGTAAGCGCTGGCATTGGCCAGGCGCCCGTCTTGCGTCAACAGCTCGCGGACGAGATCGATGTCGCCGGTTTTGGCGGCCTCAAACAGCCGCATGATTTTCTCCGTGAATTGGCTGTCCCGCGAGGGGCGCTGCGCCGATATGCCGTTCAATGGGTTCATCCCTTTCTTTATACGCTTGCGAGCGTGATGCAGCCGCGTTTTGACTGTCCCCAGGGGAATTTCCAAAAAAGCGGCGATCTCCTTCTGTGAAAAGTCCTTCATGTAATAGAGCAGCAGGACACTGCGCTGGGCTTCCGGCAAGCTGTCGACCAGCGCCCACAACTCGGAATCAGCGCCCGCGTCAATCGGCGACGCCGGCGCGGCTGCCGCGATCTCGCCCGCCTGCTCCAGCGAAACCCATACCGGCGCTTTGACGCGGGCGCGGCGCTGCGCCTGCGTGTAGACGATGCGCCGAAACCAGCCCGGGAAAGCCGCCGCGTCACGCAATTGGAGGATGCTGCAGTAGGCGTTGACAAAGGCGTCTTGCGCGGCGTCCTCGGCTTCATGCCAGTCGCCTAGCAGGCTGTAGGCGTAGCCGACCGCCATGTCCTGAAAGCGCCGCACCAATTCTTCATAAGCGCGGTTTTCGCCTTGTCGCGCGCGGACCACAATTGGAGCCAATGGTTCCATATTCCCTCCTTGAGCTGTGCCGTCTCTAACTCAAAGAGCCGCGATATGCGCTTAAGGTTCAATCGCCGGGCGCGCCGGGATGCCGGCGAAACCGGGTCCGCTCCAGGCGACGCCATCATGATACGCATTCAACTGATGATACAAACTCTCGGCGATGCTGTCGTCGTGCCAGTCATAATCGGCCAGCGCCGCGAAGGGGCTGCTGCCTGTGCGCCGGCCGCCGCTGCCGTCGCCAATGGCGAAGGTGTCGATGACGATGCGCTGCGCGCCGGTCTCGAGCAGCCGCCGGGCAAAGTCGGGCGAATAAGGCAGGCAAGGCGACACGGCTATCTGCGCCTTGACGCCGCGCTCCACGGCTTGCCGGACTGCCGTCAGCCGCCGCTCGACCTGCGCTTGGCTCGGTCCATAAGGAAGGTCGCCCCGGTCGGTTTCGATGGTCATACCCAGCCAGACATAAGGAATCCGCGCCATCAGGTCGAGGTCGTCCAGCGCATCCGGCGCGCGCGTCTGGATCAGCAGCAAGTCGAGATCGTCATAGCGCGCGAAGACCTCCAGGCAGCGCCGCGTCAGCCGCAGCTTTCGCTCGATGGGCTGGTAGGGGTCGGTTACCGGGCTCATGAAGATGCGCATGCCGCGGCGGTTGCGAGCGCGGGCGAGCTGCGCCGCCAGCAATTCGGGCGCGTTCTCCTTGACGATGAGCGCCTCGCCCCAGCCCTCGCCCGGGCGTCGGGCGAAATACCAATTCGGCAGCGTCCGCGCATAGCAGAAGGCGCCGCAATAGAGCTTGCCGTAGCCGCAGCCAGCCGCCCAGGAGAGGCTGTGGCTGTAAGGGCGTTCGCCGGCGGTGAGGAAGCCGCGCTTCTGCGGCGTCAGGATGGATTTGGCTTGAATGGTGCGGATGCGCATGGGGTTAATGGTAGCAAATCTCCGCGGCGGCGGGAAAGACAAGGTGAGCGTCTATCTTGGTGGATATTTCCTGAATGCCGAGCTTGGCGCAGGTTAATTCACCAATGAGACGCAGAGGGGCGCGTAGACACTGCCCGCCGGCACAGAGTTTTTTCTTTGGGTCGAAGAGCAACCGCATCCACTACAATAGACACTCCCAAGACAAGCTCTCTCGCTTCCGCGTCTGAAGCCATGTTATCATAAGCCATAGGGGCGCTGGCAACGGCGGGGATCGGAGTGCGAGAACATGAACCCTATGGGATTTGTCTACAATGTTGAAGTCAAGGGGAAAGTCATCACTGTAAAGTGGAAACGTAACAGCGACTCGCCGTCGTGGAGCCGATATCCTGAGATTGAATTCAGCTTCGATTATTTGAATATCTCTGCCGATACGGTGAGAGCAATGTTGCGCGACATGGAAGTTCCTGATTTTCTAGCCAACGCTGTGATGACTCGAATAACCGCTGACGCGTCTTGAGATGACTCAAGACTATATAATTCAGAAAAACTTCACTACTCAATGGCTGCGTGGCCGGACGGTTTGCACTGAACTCTTGTCATCAACACCACGGTCCGCCGACCGGGCCTACTTGCCAGTACACGGCGACTCGATGCTGAGCCAGCTTGATGAGCATGATCTTGTGTGTTATTTCGTCTATTCGATTAGCAGTTGGTGGGAAATCCCGCTAATCGATCGAATCAATGCCAATAGAGATGATAACAACTTCGCTATTATTATGGACATTAACCCTGCTCCTGAAACGATTTACCGCATGGCAAATGCCGCTCCCGGTACGCCTGAAATTCGTTACAAGTCCGGCCTTAAACAGATATTCCCCAGCGTGGAAGACAAAGTAACCGATGCCATGTATAACTTACTTAGAAATGGCTTTGGGCATAATCTGTTCGGCCGAGAGCCGGGAAGAATCTACTTTGACAACAGCTTCGTATGCCCGCCCAGGTTGGATAACAATGACATTTTGCTTATCCCCCCGATACAACTCGCGCTTTCTATGGTGACCGCCTTTCTGTCGAAAATAGCGATGCTTTTACAATATCCTTCGGATGATCGTATGCGGGTATTTAAGATCTATATGACTGGGAAAGCATAAGCAGCTTTCCGGTGCTGCTGCAGCGCATGACTCGGCGCGCCGGGCCAGAGCGCAACAGCGCAGTAACTCAACCCTCGACATTTCACCCGGACGCTGTATAATGCCGTCCCCGCCACAAGATTCAGGGCTGTAGCCTACCAGGGAGCAAGACCATGCCCGGCAAACGCAAGATCACCGGAACCAAGCCGCTCTTCGGCCAATCGCGCAGCAAAGCCTTCAACACCGTCAAGCGCCAATTCAAGCCGAACCTGCAGAACAAGCGCATCTACGTGCCCGAGCTGGACCGCTGGGTGCGCGTCAAGATCACAGCCAAGGAAATCAAGACCATCGACAAGATCGGCTTCATGGAATTCCTCAAGCGCCGCAATATCCCGCTCAAGCAGTTGCTCTAGCGGTGGCAAATTCCTATTGAATATGTCTGTGGGCGACCCTTGGGGTCGCCCCTGCGTTTTTCTGACGCCGGCATGAACCTCCATCACCGCCACATCCTGGAACAAATCCAAGCCGCCGAGCCCGGCCGCGGACCAACCACGCAGCGGCCCGAGCACCTGGGCACAGCGCGCAAGTGGTACGGCTTGAAGAATGAGCAGCGCCGGCGCATCCTGCTGGATTTCCACGCCGCGCGCAAAGACCTCAACTTCGCTGACTGGCTGGCGCTGATTGATTCGCTCTATCAGGGCGAGTCTTACGAGGAGCGCTGCGCGCCGCAGACCCTGCTGCTGAAGTACCCGCATCATCGCCGTCAATTGCCGCTGGCGCAGTTGGAGGCCTGGCTGGGCAATCTCGACGGCTGGGCTGAGGTCGATAGCACTTGCCAGACGGTATTCAGCGCTAAGGACCTGCTGGCGGATTGGCAGGGCTGGTCGGCTCTGCTAGCTTCGCTGGCGGCGGACGCCAACGTTAACAAGCGCCGCGCCGCGCTGGTATTGCTGACAGCACCCATCACCCAGTCGGACGACAGGCGCATTCTGGAGCTCTCGCTGCAGCTGATCGAGCGCCTCAAAAGCGAGCGAGACAAGCGTATCACCAAGGCGATTTCCTGGCTGTTGCGCAAGGGCGTCAAGCAGCACCGCGCCGCCATCTCCGCTTACCTGGAAGCCAACGCCGCCAGTTTGCCCGCCATCGCCGCCCGCGAGACGCGCAAGAAGCTGCTGACCGGCAAGAAATGAGAGCCCGGTCCCGGTTGGTGGGCGATTTACCGCGTCGGCCTACAGCTTGTCGGCATAATGATCGCGCACGATGTAGTGGGTATCGCGCGGCGGGCGCGAAGTGTAAGGCGGCTGCGGCGGCACTTCGGGCAGTTCTATCGGCGCCGGTATCACATTCTCATAGGGAATGGCTGACAATATATCGCGCATGACATTCAGCCGCAGGCGGCGCTTGTCGTTGGATTCCACCTGGCGCCAGCGGCATTCCGGAATATCAGTATGCTCAATCATGGCATCCTTAGCTTTGCTGTAGTCAACCCAGCGGTTGCGTCCCTCAATGTCGATATCACTCAGCTTCCAGCGCCGGGCCGGGTTGGCGGCCCGCTCCTGGAAGCGGCGCTCCTGCTCGTCATCATCAACCGACAGCCAGTACTTGAGCAGGATGATGCCATCGTGGACGAGCAGGCGCTCGAAGTTGGGGGCATCGCGCAGGAAGTTCCAGTATTGGCGATCGCTGCAGAAGCCCATGACCCGCTCCACCGTGGCGCGGTTATACCAACTGCGGTCGAAGAGCACGATTTCGCCGGCGGCCGGCAAATGCGGTACGTAGCGCTGGAAGTACCACTGGGTCAGCTCGCGGTCGGATGGTTTGCCCAGGGCGACCAGGCGGATATCACGCGGCTGCAGCGGCTCCATAATGCGCTTGATGGTGCCGCCCTTGCCGGCGGCGTCGCGCCCGTCAAAGGTGATCATCACCCGCAAGTCATTGTGCTTGATCCAGTATTGCCACTTCACCAGCTCAAATTGCAGGCGCGCCAACTCCTTCTCGTAGAACCTTCGCTTTATGCGGGACGGACGATCAGACTTGAATGACTTCTTCTTAGACATGGGGGACTCCAAGAGTTCACTCTTGCTCTTGCATCTACTAGCATACCCAATTTTATCCGCCGCCGTCACATCATCGCTCTGCAGGAAGTGTCTATTGTAGTGGCTGCGGTTTCCTTTCGACCCAAAGAAAAAATCTCTGTGCCGGCGGGCAATGTCTACGCGCCCCTCAGTGGAACAAAGTAAGTCATGCAAATTTCAAAGCATCGGGTCAGCTAAGGCTGACCCCTACAGGGTTCAAAATATAGTCGAAGTTGTAGGGGCGAGCCTTGGGTCGCCCACACAAACACAAAAATTCGCTGTTTTGTGATGATGTACCTATATTCTCATTACTTACTCGCGCTTACTTCTGTGTCTCTGGGTGAATTAACCTGCGCCAAGCCCGGCATTCAGGAAATATCCACCAAGATAGGCACTCCCGCTTTGCATCGCCGCGGCGCGGGCGACGCATCTGATGGTTCTGTACTATAATCCTTCAGGGTAGATGCAGAAGATGGTGACCTTGCCTATGCCGCTTGACGAAAGCTCACTGCGCGCGCTGGCCGCCGCGGATGAGCCGAAGCCGAATTTTTTTATTGTGGGAGCGCCGAAATGCGGCACAACCGCGCTGCATGAATATTTGCAGCACCATCCCGATGCCTACCTGCCCTATTATAAAGAACCGCATTACTTCGGCGCCGACCTGCTTGGGTCCCGCTTCCTGCAATTTCGCGACAAGCCCGCCAAATACCTCAAGCTCTTCCGGGATGTGCGCGGCGAAGCGCGCATCGGCGAGTCATCGCCCTGGTATCTGGCCAGCAGCAGCGCCGCCGCCGAAATCCATCGCTACGATCCAGGAGCTAAAATTATCATCATGCTGCGCAACCCCATCGACATGATGTATTCCATGTGGTCGCAATTCCGTTACAGCGGCAACGAACAGATCGAGACTTTTGAAGAGGCGCTGGCGGCTGAATCCGAGCGCGAGGCGGGCAATCGCATTCGCCGCGCCGCTCATTGCATTACCGGCCTGCGCTACCGGCACATGACGCGCTTCAGCGAACAGGTTAAGCGCTATTTCGACTGCTTTGGCCGCGAACAAGTCATGGTCATCATCTTTGACGATTTCCGCGCCGATACTGCGGCGGTATACCGCTCGGCGCTGGAATTTCTGGAGCTGGATAGCGATGTCAGCGTCAGCTTCGGCATTCGCAACCCCAACAAGGAAGTCCGCCTGGCTTGGCTGCAGAAGTTAATCGTCAGCACCGGTTTCTCGTTGATGCTGCTGAAAGACCGCTTGACCTTTATGGCGACGACCAGCGCCTTGCTGCCCTATGCCTATCGCACACGCGCCGTAGAAGGCGTCATCGCGGCCTATACGCGCTACGAAAGGCGCTCGCCCCTGACACCGGAAACGCGGCGCCGCCTGGCGCATGATCTGTCGGACGAGGTCGATCAGCTCAGCGCGCTGCTCGGGCGCGACTTCAGCCACTGGCTGCGAACGGAGGATTGAGCAGGCTATGGCCGATTCGTCCGCGTCAGCAACAGCAAACACGTCAAAGCAGCGCAACCGCCGCCAGCTGATCGTGCGATTCGTCTCTGTTATCGTCACGGTCGCCTTGCTGGCTGCTTTGGTTGGTGAAGTCGAATGGGCGGAGTTCGACCAGTTGCTGGGGCGCGTCGCGCCTGTCAGTTGGTTAGGCGCGCTGCTGGCTTATCTGGCGCTGAATCTGTTTCGCGCCTTGCGCTTCCGCGTGCTGCTCGACAAAGACGACACCCCCTGGCGCTTGTTGATACCCATTACGCTCTATCACAACTTTCTGGTGCGGGCGCTGCCCTTTAAGCTGGGGGAACTTTCCTATATCGCTTTGCTGCGCTCACGCCTCAACTATTCCATGGAAGAAGGCCTAAGCAGCCTGTTTGGCGCGCGCATCCTGGAATTGCTCATCATTATTCTGGTCTTTAGCTCGGGCGTCTTGACCAGCGCCAAGGCTTTGGCGCAGCAGCGCGAAAGCTTGCTGCTGATAATTGTGGCTACTTTCTTCGTCTGCGTACTCGGCCTGTACTTCGGCGGGGCTTTGCTTCGCCGCTCAGCCGGCTTGCTGCTGCCCGGCTTTCGCCGCCGCCTGCGCGGCAAAGCTACAGTTATGGACGCGCTCGAGTCCCGCTGGCTGCAACTGGCCGATGAACTGGACCGCGTACGCCAGCCGCGTCTCTTTCTGTCGGCGCTCTTGATCTCCTGCTTCACCTACTCATCGTCATTCCTGACCAATTATGTGCTGCTGCGCGCCTTGGGCATTGATGTCGATTTCCCGGCTATGATCGCCATCATCAGCATTGGTATGTTTGCCTCAGCCTTCCCGCTCAATGTCAGCGGTTTCGGCGTGGTCGAGGGCGCCTGGCGCGTCGGTCTGGTTCAGTTTGCCGATTGGAACCAGGCCGACGCCACCGCAACCGGCTTTCTGTTGCATGGTTTCCAACTGTTTGCCGCGGCGCTCTATGGCTTGGTTGGCTACCTGCTCATCCATCTCAGCCCACGCATAACAACGACGGCGGAGCCGGCCAAGGAGCCCGCGCGCCCCGAGTCAGTTTCCGGCTAACAGGAGTTTCCTATGCCCTATCATCTTGATCCCGACCAGATGTATCGCATGCCGACCCACTTCGGGCCGCGCGCCGGACCCCGGCGGGGTCCCGACGGACGTAAATTCGAATGCCGCGATAATCCCTACAGCACCAGCTTCAACCTTAGTTTCCTCAGCAGCGCTGCGCAACTGGAGCGTTTCCTGCCACCCGGCTTTTCGCTTGCGGGCGAGCCGGTGGTAACGGTCAGCGCGTCCTACATGACGGAAATCGAATGGCTGGCCGGGCGCGGCTACAATACCCTGGGCGTCTCGTTCCCGGCGCGATTTGAGGGCGAAGTGGACCGTGTCAGCGGCAATTTCCTGACCGTGCTCTGGGAGAATCTGACCGACCCCATCCTCACCGGACGCGAAGAACTTGGCTTCTCAAAGATCTACTGCGAATTGCCGACGCCCACCACCCTGCGCGGCCGCCATCATATCACAGCCAGTTGGCTGGGCTTCAAATTCCTCGACCTCTACCTAGAAGAACTGCGCGAGCAATCACGCGAAGAGATAGACCAACTCACGGGCGAGCCAAGCAGCGCCGGCACATTACACTACAAATACGTACCGCGCACTGGCGAGTGGGGGACGGCCGATGTCGCCTACGCGGTGCTTACACCAGCCGAGACACCCAATCGACGCATGCTGGAACACCGCGTTGGCGCCGGCCGCCTGCAATTTCACCGGGCGCGCTGGGAAGACATGCCTACTCAGTACAATATCGTGAACGCTTTCGCTGATCTGGAGATTCGCGAATATCGCGGCGCCAGCTTAATCAAGACCGTCGGCGGCAAAGACCTCAGCGATCAACGAATTCTGCGCTAAACAAGCCATTGGAGAACGAAGTGTATCATTTGAAGGGAAAAGTAGCGCTGGTAACCGGCGCTGCCGGCGCCCAGGGCTTGGGACGCGCCATCGCCTTGCGTCTCGCCCAGGAAGGCGCTGACCTGGTCGTAAACGACCTTAGCGAAGTCAGCGGGTCGCGGCCCCGCCTGCCGGCTGTAGTCCGCGAGATTGAAGCGCTGGGCCGACGAGCGCTGCCGGTCTACGCCGATGTGGCTGAGGCCAAACAAGTCGATGCTATGGTTGCCGCCGCCACAGCAGAATTCGGCCGCATCGACATCCTGGTCAATAACGCCGGCGCGCCCGCCGGGCCGGACCGTGTGCCGGTCGTAGAGCTTGAAGAAGAAGCCTTCGACCTCATCCAGCGCGTCAACCTCAAGGGGACCTTTCTCTGCAGTCGGGCGGTAGCGCGGCACATGATCGCCCGCGGCGGCGGCGGCAGAATTATCAACATTTCATCGACCGCGGGTAAACATGGAGTGGCGAAGTTCGCGGCCTACTGCGCTTCCAAATTCGCCGTCCGCGGCTTCACACAATCGCTGGCGCTGGAATTAGCGCCGCAGCAAATCACCGTCAACGCCATCTGCCCGGGCTTGATCGCCACCGAGCGAATCGATGATATGGCGGCGGCTCTGGCGCCGCCCGGAGTCGACGCCAGCGAACAACGGCGCAGTATGATAACGAATACGCTGGCCAGCGTACCCTTGGGACGCATGACCGAAACAAGCGATGTCGCCAATATGGCCGCCTTTCTTGCCTCCGATCAAGCCGCTTTCATCACCGGCTCGTCGCCCACAGTCGACGGCGGGCTGCACATGGATTAAGCGCTTCTTTCAACAATAACCCGGGAGAAATTTGAAATGGGAAATAATCGACTCTCCGGCAAGATCGCTATGGTCGTTGGCGCGGGCTCCAGCGGCGAACCGGCCGGCACCGGCTATGCCGCCGCCCTGCGCTTTGCCCAGGAAGGCGCGAAAGTCCTCCTGGTTGATATCCACCGCGAGCGGGCTGAACGCACTCATCAGGAAATTGTAGAAGCCGGCGGCACGGCGTCCATCTTCCTCGCCGACGCGACCCAGGAAGCGGCTTGCATCGGCATGATGGCTGCCTGTCAAGACCGCTACGGCAGCCTGGATATATTGTTCAACAACGTAGCTACCTACGGTTCCGGAAAAATCACGCAGGTTTCCGACGCTGATATCGACGCCACCCTTGCCATCAATCTCAAGAGTATGATGCTAACCTGCAAACATGCTGTGCCGCTCATGGCAGCCAGCGGCGGCGGATCAATCATAAACATCGCTTCTATAGACGGCTTGCGCGCGGGATTTTCAGCCAACGCGCCCTATGCCGTGACCAAAGCCGGCGCCATCCAGCTATCTCGCGTCATGGCTGTTCACCACGGGCGCGACAATATCCGCGTCAACGCCATCGCGCCCGGTCATATTCATGGCGCCTTCGTCCGCCATCTCGATGAAGAAACGCGCAGCCTGCGCCGCAAAGCCGGCCCCCTGGGCAGCGAGGGCAATGCCTGGGATGTCGCCTGGGCAGCCGTTTTTCTCGCCAGCGACGAAGCGCGCTGGATATCAGGCGTCGTCCTGCCGATTGACGCCGGACTGCTGGCCGCGACCCCGCTCTCAGTTTTGCAGAACATTCTCGACTGAGTACACGCTGAGCGCCAGGCAAGGCTTAGCACTATTGTTCTAAAATTAAGGCGACGATCCGTTCGCAGCCAATATCTACGAATATCGCAGCAAATCCTTGCGAGATGAGCCCAAATCTTATAGACTGTATAGATATATCGAGTGCAAGTTAAGCTGAGCCAGCTACCGTTCGCGTGACCTGAGGACTGCGGTCGCGACGATATTCAAGAAGAGTGCGGAAATTCCGGTCGTTTGATCTGCTGCTTTTGAGCAATTAAGACCTCGCTGCGATCGGAATTGGCCTCGACAAGAAGCTTTCATCTAGCAAGTTAATTCCTGGCTCAAAAGGTAGAGGAGAGGTGGCAGCCTCTCCTCACTGATGACCAATCATCGGTCATGCCCTTTGTACTCGCAGGTAGATCGGACCATGTTGGCGCAGGAGCCGATCCACCGAGCATCCGCGGCGCCCACTTTTACGTGGGTGTTCCGCTTGTTTGCATTGTAGCGCCTTTCCCTAGGAATAGCAAGGAATTCGCAGAAAATAAGACGGAAAAGCAATGAATAAACAGTCGAAAAAACTAAGAAAGCAACTCATATATCGAGCGGCGAAATTGACCGACCGAGGTTATTCGGTGATACCACTCTACGGCGATTGCGGCGCGGCTGAACCGAAGAAGCCCACGATCAAGTGGCGAGCCTATCAAAAGAGAATCCCGGACCAGCGCGAGCTTCAGACGATGTTCGATACGAGAGCTGGCGCCCTGGCAGTAGTTTGCGGCCAGGTGTCGCAGCTGCTGGTGATCGACTTTGACGATCATCTTCGCTATCAGCAGTTTTGCCGACATCTGCCTCAGTACGCGCAGACCTACACGGTCAAGACCCGGCGAGGATACCATCTGTATTTTCGCACGGGAGAGAAGGTGCCAAGCCATCAATTTGATGGTGGCGACATCAAAGGGGAAAGAGCCTACGTGGTGGCGGCGCCGTCGGTTGTCGCTGGCTTCGAGTACCGGGTTGTGCAGCGCGATGAGCCGGCTGATTTGGATCGAGGGGCTCTGGATGCAATCCTGAATTATTTCCATATTCGCGCGCAAGAAAGTTTTGCCGGGCTACGTGTGAAGCAGGTGTCAAGCAAAGTTGACATCGCGGCTATGTATGGAAAATTGCAACGAGAGATCGGACGCAACAATGCGCTGTATCGCTGCGCGTCCGTCGGCAAGCGCCAGGGAATGAATCGCGATGAGCTTGAGAAAGCGTTGCTACAACGCTATGTGATGAGCGAAGCGCCGCTGAAGCACGCGCCCGAGACTTTCGCTGAACGCTTTACCGAAGGGCGCCGGACCATAGCCAGCGCTTATCGGCGCAGTGACGCTTTCCATCAAGCTAGCGGTATACCTAACTCTGTACGCGAACGCCTGTTGGCTACACAGAAGTCATCTGTCGCAGCTAGGCTTTTGGATATCATGTTCATAGCTGGTTGGCAAGCCGATGCGCTGTTTTATATGTCGGAGGCGGTTAGCTTGGCGGCGGAATACGGGCTTAGTCGCAAGAGTGTGCATGCGGCTCTAACTGGGGATCACTCGACGTTCAATGGGCGGCATATTATCAGTAGAAGATATGTAGAATACCTGGACATTGGGGGACTTAAATCTGGCTCGCGCGGTAGGCCGGCGCAGTTGCTGTTCCAGGCGCCTAGCGTCTTGCGGCTGATGGAGGTGCTGGAGGTGAGCTGGTCGCCGTCGGATCTAGTGAGTAAGTCGGACTTGTCTAGCAGCCACGCATATCGGCGCGCCTTGCATCGAGAGTATGTGAAGCGCGTTTCGCCTCGGTCGCCGATGTCTTTTCTGGCCGGGCGTTTGGGTGTGAATACTCGGACCTTGCGACGGTATAACGCTGCGTTGGGCGTTCAGGTCTGTGAGCAGGTCGGGCGCTTCAGTCTGACATGGGATAGTTTGAAGTGCCTGCCGCGGCGAGGGCGTGATCAGCTAAAGAATCACACGCCCGGATATTGGCTTGCCATTGGGGAATCGGCGCGTTTTCCGGCTTGGAGGCATATTGGAGCGGCTTTGCTGAAGCGGGCGAGCGGCGAGGTCCAAGTCTGTGTGAGGCGGCCGTCTCTGCTGACTTTAGATAAGCCTGTGGCTGAGCCGCTGGTGTACGAGCCGCTGAGTGTTGAGATGTTCATGCGCTTGCGGGTTTGGCGTGGTGAGCATGTAACCGACGGCGGCTGGATTGATCGGCTTCGTGGCTTCGCCGGTCGGGTGCGGGCGCGGGCGGCGCGGATCCGTTATGAAAAGATTAGCTTGCGTTATGAGTCTGTCGCCAGGCATATTCCTGAGGACAAGGTTGCCGAGAGCATCCAGGGTTACTTGGTCGCCGAAAGCCCCGCAGGCGCTGAAGTCCGTCGACCGGCGCGGCGCGGCGTGGCCTATCGGATGTTAAAAGAGTTTGGCGAGGGTAACGTCCTTCTGGCGGTCAGGGATTCCTATCGCGACGTGCTAAGGTCGATGGCGGAGCGCGCGCTGCGGTTGGATGAAGCGGACGCCGGCGTGAGCCTGTTGGCGCGAAGTATGGCCTAGTGCGGAGCTTGCGTGTTGCGGTATAGAGTTGCGCTTATACCGTTACAGGTGTAGCGCTTAGCCGTGGCGGACGGGACGGGCGGCAGCGTTTGCGCAACCGTTGTTTATTGTGGGCGCGAACTGTGATCAGATGGGCTTATGTGTGGGATTCGTCAATATCGGCGATGAGACGCATGAGCTGCCGAATTTCGGCTTCGATGAGACGGCGAATCTTGGGTTTATTGTTGTTATCGAGGGAATTGATTTCCTTACGGAGTTTGTTTCGCCATTGAGTGGCGTCCGCGGCCAGTCGAGCGACCGCGTCTTTTTTGGATTTGCTTTTCTGTATCGTTACACGTGTAACGTTATCCAGCGCGGCTTTCATTTTGCGCAATTCACCTTCGGTGAGATTCTCGTCATCACCCCGGCGCCACAGGTCGGCCGGCAGCCGCAGGAGCGCGCGATATTGGCGTAGCTGCCCGGCGTCCGATAGCCCCATGGCGTTCAGCAGGCGCTCGCCTTGCCCGCGCGGAATGCGCCAGGCGGCGCCATCGGCGACCTGGGCATAGAAGGCTTGTTCATTTTCGCAGGCATCGATCTTTACGAAGTTGTCCCAGCCGTGCAGGTCCATCAACAGCAGGGAAAGCTGGCGGGCGCGGCTGATGGCGTTTAGATTGTCGCGGGCGTTGTTTTCGCTGGCTTGGCGCCAGACGTCAACCTGGTTGACAACGCGCGCGGGAATGCGCGACCAATTGACCACGCTGCCATCGGAGCGCCGGTCGCCATCGCCGAACTTCCAGTAGAGGATATGATAAGCCAGCCAGCGCCGCTCGCCGGTTTCAATCTCGTAGTGGTCCGCATGCCGCACCAGGCTGATCGGGTTGGACAAGCCATCACGACGGATGCTGGCGGCCAAATCGACAATCTTCATGAGTGCGGTTTCTTTACCGAAAAGCGGCTGGTCAGCGGCGCTCTGATCGGGCGCATCGCTTTCAGCTCGGGCGCCGCGGCTGGTGGCTTGCCCCTGCAAATAAGGCAAAATATCGAAATCCTTCTGCCCGGTTTCCAACTGCACTTCAATGATCCAGCGTTCAAAGATGTCGACGATATTTCCTGGATGCAGCGCGAAGATGTCAGTCAGATCATGGGGGATGCTGTAACGCGGCTGAATGGAATTGGGGTGAATCTCTTGAATGCTGACGGCTTCGATGGCTTGAAAATCATTGTCGGCCGCGGCGATTTCCAGCGCCAGGTCGCCCAAGCCGAAGCCGATGGCGTCGGCGGTTTTGGGGTCAAGTGTATTGGGGTTAGCCGAGAGCAGGTTGTCTTCGGTCTGTATTTTGCGGCGGCGCTCACGGCTGCTCATAGATGCGGTCCTCCAATTGGTCAACCAGATGCCAGGCATCTTCGGCCGTGCCGCTGCCGGGCGCCAAAGAAAAGACGGTGCGGCGGGCGCTGGCCACCTCGGTCCAGATCGTCCGGACGGGCAGGGGCTTCCAAACCAGACTGCCAAAGGTGTCCTGCAAACGGCGCAAGTTGTCTTGATGTTCAAGGGTTCGGCCGCGGTACATAGTCGGCACCACGCCCAGCACTTTGATATCGTTCAAGTTGTATTGCTGGCGAATCGGGCTGAATTGATCTTTATGCGTCAAGCTCTCGCGCAAGCCATCAAAGCTCCACGCTTCACATTTTGTGGGATAAATGATGCCGTCGGTCGCCATATATATTGAAGAATGCAGCAATGACGGAGTCGGCGAGGTATCAAAAAAGACGAAGTCGATGGCGTTGCGCAACTGATTAAATCGCTTCAAAACGGTGAAGGCGTCGGAGATATTGCCGGCGATGCTGCGAGTCTCGATATTTGACGGCACCACCAGCAACTGTCCGTTGGTATTATGCGCTTCGTCCGGCACATTAAAGCGCTCCGCTGGCACCGGCCGCAAAACTTTTTGGAAGGGCGCATTGCGCACGATCAAATCGTAGAAGCCAGGTTCCTTGGACAGGCCAAAGGCGATGGTCGCGTGGCCCTGCGGGTCAGCGTCCACCAGGATGACGCGCTTGCCGCGTATCGCCAAGCCAGCTGACAGATGAGTGGCGAGCGTAGTTTTGCCCACGCCCCCCTTCTCGTTCAGAAGTGTGATGATCTTCATGCGGGCTACCTATTCTCGCGCGTATTGATGCGCCAAGCTATAAACATAACCTGTTACACCATTATTAAAAGTAACAATGCTGCGGTTGAAGACGCCAGCATCCACCAGCGCATCCATCATGTTGATGAGGTGGGGCGTTTTCTTGCGGTTGAGCCGGTTGACGATCTCGGTGCGGGTAAGCGGACGCTCGCTGCGGGCTACGATGTCGATCATCATTTGTCGTGTCTCGGAACTGGGACGATGGTCTTGAGACATCTGAAGAGACGCTCCACTATTAAACAGTATAGATACAATGCAAGTGTAGCGTGTAATCGAGCTTAAGGCAAGCTTAAATGGCAAAATTCGTGGAAAATCGTCCGGCGCCTTCAATTGGCGAAAGCGACTGCACATCAGGGAGCGCAGTTTACCAGATTGGGGCAATGTTTTCCAGTATCGCCGGCGCTAGAGTAAGCGAGTATCCCGTCCTATAATCTGCGAATGGTCATTGACAGCAAGCAGTTAAGCCCGCAGCAGGCGACTTTGCTTGAGTTGCCCTTAGACCAGAAGATCTGGCTGGAAGGCATCGCCGGCAGCGGCAAGACAACCGTGGGGATCAGGCGCCTGCTGCGTTTGCTGGCGCAGGGCGCGCCGGCCGAATCGATCCTGATCTTTGTGCCGCAGCGATCGCTGGCCACTCCCTACCTTGAAGCTCTGTGCGACCATAGGCTGTATCAGGGTGGACAGGCGTCGGCGCATACCATAGGCAGTTTGTCTCTGCAAATGGTCGAGATGTTCTGGTTTTTAGTGGCGGAGCGCGCCGGATTCGCGCATCCGCGGGATTTGCCGAATTTCCTCAGCCTGGAGCTGGTGCAGTATTTTATGACCCGCGCCATCGAGCCGCTGGTGAATCAACGCGATTATTTCAACAGCGTACGCATCGATCGCGCCCGCCTCTACAGCCAGATTATCGACAATATGAACAAGGCGGCGCTGGTCGGCTTTCCCATCAGCGAGATTGGCTCGCGCTTGAATGCCGCCTTGGCGGGCGGCGTGGAGCAGTCGCATATCTTTGACGATGCGCAGACCTGCGCCTTGGCCTTCCGGGACTACTGCCTGCAGCGCAATCTGCTGGACTTCTCGCTTTACCTTGAGGTGTTTCGCGACCACATTCTGTCCTTGCCGCCAGCGCGGGACTATATGCGCAGGCGCTTTCGACACCTCATCGTCGACAACATCGAGGAAGACAATCCGGCTTCTCACAGCTTGCTGGCATCGCTGCTGGAAGATTGCGAGTCGGCGCTGCTAATTTTCGATCGCGATGCCGGTTTTCGGCGCTTTCTGGGCGCGGATCCGGGCCATGCCCGCCGCTTGCGGCAGCTCTGCCAGGCGCGGCAGTCGCTGAGCCAGAGCCAGGTGATGGGGCCCGCGGTTGCAGCCCTCGGCGGGCAGCTGGGCGCGCAACTGGGCGTCGCCGAGCCGGGCGCTGAGCGCGCTGACCCGCGCCCGGCGCTGACGGCGGAAGCGCATCGCTATCATCCGCAGATGGTCGATTGGGTGGCCGATCATATCAGCCGGCTGATCCATGAGGGGGCGACGCCGCCGGGCGAGATTGTCGTGCTGGCGCCATTTCTGTCGGACGTCTTGCGTTTCGGCTTGATGGAGCGCCTGGACAAGCGCGGTATTCAGGCGCGCTCGCATCGACCGTCGCGGGCGCTGCGGGACGAGCGCGCCGCCCGAACGCTGTTGACGCTGGCGCGGCTGGCGCACCCGCAGTGGCAGTTGCAGCCGGCCGAGTTCGATATCGCCTTCGCGCTGATGACCGCCATCGCCGGCCTGGATCTGATACGCGCCAAGCTGCTGACCGAAATGCTCTATCGTCAAGGCGCGCTGCTGCCCTTCTCGCAGGTGCAAGCGCCGAGCATGCAGTCCCGCATCACCTTCGAATTGGGCGAACGTTACGATCGCCTGGTCGGCTGGCTGCAGCGCTATCGCGAGGGCGGCGGCGTCGAAGCCATCGACATCTTCTTCAAGCGCATTTTCGGCGAGTTGCTCTCGCGTAGCGGCTTTGGCTTCCACAGCCATATCGACGCCGGCAATATCTGCATGAATCTGGTCGATTCCGCCCGCAATTTCCGCTGGTCGCTGGATTTTCTGAGCCGCTACGACGAAGCGAACGACCTGGCGCTGGATTACGCGCGCATGGTGGACCGCGGTGTCATCGCCAATTACTACCGGCGCAGTTGGGAGGCGCAAGACGAAAACAGCGTGCTGATCGCGCCGGCTTATACCTTCTTGCTCTCCAATCGCCCCGTCGACTACCAGTTCTGGCTCAACATCGGCAGCGAAGGTTGGTCGCGCCGTTTGTATCAGCCGCTGACGCATCCTTATGTTTTGAGCCGTAGCTGGCAAGAGGGCGCGCGCTGGACGGAAGCCGATGAACAGCTATGGAATCGCCAGACGCTGGGCCGCTTGCTGCTGGCTTTGACGCGCCGCTGCCGCAAGGTCGTCTATCTCGGTTACAGCGAACTCAGCGAAAGCGGCTACGAACAGCGCGGCTTGCTGCTGGAGACCATACAGAACCTGCTGCGCCACAGCGCGCGCCAGAGCGAGCCCGGCTAGCTGTCGAATTGGAATAGCGAGCAGCCGCCGTCAAGCGTCAGGATGCTGCCGGTCATGTAAGCTGTCTGCGGCCCCGCCAGGTAAACCACGGCGGCGGCGATCTCTTCCGGACTGCCCGGCTCGCCCAGCGGGATAGCTTTGGCCACCCGCGCGGCGTATTGCGGCTCCTCGCGCAGTTGCCGCCCGGCCAGCCCGGCTTTGACGATGCCCGGCGCCACCGCGTTCACCAGAATGCCGTGCTGCGAAAGCTCGCGCGCCATCTGCTTGACCAGCATATTGACGCCGGCTTTGCTGACGGTATAGGCCGTGATCTCGGGCCAGGGGATGGCCGCCACCCAACTGGATGTGAGAATGAGACGCCCCCGCGTATTGTCAGTCACCATCTTGCGCGCGGCCGCCTGGCAGACGTTGAAGCAGCCGGTCAGGTTGATGTCCAGGTGGTTTTGCCAATTCTCGCCGCTGATCTCGAGGAAAGGCTGGGCTTCCACGATGCCGGCGTTGGAGCAGACGATGTCCAGTTGCGGCAGGGCGGCTATGGCGCTGTCGACGGCGGCGCGGTCGCGCACATCGACCTCGGCGTACTCGACCTGCGGGTCCTGCGCCCGTACACCCTCGATGGCGGCGGCCGCCTCAGCGCGCGGGACGATATCCCAGATGACGACGTGGGCGCCCTTCTCAGCCAGTTGGCGCGCCATGGCGCTGCCCAAATCGCCGGCGCCGCCGGTGATGATGGCGGTTTTGCCTGTGAGCATAGTTGATAGTCCTTTCTGCTGGGTATCTTTTACCACCGAGTACACCGAGGAGAAAGAGTGTTCAGAGGTTTTGACCACGGCCGCTCGACGCGCCAGACACGAAATAAAAAATCCGAAACTGAAAGTCGTTTGTTGAGGCGATCCTTGGGTCACCTCTGGCATTAGGCGCCATCAGCGACTATCACCCGCGCGCAAGCCACCGAGCGCGGCGGGACGCTCAGTGTAAAGCCGCCAGCCGCGCTCGCCAGCGGCGCCCCATCGACTTCCACCGGGTCGCAGAGGCAAGCTGATTCAAGCGCCAGCGCCGGGAAGCTCAGGCGCTGTTCCACGTCAGCTTCGCCCAGATTGTAGGCATGTACGATCAGTCCGCGGCCATCGGCGGCGCGCTTGAGCTGCAGCTCGCATGCGCCCTCGGGGTCGGCCTGCATGAAGACGCCGCTCGCGCCCAACTCCGCGCCGGGGACGCGCAGGATCAGCGGCGGCAGCCCCGCCTCGATAGCGAAGCGCGATGACGCGGCCGGGTCGTAGGCGGCGCTCGACGTCAGCCGGTAGCGCTGCAAGATGGCTTCGCCCTGGCTGGCTTTGAAGTTGGTGTCCCAGTGATTGTGCAGCGCCCAGGAGACCAGGGTCGGCTGCCGCGCATCCAGCTCGCGCGCCCAACGGCCGGTCGTTATGCCGCCGACCTGGATTAGCGGCGAATCCAGCGGCGCCAGGGTCACCGAGACCGCGCTGTCGCCGGCTTCCGCCCAGCGGTGGATGCCGTACCAGTCGCGGCAGGATCCCGGCAGTTGCTCGCGCTCCGGCTCCAGCGGCACGCCGTTGAGATCGAGGTGGAAGCTGTGGCCTCCGTCCAAAGCCAGCGGGAAGGGCACGTAGACCGCTTCCGCCAGGGTCTGGAAAGTCTTGTCGATCAGCATGTCGATATGCAGCGCCTTCTGATGCCCCGGCAGGCTGTAGCGGACCTTGACGCTCGCAGCGCCTTTGGCGCCCAGGCGCGCTTCAAGCTCGAGGCGGTCGGGCAATTGTCGCGCCGGCATGATCTCGACGGCGCTCGGCCCGCTGCGGCGGAAGGGCGTATCCTCGTGACGGACACCGAAATCTTCGCGGTCAAAGTCCAGCGCGAAAATAGCCTGCCGGTCATCCGGATGGTTGACCCTTTCGTAGATATACTGCCCGAAGCGCCACAGGTCGTCGCTCTTGACCAGTTCGCGATCCAGCTCCTTGTCGTACCAACTGAGCAAACCGCCGGTCTGCGGGTCGATTTGCAGGCGATACCAGGCGTTTTCAAGGCGGCCCTCGCCGACTGCGCAATCCGGCGCGGCTTCGTCGATCGCCCGCGCCGCGATCACCGCATAACTGAAGGCTGGCAGCTCGAGGTCGATCATCATCTCGGCCGGCGTATCGGCGATCAGCGGCGGCTCTTCGCGATAATTGCCGATCAGGAACTGCTCCAGCACCCCATGAGGCGCGGCGCCGCCCATATCCGGCGGCAGTGGATGACGAATATGCCGCGCCCAGCCGCAGCCGTTCAGCGCCAGGAAATGGTTATTGTCAGCCGCCGCAGCCGGGTCGGCGCTGATGTACTGCCCCCAGCGGCGCCAGGCCTCGCCCTCGGGTGTGACGCCCGTGACAGCGCGGGCAAGTTTGCGACCGGTGTCGGCCAGCAGCTCATGCGTCAAGCCATAGCCGCCGTAAGCGAAGCTGGCTTTGCGATTGTAGCTGGCGCGCGTGAACGGCGAATGCGGCCGGCGGATACTGCTGAAACCGCCCCAGGTATGCTCATCGTAGAGCGAGACCAAATGATAGGCCTCTTCGATCAAGCCAAGATCGGCGTCGGCGACTTGCGTCGACAGGTAGTCCAGCAGCGGCAGCAATTCTTCGGTTTGGCGATTCAGGCTGGTCTCGTAGATTGACGAGCCGACGCCGTCCGCCCACCAATCAGCCCAGTCGCCGCTCCATTCGTCCAGCGTTTCGCCGTAGTCTTCATGCAGCATGCGCGCGAAGCCGTCAATGGTGGTGAAGATCAACCGCGGCTCGCGCCCGGCGGCGTTCCAGTCGCGCGTGAAATCGGCCATCTGCGGCAGCGGCGGCCCATTGTCGACCCGCGCCGGATGCGTGATCTGGGCGTACAAGAAGTCGTAGGGGTAATCCTCGCGCGCTTCCAGCTTGGCCAGTTGCGGCGGCAGCAGCTCATCGACGAAGTTCATATCGCTGAGCCCGTAGCGGAAAATGCCGTAAAGGTAATGCGGCCCGTTGAAACTGAGCAGGCGCCCGCCGCCCGGTCCCCGCCACCAGAAGGCGTTCAGGTCCGGCTCGGGGCGGCGGCCGCGGTGCATATTGATCGACATCGTCAGCGTATGAATGTCGATGGCGGGCAGCAAATCAGCCCAGAGCCAACTGGCGCCGTTGACATCGCATTGCATAGCGGCGCTGATGCTGATGCCGTAATCTTCGCGCAGGCGCCGCACCGGCAGCAGCGAGCGCAGCATGCCCGCGGTCGAGAGCATGGGCGTCCAGTGATATTGCATGCCGGCCACCGCCATTTGCCCGCGCCGATGCAGCTCGAGGAAGCGGTCCACCTGCGCCGCCGGCCGCTGCTGGAAATAACGCTCGACGAAGGACGTCACTTCGCAGGTCCACTTGTAGCGGGATGCTTCGGGGTAGTGGGCGGTGGCTTCGCCCAGCTCGATGGCGTCGTCGATGAAGCCCAGATGCTGCCGGAAGACCGTGTCCTGGTGGTCGGTGTAGCCGATATCGGTGTGGCTGTGGCTGCTGAGGTAGATGCGCTTGATTTTTGGCATGGCAAATTGCTTTATAGGATTCACCGGGTGGCGATGCGCTAAAGTTAGCATGTAAGGCGCAAGTTTACACGGCATAAAAACAGAACCGCCCCGGCATTGGCCGAGGCGGTCCATTAGATAAGGAGACAAGACATTTAGCCTGTAGGCTTCGCGTTGCCCGGTCGCGGAGAACGTCGGCTGCTGCACCATATCAAATCAATTTTTTCAGTCATAGTAGCGCCTCCACGCATAATCTGCGCTGTGCGCCAGATTATCCCTGCTGTATACTGCCGCTCTGTTTGGCCACCTAATCCGGGACGCCCGCTTGAGTATCAGAGCGCTGCCGTATGTCCTCCTGCTCGGCCTGTTCTTCGGCTCGTCGCTGGTTGTTTCGCGTTTCAGCGTCGGGCAATTCGCCCCCGCCGCCTACATCGGCATCCGCATGGTCATCGCCAGTTTGATGTCCCTGGGCTTGTACGCGCTGGTCACCGGGCGGCGCGTGCCGCGAGATCCGGTATTGTGGAAGCGAGCGGGCTTGCTGGGTGTATTCGGCACCGCTGTGCCCATGACCTGCGTGGTCAGTTCGCTGCAATATCAATCCAGCGGCGTCGCCTCGTTGCTCTTGACGACGGGTCCGGCGCTGACGATCGTGCTGGCGCACTGGATCTTGCCGGACGAACTGCTCAACAAGCGCAAGATATTCGGCGTCTGCCTGGCTTTGGGCGGCGCGCTGCTGCTGACGCTGAGCGGGGAGAGCGGCCTGCCCAATGTCACCCGCGCCGACCCGAAGGGTTATCTGCTGGTAGTCCTGGGCATGATTTCCAGCTCAATCATGATCATCTACGCGCGCAAGTACCTGCGCGATTACGACGCCTTTGACGTGGGCAGCGTGCGGCTCTTCGCCACGGCTATCGCCATGATGCCCTTCGCGCTGTTGACTGTCGGCTTCGATCTGAGCGCGGTCGATGGCGCCGGCGTCGCGGGCCTGCTCTACGCGGCCGTGGTCGGCACTTTCCTGGGCTTTATGCTGTCCTTCTATACGATTAAGCGCTTCGGCGCCACGCCGGCGGTGATGACTACTTACATCATCCCCATCGTAGCCGGGGTCGGCGGCGTCCTGCTCTTGGATGAAGAGATCACCGGCACTATGGTGATCGGCATGATCGTCATCGCTTCGGGCATCGGCTTGATCCAGGAGTACCGCAGGCCGGTCGGGCTGCTGCGGCGATATCCCCACCGCGGCTCGTATTAGCTATTCCACCTGGCAGGTATCATAAGCCTGCTGCAGCGCTGCCTTCCAATCGCCCAGCGGCACAAATTCCTGCCCGATATATCCGCTGAAGCCGGTCTCGGCGATGGCGCGGCAGATGGCCGGGTAATTCAATTCCTGCGTCTCGTCGATCTCGTTGCGGCCGGGTACGCCGGCCGTGTGATAATAGGCGAACCACTGGTAGTGGTCGCGGATGGTCTGGATGACATCGCCTTCCATGACTTGCATGTGATAAATGTCGTAGAGCAAACGCGCATAGGGCGAATCCACCGCCGAGACGACTTGCAGGCCCCAAGCCGTCCGGTCGCACTGGTAATCGGGATGATTCACTTTGCTGTTGAGCAATTCCAATACCAAGACGATGCCGGCTGATTCGGCGGCTCGCGCCAGCGGCGCCAGGTGCTTGATGGCATTCTCAGCCCCGCGCGCGTCATCCAGGCTTTCGCGATTGCCGCTGAAGGCGATCAGGAAGGGGATATCCCAGTCGACCGCTAATTTGAGGCTTTCATCCGCCTGCCGCTTGATGTCATCCCAGTACTTGCTGTGGCTGATGCCTTGCTCAAGCGGCACATGCAATTGATGCGCCGCGATCTTCATTCCCTGGTCCCGGACCAGCGCGAATTGGTCGACCGGAACCAGCTCCATCGCCGTATAGCCGATTGCCCTGGCGGTCCGCAGCAGCTCGACCGGGTCGACGCCGAGCATGCTGTAACACCACCAGGACACCGATTGTTCGTAAGCCATTGTCTTAGCCCCGCATATCCATCTTGAGCCAGTACTTGCGGTAGGCGCGCGTCTCCCGCAGCAACAGGTCAAGCCGTCCGCGCAAGACTTCCAGCTCGCTGCCGGGCGGATTGTCCGCCGCCTGCAGTTGGTACTGTCCGCTCGCCGCCACCTGATAGTCGAGTTTACCCAGCGCGCGCAGCGCTTGCAATCCAACCTGGGCTGCCCGTTCGGTTTGAGCGGTCGCGGCCGCCAGCGCTTCCAGGCCGACCAGGCCGCCGCGCTGATTGATGCTGAACTTGACCAAACCCGCCAGCCGCCGCAGGAAGCTCGGCAGGTCGGCGCAATCCGGCGGCGCGCCCAAGAGAACCAGCCGGCCCGGGTTGACGGTCGCCAGCGCCGCCGACCAGGTCTCGGCTGATGGCGGGACGGTCCAGACGATCAGGGTCTCGCTCGACCGCAGCCCCAGGCGGTTGACCGCGCCCGGCAGTCCTTCGGTGGCGGCTTCCGCCCAAATCTGCGCCTGTGGGCGCCATTCGCGCGCGCTTGCCAAAGCCGACTGCAGGTCGTCGCTCCCCCGGTAATCATCCAGTTCCCAGGCGGGTTCGTCCGCCCGCAGGTCGGTCAATGCGCCGGCCAGCGGGCGGTAATCGAGCCATTCGATCAGCGCCTCCCGCTGCCCCCGGTAACTGCTGCTGCGCAGGGTGTAAGCCAGATCGAATTTGCCGCCGGGCAGGTCCTTGCCGGCGCCGCGCCACCAGATGACCCGCTGTCGATTGCCGGCCTCGTCTTCGACCTCGACTTGCAGATGCTCGCCGCGTCGCCCCAGGCTTTTGCGGCTGGCCAGTTGCAGGCCTCGCGTCGCCAGCGTCAGCGGCGGATTGCCGTTGCCGAAGGGCGCCAGCCGTTCGAGATCTTCCGTCAGCTCCAGCGACAGCTCGGGCAGCTGCAAATATCCGTTGACGGCCAGGGCCGGAGCCGTCGGCTCCACGCCGCCCATATCCCGCAATACGCCCGAGAGCGCGCGCCGAAACTGAAAGATCTGGTCAGCCGGCAAGCTCATGCCGGCCGCCATGCTGTGACCGCCGTAGCGAATCAGATGATGCGCCACTTGCCCAAAAGCGGCTGTGATGTCCAAGCCCGCCACTGACCGCGCCGAGCCGCGCCCGATTTCGTCCGGGGCCGCGATCAGCACAGTCGGGCGGCCGAATTCTTCCACCAGGCGGCTGGCCACGATGCCGATCACGCCGCTATGCCAGTCGCTGTGGCTGAGCACCAGCGCGGCGTAATCCAGCAGCCAAGGCTCGGCTTCGATTTGCGCGATGGCCGATTCATAGACCTGAGTCGACAGAAACTTGCGGCGCGCGTTGTAGCTCTCCAGTTGGTGCGCCAGCATACGCGCCTTGTTCCAATCAGTCGTCGTCAGCAGCTCCACGCCCGGATTGGCGTCGTCAAGCCGCCCCAAAGCGTTGAGACGGGGGCCAATGGCGAAGCCGATATGCCCCTCGTTGAGTTCGCCGGCGGGGATTTGCGCGGCCTCTAGAATGGCGCGCAGGCCAAGACGCTGATTTTGGCGCAGACGCTCCAGCCCACGCTGCAAGAGATAGCGCGTATCGTCCACCTGCACCATCACATCGGCGACGATGCCCAGCGCCACCAGATCCAGCAAATCGCCGGGGGGGCCATCGTCGGTGGCGGCCAGCGCTTCAATCAGTTTGTAGGCCACGCCAACGCCGGGCAGCTCGCGCAGCGCATGACCCGCCGGCAGCCGCTGCGGATTCACGATCGCCAGAGCCGCCGGCAGCGTATCGGGCAGGGCGTGGTGATCGGTGATGATGGTATCGACGCCTTGGCTCGCGGCGTAGTCGACGGCGTCGCTCGCCGACACGCCGGTGTCGCAAGTCAGCAGCAGTCCGACGCTGCCGGCGAGCTGGCGCTTGAGCGTGGGCAGGTGGAGGCCGTGGCCCTCGCTGAAGCGGTTGGGCACGTGCCAGGCGACGCGCGCGCCGCGCTGCTTCAGCGCTGAATAGAGCAGGGCGGTGGCCGTCTGCCCGTCGACGTCAAAGTCTCCCCAGACAAGAATCCGCTCCCGCTCGCGGATTGCCCGCCACAGCCGCTCGACAGCCGGCTCTATATCCGGCAGCTCGTCAGCCGGCGCCGGCGTATAAGCAGCCGCGGACAGGAAAGTCCGCGCCGCCGCCACCTCGGCGATGCCTCTTCGCGCCAGATGCTCGGCAACCAGGTGGTGGCCGCCCACGGCAGCGCGCAGCGAATCCGGGACGTCAACGGGCGTCGGCTCCCGCCATTGGCGGCGAGGTCGCTTGTCAGCCGCCATCAGTCCGCCAGCGCCCGCTCCTCAAGCAGGCTGACACCCTCGTCGGCCAGGTCCATGGTCAAGCCGGGCGCGGCCGGCAGGTGGATATGCCCATCTACCGGAACCAGCTTGTGCTTGTAGAAGACGTTGGGCATGCGGCCGTATTGGATGAGCCATTCTTGCATGGGGCAGGTCGTCAGCGCCTGCGAGGCGATGAGGTGGGTCGAGGGCCAGCCGCCGTGATGAGGGATGACCGGAATGTCATAAGCGGAAGCCAGCGCGCAGATCTTGGTCATCTCGCTCAAGCCGCCGGCCCAGGTCACATCGGCTTGCAAGATATCGACCGCGCCGGCATCCAGCAGCGCCTTGATGCCCCAGCGACTGTATTCGTGCTCGCCGCCGCTGATGAATACGCCGCTGACCGTTCGCCGCAGCTCGGCGTATTGCGGGATCAAATCGGCCAGCACCGGCTCTTCGAACCAATAGGGGCGGTATTCCCGCGACAGCTCGACCATGCGCTGCGTGTAAGGCACACTCCAACTGCTCCAGGCGTCGAACATCAGATCGCAGTCGGGGCCGGCCGCTTCCCGCGCCGCGCGGATGACCGCCAGATTCCGGCGGATGCCAGGCTCGCCGTCTTTGGGCGCGCAAGGCAGAAACCACTTGAAGGCGGTGAAGCCCCGCGCCAGGAAATGCCGCGTCCGTTCGATTACCTTGTTCGGCTCGACCGAGTAGCCCAGCATGGAGGCGTAAGCGCGGATGCGATCGCGCGTTGGACCCCCCAGCAATTGATAAACCGGCGCGCCCAGCAGCTTGCCCTTGAGGTCCCACAGCGCCAGATCAACCTTGCTCAGCGCCATCATGGCCGCGCCTTTGCGCCCGTGGATGGCATGGCGGTACATTTTGTCCCAGATGCGCTCGACGGCGTGGGGGTCCTCGCCGATGAGGATGTCGGCGAAATAGCGCTGGATGATGGCGATGTCTTCGTCGCCGACGGGTCCGCAGATGCCGCTCGCGCCCTCGTCCGTGTCGATGAACAGGAAATGCGCCTGCGCCTCGTAGGGCGGCCCGCCGGCGACATCGTCCACGGGCCAGCTGGGCGCGCGCGCCTCAAGCTCGGGGTAGATGCTCTCCGGGCGGGACAGATGCGCTTCGCCCAGCGGCTCGTGGTAATCCCATTCAGCGGCGACGTGCAGACTGCGTACGCGGTCAATTTTCATAGCGCTGCTCCTCACTTGATCCGGAATTGTGACAGATTTTGCCACCGAGTTCAACGAGTCTAATCGAGGGCGCAGAGGCATTGCTTATGGTTGAATGCCCGCACAGTTTACGCCGTCAAGGTCTTTACTGAGACTGTCGCTGCCAGAAAATATCCAGGTTGCTTTTCTCGGTGTCCTCTTTTTGACTCTGTGTACTACTTTCACAACCCCCAAAAAGCAAAGCTGGGAATTTGCAAAAGCCGCACTTATTGAATAGAATTCTGCTGCGGTGCGAGATCCCCATGTGTTCTTGGCAGAGTTTATGCCCTACAGAGTTTGGGACGGAGG
>JAJDXR010000073.1 GCA_022823165.1 Anaerolineae bacterium | reverse complement strand
TCCGGCACGACCTACAACCTGTCAGTCCGCGCCAGGAACCGCGCCGGAGTCTCGCCGTCCGCCTCGATCACAGGCACGACCCTTCCGCCCACCAGCACACCCATCCCAACGGACACGCCAACGAATACGCCCACCAGTACGCCGACCTTTACGCCAACCGATACGCCCACGCCTGTGCCTACCGACACGCCCGTGCCCACCAATACTCCCGTACCGACCGATACTCCCGAGCCCACCGATACGCCGCTTCCCACCCCCACGCCAGTCGTCACCAACACTCCTGTCCCCACTGACACGCCAGTGCCGCCGCCTACGAAGAAGCCCAAAGACGATGACGATGACGACAACGAATGCAGGAAAACCAGACAATCACGCACCGAGACCCGCGCATGCAGCGGCGGCGGCAGCCAGTCCCAAACCTGCCATCGAGACGTGCGCGTCTCCGGTATATGCAACACCAACGAAGGCCCTTGGGAATGCGGCAACTGGTCAGCTTGCCCGCAGCCGACCGACCCGCCAGATGAATGTGCTACTTCGGATTGGGTGTCTTACACTGAGGTCAGGCCGGTTCTACCTGCCAGTGCTTGTACGTTCTCTTGTAAAAAGCAATGTTGTTCAGGAAATCCAAATCGTTGCTGGAATCACACATGTACCCTAGTCTCTTGCACCTAAGTTGCAACACGGAAACTAACACGTCTTTCAGCGTGATCACGCCATCGGTTATACTGATGAAAAAGGGAAAGGTGAACTGGAAAGACAACCCGACAAGCTCGCGATTGTCGTCATAGTTGGTGAAAAAAAACGCAAGCAAGTCTATATGAATAGCGCAACGAGCAATCAGTGTGCCGCTACTTTGAGGTGTGCTGATTAGTCTGATCCATGGCTTCCTCATCAACGAACTGCGCATCGCGCCCTTTATCGTGACACTGGCGTCTTTGGTCATCTTGCGCGGCATCGGCTTGACCATTTCGTCATCGCCGGTCGGCAAAGCCAGCCGCGAAGTCATGATGTTCTACGTGCAGAAAATCGGTCCCATTCCCATCATTGCCTGGATGTTCTTCGCGCTCATTGCGCTGACCGTGCTGCTGCTGCGCTTCACGGTCTTCGGCAAGTACTTGTACGCGGTCGGCGGCAATCTCGAGGTGGCGCGCCTGTCCGGCGTACCGATTAAGGCGGTGCGATACGGCGTTTATGTGCTGTGCAGCTTGACGGCGGCGGTGACCGGCTTGATCTGGCTGTCGCGCATGGGTGTGGGCGACCCGGCTATCGGCGACGGCATTGAGCTGCAGACCATTACGGCCGTCATCATCGGCGGGACGAGTCTGTTCGGCGGGCGCGCCAGCGTGCTCGGCACCCTGGGCGGTGTCCTGCTGCTCGGCATCACCGCCAACCTGCTGGTCATGCTGGGCGTCAATCAGTTTATTCAAGGTCTTATTCAAGGGGTCATCATCGTCGCGGCGGTGGCGCTCTACAAACAAGAAGGGGATTAGCCACCATGACCATTCTCGCCGGACGCCCCAGCGTACGCGCGCTGCAACCCAGCTTGATTCGCAAGCTGTCCAACAGCGCCATCGGCAAAACCGACGTCATACCGCTTTGGTTCGGCGAGCCGGATAAACCCACGCCCGAATTCATCCGCCAGGCCGCCAAAGACGCCATCGACGAAGGCCAGACCTTTTACCAGCCCAACCTCGGCATCATCGAGCTGCGGGAGGCGCTGGCACAATATCAGAACCGACTGTACGGCACGGCCTTGACGGCCGAGAATATCGGCGTGACGCCTTCCGGCATGACGGCGCTGGCCATCGCGCTGCAATGCGTTGTCGCCGAGGGTTCGGCCGTGGTCGTGCCATCGCCGGTCTGGCCGAACTTGCCGGCTGCGGCCGCGATTCTGGGCGGTGAGATCATTCGCGTATCGCTGCGCCCGCGCGGCGGCGCCTGGCGCCTGGACCTGGAAGAGTTATTCGCTGCTTGCCCGCCCAATACCGGCGCGCTGCTGATCAACTCGCCTAATAATCCCACCGGCTGGATGCTGGAAGACGATGAGCAGCGGCGGATAATCGACTTCTGCCGCGAACGCGATATCTGGCTGATCGCCGATGAGGTTTACAGTCGCATCGTCTATGACCGCGATTGCGCGCCGAGCTTCGCCGACAAGGTCACTGAAGACGACAAGTACTTGATAGTCAACAGCTTCTCCAAATCCTGGGCGATGACCGGCTGGCGCCTCGGTTGGCTTACCGCGCCCAAATCCCTGGTCAGCACACTGGAAGCGGTCTCCGAGTTCAATTTTTCCTGCATCTTCGCGCCCACGCAGATCGCCGGCATCACCGCGCTGCAAGAGGGCGAAGGCTTTGTGCGCGCGTCACTGGCGCGTTATCAGGCGGCGCGGACTTTGCTTGTCGAGAGATTCGCCGAGTTGCCGCGGGTGAACTTGCCGCTGCCCAGCGCCGCCTTCTACGCCTTCTTCAGCGTTGAGGGCGTCTCAGACAGTTACGCCTTCGCGGAGCGGGTTTTGCGCGAATGCGGAATCGGGCTGGCGCCGGGCGCCGCCTTCGGCCCGCAAGGAGAAGGCTACCTGCGCCTTTGCTTTGCCGCCGATACACCGCTGCTGGAACGCGCGCTGACGCGGATGCTTCCACTGCTGACATAGACTTGCGTGGTCCGCCAGCGCCGCAAAAGCGGGTGAGCCACTGGCTCGCCCCTACAACCATTCGAGTCTCCTGGCGCCGGACTTCAGGCGCGCTTGATTGGCCGGCCCTCAGTTCCAGGCGGCGTAGAGCAATCGCAGCCAGTTGTCAACCATAATGTTCTTTATGTCGGCGTCGGCGTAACCGCGCTGCGAGAGCTTGCCGGGCAGTTGCTGCAGGTCAACGATGCTGTCCAAATCACAAGGCGACTGTTCGCGCCCGAAACCGCCATCGAGGTCGGTGCCGATGGCGGCGTGACGGCTGTTGCCCGCCAGTTGGCAGACGTGGTCGATATGATCGACGACATCATCAATGAATACGGCTTCATTGCTGCCCCCGCTTAGGAAACCCGGCTGCAGCATCCAGATGTCGAAGGCCGCGCCGACCACGCCATCGCGCTCGATGATCAGCCTGAGTTGCTCATCGCTGAACTGACGCTGATGTGGAACCAGCGCGCGGCAGTTATTATGGCTGGCCAGGACCAGGCCATCGTAGATCGACGCCGCTTCCCAGAAGGCTTCATCAGACAGATGGGTCAGATCCAGCAGCATGCCCAGCCGGCTCATCTCTGTGAGCAGCGGCTTGCCAAGGTCGGTGAGCCCCAGCTCGGTGCCGGTGCCGCCGGCATAGCGCCCGGGACCGTAATGGGTGGGTCCCAGCAAACGCAAACCGGCCTCCCACCAGGCTTCCAGTTGCGCTGGATCGCGAATGGGATCGGCGCCCTCCATGCTTAGGACGAAGCCCAGCGGCGGCGCCGCCAGCGGGTCAGCGCCGCTGTTTTCCCAGCGCTCCCATTCGGCGATATGCCGGCGCAGGCTGGGCGCATCCTCAAGTACGCTCACGTGCCCGTCGGCCTCCAGGGCGCGGTAGTAGGCCAGCTGGCCCTGCGCGACGCCGTATGCCTGCGCTGGCGACCCGAAGTCGATATGCGGGGCGGTCTGGCCGGTTGAGCGCGCCAGCATGGTGGCGAAGCTCACCGCCACGCGCCCCAGCCGCATCTCGGGCAGAGCCACAGTATTCTGCGCCCGCCCCTTGCCGGCCATGCGACCCTCTTTGACGCGAATGGTGTTCACAGATTCCAGCAAATCGCGATTCCATTGCAGGGCATTCCAGGACAGATCCAGATGCGCGTCGATGACAAGCATAGACTCTCCGCTCTCTTTTTCCGATTACATGGTTGCTTCCGGGCGCGGCATCACCAGACCAGACCCCGCGCCGCCACATCCCAGACGACTTCAATACGGTCGCCGCGAACGCCGAAGAGTTGATTGTGCAAATTGGTGACGACGCAGGTATGCACCGGGATGATATGCAGGCTATCGCCTACCGCTGGCGTAGCAGCGCAGGCGCTGAAGTCGACGTAGCCGTGCTCTTCATTGACCTTGTAGATGCGCGCCGCGGGATACTCAGCGATGTAGCCGAATTGTCCTTCGATCGTCTCAGACTGGATAGACTTGCTGCCGCTATCCAGGATAACGCGGCCTGGCTCGTTGGCGCTGACTACACTCGCGCGCACTCGCATGGCGCATTTGTCGAAGCCGGCGTAACCCGCGCTGACGCTGTTCCAATCCCAAAAGACATTAGTCCCCACGCGCATCTCGGTCAATTCGGGTAACAAGCGCATGTCGCTGATGGCGCCGCTGCCGCCGCCGCTGACTTGCTCGACCGGGATGCCGGCCGCCTCCAGCAATGCCAGCGTCTGCTGCAGCCGGGGCCTGATGGCGGCATCCGACGGATAAATCATCAGGCCGGCAAAACTCAAGTTCTCTGCCGCCAGGATGCGCTGGGCATGAGCCAGGGCCGCCTCAGGCGTCGTGCCGGTGCGCTGGCCCAGGGACACCAGTTCAACCATCATGTAAATGGTCGCGCCGACAGCTTGCGCTGCCGCGGCGATGCCGTCAATCACGGGCTGGCTGTCGACCGTCACTGTTACCTTGGCTCGTTTCGCCAGTTCCGCCAGACGCCGGGTCTTGCGAGCGCCGACGATATTGTAGGGAATCTGAATGTCATCGAAGCCGGCATCGGCGAAGACCTCCGCCTCGCTGACCTTTTGGCAGGCGATGCCGGTGGCGCCCGCGTCCAGCTGCCGGCGCGCGATAGCCGGGATCTTGTGCGTCTTGATATGTGGCCTGAAAGCGATGCCGAGCGCGTCGCACTTGCTCTGCATCTCGGCGATATTGGCTTCCATCAAGTCGAGGTCTATCAGTACGCTCGGCGTTTCCAAGTCCTGTACGGTCGCAAATGTCATGTATCCTCTTTCGACACCCTAATCGAAATTCGCTAGCGCAAGCATAACCAAAGCCGGCGCTGAGGCGCAAACAAGCGCCGCGTTTCCGCAAGGCCATCGCGCCGTGAATGATAGTCGGCAGTCGGCAGTCCGTCTGTGGCGGCCGCTCGCTTTTATAGGTAAGCGCTAATCCGGATCAGGCATGCGTCACGCTCCAGCCGACATAGCAGCTGGGTGCGCAATCTTGCATCGCGGGCCTACCAGCCGCGCTTGCCCAGGATGACCTCGTCGGGCGTCACGTTGACGCCTACCATCGCCTCGCCCAGGTTGCGGCTGACATCCGCCAGGATCTTGGCGTCGGTGTAGTGGGTGACAGCGTTCACGATGGCTTTGGCGCGTTTTTCCGGGCTGCCGCTTTTGAAGATGCCGCTGCCGACGAATACGCCGTCCACGCCCAATTGCATCATCAGCGCGGCATCGGCCGGGGTGGCCACCCCGCCGGCGGCGAAGTTCACGACCGGCAGACGGCCAAGCGCCGCCGTTTCCTTTACCAGGTCATAAGGCGCGCGAATGTCCTTGGCGTAGGTATAGAGTTCGTCATCGTCCATGCAGCTGATTTGCCGGATCTCGCCATTGACGGCGCGGGCGTGGCGCACGGCTTCGACCACATCGCCGGTGCCGGCTTCACCCTTGGTGCGCATCATGGCGGCGCCTTCATTGACGCGGCGCAGCGCTTCGCCCAGGTTGCGGCAGCCGCAGACAAAGGGCACCGAGAACTTCCACTTGTTGATGTGGTGCTCTTCATCAGCCGGCGTCAAGACTTCGCTTTCGTCGATATAGTCGACGCCTAGGGCTTCCAAAATCTGGGCTTCGACAAAATGCCCGATGCGCGCCTTGGCCATCACCGGGATGGAGACGGCATTGATGATGCCCTCGATCATGTCGGGATCGCTCATGCGCGCCACGCCGCCCTGTACGCGAATATCGGCCGGCACCCGCTCCAGCGCCATCACGGCTACCGCGCCGGCGTCTTCGGCGATACGCGCCTGCTCGGGCGTTACTACGTCCATGATGACGCCGCCCTTGAGCATTTGCGCCAATCCCCGCTTGACCTTGTCGGTACCCTTTTCACTGCCGTTCTGCTGATGTCCGTTCGTCGCCATTGCCGGCTCCCGCCTACTTGCCAATTGTCTGCCACCTATCCTACGGCATGGCGGGCGATTAGAATATGTCCAATGCAGTCCATTTGGTCAGCGCGCCGGCAAGCTGTTGACCGTTAGGGCGCGGCATGGCTACACTGTGCATACCGACGAGTTAGCCCGTGGATAAGAAGGAAAGCCTTGAGCCTGGAGTTTCGCGTAGACACTATCCGTCCACGCTACGCAGCCGCCCTGGAGCAGCTGCAGCGCGACTGTTTCCCTACCCTGGGCGCCGATGAGCTGATGCGGGAAGAACACTTCCTCAACCATTGGCGGCTGTTCCCGGATGGCAATTTCGTCGCCCGGCATGGCGAGCGTGTCATTGGCTTGGGGTCCGGCTTTCTAATCGACTTTGACTTCGAGCATACCCAGCACAGCTTCCAGGAGATTATCGACGGCGGCTATTACAGCGCGCACGACCCCCAAGGCGATTGGTATTACGGCGGCGATATCAGCGTACATCCGGATTTCCGGCGGCGCGGCGTTGGCTCGCTGCTATACCAGGCGCGCATGGGCATCGTCAAGCGCTTGAATCGCCGCGGCATCGTGGCCGGCGGGCTCATCCCCGGTTATGCTGAGCACAAGGCGCTGCTCAGTCCGCAGGCTTATGCGGACAAGGTTGTGGCGGGCGAACTCTACGACAGTACACTAAGTTTCCAACTCAATCGAGGCTTTGAGGTCCGCGGCCTGTTGCGGGACTATATTGAAGACGCGGCCTCCGACAATTGGGCTACGCTGATCGTTTGGGACAATCCCGATTATCAGCCGGGCTAGCTCTCGACCGGCTCAATCCAATAGTGTTCATTCTGCCCTTCAGCGATCCAACCCAATTTCTCGTCAATTCGCACCGGATACCAGCGCAAGCCGGAAGCGCCGCACTGCGGCAATCCCGTGACCACGAATTCGTCGCCGGCCGCCACCGCCCAAACGATTTCCGTATTTTCCGGGCCGGCGCCATCGCGTATGTTGACGACTCGGTCGCCGCTGGCTGTCGCAGTCATATTGGTTGTCAGGCGCGTGGCCGGGCTGCTCGAACAAGCCACGTGATACAGCAGCCAGTAGTCGCCATTGGCGCCTTCCGCAGTCCAGCCGGAAATGCTGTCGCCGCTGATGGTGTACCAGTTGTAGCCATCGGCGCAGACAGGTCCCGCGTCAATAGAAACGATCGCCCCGCCTTCCAGATTGCCCAGCTGCGCGCCGCTCGTTGTGGCTTCAGCGCGGACGCGCAAGCTCAAGTCGGAGCTGACAATCGCCCGCTGGCCCGCGCTTAGCAGCGGCAGCAATCCACAGTTGACCGATGCGGTCAGCAGTACCGGCGCTCCCGCAACCGAACCGGTCGTTACCCACTCGGTCGGCGCCCAGACAACGCTGACAGGCTCGGGAATCGGGAAGGCGCGCCCATGGCCGGGGTCGCTGGCCAAGGCGCTATTGCTCTCGGTCATGCTGATCCGCCAATGATCGATGCCGTCGCCGCTGTGCCAAGCCATCTTGGCGCCATCGGGGGACATCGCCGGCAGGAAGTTTGGGTTTACCCGCGGGCTAACGTAGCCTGAGAATTGCAAATTGGCGCCGGTCGTCGCGTACCAGTGGATATCCCAGTCCTCATCAGCGTTGGCGATCGCTGCCGGGATCAATTGCATAGCGCCGGCGATCAAGCGATTTTTCAATCGCGGCGGATCCGTCAGGCGCAAACGCGTCCCGTCGTAGGGGTTGATGATCTCCCAGTAGTCCTGGATTTGCAGGGCGACCAGGCTGTTGCCCAGGTGATTGACCCAGACGAAGTCTCGCGCCAGATTGTCGCGACTGGCGCTCAATCCCAGGTCATATTCACTGAATGCGCCCGTCAGCGGGTCGTAGAATTCGATGTGCTGCGTCGCCTTCGGTTCGGCTTGCTGATGCGATAAGCGCAGCCTGGCGATGCCCGCCTGACCCCAACGCAGCGTCGGCATCTGTATCTGGCTGCCTTGATGCCCCAGATCGACATCGCTGACCAGGAGCGAAGTCGTATTCGCTGCAATATCGCGCAACTTCAAAGCCGCCGCGTTAGCTGGCCGGGCGCTGGCGTCCAGCTCCAGCCAGGCGAGCTTCTGACTGTCCGGCGACCAGGCCGGCAGCGAGCGCAGGATGCCAGCCAGGCTCGCTCCGGAGTCGGATTGACCGGCGATGAGCCTGTGGCTCTCCGTGGCGATGTCCATTATCCAGATGTTGGCTGGCGCGGCGCCGGCGGATTGCGCGGCGATGCCGCTGCTGTATTGCGCGATGAATTCGGGCGATGTCGACAGATAGGCCAGCTTGCGTCCGTCCGGCGCCAGAATCGGACCGCCGGTGTAGCCCCAATGCGTGAGCTGCGTGGCGCTGTCGTCATCCAGATTGAATTTCCACAAATCGCCGGATCTATAGGCGTAGACGGTTTGATTGCTGGGCTGAGCCGATGTATAGCCAGCGGCGATTGCGGCCCAGGCGACGGTAATAATTAAGACGAGCCTGCTCATTGTCAGCGTTCTCCATTTTGAACTCGAATTTGAACTTCAGTCAGCTTAGCGCGGAAGCCGCGCAGCGGATAATCGGCGCGAGTCCACGCTGCTGCTCGCCGGCGCGGATAGGCCTGGAACTAGCCGGAATTGATCTCAACCGGCATGGAGTCGCCCCCAGATGAAACGCGCCGCAATCAACGCGCCCCCGATATTGGCGGCCAAATCGAGCCAGGAAGCGTGGCGATCCAGCGTAAAAGATTGCAGGATTTCGGTGGCAAAGCCCAGCGCCAGCGCGATGATGCCGGCGGCAAGCAGCGCCTGTCGCGGCTTGGCGGCGCGGCTGAGCGCCCAGAACCAGCAGGCGCTGGTCAAAGCAAAAGCCAGCAAGTGCAGCGCGCTGAAAGCCAGCTCGCGAGCCAGTGTATTGTCCCCGCGCGGAAGCCCCAGATCAATCACCGGATCCGCTTCGCCTTGCAGCAATAACAATGTCAGCAGGCCGGTCCAGCACAGCGCCAGCGCGATGCGCGGTGGCGTGGCCAGGGGCAGCCCCGTCAAACGTTTCATGAGTCACCGTCCCGGGTTCGCGGCACGGCATTCAGCTTAGCAAAGCGGGAGACGCCAGGTCAAGCGCGCAGCCATCAGGGGAGTGTCTATTGTAGTGGATGCGAGTTCCCTTCGACCCAAAGAAAAAACTCTGTGCCGGCGGGCAGTGTCTACGCGCCCCTCTGTGTATCCTCGTTTTCCTCTGTGGTGAATTAATCTGTGCCAAGCTCGACATTCAGGAAATATCCACCCAGATAGCCACTCCCGCCATCGGCGTCGCCGACTCGTCAGGTCGTTTCCAGCCCGCTCAGGTCGAGCAAGTACTCTAGCATGGTTCGCAGGGCCATCCCCTCGGCGAAGGCGCGCGCATCCAGAATGACGCGCGGACAAATTCGACTCTCCAGGTCGGCGAGGGTCTCAAGCGCCTCGTGTCGTAGCCTAGCGCTTAAACCCGGGGCTTGCGCTAAGAATGCCAGCGTGTCCGCCGCCGTTTGCGTCAGGCCGCGTTCGAGGCAGGCGACGGCAAATGCGAACATGGCCGCGTAAACATCCTGGCGGCGCGTTTCGGCTGCGTCTTGCCGGGCGATTGCGCGCAGCGAAGCCAGGGCTGTGTCAGCGGGCGCCGCCAGCGCGAACTCAGCCATGGGGCGGGCGCCGCCACCACCAGCCAGCCGTCTTGCGCTCGCCCTGCTTGAGTTTGGCGTCCAGCCAAAGTCCCAGGCGCCGCCAGCGATTGCCCAGCATCCAGCGCAGGGCGCGATTTATCAGCTTCGAGAAGTCGCGATTATAAGGGCAGACGCGGATGCAGATTGAGCAGTCGGTGCCTTGGTTGGCCCAGAACTTGAAACATTGCTTGGCGTTAATGGTCCATTTCCTGATGCCCTTGAGGTGGGAGATGCCATCGTGCCGGTCGAAGTTGGGCGCCTCAAAGGGAATCGCTTTCACCGGGCAGGCCGAGCTGCAGCGCTGGCAGATATTGCAAGTCTCGGTGACGCCAAAATCGATCGGCCGGTCGGCGATCAGCGGCAGATCAGTGAAAATCTTGGCGATGCGCACCCGCGGCCCAAACTCCGGCGTGATGAGCAGGCCGTGCCGACCGTATTGCCCCAGGCCCGCTTGAATCGCCAGCGGAATCGAGAGCGCCGTGTCGTTTAGGCTGGCCACCGCGCGGTAGCCCAGGTTACGTATGTACTGGGTGATGGACAGCACGGCGATGATGTCGCGGCTGTAGCCTTGGCCGGTGGCGGCGCCGCTCAAGGCCGAGGGCACCGTTTCGATGGTGGCGTGATCCATCTCGTTGACAATGACAACCACATGCGTCAAGTCCTCCGGCAGGTCCATCGCTTTAGCCGTCAGCTTCTGTCGGCTGTAATTATGCGTATAGACCCAGCGCTCGTCGTATTCGCAGATGCCAAGGGCGTCCGCGCCCAGGAAGCGGCCGGCGCGCTTCAGTTCGGCGGAATGCTCGGCTTCGCTGGCTTGGCTTTTGCGCGTCGCGCCCTCGCGGAACATGGTGTATGAATCGAGGAAACCTTCCTTGCGGTCGCCGGACAGCTCGAGCAAATCGGCGGTGAAATCGGCGATGTACCAGGCCGCGTTGCGCAGCGCGTAATCGCGATGCTGGAAGCCCTCGACCTTGCGGAATTGCGCCAGGTCAGTGAAGTAGGATTCGAAGAACTTCTTGGCTCGCTCCGAGCGCACTCCGTCATCCCAGACGGCGCGGTTGAACATATCGTACTTCTGGTTGAAGCGCTCGAAATCCGCCGTCACCTCAAAGCCGGTGATGGCGTCCACCGGTCGCTGACAGGCGCAATTTTCACTCTGACAAGTTGTTTCCACAACTGGGCTAAACATGCTGCGCGCGCGCCTCACAATTCTCAGGCTGATGATACCACAAGTCAGTCCTAGCGCCGCGAAACGGGCTTAGGCTGCCGCGCGCGGAGCCGAGGGCGGCTCTCTATACTGATCTTACTGATCAAGCACGGTTGCGCTCGATTCGCCCCAGTAGACCTTGACAGGCTGCCCGACTTCGTAGGCGGCGCTGTCTCTGTTGCTGACATTTTGCAGGCGCGCCACCAGTTCGACCCCTTCGCCCAGCGCCAGCCTGTAGCGCGTATCCGTGCCGATGTACTGGCTGCCCGCCAATACAGCCTCCAGCACTGTCAAGCCGTCTTCATCTGAATCAAGCGAGGCGCTGGCGGCGGCGATGCCAATGCGCTCCGGCCGGATGGCCACCGTCACCGCGCGGGCCGCGCTGCCCAGCGCGTGTGAAAGCTGCGCCCGAATGACCGGACCATTTGCCAACTTGACCCGCCCGTAGCCATCCCCGCTTCGCTCCAGCAGCATTCCCGGAATGAAATTGGTCTCGCCGATGAAGTCAGCCACGAAATGCGTTTCGGGGTGCTCGTAGATTTCTTTGGGCGTCCCGACTTGCAGCATCAGGCCTTCGTTCATCACCGCGATGCGGTCGGCCATGGTGATGGCCTCTTCCTGGTCATGCGTCACGTAAATGAAGGTGATGCCGACATCGCGCTGCAGCGCCTTCAGTTCAAACTGCATATTCTTGCGCAGCTTGAGGTCGAGCGCGCCCAGGGGCTCATCCAGCAGCAGCACGGCCGGCTGCTTCACCAGGGCGCGCGCCAGCGCCACCCGCTGCTGCTGCCCGCCGGAGAGCTGATGCGGCTTACGCGCGCCGACACCCGGCAGCCGCACTTGCTCCAGCGCTTCGTTAGCGCGTTTGCGCGCCGCTTTTTTGTCGACTCCCTCCATCTGCAGGCCAAACATGATGTTCTGTTCGACAGTCAGATGCGGGAATAAGGCGTAATCTTGAAATACCGTGTTGACCGGCCGGTGATAGGCGGGGATGCCTTCCATGGCGCGTCCGCGAATTAGAACACGGCCGGAGGTCGGCTGCTCGAAGCCGGCGATCAGCCGCAACGTGGTCGTCTTGCCGCAGCCGCTGGGACCCAGCAGCGCGAAGAACTCGCCGTCGGCGATCTCCACGCTGACGCGGTCAACCGCCCGGACCGTGCTGCCGCGAGACTCAAATTCTTTGACGATGTCAACCAACTCAACATCGAAAGTAGTCATTGGGCTGGCCCGTCGGAGAAGGTCTGCGAGTACCGGGCTGCGTCTGCATACTTTGCAGTCGGGCCCTGGTTGTGCGGAAAGCTATCCGGTGTATCAACGGGCGACTCACCGAGTCGCCCCTGCAATTTGCGCGCTGGATAGGCCGGTCGGGGCGAGTCGGTGACTCGTCCGCTCACTCCTCTATTGCCCCAGAAAGATCAGCAACTCGTCCCAAGCATTGTTGATCAGCTCTTCCGCTTCGGCGCCGACATCAATGATGGCGAAGAGCTTCGCCACTTGCTCGGCGGGCGGGAAGATGGCCGGGTCATTCAGAATCTCTTCGTCGATGAAACCCGATTCGATCGATGCCTGGTTGGGCGAGGCGTACCAGATGTAATTGGTCAGGTCGGCGCCCACCTTGGCATCGAGAATGTAGTCGATGAAAACCATAGCCAATTCCGGATTTGGCGCGTCGACCGGAATCGACAGGTTGTCGATCCAGACGTTGCTGCCTTCGTCGGGAATGGCGTAGGCGTAGTCATCGCATTCGCAATCCCAGGAAATCTGCAAAATGTCGCCGTTGTATTCGACGGCGATATCGACATCGCCGCGCTCCAGCAAGACTTGGCCGTCATCAGCCGCCACGGTGACGACATTGCCGCCTTTCTCGATCAGGTAATCGCGGGCGGCGCTGATTTCGTCCGCATCGGTAGAATTGGGGTCGTTGCCCAGGTAGAGGTGGGCGATGCCCAGCATCGTCTGCCGGTCATCGAGCCAGGCGACGGGACCGTCATGATCCCAGACCTGGTCCCAGGAAGTGATACCGTCCGGAAAGACTTCCGTGCGATAGCCGACGCCGACCGTGCCCCACTGATAGGGCAGGGAGTACATGTTCTCGGGGTCGTAAGCCGCGCCCAGCAAGTCCGGTATGACATTCGCCACGTTGGGGATCATCTCCAGGTCGAGCGGAATCAGCAGCATCTCTTCCGCCATGCGCTGCACCGTGCCGCCGCTGGGAACGACGATGTCGTAGCCCGGGTTGCCCTGGCGGATGCGCGCCAGCATGGCTTCGTTGCTCTCGTAGATATCGTAATTGACGGTGACGCCGCAGGCTGCTTCGAAATTGGGCACCGTGTCTTCAGCGATATAGGTCGACCAGTTGAATATGCTCAGTGTCTGGCCGTCGTAGCCCTCGGGGCAGGTCCAGGGCTCGTGTTCCATATCCTGCGCCAGGCCACTCGGTACCAACAACAATAGGACGAACAATAATATGCCAATCTTCTTCATGACGTAATTCCTCCTGTGACTGAAATCGGACTAAACACGGGACGCGCTGCGCCCCTGAATTGCCAGCGATATACCAATTAAGAGCGTACTCAAGACCATCATAATTGTCGAGACAGCGTTTACCTCCGGCGTGACTGTCAGCTTGAGCAAGCCATAGACAAAAACGGGCAGCGTGGTGGTGCCGACGCCCGATGTGAAGAACGTGATGACAAAGTCGTCCAGCGAAAGCGTGAAGGCCAGCAGCGCGCCGGAAATGACGCCGGGCAAAATAAGCGGGAAGGTCACGCGCCAGAAGGCGCGCCAGGGATTCGCTCCCAAATCATTGGCCGCTTCTTCCAGCCGCGGGTTCATATCCGCCAGCCGGGCGCGCGCCACGATGGCCACGTAAGAAATGTTGAAGGTGACATGCGCCGCGATGATAGTATGGAAGCCGGGGAAGACTCGCTCGCCGCTAATCAGCGCGAACCAGTCAAAGACCACCTTGAAGAAGATCGCCAGCGAAATCGCCTGGGTAATCTCGGGGATGACCACCGGCAGAAAGAGCAAGCCGTCGATCAAGCCTTTGCCCGGGAACTTGCCACGCGCCATCGCCAGCGCGATCATCGTGCCCAGCACGGTCGAAATCGCTGTGGCGATACTGCCGACGAACAGGCTGTTGCGGAATGCGTTGAGCATGAGCTCGGTGGAAAAGGCGCTTTCCGCGCCCATGACATTGTTCAGGATGTTGCCGTACCATTTCAGCGTGAAACCGGTGAAGGAGGCGACGGACCGGCTCGAATTAAAAGAAAATAACACCAGCACCAAGATCGGGGCCCAGAGGAAGAAGTAGGCGACTAGCGGATTCAGCCACAGCCCAACTTGTCCCAGCCGGCGTACGGTCCGATTGCGCCGCATGGCGCCTTCGTTGATAAGCATGGGCGCGCCTTAGCTTCCCCGGTCGCGCCGGATGGAAAAAACGTAAACCAGCAGCGACAGCATCACCACCGCCATCATCACGATGGACAGGGCCGAACCCAGCGGCATATTGCCCGAGCCGCCGAATTGTTTGTTGATCAAATTGCCGATCATCAGCCCCTTGGTGCCGCCCAGCAGATCGGGCGTGACGAAGGCGCCCACGGACGGAATGAAGACCAGCGCGCAGCCAGCCAGCACGCCGGGCATCGTCAGCGGCAATACCACGCGCAGAAAAGCGCGAATATCATTCGCGCCCAGGTCATGCGCGGCGTCTACATAGCGGAAATTGAAGCGCTCGACCGAAGCGAATATCGGCAAGACCATAAAGGGCAGGAAGCCGTAAACTAAACCCACCAGCACGGCGAACTGAGTATTCAGCATGGTAATCGGCTCGTCAATCAAGCCCAGGCTCAGCAGCAAGCCGTTGATCGTGCCTTGCTCGCCCAGCAAGATGCGCCAGGCATAGGTGCGGATGAGGAAGTTGGTCCAGAAGGGCAGGATGACCAGGAAAAGTGTAATCTGCCGCACCAGACGCCGGCGGCGCGTACTGATGAAGAAAGCCAGCGGATAACCGACTAGCAGGCAAATAACTGTGGTCAGCCCCGCCAAACCGATGGATCGACGCAGGATGATAAAAAATACGCCGAAGGCGCGCTCGTAATGTTGCAGCGTGAAGGGCATGATCGCCACGCCGCCGCGGCCCCGCGACATGAAGCTGACGACCAGCACAATCACCAGCGGCAGCACAAAAAAGACAAACAGCCAGGCGATAGTGGGCAGGGCTAGAAAGAAGCCGTTCTGCTGCAATCGCCTGCCAAGACGGGCCATGTCCGTTCATGCCTTCTATTCGCTATTCCATACGTCTGATATACTATCGTATTCGCAGTTCATAAGCGAAGCCAAAAAAAGGAGCAACAAGTGAGCGAGGACGCGGGCAAAAGCGTTAGTCGAGATGAGAATGACAAAATCGACGAGGCGAGCGGAGACGGCCAGACCGAAGAGAATCTGGATGCCCTGCGGCAGGCGCTAAATTACAATTGGCCCGAGATTCAGAGTCAGCTCATTGAGGAAGGCGCCAAGGCGGATGGCCACGAGCGCGATCCTTATGAGCCATATTGGACCACGGCTAGCGATGGAACTCGAACACTCCACTTCAGCCCGGATGCCTGGTGGCTGAAGCGCTTCAAGCGCGAAGAAGTACTGCTGGACCTGCCCGGCATCGCCATCATGAATACCGCCGATTGGCACACCGGAAGCGCGCGCCAAACCTTTATTGACGCTTACGGCCTTCGGCCGGGCGACGATTGCCGCGACTGTTTCTCGGAGGACGATATTCTCGCTCACACTGAACGCTTCCCCGCCGGGCAGTTTGTCGCCATCCGCATCAGCGGGCCTGGCGCGGGCCATGTGGTGGGAATGGCGGTCACCATGCGCACCTTACGTCCGCCGACTGTCCCCATTCTGCCCTGGAGGGAAGCCATTGGCGACTTTCACCTCAGCGCCCACGAAGCCGATGGCGACTGGCTCTATGGCGTGGAGGTGGCTGTGAATAGATTGTATCAGCGCCGTGGCATTGGCGCGGGTCTATACCAGGTCCGCTTTGATCTGGTCAAACGGCTGAACCTGCGCGGCTGGTACGCCATCGGCATGCTCATGGGCTACAGCAAACACGCCGACAAAATGGACGCGCGTGAGTACGGCGAAAAAGTCATCGCAGGCGAGCTCAAGGACTCGACCGTCACCATGCAGATGAATCGAGGCTTTCGCCCCGCGCGCGTTATCACAGACTACTGCGATGAACCGGCGGCCGGTAACGCCGGCGTCTTGATCGTCTGGGAGAACCCGGATTATGAGCAGAATGGCTAAACGATGAAAGTGCTGGTCATAGGCGCGGGCATCGCCGGGCTGTCAGCGGCCTGGCATCTGCGTGAGGCGGGAGTCGCCGCGACTGTGCTGGAAGCGCGCGATCGCATCGGCGGCCGCGTCTGGACCAATCGGGAATTTGCCGATATCCCGGTCGAGTTCGGCGCTGAGCTCATCCACGGCCGCTCGCCTGAAGTGAATACCTGGCGCTGGGTGGAAAAGCTGGGTTTAAGCGCCTGGCACTGGAACAAGATCGACGACTCCATGATCCGCACGGAAGACGGTGGGTGGCTGACTATGGGCGAAGCGCGCGCCGCCTCGCCTGAACTGGACGTCACGCGTTCCTGGGAACTGGGTGATGTCGCCGAACCGACAGACGATGAAGATCTGGGCGCCTACCTGCGGCGTATCGGCTTCAGCGAGGCGCAGATGTGTTACGCTCAGCGTTCCTTCGCCAATGCCGAGGGCGAAAGCCTGCGCTACCTCAACGCCAAGGCGCATCTTCAGCCTCCCCCTCACGCATCGGGCTCGAGCAGGATATACAGCGACGGCGCCGACGACTACAGCGACTACCGCATCCTGGACGGCTACGATGCCTATTACAAGAAGCTGGCGGAAGGGCTGGATATCCGGCTGGGGAGCGCTGTCGATTCTATTGACTGGAGGAGCGGCGTAGAAGTGACGACAGCGGCGGGCGTCGCGCAGCGCGCGGACGCCGCCATCGTAACTCTGCCGCTGGGCGTCTTAAAAGCCGGGCGGGTTGCCTTTTCGCCGGCATTGCCGCCGGGCAAGCAGGCAGCCGTGACCGGCTTGAAAATGGGACCGGTGATGAAAATGGTCTATCTCTTCGACAAGCACATCCTGGATCCGTCCATCGGCGCCATTTACGCCAAAGGCAATCCGCCCATGTGGTGGTCGCCTTCACTCGGTCGCGATAGAGGTCAGGTCGTTTGGACCGCCTTTTTCACAGGCGATTACGCCCGCGAACTGCTGCCGCTCGGTGAGGCGGCCGCGCTGCGACACGGGCTGGAGACGCTGCGCCAGGAAATCGACCAGCCCGACCTGGAGTATGTCAAAGCGCGCTGGGTCAACTGGCCCGAAGACGACTACGCGCTGGGCGGCTACAGCGCTTGTTTGCCGGGCCATTACGACGCCCGCGCAAAATTGGCGCAGCCAACGCCGCCGCTATACTGGGCTGGCGAGGCCAGCGCCCCCCATCATCTCGCCGCTACCGTGCACGGCGCTTACTTCACCGGCCAGCGCGCCGCTGAGGAAATCGTCAACAGTGGGAACGCATCATGAAAGACCTGCGCATCGCCCTGGCGCAAGGGCACTGGACTGGCCAGCAAGAGTCGACCATGGCGCTCTATCGTGAGCTGGCGGCCGAGGCGGCGGCGACCGGCGCGTCGCTGGTCTGCCTGCCCGAATTCAGCATCTTGCCTTATTTCCCCGGCGTTCGCGATGCCGCTGGCTTCGCCTGGGCGGAGCCACTTCGCGGCGGTGTCTCCGACCGCTTCTTCAGCGAATTGGCGCGCGCGCATCAGGTCAGCCTCATTGGCAGCTTGTTTGAAATCGACGCCGAAGGCAAATACTGGGATACCGCCACCATCCACGATGCCAGCGGCGAGCTGCGTCATTTCACGCGCAAGGTGCATATCCCCGCCGGCGACGGCTATCATGAGACCGATTACTTCGAGGGTTTCGATCAATACCCGGTGCACGACATCGGCGTCATCAAGCTGGCGGCGCCCACCTGCTATGATCAGTGGTTCCCCGAGTTGGCGCGCATTTACGCTCTGGAAGGCGCTGAATTCATCTATTACCCGACGGCTATAGGTTCCGAGCCGACCGCGCCCGACTTTGACTCGGCCTCCGCCTGGCTTGCGGTCATGCGCGGGCATGCCGTCGCCAACGGACTCTTCATCGCCGCCTGCAATCGCGTCGGACAGGAGAACGCCGTGACGTTTTACGGCAGCAGCTTCATCTGCGACCCGCTGGGCAATATCCTGGTGCAAGCCGACCGCGACCGCGATCAGGTGATTCACGCCGTGCTGCGAGCCGATGTTCGCCGGCAATACCTGAGCTTGTTCCCGCTGTTGAGGCAACGGCGTCCGCAGCACTATGGCCGTCTGCTGGGCGCTTACGCGCCGCAGCCGTCAGCGCGCTGGCAAGATACGCTTGGCGCGGAAACGAGCGACTAGAATGTCACGCATGGAATTCTACATCGTCGATGTCTTCACCATCGGCCGGAAATATACCGGCAATCAACTGGCTGTCTATCTGGGCGACCCGCCGGCGGCGCTGATGCAGCAGTTGGCCAAGGAGATCAACTTCTCGGAGACAACCTTCGTGACTTCGCCGCAGCCTGAAAATGGCGGCTACAACGTGCGCATCTTCATGCCCGAAGTCGAAGTCGATTTCGCCGGCCATCCGGTCTTGGGCACAGCCTTCGTCATTCGGCAGGAATATCTCAAGCAGCCGGTCGATGAGCTCCGGCTCAATCTCCCCGTCGGGCAGATCCCGGTGACATTTGCCGACGACGGCGTGCTCTGGATGCGGCAGAACCCGCCCAGCTTCGGCCATCAATTCACGCCGGCTGAGATAGCGCGCATACTCAACTTGACGGAAGCCGACATCGACGCCCGCTTTCCCGTCCAAGAAGTCTCGACTGGCCTGGCTTTTGTTCTGGTTCCGCTGGTTTCGCTGGCGGCTGTGCAGCGAGCTCGCGTCAATCTGGACCGCCTGCGAGCCCTGCTCGGGGCTCGAGACGCCATCGCGCCAGCCATATTCTGCGCCGAGACGCTCGCTCCCCAAAACGACATCCATGTGCGCGTTTTGGACGATATCTACGGCGCGCCGGAAGATCCAGCCACCGGCAGCGCCAACGGCTGCATTGCCGCCTACATCGTCGAGCACGATTATTTCAAGAGCCGCGCGGTGTCCATCCGCAGCGAGCAGGGTTATCAGATTGGCCGCCCCTCGCTGCTGCGTCTTGAGGCGTCCAAGGCTAATGGCGAGATCATTATTCGCGTTGGCGGGCGCGTTGAGCTGGTGGCGCAAGGCCGCTTGGCTGCTGACGAGTGAATCTAAACATAATCAATGGCGAAAAGGACTGACAAATGGATTACCGCATTTTGGGCCGTACTGGCGTCAAAGTATCCTCGCTTTGCTTCGGTAGCATGTCCTTTGGCGACATCGCTGATGAAGCTGAATCAGCGCGTATGTTTAACCGCTGTCGCGAGCTGGGCCTCAACTTCTTCGACTGCGCCAATACCTATGCCGGCGGCCGTTCCGAAGAAATCCTGGGCGACTTAATCGCCGATTGCCGCGACGAGATTGTGCTGACGACCAAGGTGGTTTCCCGCACCGGCGCTGACGTCAATCAGGGCGGCGCCTCCCGCCGGCACATCCAGATCGCTGTTGAGGACAGTCTTAGACGGCTAAAGACCGACCGCATAGATGTCTACTTCCTGCACCACTACGATGCCGACACGCCCATCGAAGAATCGCTGCGGGCGCTGGATGACCTGGCGCGGCAAGGCAAAATCCTCTACCCGGCCGTCAGCAACTGGTCGGCCTGGCAAGTCATGAAAGGACAGGGTATCGCCCGGCAGGCGGGGCTGGCGCGCATCGAATGCCTGCAGCCCATGTATAACCTGGTCAAGCGGCAAGCCGAAGTGGAAATCCTGCCCATGGCGGCTGAGGAAGACATCGGCGTCATCCCTTACAGCCCGCTGGGCGGCGGTTTGCTCACCGGCAAATATGGCCCGGAAGCGAAACCCGACGCCGGCCGCCTTATCGAGAACGAGATGTATATCAAGCGTTACGGGGTGGGCGACTATTATCAGACTGCCGCCGATTTCACAGTCCACGCCCGTGAACGCGGATTGCACCCGGCCACATTGGCGGTGGCCTGGGTTATGGCGCACCCGGCCATTACAGCGCCCATCATCGGCGCGCGCAATCTGGCGCAGCTTGAAGCTTCGCTGGCGGCGCTGGATGTGGACATGACGCCCGAGTGGTATGCCGAGATTTCGGCGCTGTCAGCTAAGCCGCCGCCGGCGCATGACCGTTTGGATGAAGCAGGCTAATGGCCGGCGTAATACCTTGTCTATCGTGATACACTAGGTCAATCGCTTACATGCATGAGGAATCCCATGAGTTTTTCCAAGGCCTTCAGATACCCCTTTCAGAATCTCGCCAAGGTAATCGGCATCGTGCTCGTGCTGACGATAGCCTTTGCGGCTTTCATCGGCTTAGTGCTGAATTCACACGATTGGTCTCCGCTATGGGATCAGATTAACGCCTGGGACCCCGCTGAACACAATGCTGAACACAATATCGAAGAAATGGAAGCGATGGGCGCAACCACTGGTTTGGGCATATTGGGTTTGATTGTGGCCGCGGCTGTAAGCGGCTTCTGGATCTCGGGTTACAGCGTCGAGGTGGTCCGCGCTGTCTTGGACAAGGACGATGTCATGCCGGGAATAAACTTCAGCCGCAATCTCAAAGACGGCTTTTTCCTGTTCCTGTCCAGCATCGCCTACTGGATTCTCTTTATGGTCCTGCTGGCGGCGGAGCTATTCGTCATTCAGGCGACTCAATCGCTTGGCGCAGTCAGCGCCCTGCTGGCAATCGCCGGTCTTGTCGTGACGGTTATCGCGCTGGCAGTCATGGGCTGGGCTTACTTCGTAGGCATGGCGCGCTTCGCCGCGGAGGGCAATCACCGCGCTGTTTTTGACATTCGGCGAAATATCGGCATCGCCGGTAAACATCGAGCCGCAGGCGCTACTTTGCTGATGTACATGGTCGCGCTGTCGATCATCTATGGCGGTGTTCGCAGCCTCGTCGACGGCATCTTTGGCGGCGCCGCCGGCATGCTGGGCATTACACTGTCGATCGTCCTCTATTACATCTTCAATCTCATGCAGCACTTCTCGACGCAGCACTTAATCGCGCAGTACGCCGTCCAAATCGGCATCGGCGGCGATCAAGAATTTGCTTCTGACAAAGACAAGGTGGATTACGCCTGATCGGGCTTGCGGCGCCAGTGACGCAATGGGCGGCGTCGGCGGGATCAGCGCGGAATCGGCTGCGGACTGGCCGACTTGCGGTCTCCATGCCCGTCCAGAATCTGCTTGAGCGTGGTCCACTCGCGCTGCAGCACACGCTTAAGCGTCAAATTGAAATAGACGCCAAACCAGAAAAACCAGCGTGTGCGGATTTCAAGCGTCTCTTTCACATTGGTCTGCTGACCGCGGTGGTCGAAGGTAATCGTGCATACGAAGGGGAAACCCCAGTACGAGCCCTTTAGCTCGATCTTGCGGTTGCGCTCGAAGTCGGTGACATCGCTGTTGACGAAACCGCTACGGCCTATGATGCGGCGCGTCATAGCCACCATTGAGCCGGTGCGGATGGGGTCTCCGCTGGTGATGCCGACATTCTTCACATTGCGCCAGCGCGCATCATTATTGAAGTCGCCCACATAACGAAAGACCTGGAAAACCGGGCGGTTGATCAGCACTTGCGTTTCGAATTTCGGCATGTGCGGCCTGCTTTCGCTTCGTCGGGTCTGCGACAGTTGACTTGCCGCCCGTCCAAATGCATCTCTTCCATAGCGGCGGAAGCAGTCAACCGGCCACATTATAGCGCAAACTACAGGTCGTAACAAAGGGGAGCCACGCTCAGTGGCCGCTGCTCTTTGCCGCCGCCGAACAGCCCCTGGGCTAGAGAATGCCCACCCCGTACAAATACAGGAAGACCCAGCTGGCCACCCAGACTAGCGCGTCAATGCGGTCCAGCACCCCGCCGTGACCGGGAAAGACGTTAAATCCCGCCACGTAGCTGTCCTTCACGCGGAAGAAGCGCTTCATAGCTGACTCGAACAAGTCGCCGCCGACCGCCAACAGCGGTGCGATCGCTACCATCGGTATCAGTATCGGCAGTAGCGAATCAGTCAAGATCAGCAGCAAAAATGCCGCGATCCAGGCGCCCAGGACGCCGCCGATTGCGCCCTCGATGGTCTTGTTGGGAGAAATCGCCGGCGCTAATTTAGTCTTGCCGAAAAGTCGGCCCACGATATAACCGAAGGTGTCCGCCGCCCAAGTGATGGCGAAGACCAGGAAGACCCATTTCAAGCCGTCCTCAGGCTGGTTGCGAATGCTGACCATAAAGGCGGCCGGAAAAGCCACATAGACTACGCCGCAGAGCGTTGTGCCTACCTGCGCCAAAGCCCGGCCGACTTGCTTCGGATGGCGCGCGAATTCCAGAAGCAAAGTGCCAGCCACACACAGCGCCAGCGCAAATTGCCACACATCGTTCCGCTCCAGGTAAAAGGCGCTGACCACAGCGATACCGGTGGGAATCCCGGTCAGCGAGCTGCCTTGTGTCTGCGTATCTTTCTCCATCACATAAAATTCAAGCATGCCGATCGCCATCACCGGCAGGATCAATACAAAAAATAGCTCGCCGCCGACGAACGATACCAGTAGCGCAATCGGAAGCAACACACTCGCTGTGACAAGCCGGATTCGCAGCTCGGTGGATTCCGCTGAATTGGTGACGAGGCCATCACTCATGTCACCGGCCTCTGAATTTAGGTCTAATCTTGCCCACCAATTTTCAGCCTTCAAGCGAAATCTGTCAAGTTAGCGCGCTGGCGGGAGTGTCTATCTTGGTGGATATTTCCTGAATGCCGAGCTTGGCGCAGGTTAATTCACCACGGAGACACAGAAGTAAGTGCGAGTCAGTAATGAGAATATAGGTACATCATCACAAAATAGCGAATTTACGTGTTTGCGTGGGCGAGCCAAGGCTCGCCCCTACAACTTTCGACTATATTTTGAACCCTGCAGGGGTCAGCCTTGGCTGACCCGATGCTGTGAAATTTGCATGACTTACTTGCATCTACTGAGGGGCGCGTAGACACTGCCCGCCGGCACAGAGATTTTTCTTCAGGTCGAAGAGAAACCGCATCCACTACAATAGACACGCCCGGTCGGCATTCCGCTTACATTGTCCGGCGAATGGCGCTACAATAGAAACTGCGGCTGGCGATTGCTGCCTTCGCTGAAGTCGCTGATGCCGACTGACGATTGACATACTCGACTCGGAAGACCGGCAGCGCGCGAAGAATCAGGCTTGTGTCTTCGCCTGTGTTGATTGGCTCGCAAGATGATGGGATGTGACTGATGATAGAAGATATTCTTGACGAAGCCGAAGGCAAAATGAAAGCGACTTTGTCAGTATTTCGGGATGAATTGAGCAAGATGCGCAGCGGGCGGGCCAGCATAGCCTTGGTCGACCGCATGATGGTGGAGTACTACGGCCAGGATACCGAACTGCGTCAATTGGCGAGCATTTCGACGCCTGAAGCTATGCAAATCCTCATTCGCCCCTACGACAAGAGCGCGGTTCGCAATATCGAACGGGCGATTCAAATGTCGGATATTGGCGTCAATCCCAATGTCGACGGCGAGAATATCCGGCTGAATATGCCGGCGCTGACTCGCGAGCGGCGGCTTGAGTTGGTTAAGTTTCTCAATCGGCGCATGGAAGACAATCGCGTCGCCATCCGCAATATCCGCCGTTCCGCCAACAGCGACCTGCAAGAATTCGAAAAGGAGAAGCTGATCTCCGAAGACGATCGCAAGCGCGGCGAAGCTGAAGTTCAGAAATTGACCGACAAATTCGTCGCGCAAATTGGCGAGTTGGGTGAGAGCAAAGAAAAAGACATCATGGCGGTATAGCGCATTGCCTGCGGAGCTCTCGTCCCAAGCGTGTAAAGGATTATCGTCATCCCCGTGAAAATTCTCAGCGGAAATCATACATGACGCTCATGACAAAAAAGAACGGGCGGGGGCAAAACCACCTGCCGCCGCTGGAGAAAGTACCGACCCACGTCGCCATCATCATGGACGGCAACGGGCGCTGGGCGCGGCAGCGTGGCTTGCCCCGCTCTGAGGGGCATCGCCAAGGTACGGAGAACCTGCGCCGTATCATCCGGGCTGCGGTTGAATTCGGCGTGTCGATCATGACCATCTACGCCTTCTCGACCGAGAACTGGTCACGGCCGCGGCGCGAAGTCCTGCTCTTGATGCGCATCCTGGAAATGGTTATCGACCGTGAATTGCTAGAACTGCATCGTGAAGGCGTGCAGATCCGCCATATCGGCGAACTAAACGGCATCGAGAGCCGGCTGGCGCGCAAAGTGGTGGAAGCCTGCGACTATACGCGCGATAATCAACGCCTGATATTAAATGTCGCTTTTAATTACGGCGGACGCGACGAGATCGTGCATGCCGTGCAGAATATAGTCCGCGACGGTATTCCACCCGAGGCCATCAACGAGGACACCATCAGCGATTATATCTATACCAGCGACCTGCCCGACCCGGATCTGATAATTCGCACCAGCGGCGAATTTCGCTTGAGCAACTTCTTAATCTGGCAGGGCGCGTATAGCGAGATCTATACCACTGAGACCTATTGGCCCGCCTTCGACCGCGTGGAATTCCACCGGGCGCTGGCAGCCTACGGCCGCCGCCGCCGGCGATTCGGCAAGACCGACGAACAGATTGAGGCCGAATTCAGCCGTCACGATCCAGTGAAAGCAAAGCCCTACTGATGCGTACCAAAGGCCTCGGCCGCACCGGCTTGCAATTGCCGATCGTGGGTATTGGCACCGCCTTTGTGGGTATTCCGACCCAAAATCAGACAGTGAGCGAATACGAAGGCGCGCCCAGCCCGCTTGACCAAGAGCTGGGCGTGGAGACCTTGGTGGCGGCGATTGACGCCGGCTGCGCCTTCTTTGATACGGCTGCTTTGTACGGGCGCAGCTTCAGCGAAACGATGCTCGGCGAAGCCTTGCGACAGCGGCCCGCAGCCAAAGGCGCAATCACCATCACGACCAAAGCCGGACGCAGCCACGACGGCTACGATTTTAGCTTTGAAGGCATAGTCCGCAGCGTCCACAGCAGTCTGGAACGCCTGGGCCTGGACCGCGTCGACATCGTCTACATTCATGACGCCATGGGGCAGCCGATGGAGCGTGTGCTGGCCGATGACGGCGCGCTGGGCGCTTTACGTCACCTGCAGAAGCAAGGGCTGTTCTCGTATATCGGCACCGCCTCCAACGACCCGCCGACCAACCTGGGCTATATCAAAACCGGCGAATTCGACGCCGCCGTCATCGCCGATTCCTGGAGCCTGATCAATCGGATAGCTGAGCGCGAGATCTTCGCCGAAGCCGCCAAACACGATGTCGGTCTGGTGGCGGCGACCCCGCTGGAACGCGGCCTGCTGGTGACTGGTCCCCGCGAAGATGCCAGATACCTGAATCGTGTCTTCAGCCGTGAATGCCTCGACCACGTCCGCACGATCCAGGCGCTCTGCGCGGATTATGACCTGCCTATGCTGGCCGCGGCGCTGCAGTGGAGCGCGCGGCACCCTCAAGTCTCGTCTACCATACCCGGGGCGCGTGTGCCGCAGGAAGCGCGCTCAAGCATGGCGGCTGCGCAGCTCGATATCCCCGAAGCCTTTTGGGCTGATCTGGCGCCGCTGGTAAAGCACTTCGACACCGCCATCAACGTTTAGGCGCTCTCCAAATGCCCGTCAGCGTTGGACTTTGTCTCGCCGGCCCGGCGGATATCCGACCAGCCCATGCCCTGGCGCAATAGCAGCAGGAAACCAAGAAGCGTCGGCGGCAGCCAGATCACCAGGTGAGTGACGACGGCGTAAGCGGTGGCGTCCGCGACCGGTTGGTTCAGCGCGGTTAGAATCGTGATGACCACGAATTCGTTGACGCCGACCTGGCCGGGCGAGGCTGGAATCAAGCCGGCCAGATTCACGGCGCCGACCAATAACAGCGCGACCGCGTAACTCAGTTCCATGCCAAAGGCGAACATCACCAGCCAGTAGACGCCGGCTTCCACGCCCCAGGTCAGGAAGGAGACCAGCAACGCGCCCAGAAAATGGCGAGGGCTGCGCAAGCCTTCCAAGCCGGCGATAACATCCTCGCTCAGGCGCTGAGCCGTCTGCCCTAGCGCCCGCGGCAAAATTGCGGCCGCCCAGCGGACCAGCCGCCGCAGCAAAGCCGGTTTCGCCGCCAGGAAGAGCGCAGCCACGATGGCTATGCTGACCAGCGGCATCGTCAGCCCCACGATTGCCTCGACAGTCGGTGATTCCAGGTCGATGGCAGCCAAGCCTAACAGGATGAACACAATCATGGTCGTGCCATTGTAGAGATGTTCGACGGCGATGACGGTGGTGGCGCGCATCAGCGCTATCTGATGTTCTCGGCGCAGCAGCACTATGCGCAGGCCATCGCCGGCGCGCAAGGGATAGACATTGTTGCCCATGTAGCCAATGGCGACGAGCTTGAAGAGCGTGGCCAGGGGTACGCGTTTGACCGAGCGCAGCAAGATTTGCCAGCGCAGAGCGATGATGAGCATCGCGAGGAAATACACCAGAGCAGCGACAAGCAGAAGCGGCTGGTCCACTTCGCTGAGACTGCTCCAGAATTGCTCGGGATGCAGGCCGCGAAAGGCAAGGTAGAGGAAGCCGGCGCTGATGACCATGCCGGCGATAAAGCCGAGACGACGCTTGTCCAATAGTTTCAAGCCCTGGACGATCAGTATGATCGATTTGATGGCGGCAAGCATACACCAAGTTTCAAGCAAACCAATGGCTATTGATGGCGCGAAGCTCGTCAAACTTGGCTGACGGCATCGCCCGCTTTGAGGCCATTAGAGCGCCAGCAGCGCGTGCAGAGCCTCTTGCTCCAGCGCGCGCTCAGGCTCGATATAGTCGAGGCCAAAGGTATCGGCCACTGCCGGATGCGTACACTGCTCGGCAAAGGTGTTGAGTCCCTTGAGCAGGGCCGGGTTGCCGGCCAGCGCCACCTCCGTACCCTGGTCAGCAATCTGCAGGGCGTAGGGCAGGGTGGCGTTGGCCAGCGCCAGGCTGGACGTTCGCGGCACCGCGCCGGGCATATTGGCTACGCCGTAGTGCAGGACGCCATCAATGACGAAGGTAGGCTCGCTGTGTGTGGTCGGTCGGGTGGTCTCCACGCAGCCGCCCTGGTCGACGGCGACATCGACGATCACGCTGCCTTTGGGCATGGTCGGCAGTATGTCGCGGGTTACCAGCATGGGCGCGCGGGCGCCGGCGATCAAGACCGAGCCGATCAAAGCATCAGCCGTCTGAATCGCGCGGCCGATATTGACCCAATTGGAATACAAGGTCGTCAGATTGCCGTCCAGCACATCCGCCAGGTAGCGCAGACGATCGAGATTGATATCGAGCAGCGTAACGCGCGCGCCCATACCCAGCGCGATTTTGGCCGCGTTTGCGCCGACCGTGCCCGCGCCCAGAATGACGACATGCGCCGCGGCCACGCCCGGCACGCCGCCCATCAATACACCGCGACCGCCCTTGTGGCGCTCCAGATAATGCGATACGACCTGGGCGGCCATGCGCCCGGCCACCTCGCTCATGGGTTCCAGCAAGGGCAGCCGGCCCGCGCCGTCTTCGACCGTTTCATAGGCGATGCCGGTTACGCCGCTATCAAGCAGGGCAAAGGCAAGCGCTTCTTCCGCAGCCAGATGCAGGTAGGTGAAGAGGATGAGATCCGGATGGAGATAGGCGTATTCGCTGGGCTGCGGCTCCTTGACCTTGATGATCATGTCGGCCCGCGACCAGACGTCGGCCGCTGAGTCCAGCATTTCCGCGCCGGAGGCCTGGTACTCAGAGTCGGGGAATCCGCTGCCTTCGCCCAGTCCACTTTGCGCATAAACCGCATGCCCGCGCCTGGCAAATTCTCGTACACCCGAAGGCGGCAGCGCGACCCGATGCTCGTCAACTTTGATTTCTTTGAGGATGCCGATGATCATGACTTGTCTCCTGCGCAGTGCCGACAGAATCATTGTACATCATGTAGGAAGGGCATCCATACATTTCGTACATATCGCCCAAAGTTGCCGAGCCTTAACTGTGGCAATTGCCGAGGACAAAATATTTTCGGCAATCTGGCAATCCGGCATCTGCGGTTCAGACTCCTATTGCAGGGGAGAGCCACCGGCTCGCCCGTACGCAGGCCTTTTGAATTGAGGGGAGTCACCGGCGCGATTCGGTTGTTAAGGCGCAGGTGCTTTCAGGCTGGCGGAGATGGGAGTCGACTGGGCGGCTATAAGGTCGCGACCTTGGAGTTCAGATGACGAAATGCTCGTATTCGTTATCGGCCGGGATACCCCAGACCGACCAGAAGTCGCCGCTGGTCGGGCTCATGATGGCGGCGCCGCAGCTTTCAACGCGCATCGGCGGTTTGGGGCGGGTGCAGATGGCCGCTTCGTCGCGGGTCAGCGCCATCAGGTCGTCGATGGTTACGGCGTCATTCGCCAATAGCTCGCGGGCGCGGCGCAGTCGATTTTCCGAGCTGTTCTGTGAGGATGGCGGCCGTTCGCGGGCCACGTCCAGGTTTTGCTGAATCAAGCAATGATTGGTGTGCGTGATGGTCTCCTCAGCCAATTCTTGCACGTGGCGGGATGTCGACATCGCCTCGACTTCGTAGCCGCGGCCCTGGCTGTCCAGCAACTGGTAATTGTGCGCGCCGGCCAGCTTGGCGCCGGTCAGGCGTTCGAGCGCGGCGTCGATGTCCGTCTGCCCCAGGATCTTGCGCACGACAAAGGGCCAGGTCACGCCGATTTGGCCGTCGGTCGCCATGAGATTATTGATGCCGACGCAAATGCCCTCGCTGTTCATGCCGATCATGCCTACACAGCCGGTTATCGTGAAAGTCAGAAACTCGGGCGCAGCCTCTGGCTGTCCGTGAATCAAGATCACGTAGGGCGTGGCTGTGGCGTGCATATCCCAAGTCTGCCCCAGGAAGGCCTGTCCGCTGGCGCCGCGGCTTGGCGGCACCATGAAGGCCGTGCAATTGTCGGCGACCAGCGGCGGCGCAAGGGCCGGTTCAGCTTCAGCGCCCAGGTTGTAGACCACATCGATGAAATCAGTGAAGCCGTTGTTGATGACCAGCTCGGCCAGGCTGAGTCCGGTAGCGTCGGCCATGCCTTGCAGCTCGTCCATGAGGTCGGGCGCGTAGGCCTGGTGTTCGGCCACGCAGGCTTCGGCCAGGGCGATCACGGCCGCGCGCGACAGATTGTGGCCGGTCCAGTCGCTGTCCTGGCTGAGGCGGACGCGCTCTTCGGTGAACATGTGAATTTCGTCGTGGAAGCGCTGGCCGTGGGCGTAGCCCATGTCGTAGGGCGTACCCGAGAGTTTGATAACGCGGATGGATTTCATACCCTGCTCTTAGGATATTTTGGATAATTGGATTATATTGTGATTGTACTAAATCATATAGTGCTTAGGATCCACTTCCCGGAAATGGAGATATGATGGCAGAGTCATTCTTCGGCGCGGAGCTTCTGATACTAAGTTTAATCATTGCCATCGGCGCGGCGGTCTGGCTGATTGTCCGGCGACTTTAATCCATATTCACTCGGCAAATCCTAGACGCCTTGCCGCTACATCTTGTCCATCTCAGCGCGCACAGTATCGAGCAGGTTGTCCGCCCGTATCTGCGCCAGTGTGTAGCAGGGTCCCCCGAGCTGGTCAGCCAGGCGCTGCGCCAGGCCTTGATCGAAAGCGACATGCTCCATATTGATCGTGACCGTGCGGATCTCGGCTTCGTGGATGCGGCGGGCGATGGAATGCGCCTCGTCCTGCGGCGAAATCGAATCGCTGATGGACACATTGCCGGCGCCGTCGGTCAGCAGGATCATCATCGGCATCACATCCGGATTCAAGTTTTTCTCGCGCATGACCGACTCATAGGTCAGCAGCAGCCCGGCCGAGAGCGGCGTCTTGCCGCCCACGGGGATATCCGACATGGCTTGCTTGGCCAAGACCACCGAATTGGTCGGCGGCAGCACCAGCGAGGCGCGGTCCTTCTGAAAGACGACTAAACCCACGCGATCGCGCCGCTGATAGGCGTCGGTCAGCAGCGACATGATGGCGCCTTTGGTAGCCTGCATGCGCTCCGAGACGGCCATGCTCCAGGAAGCATCGACCGTGAACATGATTAAGTTGCTGGCTTTGCGGACGCGAACTTTCTCTTGCAGGTCGGTCTTGCGCAGGGCGTAAGCCATGCCTGTTGCCTGCTTCTGCTCGCCGCGTTCCACCTGGAAGGGCGCCGCGGCGCGCAGGGTGGCGTCAAAGGCGATGTCGCGCGGTTTCTCGCCGGCTTGCTTGGCGCGCACGTAACGCCCGCGTTTGCGGTCGGTTCGCGTGGTCGAGCGGCGCCCGGACTGACGCCGCGTCATGCGGTCCAGCTGGGTATTGAGCTTGCGCGTCTCGAATTCGGCTTTGGATTCGATTTGCTGCCCGCCTTCCCACCAGCGCGCGTCCGAGGTCGGGAAGACGTCTTGCGGGGCGGCTTCGGTCTGGCCGAGCTCCTGTTCTTGCGGCTCGCCTTCGCCGCTTACAGACTCACTTTTTTTTTAGTCTGCGCCGCTTGCTCGTCGCTGTTTTCGCTGTATTCGCCTTCTTCTTCGCCCTCGCCGATTTCCTGGCGCTTCTCGTCAACAGCCGATTCAACCGCGTTGAGATCGGCCTGGGCGTCGCTGAAGGGGCCGCGCTTGAGGCGATGCGGAATCGTCAGCCGGATGGCGATAGTGATGTCGCGGTCATTGATGGCGGTACGGCCTTCAAAGGCGGCATGCGCGCGCGCCGCTTTAAGTATCACCAGATCGGCGCGGTGGCCGTCGATGCGCAAGTCGCTGGTGATGCTGGCGATGACGCGCAGGTCGTGCGTCGTATGCGTGACCTGGTCGATGATTTCGCGGGCGGCGGCGATACGCCCAGATAGCTGCTGATCAACAGGATCCCACTCGGCTTTGAAATCAAGAGGGTCATTTTCGTAAGCGATATGCCGTTCGAGAATCTCAATGCGATCGGCAGCGTCTTTGATGCCGGTGACATCGACCGACAGTGCGAAACGATCCAGCAACTGCGGGCGCAGGTCGCCTTCTTCAGGGTTCATCGTGCCCACCAGGATAAAGCGCGCCGGATGACTGAAACTGATGCCTTCGCGCTCGACGATATTAACGCCCATGGCGGCGCTATCGAGCAGGAGGTCGACGATATGGTCGTCGAGCAGGTTAATCTCATCGACATACAGGATGCCGCGGTTGGCGTTGGCCAGGACGCCGGTGTCAAAATGCCGCTCGCCAAATTGGATGGCCTTTTCGATATCGAGTGTGCCGACCACGCGGTCTTCGGTGGCGCTGACGGGCAGATCGACGAAGCTGATGCGCCGCTTTGCCATGGGGATTTCGGGGCAGTCTTCGTACTTTTGCCGCGCGAAATCCGACCAGGACTCGGGCCGCGCCGGATCATCGTTGAAGGGCGAGTCGGCGATGACGCTGATCTCCGGCAGCAGGGCGGCCAGCGCGCGGGCGGCGGTCGATTTGCCGGTGCCGCGCTCGCCGCGGATTAAGACGCCGCCGATACGCATATCAATGGCGTTAAGTATCAGCGCGAGCTTCATCATATCCTGCGCGACTATGGCGGTGAAAGGATAAACGGGCGGTCTGTTGCTCATGGAATTTCCGATTTCCTGCTGACTAAACTCAACTGAATTCACGATTATACGCGAGCGGATATGGGCTGACAATTGTCAGCTTGGGCGGGAGTGGCGATTTAAGCGGAGTTGACAACCATACCCCCATCCCCCAGCCCCTTCCCGCAATCTGTATTGCGGGCATCCCCAAAATGAGGGAAGGGGAGCGCGACTGCTATCCGCTGATCAGAGGTCGCGCTTAAGGTTGGACGCTGGGCTAGCTTTCGGCGGAGGCGGCCGAAGCCGGTGGCGGAGTCACGGATGGCGATCCCGCCCGAGCCGCAGCGACAGTCGGCGCTGCCGTTGGCGACGGCGACGCGCTGGCGGTCGGCAATTGAGGCGCATCACTTATCAGCGCCAGCGCGCCCACGTCAAAACCTCTGCACTCAAAGTCGCTGCGGAGGCCCCAGCCCGTTCGTCCGCTGGCGAGCTCGACTTGCAGCCAGTCCCGGTCTGCAACTGTTCCGCGCGCCAGCACTGGTACATTCTCCACCGCCAGCCGGACCTGCTGGAAGCCCCGGCCGGGTCCGGCATACAGAAGCGCATCGTGCAGCGGCAGGCATTCCGGCGCCTTCACTGTGATGGTAATGCTGCGTTCGGCGACTGCTCCACGCTCGTCCACGGCAATCAGCTTGATGTCAAAGTCGTCGTCTGGCGCGCCACGCAGCTCAATTTCTCCAAGCATGGCTGTGGACGCGGATTCGCGCAGCGTCTCGAATTCAAGTGGATGACTTACGTCAAGCGAGACTGCGCCAGTAACTTCCCAGCGGACAATGAGAGACTCTGCCACCCGGCGCAGCATAGCCGTCTGGTTCGCTTCAAATCTGACAATGACAAGCGGCTCATAGACATCAAGTCGGCGCGTCGCTACAGTTCTGGCCTCGCCTCGCAGCGCGATCAGCGCGATGTCGACCGGCTTGACATAACCGGCCGTATCCAAGGTGTAGGCCTCGGCGTCGCCGGGCAAGTCGGCCAGGCGAGCGCGATCCACCTCAATGACATAGCGCTGGGCATTCGCCGCGCTCCAATCCAGTTGAACCGGCGTCCCCCGGGCTACTTGCGCCTGGGAAAGCTCGAAACTAATAATGCCTGGTTCAAGTGTCCCGACAAATATGGCGGCGGCCGCCAGGAGCATAACAAACAGGGCGAGCGCAAGGGCTGTGGCGGCGCGATAGCTCAAACGCGGCTGAACACGTACCCGCGCCGGTATCGCCACTGAATAATCGCCAGGGTCCATGGACCTGGCGATCACAGCAAAGGGTCGCTCGACGGGCTTGCCGATCAGCGTCCGCCGCCGCGCCCGCGCCTGCCCGCTGATGCGCCGGCGCCCGCCCGCTGGTAGCTCAACCCGCGTTTGGTCAAGCGCGACGCTTAGCCCGCCTTGCGGATGACGAAGATCCAAGGCAAGCCGCAGCGGTATGTTGCCCTGGTTGAGAAGAAAGAGGCTGAAACTGTCCCCGTCCCGGCACAGTTCAGGCGCCAGCGCCAGGCTGAGCCCGCTGAAGCCGCCCAGCTGGATTATTGCCGCCAGCGGCAGCACTTGGTCCAGATCGCCTTGACGCCTGACCGAAATGGTGAGCGGATAGTCGCCGGGGCTCATGTCGCTGCGGCGCGCCGGCTTAATCTGGAACTGAATCTGAGTGGTCTCATTGGCCGGCAGCGGAAAAACCGCTCGTTCAGGTTTAATCCAGCCTTCAGGCAATCCTGATGTCTCGATGCTGAAGCTCGCTTCGGCCCGGCCGAGGTTGCTGACTTCCAGGCTGATGGTGGCGTTTGAGGCCGGGAACACGCGGAATTCGCCGCCTTGCAGGCTGGCGCGGAAGTCAAGCCAGGTGGGCTGGGTTTGCTCGCCAAAGGCCGGCATTGCCTGCGTGGGGCTGTCGTTGCGCTGATAATACGTCAGCCGCAGCGCGCCCACCCGAATTTCCTCAACAGCGCGCAGCTTTCGCGGCGCCTGCGCTTGTAATCGCTGGCCTGAGACAAAGGTGCCGGTTTCAGAGTCGAGGTCGGTGATGCTGACCACATCGGCCTTGACATCGATGCGGAAGTGACTGGCCGCCACGGCCTCATCGGCGAGCCGAATGTAATTGGCGCTGGCGCTGCCGACAGTCAAGCGTTCGCCATCCAGTTGGTGGCTTTGTCTTTGCCCATCGGGATACAGCACGTCCAAGCGTCCGAAGACCGCCATAAATCGACTTTCTCGCGTTGAATGACTGCGCTAGCTGGTGGAGCGTATTCTAACAACGTTGGCCTCGGCAGCGTAGCTCGGCAGGCTTGGCGCAGGCGAAGCGTTGCCTTGATGAGAGTGATGCGCTGTTGTACTGTTGCCCCTATTCAGCGGGTTAAGGCGCTGCGAATGAAACGTGAGACCATCGTCTGTGTGACGCCCAATGCGGCTCTGGATCGCACCTTGGTTGTACCCGATTTCGCTATCGGCCGTATTTCGCGTATTCCCGCCGCCATTGCGGCGCCCGGCGGCAAAGGGCTGAATGTCCTGCGCGCGGCGCGCATCCTGGGCGGCGAGCCGCTGGCGATGGGGCTGCTAGGCGGCTATACCGGCGAGACGGTCGCGGCCATGGTGGAAGCTGACGGCTATCCGGCCGAATGGACGTTCTTTGAGGGCGAAACGCGCGCCTGTACGATCATTGTGTCTGGCGGCGTCTCCACGGTCATCAATGAGGCGGGCCGGATTGCCGCGGAGGACTGGATGGCGCTGGCGGACGACATCTGCCGCGTGGCGGCGCGTGACGATGTTTACGCCATCTGCCTCTGCGGCAGCCTGCCCGGCGGCGCGCCGCCAGACGCTCCAGCGGATCTGGTGGCGAGGCTGCGGGGCGCGGGCGTTCAACTCTGGGTGGACAGCAGCAAATCGCCGCTGAAAAAGGCTCTGGCGGCTGCGCCCTACGCCATCAAAGTAAACCGCGAGGAATTCGCGGAGGCTCTGGGCGCTCCGCTGAAGACGCGGGCTGAGGCGGTGGCTCTGGCGCGCGGTCTGATCGCCGACGGTATTCGGATTGTAGTGATTTCGCTGGGAGCGGAAGGCGCGCTCTTGATTGCGCGTGACCTGGCGGCGCAGGCGACGCCGCCGGCGATTCAGCCGGTTGATCCGGTCGCCAGTGGCGATTGCTTGTACGCCGGGCTGGTGACAGCGCTGGCGGCCGGCGCGGAGCTTGCCGAAGCTCTGCGGCGCGGCGTGGCGGCGGGAACCGTCAACGCGCTCTATGCCGGCGGCGCGCATTTTACTCACGACCATTACCTTGAGATTCTGAAGGAAACGCGCGTGGAAATCCTGGATGCTTGAGCGCGCTGTTTTACAAATTCTTAACGAATTTTGTATGGACTTATCGATGGCAATTTTTATCATTTCTGTCGCAATATACGCGGATGGCGCCGCCGACCCGGGCGCGACGATTCGCATGACTGCAACCTGCTTGAGAATCGACGAGGAGAAAGGAGCCCGCCCATGATACATGTGCAAGACATTGCCAAGCGCTACGGCAGCATTGAGGCGCTGCGCGGCGTCAGCTTCGACATTAAGCCCGGCGAGATTGTCGGCTTGCTGGGACCCAACGGCGCCGGCAAATCCACGGCTATCAAGATCATCACCGGCTTCCTGCATCCCGATTCGGGCTTGGTCGAGATTGACGGCTTAAACGTCCTGAAGGACTTGCGCGCAGTTCAGGCGAAAATCGGTTATTTGTCCGAAAATACGCCGCTTTATCCTGAGCTGTCGGTGCAGGCTTACCTGTCAATGATTGCTGATCTGCGCGCGCTACCCTCGTCGGCAGTCACGCGCCTGCTCTCGGAGGCTATCTATGGAACCGGCTTGCAAGCCTACTTGACGCGTCCGATCGCCTCGCTCAGCAAAGGGCTGCGGCAGCGTTTAGGTTTGGCGCAGGCTATCTTGCACAAGCCGCAATTTCTGATTCTGGACGAGCCGACTGTCGGCTTGGATCCCACCCAGATCGTCGAGATACGCGCCTTGATCAGGAGCCTGGCGGCCGGCAGCACCATTCTGTTTTCGTCGCATATCTTGTCCGAAGTTGAGGCAATCTGCGACCGCGTGATCATCATCATTAATGGCGAAGTCAAGGCTGACCAGAGCCTGCGCGAGCTAAGCATGAGCAACAGGGCCACGCTGGTTTTGCAGCGGGATAACAGCGATGTCGCGCCAGCGCTGGGCGCGCTGGACGGCGTCACATCGATTCGGCCGATACGCTCGCTGGATGATTTTCCCGCTTATCGCATAGACGGGGCGGCCGACATCACCCCGCAGGTCTACGCCCTGGCGCGCGATCGCGACTGGCCCCTGCGGGAACTGCGCCGCGACGCTGTCACACTCGAAGCCTTCTTCAATCAACTGGCGACCACGGCTTAGGAGCGACGCATGAAGAAGATTCTCTCCATCACCGGCAAGGAATTAAAGCTCTATTTCGGCTCGCCCATGGCGCTGATTTTCGTGGGCGTATTTCTGGTGCTTACGCTATTCGTGTTCTTCTGGGTGGATTCCTTCTTCGCCCGCGGCATCGCCGATGCGCGCGCGCTATTCGCCTGGTTGCCCATTCTGATGATCTTCCTGGTGTCGGCGCTGACGATGCATCAGTGGAGCCGCGAAGAAGAGAGCGGCAATCTGCAGGTGCTGTTGACCATGCCGGTGCGGCTGGTTGAATTGGTCGCCGGCAAGTTTCTCTCGGCGCTGGCGCTGGCCGCTGTGGCCTTGGCATTGACGCTTTTTTTGCCCGTCACCGTGGCCTCGCTGGGCAATCTGGATTGGGGACCGGTCATCGGCGGCTATTTGGCGGCGCTGCTGCTGGCTTCCAGCTATATCGCCATCGGCCTGTTCATATCTTCACGCACGAATAATCAATTGGTGGCGCTGATCGGCACGGCTATCGTCTGCGGTTTGTTTCAAGCCATCGGCTCGCCCGTGATCACCGATTTATTCGGCGCCACAACCGGCGATCTGCTGCGGCAATTCGGCGCCGGGAGCCGCTTCGAGAGTATCGAACGCGGGGTGATCGATTTCCGCGACCTCATCTATTACCTGTCGCTGACGGTCTTTTTCCTGTCGCTGAATATCGTTTCGCTGGATAGCAAACGCTGGAGTAGCGGCGCGCATCTGCGCCGGCATCGGCTGAACGGGCGCGTTGGCTTGGTTTTGGTGGGCTTGAATCTGCTGGCGCTTAATCTGCTGCTCGCGCCCTTGAGCGCCGCCCGGCTGGACCTGACCCAGTACCAGGAATACAGCCTGTCCGACATTACCAAAAACTTGCTCGCTGATCTGGGCGAGCCGCTGTTGATCCGCGGCTATTTCAGCGAGGAGGGGCACCCGGCTCTGGCGCCGCTGGTCCCGCGTGTCAAAGACACCTTGCGCGAATATCAGCAGGCGGCGGATGGCAGGCTGGAGCTGGAATTCGTCGATCCTTTGACCAACCCTGAAATGGAGCGCGAAGCCAATCAGATTCATGGCATCCGGCCTTCGCCGCTGCAGGTGTCAGATCGCGGCGGCGTATCGCTGGTGAATGTCTATTTTGACTTGCTCATTGCCTATGGCGATCAGACCGTCAGCCTGAACTTCTCAGAACTGATTGATGTAGTCGATACGCCGCTCGGCGCGGAGGTGCGGCTGCAAAACCTGGAATACGACCTGACCAGCGCCATCCAGCGCGTGGTATACGGCTTCCAAAGCCTGGACGCGATTCTGGCCGCGCTGGAAGAGCCGGCGCAGTTGACGCTGTATCTATCATCGGCGACTCTGCCCGAGTGGATGGCCGAGGTCAGCCAGACGATGGTGGACGTGACGCGGGAAATTGCTGACGCTAACCCGGACAAGGTTTCTTTTGCCGTGGTCGACATGTCGGCGGCCGATGCCGCCATCACCGATCAGGAACTGCTGGAACGCTATCAGATTCAGCCGGTGGCGACCAGCTTCTTCGCTGCCGAAACTTTCTTCCTGCATCTGGTGATTGAAGCCGGCGAAGACATCCAGGTAATCTATCCCGCCGGCGAGCTGAGCCAGGCTGAGATTCGCAACGCCATCGAATCAGCGCTGAAACGCTCGTCGAGCGGCTTCCTGAAAGTCGTCGGCTTATGGACGCCGCCGCCCGCCGGCGCTGATCAATTCGGGCGACAACTGCCGAGCCTGCAGCAATACAGCATCCTTGAAGATTCGCTGCGCGAGAATTACGAACTGCGCCGCGTAACGCTGGAAGAAGGGCGGCTCGCAACCGATATCGATGTCCTGATTCTGCTGGCGCCGCATGGCTTGACCGACGCGCAGCGCTACGCCCTGGACCAGTATCTCATGCGGGGCGGCTCGTTGATTGCCGCCGCCAGCCACTATCGGCTGGGCATTGATCCCTATCTCGGCACGCTCAAGCTGGATGTCAATGAAGCCGGCATCCAAGAAATGCTGGAAAGCTATGGCATTCTAATCGGCGATACGGTCGTCATGGATCTGCAAAACGCCCCCTTCCCGGTGCAAGTCCAGCGTGATGTGGGTGACATGGTCGTCTCTGAAATCCAGGCGCTGAATTATCCCTTCTTCGTCGATGTACGCTCGGACGGGCTGGATAGCGATAATCCCGTCGTCAACAGCTTGCAACTGCTGACGATGAGCTGGGCTTCGCCGGTATCTGTCGACGAGAGCGCGCTGCCGGACGCTCGGATTTCCACCTTTATCCGCTCAAGCGATAGGGCTTGGGAGACGACAAACGTCAATCCCGAGCCGGATTTACAAACCTATCCCGACTTCGGTTTCCCCATCGGAAGCGAGCTGACCTCGATTCCGCTGGCAGTCGCTGTTGAAGCCTCATTCGACAGTTTCTTCAGCGACAAGCCCGCTCCATTTGAGGCGGACGCGGTCGCTCCCGACAATGATGCTGAGGCGAATGAACCCATTGGGCTGATTGAGCGCTCGCCAGACAACACGCGCATCATTGTGCTTGGCAGCGCTGAATTCGTAAACGACACCGTCTATCAGATTTCAGCCAGCTTCGGCGGCGACCGTTTCCTGAATAACATCCAGTTGGTCGCCAACGCCATCGACTGGTTCACCGAAGATGTCTCGCTGGCGTCGATCCGCAGCCGCGGCAGCGCAGCGCGCATCTTGCCGCCCATATCCGAAGCGGCGCAGAATCAGTGGGTGCTGATCAACTATGCCGTGGCTATCATCGGCTTGGTCTTGATCGGCGTCGTTTGGCAGATGCAGCGGCGCGCCGAGCAGCCGATTCAGTTGATCCCGCCGCCGGGCGCGGCGACAGAAATGCCGCCGCCAGCGGAGCCTGCCAATAAACCAAGCCGCAATGACCAAGGAGGCGTCTGATGTTGAACCGAAGCAATCTCTTTCTCGCGGCGCTTCTGGCTGTTCAGGCTGTGCTTCTGGCTATCGTCGCGTTCGCGACGGCCGGGAGCGAAGCGCGCGCGGTCGAGCCGATTCTGTCCGGCATCGCTGTAGCGGATGTGGACCGCTTGACCATCGCCGATAACCTGGAAAACGAAATGATCTTCGCGCGCGGCGAAGCCGGCTGGGTGCTGCCTGAGGCTGACGACTTCCCGCTCGACAGCGCCAAGATCAACGACGCGCTCGACAAGCTGGCGGCTATGGACACGCGGCGTTTGGTCGCTTCAAACCCGGCTAATTTCGCCCGCCTCGAAGTCAAGGAAGATGACTTCCGCCGTCGAATCAGTCTGCATGTCGGCGAGTCTGAGTCGGAGCTTTATTTGGGCGGCAGCGGCGGCGCCAACACAGTCTACGCGCGGCGCGCCGGCGAGAACGACGTCTACCTGGCCAGCGGCCTCAGCTCCTGGGAATTGTCGACGCAGGTGTCCACCTGGCTGGACGCCGATTACGTCAATGTGCCCGGCGCCGATGTGCTGGAGATTACCGTGCGGCGCGAAGACGGCGATTTCACCTTCTTGCGTGAGGGTGAAGACTGGACCTACGCCGGCCTGAGCGAGGGCGAAGTCTTTGAAGACACGCGTATGCCGCTCGTCTTGCGCAACGCCGCGACCATCCGCATGCAGGCGCCTCTAGGACTTGCCGCGCTTGACGAATACGGCCTGGACGATCCGCCGGTGACGGTAAACGTGCGTTATCGTCAATTGGTCGAATCTACTGAAGAATCTGCTGACGAAGCCGCCAATGGCTCCACCGACGAAGCGCCGGCGCCGGATGATGAGGCAAGCGAGACGCCCGAATACACTGAAGCCAGCTACACGCTGACTTTTGGCGCGGCTCTGGAGGGCGGCGACATCGCGCTGAAATCCTCAGAGGCCCAATACTATGTGCGAGTGCGCGATACCGTGCTCAATGCCTTCACCAACCTCGTTCACGACGAACTGATTAAACTGCCGGAAGCGGAAGCGAACGGCGGCGCGCCAACAGGCGACGAATAAGGCATAGACCTGCGGGATCTGCCAAGCAAACACAAAGGGTTGCGCCTGGCGATGTGGCAGCCTTCGCTTATCGCCCTCGTTATCCGCCCCGGTCACTCCTATAATGACCGGCAAATCCAGGCGACTCCAAGCCCACCGAGGAGCTGCATGACTACAGCCTTAACATTTCAGCAAGTTATCCTCAAGCTGCATGAGTATTGGGCGGCCCAGGGCTGCCTGATCTGGGAGCCCTACAATGTGCAGGTCGGCGCCGGTACTGGCAATCCCGCCACGACGCTGCGCGTACTGGGTCCCGAGCCCTGGCGCGTGGCTTATGTCGAACCGTCGGTCCGGCCCGATGACGGTCGCTTCGGCGAAAATCCCAACCGCATGCAAAAATATTACCAGTACCAGGTCATCCTCAAGCCTGATCCCGGCAACCCGCAGGAGCTCTATCTGGCCTCGCTGGAGGCGCTGGGCATCAAGGCGCGGGAACACGATATCCGCTTCGTTGAAGACAACTGGGAATCGCCGGCTCTGGGCGCCTGGGGGCTGGGTTGGGAAGTCTGGCTCGACGGCCAGGAAATCACGCAGTTCACTTATTTTCAGCAAGCCGGCGGCATGAACCTGGAGCCCGTCAGCGTGGAAATTACCTATGGCATTGAGCGCATCGTCCTGGCGCTGCAAGGGAAAGAATCGGCTTGGGATATCGACTGGCTGCCCGGCGTCAGCTACGGCGATGTGATGTTCAACGACGAGGTGGAGCATTGCCGCTACTATTTTGACCTGGCTGACGTCGACGCCCTGCGCTCGACTTACGACACCTACGAGCGCGAATACGCCCGCGCGCTGGAAGGCGACGCCTTGATCGCCGCTTATGACTATGTGCTCAAATGCAGCCACCTCTTCAACGTGCTGGATACGCGCGGCGCCATCGGCGTCACCGAACGCGCGACTTATTTCCGCCGCATGCGCGAAATGACGCGCGCGATCGCCAAGCAGTACGTGGGGCAGCGCGAGGCGCTGGGTTATCCCTTGCTGAAAATGGCGGGGAAGTGGGCTGGAGCGGCTCTGCAATCGCCGGGCGACATGCCGCCCGCGCCGGCAGCATCCGCCGATGTGCTGATAGAAATCGGCGTTGAAGAGATGCCGGCCGCTGATGTGGCTGTTGCGCTGGCTCAGGCGACGAGCGCTGCGCCGGGACTATTTGATGAACTGCGCCTGACATACGCGGGCCTGGATGTTTTCGCCACGCCGCGCCGCATCGCCATTCTCGCGCATGAGCTGGCGCCTCGGCAAACGGACGAGGAATTCCTGGCCAAGGGTCCGCCGGCTGAGCGCGCTTACGACGCTGACGGCAAGCCGACGCGCGCGGCCATCGGTTTCGCGCGCGGCAAGGGCGTCGCTGTGACGGACCTTCAAATCGAGAAGATCGACGGCGGCAGTTATGTCACTGCCACGGCGCGCAACCAGGGCAAGCCTAGCGCAGAGGTATTGGCGGGCGCTCTGCCCGCATTCATCGCCGGCTTGAAGTTCAGCAAATCCATGCGTTGGAATTCGTCCGATTTGGCCTTTTCACGCCCTATTCGCTGGATTGTCGCGCTTTTCGGCGGCGACGTCATCCCCTTCGCATACGCCGGCGTGGCGAGCGGGAAGTCCACGCGCGGTTTGCGCCCCTACGGCTCGCCTGAGATTGCGTTAACCGGCGCCTCGGATTATCTACTGTCTACCCGCCGGCAAGGCATTCTGCTGGATTCCGAAGAGCGTAGCGCGGTCATACGAGAACAAATAGACGCCCTCGCCGCAAAAGTCTCTGCTAGGGTAGCGGATGATGACACGCTGCTGCAGGAAGCGACCCATCTGCTGGAAGCGCCAACGGCATTCCTGGGCGCATTCGACGCCGCTTATCTCGAGCTGCCGCGCGATGTGCTGGTGACGGTCATGCGTAAACATCAGCGCTACTTCGCGCTGGAGGACAGCGCCGGCCGGCTTATGAACTATTTCATCGGCCTGCGTAACGGCGACGACGCGCATCTTGACAAGGTAGTTTATGGCAACGAGCAAGTGCTGCGCGCGCGATTTTCTGACGCGCGATTCTTTTACCAGGCGGATATCAAGCAGCCGCTCAAAGACTACCTGCCGCGCCTGGAGACGCTGACATTTCAGGCCGACCTCGGCTCCATGCGCGCCAAGAACGATCGCGTGGCCGCGACCATCGAAGACTTGGGCGCGCTGTTGGGTTTCGCCGCGGCCGACATTGCGGTCGCGCGCGCCGCGGCTGACATCGCCAAAGCGGATCTGGCGACCAGTATGGTGGTGGAGATGACCTCTTTGCAGGGCATTATGGGGCGCGAATACGCGCTGCGCGAAGGCATTGACGCGGCAGTAGCGCAAGCGATATACGAACACTGGCTGCCGACCGGCGCCGGCGACCGCCTGCCCGCTTCCGACGCTGGCCGACTGCTGGCGCTGGCGGACAAACTTGACAGCCTGGTCGGGCTGATCGCGGTTGGCTTGGCGCCGAAATCAACATCCGATCCCTTTGGTCTGCGGCGCGCTGCTCTGGGCGTCATCCGCATACTGGTGGAAGCGGGAATCTCGGTGGACATCCGCCGGCTGATTGCTCGCGTGGCTGATAGCCAGCCGCTGCCGGTCGACTTGCCGGTCAAGCAGCAGGCGCTGGATTTCGTGGAAGGCCGCTTCTCCAACTGGCTGGGCGAAAACGTTGAGCTTGCGCCAGATGTCATCAAGGCGGTTCTGAAGGCGCAGGCCCATAATCCCTGCCGCGCGCTCCGCGGCATCAAGGAGCTGTCGCATTGGGTAGCCCGCGAGGATTGGGAAGCGATCCTTGACAGTTTTGCCCGCTGCGCCAGGATCACCAAAGCCGAAGCCGCTATGGAACTGCGGCCGGATATCATGAGCGCGCCTGAAGAAAAGCATCTTTACCAGGCATACGATTGCGCTTCCGCCAAGATCGGCCCGCTGGCAAACATCGACGGCTTCCTCACAGCATTCGAAGCCATGGCGCCGGCCGTGAGCGAATTCTTCGACCATGTGCTGGTTCACGACCCGGATCCGAAGCTGCGCAATAATCGAATTGCGCTGCTCCAGCGCATCAGCGGCATGCAAACGGGGATCGTCGACTTAAGCGAGCTGGAGAACTTCTAGCAGCCATTGCAGCTGCTCATCCGAAGCGCATTCATCCGAGCGCCCAAGGCTCTGAGAAGTCAAATCCGTAGACCGGTCCTTAGTATATTTGTCCAACCTGTGTAGCAATTTATTGTCATAGACTGTGTGTATCACTATAATCGTGTGTCAAGTCTCTTCCAGGAGGGGCAATCCGTGTCCACAACGGATGACATTAAGGCTCGCATCGACATAGTCAGTTATGTCCAGCGCTTTGTGCCCAGCCTGAAAAAAGCCGGGCGCAACCATAAGGCTTGCTGTCCTTTCCACAATGAGAAGACGCCTTCCTTTGTCATCAACCCGGCGCGGCAGACCTGGCATTGTTTTGGCGCCTGCGCTGAAGGCGGCGACCTCTTTTCTTTCGCCCAGAAGCTGCACGGCTGGGACTTCAAAGAAGCGCTGCGGGAATTGGCTGCTGAAGCCGGCGTGGAGCTGCAGCGGCAATCGGCGGCGCAGAAAAGCCGCAACGATCAGCTTGAGCGGCTGCGCGGCATCACCGCGAGCGCGGCGGAGTTTTTTCAGGGGGCTTTGCGCCGCGAAGCCGCGGCCGGGATCCGCTCCTACTTGCGTGAGCAGCGCGGCTTGAACGACGAAACCGTTCAGGCTTTCCAGATCGGATACGCTCCGGACAGCTGGGACTTTATGCTGCGCGCCCTGCGCGGTCTGGGCCATCAAGACGACGATATAGTCGAAGTCGGCTTGGCTGTGCGGAACGAGAACGGACGCGTATACGATCGCTTCCGCAATCGCTTGATCATCCCCATCCGCGATGAACGCGGCCGTGTCGTCGGTTTCGGCGGCCGCGCCCTGGGCGCCGGCGACAGCGCGAAGTACATCAACTCGCCGCAATCGACCCTCTTTGACAAGAGCCGTCTTTTATTCGGCCTGGACATGGGTCGGACCGCCATACGCGAGGGTGGCGCAGTTGTGATTGCCGAAGGCTATATGGATGTGATCCAGGCGCATCAGGCGGGCTACGCCAATGTCGTGGCGCAAATGGGCACAGCCATGACCGAGCCCCAGATTCGCCTGGTGGCGCCGCGCTACGCCAAGCGCATAGTGCTCGCGCTGGACGCTGACGAAGCGGGCCAAAATGCCGCCCGCCGCAGCCTGGATGTCGCCCGCCAGACCTTGACGCGGGATTTCGCCGGCAAGCTGTCCGTGGATATCGCCATACTGCAAATTCCCGCCGGCAAAGATCCGGACGACTATCTGCGCGAATCGCCGGGAGGCTGGCCGGCACTGGTTGAAGGCGCGCAAAGCGTCGCTGACTTCGTCATCGACATGGAAGCTGAGTCTCTAACTGCTGATTCCAGCCTGCAAGCGCGTCAGGCGGTGGCTCAGGCAGTGCTGCCTATGCTGCTGGTATCGGAGAACAACGTCTACAAGCAAGACAACATACAGAAACTGGCGCGGCGCTTGCGCATCAGCGAGCGCGATATGCTGGCTTGGGCGCAAGAGCAGGCGCCGCTCCCCCAGCAAGCGCCGTCCGCTGCGCCGCCAGACGCGCCGCCGGATTTGCCGCCGGAATACTGGGACAACGAATACGAAATCGCCGGGCCCGAGTTCGCGGCGGAAAGTGACGGCGCTGAGAAACCAGCGGAATTGCCGGCGCCGTCGAAGCCACTTAAACACGCGATAGAAGCATTCTGCTTGAGCGCGCTCTTAAAAAACCCGGATTTACTCTATCAGGTGAATCGAAAATTGCGCGAACTGGCGGCTGAAGACGAAGACCTGCTGCGGGGTCCCCTCGGCGAGTTGTGCGCCCACGATTTCACGCAGAGCCAGTACCGCGCGCTGATGGTGTTTTTGCAGGATTCTATGGCGCAAGACGATATGGCGCCTATGGAATACCTCAAGGACGTGCTGGACGATGACTTGCGAACCGAGGTTATGGCGCTGCTGATTTCCGACTCGGATGCGGTTTCAGAGCGGATAAACGGAAACTTTCAGGTCGACTTAAACGATATATTTAGAAGAGGCTCGCAAAAAGCCAGGCCCGGCTTCAGCTTGCCCGGCTTCAGCTTGAAAGAAGATCTGGTGATTCGCGCGCTTCAATTGCGGCTGCAACGCCTCGATAGCGAACGCGTCGAGATGCAGTATCTGCAAGAAGAAGCCCAAACCGGCTCGGAAAGCGACGACCACTATCGGGATCAAATCAGTGCGAAGATAATGCTATCGATGCGGGCCAAGGCTCGCATCAATGTGGCGGTCAGCTAAAAGGTACTCCCATCGCGGCAATCATCGATTTCAACAGAAGGAGTCAGCAATATGATAAATGAATCGGAAGATACACTCCGGAAATACATTGGCTACGGCCGTGAGTCGCAGGACGAAGACTTGTCGGATAGCGATGGTCGCCGCGCAACTCATCAAACCACCTCAGTCTTCGCGTCAAGCGAGGATGACGATGACCAAAGGCCGGAGGACGCCCGCGAGAGTATGCCGCTGCCGGATGACCCGGTGCGGATGTACCTGAAAGAAATAGGGCAGGTGCCGCTGCTGGACAGCAACCGTGAAATGTGGCTCAGCGCTCAAATTGCCGCCGAGCGTCACCTGGAGCGGCTGCGTGATGAATTGATGAGCCTGGACAATCAAGCCTCGCCCAATGGACATCCGGACTTCCTTGATGTTGAGCGTTTCGCGTATCGGCGTCTGCGACAAGATTGGGATGCGCTGCTTAAGGCTGCCGACGATCGCGCTGTCGAAGCGCCTGACTTGTTCCAGGCTTTGGCGGAGGCGCAAGAGACCATAACCAGTTGGGACCGTGATGCCGACTCGTACATTCGCGCTTATCTCACCCAGCGCAAATGGGGCAAAGACGAAGATTGGACCAGGCTGGCGCAATTGTTTTTTGAAGTGATCCACGCGCTATTCCTGTTTCCTTTTGAGCATCAGGAGCAAATGCAGCGCTATTTCCGGCGCGAGCGCGGTCTGCCGCCTTTGGAGGAATTTGACAGCTGGATTGAGGATACGGTGGATCCCATCAGCTTGGCCAAGCAACAGCAGGAACAAGTCGAGCAGCACGCGGCCATGTCATCGGAAGCGTTGACGCGCGCCAATCTGCGCTTGGTCGTCAGTGTGGCCAAGCGCTATCTGGGCCGCGGCATCAGCTTTCTTGATCTGATTCAAGAGGGCAACATCGGTCTCCTGCGGGCGGTGACCAAGTTCGACCATACCAAGGGCTATAAATTCAGCACCTATGCCACCTGGTGGATACGCCAGGCCATCAGCCGGGCTATCGCTGATCAAGCGCGAACCATTCGCATTCCCGTCCACATGGTCGAGACGATCAACCGCATGATGCGCGTCCAACGCGACTTGATCCAAACGCTGGGCGCCGAGCCGATTACCGAACAGATTGCGCTCGAGATGGATTTCCTCAGCGATTCCGAGCGCAGCGCGATCAAGCAGCAGATGCGCCAAGGCGATGACCTTGATCCGCAACTGAACCGCAAATTACGCAAGGCCTCGCAAAAGGTGCGCCGCATCATGCGCATCAGCCAGGAGCCGATGAGCCTGGATATGCCCGTCGGTCAAGAAGACAGCAGCCAGTTGGGCGACTTTATCCCCGATGATAATTTGCTGGGGCCGGTGGACGCGGCCGGGCGTCAATTGCTCAAGGAACAGATCCGATCGGCATTGGGCGTCCTGAGCGAACGTGAACGCCAAGTGCTGGAGATGCGCTACGGATTGATAGACGGTCATGACAATACGCTGGAGGAAATCGGCAACTTCTTCGGCGTCACGCGCGAGCGTATCCGCCAAATCGAAGCCAAGGCGCTGCGAAAGATGCGCCATCCCACGCGCTCCCGGCAATTACGCGATTATCTGGAAATGTAGACCGCGTATCGGCGCTGGGGCTATGCGGATCGAGCCGCTGCACGATTGGGATTTAAATCCCAAGTCGGCCATCGCCTTGCAGACAGAATTGGCGTCCCGCCTGGTCAGCGACCTTCCGCTTGAAATCGACCGCGTCAAGCGGGTTGCCGGCATCGACGTCAGCGTAAAGAACGGTCAGTCGCGGGCGGCTGTCGTCGTCATGAGTTTTCCCGACCTGCTGGGCATTGAGACGGTCGTCGCGCAGCAGGAAACCCGCTACCCCTACATTCCCGGTCTACTCGCATTCCGCGAAGGTCCCGTGATTTTGCAAGCGCTGAGCAAAATCAACCATGAACCCGATGCGATAATTTTTGATGGCATGGGGCAAATCCATCCGCGGCGCATGGGCATCGCGGCTCACCTGGGCTTGTGGCTCCGGCGTCCGACGATTGGCTGCGGCAAGTCGCATTACATTGGCGACTACGATGAGCCAGCGGAAACAAAGGGCAGCCGCGCTCCGTTGCGCTTCCGCGGTCGAGAGCTGGGCTTTGTGCTGCGCGCGCGGACCGGCGTCAAGCCGGTTTACGTGTCCGCGGGGCACCTGGCTACGCTCGAGAGCGCGGTAGAACTGGTCTTGGCTTGCGCTCCGCGCTTCCGCTTGCCCGAGCCCATCCGCGCAGCGCATAAGGCGGCGGGCTTGGGAAAATAGCTGCCAGCTGACCGGCGCCTGGCGCTCGATTCACGTAATTGCGGAGTTAATCACCGCCGGCTTCCAGCAGGGATCGATACAGCGCAATCGTCTCCGCGGCGACCCGGCTCAAGGTAAATCCTTGCAGCGCAATCTCACGCCCTTTCGCGCCAAAGGCCTGTCTCAGGGCTGGCTTGTCGATCAGCAGCTTCACGGCTTCCGCAAGCGCGTCAATGTCCCTCGGCGGCGCCAGCAAGCCGTTTTCGCGATGGCGCACGATTTCGCGGCAGCCGGGCGTATCGGTCGTTACACAAGCCCGCCCGCAGGCAGCCGCCTCGATCAGCGTCTTGGGCACGCCTTCACCGTAGGTAGACGGCAGGCAGACGATATGACACTCGCCGTAGACCCGCTCCATATCGTCGCGGCGGCCGTCCCATTCGATGATGCCGGCCTCATGCCAGGATCGCAGCTGTCGCGCCGGCACATTCGACGGGCTGGTTCGCTCTTCGTAGCCGACCACGCGGAAGCGCGCCTTGCCCTGTAACCTGCGCGCCAGCTCGACAAATTCTCCCAGGCCTTTTTGCCAGAGCAGGCGCCCGGCGAAGAGCACCACCGGCGGGCTCGAAAGCTGCTCGGGGCGCGGCTTGAACCTGTTCTCGTCTACACCCGAACCGCGGATGACAATGGCTTTGCTTGGGCTGATCAAGCTGCGCTTGACAAATACCTGGCGGTCATCGGGATTCTGGAAGATCATGATTGTGCCGGCGCCGGCAAGCGCCAGCCTGAAAGCCGGACGGCTGAAAATCTCCAGCAGCTTGGCTCGCCGCGTGTCGCTGGTATGCAGGTAGCCCAGACCGCTCATCGCCTGGATGACCGCGCGGCGGCGGCTGAGCTTGGCCGCGATGCCGCCGTAGATGACGGGTTTGATGCTGATCTGGTGCAGCAAGTCGGGTTGCAGGCGGGTGTAGAGCCGCTGCAAGGCAACTATCGTCCGCAATTCGCGCAGCGGATTCAGCCCGTGTTGGCTCAAGGGCAAAGGATGAAAGGGCAGGCCGGCCGCTCTGATGCGATCAGCGGATTCTTGGTCCCTGTCGGACGCGGCCACCTGAACATCAAAGCCCTCGGCGCGCGCAGCCAAAGCCAGGGGCAAACGGTGGGACAAAAAGAAACGCGGAATGTTGACCACATAAAGCAGCTTGGCAGGCTTATTCCGCACCGGATTCCCCTACGCTTGCCTGGCAGTTCAGCGAGCCGCCGCCATGAATTGCCCGGGGCGGGCGCTAGGGCGTCTGGTCGACTTCGACCAGCAGCAACTCTTTGGTGTCGTCAACGCCGGCGATGCTGTCGCTGAGCGCTTCCACCGGGGCATGCCGGGCGATGTGGGCGCCGGCCAGCACATAGACCAGGACGCCCAGCGATGACAGGGCGAAGCTCGCCAGGATGCCAATCACCTGCAACTGCCCGAAAAAGATGTCGCCGGAATCATCACGAATATGCGTACCGAAACCTAAAATATCGGCCAGCCCGGCCAGCGCGGCGAAGAGTATGCCCGTTAGCGCCAGCCGCAGGCCGATTTGCTGGCTCAGCGTGGAGGGAACATCGAGATAGAAGGTGTACTTGAGATAGGTCAACGCGCCCAGAATCAGCAGGCTGTAGCCAACCAGCACCATGACCACCTGAACCAAGCCAATGCCGGCAGTCGTCGGCGCGCCGGTGACGCCGGGGAATAAGCCCATGAAGCAGATCATGACGCCCAGAGCGCCTAAGGCAATGCCAACTTGTGCGAAGCGCCACATACAAATTATCCGTCCGGCAAGGATTCCCGCAATTTGCGCAGCATATTGCCGCCCAGTATCGCCTTCATATCGCCGCTGCTGAAACCACGGGCAAGCAGCGCTTTCCGCAGCAGCCACAGATCGCTGGCTGTGTCAATCGGCTCCGGCAAACTGCTGTAGGCATAGCCGCCGTCGATGTCGCTGCCCAGGCCTACATGGTCAATCGAGCCGGTCAACTGGCAGACGTAGTCGACGGCGTCGACCCAATGCGACAGGCTGACGCGGCGTTTTGGATCGCTGGGATGCCAGTCTTTCCTTAGAAAACGATTATACACCATGATGCCCATCACCCCATCGCGCTCCGCCAGCCGCTGAATCAGCGAGTCTGACAAGCAGCGCGGACTATCCTGAAAATAGCGCGGGTTGGCGTGGCTGGCGATTATGGGGCCGGCATAGCGCTCGATGGCTGCGGCCGAGGCCCGCTCCGACAGGCTCGTTATGTCCAGCAGCACATTGAAGCCGTCCATCACCTCAAGCAGCTCGTAACCCAGGAGCGTGAGATCGCCGTCGTAGCCATCGGTGTAGCGATTTCGCCGCCAGGCCGGCGCCACGATGCGCAGACCGTATTCCAGCCATTCTTCACATTGTTGCGGTTCCGATATCGCGTCAGCCCCCTTCATCAGCATGACGATGCCTTGAACGCGCTGGCCGATTGACTTGTCCGCATCCCAGGACGCCAGCACGGTCCGCAGGTCTTTCTGAGTCATAATCAGCTGGATTTTGTCCTGCTCATCCGCCAGCCGCCGATAGTAATCCACTTGCCATAGGGCGAGCTGTCGAGCGTCGGCAGCTGCGCGATAATTGAATTGCTGCCACGGTTGCAAATGCGGCGACGACTCGGCGACAACTTGTATGCCGCCAAAGACAATGGCTACCCGCCCTAGCAGATTGTCAGGCAGGCTGGTGGTGACGGGCGGAACATCGCCGGGCGCTTCGCCGTGACGCTGGTTCCAGGCCCAAGCCCGATAGTCGCGCCCGAGCTGCTGGGCGTTAAAGGCGATGTTCTGCTGGGCATCGACCAGGAGGGCGGTCATAGAGCTCACTTGGGATTGTCTGGCGCATAATGATATTCTACCCCACCCCGGCCGCTGCGGCGCGGCGGCTTGGAATCGCCGCGCTTTATCGCGGCGGCTGCGAATGCTATGCTTGGCGGCGGTATATTTCGCTGCGAGCCGATAGTGATGCAGATCTTGCGCGTAAACAAAATTACAGTCAACTTTGCCGGTCACGAGATATTCCGCGATCTGTCCTGGGTTATCGGCGACCGCGACCGCGTTGCCCTGGTCGGACCTAACGGCGCCGGCAAGTCGACCTTGTTCAGGGCGCTCTTGGGTGAAGTCGAGCCCGACCGCGGCAGTATCACGGCGCAGCGCGACACTCGCATCGGCTACTTGCCCCAGGATATCACGCTGCCGCCCGACATGACGCTGATTGAGACGGCCTTGATGAAACCGCCTGAATTGGCGCAGGCGGAAGACCGGCTCAATGCGATTGAGAGCCAGCTGGCGGATCCGGCAGTCTACGGCGACGAGGCGAAACTTTCGCAAACGCTGGCCGAGCTGGAGGCTGAGCTGCTGCGTTTTGAAGCGATGAACGGCAACCGCCACGCCAGCCATGTGCGGGAGCTGCTGGCGATGCTGGGTTTCAGCGCCGACGACTACGCACTGCCCATGGCTGCGCTTTCCGGCGGCCAGAAAAAGCTGGTGGCGCTGGTTCGCCTGGCCGTATCCGCCCCTGACATTCTGCTGCTGGATGAACCCGACAATCATCTCGATATGACCGGCAAGCACCAGCTAGAGCGCTTCATCCTCAATTACCCCAAGTCGGTCGTCATCATCTCCCATGACCGCTACTTGCTGGACGAAGTGGCGACGCAAACTGTGGAACTGGAGGCGGGCAAGCTCACTACTTACCACGGCAATTATTCGTACTTCATCAACGAGAAGGAATTGCGGCGCCTGCGCCAACAGCAGCAATACGTGACCCAGCAAAAGGAGATCGCCCGCCTCGAAGCTATGATCGAGCGCTTTGAACGCTGGGCTAAACAGGTGCTGAGCCGCAAGCATATGCTGGCCGCGCGGCAGCGGCGGCGTCAACTGGAAAAGATGGAAGCGCGCGGCGAAATCATCGAAAAGGTCACAGACGCCCGTCTGATGGATTTTAAGATCGACGGCTGGCGCGGCAGCAAGAAAGCGCTCGAATTGGTCGCTGTTTCTGTCGCATTTGCTGATCAGCCGCTGATACTGGAGGCCGATCTCCTGCTGCGGCACGGCGAGCGGGTCGGCGTCATTGGCGCCAACGGCGCTGGCAAAACGGTGCTGCTGCGACTGATCCTGGGCGAGTTGACGCCGCTGGCGGGCGAGATCAAATTGGGACCCAGCACACGAATCGGCTACTACTCCCAAGAGCATCAGACGCTGGACGCCTGGCTCGATCGCGCGCCGCTGGAGCTCATCCGCAACCTGCAGAACAGCAGCGAAGCCACTGCCGTGAATTTCTTGCTGCGCATGGCTTTCAGCTATGAGCAGGTGCGCCAGCCCATACGGTCGCTGTCCGGCGGCGAACGCAGCCGCTTGCAACTGGCTCTGGTCATGCTGCGGCAGCCGAACCTGCTACTGCTGGACGAGCCCACCAACAATCTCGACATCGCCTCGGTTGAGGTGCTGGAAGACGCCCTGGATGACTTTGTAGGCACAGTCTTGATTGTCTCGCACGACCGCTATTTTCTCGACCAGACCGTTGACCGTCTGGTTGAGATTCGCGCCGGCAGGCTGCGCGAGTTCCAGGGCGGCTACACCGAGTATCTGGAAGCGACCGGCCGCGGCTAATCCCGCCGCCGGGTAGCGCGTAAAACCGCGCCCGGAAGCGTGAAACTCAAGTCATCAGTCCTCAGATCCATATCATCTCTCAAGCCGAAGCCAGCCCGGATATCCGCCGGCGCGCCGCTGAACAGCGACAAAATCATCTCGGCATTTTGCCGCGGCGCCGCCATGCGCCGGATCCAGGTCGCGAAATGCAGCTTCAAGTCGAAGCGCAGCAGCAGCTCGCACTGGAAGCCGGCTTCGGCGAGCAGCGCCCGCCACTCGGATACGCGGTAGTCGCGCACATGTGATGGATCGCGCAGCAGCTCAATCGTCTGCAAGAAGCTGTCCTGGGCATAGTCTTCGCGCGCCATGATGTCGCTGATGAGGAGCTTGCCCTCGTCTCTGAGCAAGCGGCGGAATTCCGCCAGCGCGCGCCGCGGCCGCAGCCAGTGATGCGCGCTGTAACGAGTGACGACTAAATCAAAGCTGCGCGCGGGGAAGGGCAGGTACTCCACATCCGCCAGCTGGGTTTCGATATTGTCGATGTCGCGCTCCCGCGCCAGCGTCCGCGCCTGCTCCAGCATGGCCGGGGTGAAATCGCAGGCGACTACGCGGGCGGCGCGCGGAGCAAATGCCAGCGCGGTGTGGCCGGCGCCGCAGCCGGCGTCCAATACTTGCGTTTCGGCGTCGAGCGCGGCGGAAGCGACCATTAGATCAAGGTCTTCGCCCGCGGCGTGTACGCGACTGTCGCGATAATTAGCCGCGACTTCGCCGAATCGCTGCCGCACCTGAGTTTTCACGCTGCGTCCCGCGCTAGGCTTTGCGTCCTGGGTCATAAGTTCGACTTTCTCATAGGCTGGTTCGCGGCAAGGGAGGCTTGCGCAGGCTGGCCGCTATGCTATCATCTTGACAGGCATCTTCGAATATTGGGCTGGGCTAAGGTCTGCCTTGACAAGACCGTTTGCCTGGTGTAAATTATTGTCTTGCAGTCCTCCTGCTGTCACAATTTATTGGATACATGACAATCGGTCATAAGCACTGTTCGTTTTGTATGCGCTTGAACTGTCCCTTGCTTCGCCGCGCTGTGGCGGGGTAGGGGTTTTCTTGTTTTCATCCTGCACGCTCAGCCCGCTCAGTTATTCAGCCAAGGAGCCCCGCCTTGAAACAGTATTACAATGTCAAGAATTATGCCCGAACTCATGACATCCAGGAACTGCCGTCGCTGATCGATATCCAGTTGAAATCCTTTGAGGACTTTCTCTATGGGGGGCGGCTGCTGGAGCTCTTCGACGAGATCAATCCTATACAGAGCTTCAACAAAAATCTGTCGCTCTATTTTCCGGGGAACATTCAGGAATCCAAAGACTTCAATTTGAAGCCGCGCTTTGAGCCGTCGAAGTTTGACCCCGACGAGTGCATTGAGCGCGATATGTCCTATGCGGCGCCACTGTATGTCGAAGTCGCGTTGGTGAATCATGAACAAGGCGATGAGATTATCCAGCAGGATATCTTCTTGGGCGAATTCCCGCTGATGACCGAGAAGGGCACCTTCATCATCAATGGTACCGAGCGCGTGGTCGTCAGCCAGCTGATACGCTCGCCCGGCGTTTATTTTGACGCCGAGGTAGACCCCATAACCGGACGTCCGCTCGCCAACGCCAAATTGATCCCCGATCGCGGCGCCTGGATGGAATTCGAAACGAAAAAGACCGACTATATCACTATCAAGTTCAATCGCAAGCGCACCATTCCGGTGACAATCCTGCTGCGCGCGTTGGCCGCCGTCGACGATGGGCTGCCGGCGTCGGCTTCGCCTATCAAGACCGGCGAAGACGAGGAGATCCTGGCGTTATTCGCTGATATCGACACCAACGAAGAGCACAAATTTATCGAAAGCTCCATCAAGAACGAACCCGTCTGGGACGTCAAGAAGAATCAGACCCTGGCCGAGGTCGCCTTGATTGAGTTCTATCGCCGCATGCGCCCGGGCGACCCGCCCACGCTGGAAAACGCGCGCGAGTACCTGGCCGGGCAGCTATTCGACCAGAGGCGCTATGATTTGGAGCGCGTCGGCCGCTACAAGTTAAACCAGCGCCTGGGGCTCGAGGGCGTTGTCGACCGCTCGCACCGGACCATTTCCAAGTCCGACATCGTTAAGCTGGTCGAGCACATGATCATCATCAACAACTCTGGTCGCGCCAAAGACGACATTGACCACCTGGGCAACCGGCGGGTCAAGACCGTGGGCGAGTTGATCGGCAACAAGCTGCGCATCGGCCTGCGGCGCATGGAACGCGTGGTTAAGGAGCGCATGTCCATCCGCGAGGCGGAACAATTGACGCCCGTCTCACTGGTCAATATCCGGCCGATTGTGGCGGCGGTGCGCGAATTCTTCGGCTCGTCGCAGTTGTCGCAATTCATGGAGCAGACCAATCCGCTGTCCGAGTTGACGCATAAACGCACGCTGTCGGCGCTGGGACCGGGCGGCTTGCGGCGGGAGCGCGCCGGCTTTGACGTCCGCGATGTTCACCACAGCCACTATGGTCGCATCTGCCCCATCGAAACGCCGGAAGGTCCGAATATCGGCTTGATTGGCCGCCTGGCCAGCTACGCCCGTGTGAATGAACTGGGTTTCATCGAAACGCCCTATCGCAAAGTGAACAGCACGATAGCGGTAGCTGATCCTAACCTGATCGGGCGCGTCCTGCGCGACGACATCGAAAATAGCAAAGGCAAGGTCGCCATTGAAGAAGGCACGGTCATCGACAAGAAGTTGGTCACCCGTCTGAAGCTAATGAAAATCAAAGACGTGCCGGTGACGCCCTTCGCCACCCACGACATCGAGTACCTGTCGGCTGACAACGAGGACAAGTTCATCATCGCCCAGGCCAACGCCGTGCTGGATGATCAGCAGCAGTTTGTCTCCAAGCGCGTATCCGCGCGATATGAACAAGGCTTCTTGTCCGTGCCGCCGCAGCGAATCGACTACATGGACATTGCGCCGCGTCAGATCGTCGGCATCAGCGCCGCTTTGATTCCCTTTCTGTCGCATGATGCCGCCAACCGCGCGCTTATGGGCTCGAATATGCAGCGGCAAGCGGTGCCGCTGCTGACGCCGGATGTCTCGGTGGTCAGCACCGGCATGGAGCGCCAAGCGGCTTCGGACAGCGGTCAAGTGCTGGTATCAGACATCAGCGCCGAAGTCATCAGCGTGCAAGGGCATCGCGTGATTGCGCGCGCGGAAGACGGCGACGAGCAAACTTTCCAACTGCGCAAATACGAACGGTCGAATCAGTCGACTTGCATCGACCAGCGGCCCGTCGTGCGCAAGGGCGACATGATTAAGCCGGGTGATATTATCGCCGACAGTTCGTCCACTTATGACGGGCATCTGGCGCTGGGTCATGATGTACTGACTTGTTTCCTGTCCTGGGATGGCGGCAACTACGAAGACGCTTTGCTGGTCAGCGAAGATATGCTGCGGAAGGACAAGTTCACCAGCATTCACATCGAAAAGCACGAGATTGAAGCCCGGGACACCAAGCTGGGACCCGAGGACATCACATACGATATTCCCAATGTCGGCGAAGACGCGCTCAAAGACCTCGATGAACACGGCATCGTGCGCATCGGCGCCGAAGTCGGCCCCAACGATATTCTTGTGGGCAAAATCACACCCAAAGGCGAGAAAGAGCTGTCTCCTGAAGAAAAGCTGCTGCGCGCTATCTTCGGCGAGCAGGCGCGGGAGGTCAGAGATTCGTCCTTGCGCCTGCCGCATGGCGATCGCGGCAAAGTCATTGATGTCAAAGTTTTCACCCGTGAGGAGCACCCTGATTTGCCGGCCGGCGTCGAAAAGATGGTGCGCGTCAGCGTGGCCCAGCGCCGCAAGCTGACCGTCGGCGACAAGATGGCCGGGCGTCACGGCAACAAGGGCGTCATCTCCAAGATCGTTACTGTCGAAGACATGCCATACGTTGAGGGTGGGATACCGGTCGAGATCATCTTGAACCCGCTGGGTGTGCCCAGCCGCATGAATATCGGCCAAATCCTGGAGCTGCATCTGGGCTGGGCGGCGGATCGCATGGGCTTCCGCGCCATTACGCCGGTTTTCGACGGCGTCAAGGAGCACGAGATTCAAGCGGAGCTGGGTCGAGCCTGGATGATCGACTGGGCCTGGAAGCTGACGACCGAGCGCGCTTGGGAGAATCAAGCGCGGCTGGCTGAAACCGTGGGCATGGCGCCGGAAGATTTCGATGACGATGTGCACGTCATCAGCGCCTACCTGATCGAAAGAGTCGGTGATTCCGGCTTTTATGACAACGAAGCGATCATCCTGGAACGCGACCAGATTTATGTCCGCCGCGTGGCTGCCGCCGAGATTCTGCGCGAAGCCGGCTACGACCCGGATGAGATCATGGTCTATGACAACAGCGAGTTATCCGCCGAGGCGCGCGATGCGCGTGATTTGAAAGCGCTGGAAGTCTCAATTCGCTTGTGGATTCAGCAGACCGCGACCGAAGACATTGAGTTGGCGGATAATCTGTCGCAGCGCGAACTCTTCGAGATCGCCGATCGCGTGATGTTCGAAACCGGCCAGCCCGTGCCGCACTATGGCAAACAGACGCTCTATGACGGGCGGACGGGCGAACCCTTCGATCGTCACGTGGCGGTTGGCTATGTGCACATGCTCAAGCTGGCGCATCTGGTTGAAGACAAGGCGCACGCCCGCTCAACCGGTCCCTACAGCCTGGTCACGCAGCAGCCGCTGGGCGGCAAGGCGCAATTCGGCGGGCAGCGCTTCGGCGAGATGGAAGTCTGGGCGCTGGAAGCCTACGGCGCCGCCCACATCCTGCAAGAGATGCTGACTGTTAAGTCCGATGACGTGCAGGGCCGTGTGAAGACCTACGAAAGCATCGTCAAGGGCGAGCCGATTGAAGAGCCGGGCATCCCCACCAGCTTCCGTGTGTTGGTCAAGGAACTGCAGAGCCTGGGCTTGTCGGTGGAAGCGATTACCGGCAGTGGCGATGTCATTCGCTTCGGCAAATACGATGAGCAAACCCGCCGTCCGCAGCCGGAGACGGGCTTGCTGGGCTTGGGGGCAGGCTAGTTAGCGGGCCTCAACAGGCAGACCCCATAAGCGCGGGCGCATCGCAAGCGGCGCGTCCGCCAGCGCGAAAATGGCATGTCAGCTGGCTTATCTCCAGGCATCCCTTCGGCGGCCCGCTCAGGCGGCATCAGAGTTTCCGCAGAGCAACCGCGCCAGAATCAGTTTATGTCGATTGCAACATAATTCTAGCGATTTGCAGGGGCGACTCGGTGAGTCGCCCACAAAATTTGTATGGACATCGCGGACGTTTCAGCTCTGCGCGTAGACACAGCAGGTCAAACGCCCCTAGATCATCAGTATTTATCGCGTATCCGCGAAAAAACTCTGTGCCCTCTGTAAGCGCAACAAAATAATTTGAATTTGTAAGCGCGGATATTCGACAGGGATTTTAACCATCGAGTACAGCGAGTACACCGAGAAAATCTCTGCGCCTTTGTGGCTCTTTTTCAACGACGGGCGACCCACCGGGTCGCCCCTGCCGTTTGAATAAATGCGGGCGATAGCGCTCGTGCGAATGCTGTTCTTTTTCGCATAACTTACTTGCATCTACTTCTGTGTACTCGGTAGTTAAAATACTCTGCTGCGATTGCACTGGAGTTTCCGGCTCAGGGCTAGCCCGGAAGCCTTAAGTTTTGGCGCCGGCGCATCCCTATTCGAAAAGCCATCGGCGCAGGCAGAACTTGAGCCTAGAATATCGGGTCGAAAATCCACACCCAGGCTTGCTTGATTTTGCCTGAAATCTATGCTAATCTCTCTGGCATTGGCTTTGTTCCAAAAAGCACAAATGGTTTAGACCCTATGTCGACCGTCCTTGAATTTGGTCCTGTGACTGCGCTGCTGGTCATTTCCGTCGTCCTGGCAATGATAATCGCCAATATCTCGCGTGTTATGGGGCCGCGGCGGCCAAGCTACCGCAAGTCCGTGCCATACGAAAGCGGCATGAAGCCGATCGGTCCCGCCACCCGCCGGCTGCCCGTCAAGTTTTATTTGGTGGCGGTGCTCTTCATCATATTCGACATCGAGGTGATATTCTTCTTGCCTTGGGCGGTATCAATGCGTGATCTGGGCGCTTACGGTCTCGTAGTCATGGCGGTCTTTACCCTGATTTTGATTGTCGGCTTCATCTACGAGTGGAAGAAAGGCGGTTTGGAATGGGAGTAAGTTCCAAGCTCGGAAACATGGGCGTCGTCACCACCACTGTTGAGCAAGCTGTCAACTGGGCGCGCACCGGCGCTATGTGGCCGCTGCTCTTTGGCTTGGCCTGCTGCGCCATCGAATACATGAGCTCGCAGGCTTCCAGCTATGATCTGTCGCGCTTCGGCATGGAGCTGAACCGCGCCACGCCCCGTCAGGCCGACCTGCTTATCGTATCAGGCCGCTTGACACGGAAAATGGCGCCGGTGGTTCGCCAGCTTTACGACCAAATGGCGGAGCCCAAGTGGGTCATCTCCATGGGCGACTGCGCATCCTGCGGCGGCGTCTACAACAATTACGCCATCGTGCAAGGCGTTGACGAGATCATCCCGGTCGATGTCTATATCGCGGGCTGCCCGCCACGGCCGGAGCAACTTTTGCATGGCATTCTGACCCTGCACGAGAAAGTCAGAAGCGAACGCATTGCCGATTGGGCTTGATGCGCGCTCGCTGACGACGAGACGAAGACGACGAGACTATAAGGACGGCATGGGAATGGAAATCCCGGCAGCAAGAGATCCGGTCGCCGCAGTACGTGAAGCCTTTGGCGAAGCCCTGCTGCACGTCAAGGAATTTCGCGGGGAAACGACCCTCGTGCTTGAAGCCGAGCGGACGCCCGAAGCGCTGGACTTCCTGCGCGTCAGCCCCGGGCTGGTCTACAACATGCTGTCGGACGTCAGCGCGGTGGATTATTATCCCAATGACTATGGCGAACGCTTTGACGGCGGCGCGCTAGGCTTCCGGCCGGAACGCTTCGGGGTTTCGTATCACGTCTTGTCGATGTTGTACAACCGCCGCCTGCGCCTGAAAACTTTCGCGGCGGAAGAGGATCCGCGCTTGCCGACGGCGACAGTCGTCTGGCCCGCGGCCAATTGGCTCGAGCGCGAAATCGCTGATTTGATGGGCATCGTCTTTGAGGGGCACCCCGATCCACGGCGGCTGCTCATGCCCGAAGACTGGCACGGCCACCCGCATCGGCGCGATTATCCCCTGGGCAAGGAGACAGTTGCCTTTTCCTTTAATGAAGCGGAAATCCGCAAGCACAAGCCCTTCGCGACAAACTAGGCTCCGAGGACGGTATGGCAGTTGCGACACCACCGCAGTCGATAGAAGAACAGCGCAGCTGGGAAGGCAACCTGGATCAGTTGCGCGGCTTGGTCTCCGAGCGCGCCATCACGGGCGAGACCATGCTGCTCAACATGGGTCCGCATCATCCCAGTACGCATGGGGTGCTGCGCCTGCTGCTGGAGCTGGACGGCGAGCAAATCGTCTCCTGCTTGCCCGATGTCGGCTTCCTGCACACCGGTATCGAAAAGTCGGTTGAAGACAAAAGCTACGAAAAAGCTTTGCCGCTGACCGACCGCATGGATTATCTGTCGCCCATGTCCAACAACATGGCTTACGCGGCGGCGGTCGAAAAGCTGCTGGATCTGGATGTGCCCGAGCGCGGCCAGATTATCCGCGTCGTTTGCCTCGAGCTGGCGCGCTGCGCCAGCCATCTCGTCTGGCTGGGAACGCACGCCATCGACATGGGCGCCATGAGCGTTTTGCTCTACGCCTTCCGCGAGCGCGAACGCATTCTGGGTATGTTCGAGATGCTCTCCGGGCAGCGTATGATGAGCAGCTACATACGCCCGGGCGGCGTCTGGCGCGATGTGCCGGACGATTTTCTGCCCACCCTCAAGCAATTCCTGATTGATTTTCCCGGCAAGGTCGACGACTACGAAGCGCTGCTGACGCAGAACCCGATTTGGAAGGATCGCGCGCAAGGCGTCGGCGTTATCGAGCCTGATGTGGCCCTGGCTTACGGCTTGACGGGACCGGCTCTGCGCGGCAGCGGCGTCAACTGGGATTTGCGCAAGGCGCAGCCCTACAGCGGTTACGAGACCTACGATTTCAATGTGCCGCTGGGCGAACATGGCGATGTCTACGACCGCTATCTGATTCGTATTCAGGAATTCCGCGAAAGTATGAAGATCTTGAACCAGGCGGTGGAGCGGCTGGAGCGCGTGACGGGTCCTTATCGCTCCGAAAATCGCAAGTATTGCCCGCCGCTGCGCAGCGAATTGGGCCAAAGCATGGAAGCCGTCATTCACCATTTCAAGCTTTGGACTTATGGCTATGACGCGCCGGATGAAGAGATCTACAATGCCATCGAAAGCCCGCGCGGCGAGATCGGCTGCTATATCCATGGAACGGGCGGCAACAAACCGCGGCGGGTGCATTTTAAGACGCCGTCATTTATTCATATCAGCGCCCTGCCGGTGATGGCAAAGGGCTATTTGCTGGCGGATATGGTCGCGATTATCGGCAGCGTCGATATCGTCCTGGGCGATTGCGACCGCTAAAGACCGGCTGCATAGGAGCAGTCAGTAATAGTCAGTAATAAGGATCAAGGCCTGGATTCCCGCGCTGATGCAGGGAATCCCTTTGCGAAGGAACAATGAGCATGGCGATCATCGGCAATCCGAAATACGAAGCGCGCGTCAATCATCACCTGGCCAAATACGAGACCAAGCGCTCGGCGGTGATGCCGCTGCTTTATATCGCCCAAGAAGAGTACGGATGGGTGAACAGCGACGGCATTAGCGAAGTGGCGGAGATTCTGAATCTGGATCCGACCCAGGTCAAATCGATCGCCGGCTTCTATACCATGTACTCGGAAAAGCCCAAAGGTAAATACTGGCTGCACGTTTGCACGGACTTGCCCTGCGCCCTCAGCGGCGCCGATGAATTCTACGATTGGCTGAAAGCCGAGTTGGGTGTTGAAGACGGCGCCACCAGCGAAGACGGCCTCTTTACCGTCGAGCATGTTATGTGCTTGGCCGCTTGTGACAAGGCGCCCATGCTGCAGTGCAACTTCCGCTATGTCGAGAATCTCGATCAAGACAAGATGCGCGAACTGCTGGCCAAATGGCGGCAGGAAGCGGCGCAGCCCGTTTTAGCGGACGAGTAATCCGCAGGCTGGGCTGGAAGCGCGGGAACAAAGGAATCCGAGACGATTATGCACATTCTCTTACGCGGTCGCGACATAGCCAATATCAAAGAGCTGGCGACTTATGAACGGCACGACGGCTTCACTGGTTTGAAGCGGGCGCTGGCCATGACGCCGGCCGAAGTCATTGATGTGGTCAAGGCTTCCGGCTTGCGCGGGCGCGGGGGCGCCGGCTTCCCCACCGGCGTAAAATGGAGCTTCATCCCCCAGCATGAACCGGTCAAATACGTCACGGTCAATGCCGATGAAAGCGAGACCGGTACTTTCAAAGACCGCGAAATCATGGAAGAGAACCCCTATCAATTGATCGAAGGATCGCTGATCTGCGCTTACGCCATACAAGCCAAAGCAGTCTACATTTATCTGCGCGGCGAATTTTGGGATATCGGCGATCAATTGGACGCCTGCATTGAGGCGCTGCGCGAGCGGAATATGGTCGGGCGGAACATCCTCGGCTCCGGTTACGATTGTGAAGTGTATACGCATCTTGGCGCCGGCGCTTACATCTGCGGCGAAGAGAGCGCCTTGCTCAACAGCCTGGAAGGCTACCTGGGCCAGCCGCGGGTGCGCCCGCCTTTCCCGGCGCAGAAGGGTGGCGGTCTATATAAGGAAGCCACGGTCGTCAACAATGTCGAAACGCTGGCCAACGTCCCCTTCATCATGCGCGAGGGCGCTGAGGCCTTCAAAGCCATTGGCACGGAGCAGAGCGCGGGCCCCAAAATCTACTGCGTCAGCGGCCATGTCAAGCGGCCGGGCAATTATGAATTGCCCATGGGCGCGACTTTCCGCGAGTTGCTCTTCGACCACGCCGGCGGCCCTCTGCACGACAACCGCCCCTTCAAGGCGATGCTGCCGTCGGGCGGCTCGGGGCCCATCGTGCCCTTGAGCGACGAAGTGCTCGACACGCCGATGTCCTACGAACACACGGCCGACATCGGCACGATTATCGGCTCGGCCTCGATCATTATCATGGACGAGAGCGTCGATATCACCTGGGTGGCCTCGAAAGTTACCAAATTCTTCGCCCATGAAAGTTGCGGCAAGTGCACGCCCTGCCGCGAAGGCACCTACTGGCTGGATAAAGTGATCGACCGAATTTTGGACGGGCGGGGTAGCGCGGAAGATGTCAAGCGCATCGCCGATGTCGCCGAGAATATGGCTGGCGCCACGCTCTGCGCGCTGGGTGATTTCGCCGCCAATCCTATTATTCACACCATTCGTCACTTTCCCGACGACTTTGCGCAGCATGTTCAGGCCTAGTGGACCTGATGACGCAAGCGACGGGACGGCCAAGGAATCATTGGCGCGGCTTGATCAGCCAGGTGATGGGCGCGGTTTATCAGCCGCCGCTGGCGCGCGAACGCGAGTTTTACCGGCGCCTGCGCGCGCTGGACGAGGCGATTGTGGACGCGCCGGATGACATAACGCAACTTGTGCTGCGTGGTGAGTTGTTGCTGGAGCGGGGTGAATATAACCGCGCCAAGCAAGATTTTGAGCGGGCGCTGGCGCTGGGAGACAGGCTGGATGACGCCAAAGCCTGGCGCATCCTGGAGCAGGTCATGCGCGACCGCGCGGCTTACGGAATGAGAATTATACAGCGCCGCGAGCAGCCCGCGTCCTATAATGCTCGTGGTTGACAGGCGGAGGCAGGAATGTCCGACACGGTGAAGATCAACATCGACGGGGATGAATACGAGGTAGCTGCCGGGTCAAACCTGGTGGACGCCGCCAAGTGGCATGCCGGCAATGACATCCCGGTCTTTTGCTATCACCCCAAGATGGATCCGGTTGGGATGTGCCGCATGTGCCTGGTCGAGCTCGGTACGCCGGCCAGAGATCGCGCCACCGGCGAGCTGGTCCTCAACGAAGACGGCAGTCCGCAGATTCGCTATTTCCCCAAGCTGCAGACCGCTTGCACCACCGTGGTTAGCGATGGCATGCATATCAAGACCAATACGCAGGTAGTGACTGACGCCCGCAACGACGTGCTCGAGTTCTTGCTCAGCAGTCACCCGCTGGATTGCCCCATCTGCGACAAAGGCGGCGAATGCCCGCTGCAGAACCTGACCATGCGTCATGGCCCGCAATCGTCGCGCATGTATTTTGAAGACAAGCAACTGCTGGAAAAACACTACCCGCTGGGCGACCTGATCTTTCTCGATCGCGAACGCTGCATTCAATGCGCCCGCTGCGTGCGCTTCCAGGACGAAATCGTCGGCGACGATGTCCTGGCATTCCATGAGCGCGGGCGCCGCTTGCAGATTATCACCCATTCAGAGCCGGGATTTGATACATATTTCAGCGGCAACACCACCGACATCTGCCCGGTAGGCGCGCTGACCACGGCTGACTTCCGCTTCGGCGCGCGGCCCTGGGAACTAAACGAAGTGCCCAGCATCTCGCCTTGGGATGCCGCCGGCGAGAATATCAGCTTGAGTATGCGGCTGGATCGCGATTTTGGCGGCAAAGCCCAAATCAAGCGAGTTATGCCGCGCCAGAACGAGCAAGTCAACGAGATCTGGATCAGCGACAAGACCCGCTTTGGCCATCACTTCACCCGCAGCGACGACCGCCTGCAAAAACCACAGATGCGCAGCGGCGATGTTTTGCGCGACACGTCCTGGGACGCGGCCATCGCCGATATCGCCGAGATGCTGCGCAATGCCGACGGTGATATAGCAGCCATCGCCGGCAGCGGCATGACCAACGAAGATTTGTGGGAATTGCGGCGCTTGATGGAAGGCCTCGGGGGTGGGCGAATGGGCGCCTGGCCGCCGACGCATGGCGGCGCTGAGTCAGTGGCGCGGGCCGGCGTCGGCTTCGGGACCAACCTGGGCCAGCTGGGCAAAGGCGATGCCATTCTGGTGATCGCCAGCGACCTGGAAGAAGAAGTGCCGATATGGCGGCTGCGTTTGAAACAAGCGCAAGATCGCGGCGCCTACCTGGTCGTGGCTAACGCTCGCGATACACGCCTGGAAGACTTCGCCCTGCAAGGCGCGCGCAACGACAAAATCGTCGCAGGCGACGCCATCCGTTACCGCGCTGGCGAGGCGGCAGCTGTCATGCAAGACCTGGCGGAATTACACCCGGCCATCGCCGAGCGGCTGAGCCAAGCCGAGAATCTGGTCATCGTAGCCGGCGCGGAAGGGCTCACGCTCGCTGGCAGCGCGGCTTTGGCGCAGGCGGCGGCAAACTTCCTGATTGAGACGGGCCATGTCGGGCGGCCCAATAACGGCCTGCTCTCGCCCATACCCGGTGCCAACGGCATGGGGCTGCATTACCTGGGGTATTCGCCGGCGGCCAGCCTGGACATCGCCGCTAATCCACCCAAGCTGCTGATAGTAGCGCAAGCCGAGTTGCTTGATGACGACCCGGCGGCGCGGGCTTGGCTCAGCCAGGTCGAGACCATCATCTACGCCAATTTCTTCGACGACGGCATTTCGGAGCTGGCGGATTATGCGCTGCCTATCCAGACCTTTGCCGAGCGCGATGGCAGCTATGTTAATGGCGAGCGGCGCGTACAGCGCTTCTACACCGCGCAGGGACCGATGGGTCAAACCTTGCCCGCCTGGAAACTCTTCGGCAGTTTGCGGCAAGCTATGGGCATGAGCCATCTCAAACCCTCGGCCGCGGCCGTCATGCTGGAGCTGAGCAAGCATGTCGCCGAGTTTGCGGGCATGCGCTACCAGGCGCTCGGGCAAGTTAAGCGGCAATTCCCCGATGTCGGCGGTCGCGATCTGTATTACGGCGGTACCGCCTACTCCAATGAAGGCGGGCTTGGCATACAGATACCCGCGCTCGCGGACGGCAAAAAGAAACTCAAACCGGTCGCGGTCGCCGCGCCTGAAGCGGTCAGCGCGGGCGAAGGCGAGCTCTTGATTATGCCGGTAACGCGGCTATACAATCGCCAGCGCAACTTCCGGCCCTCTTTGCTTATGGAGCCGCGAATCCTGGCGGCTTCCGCGACGCTGAATTCAGCCGACGCGCAAGCCCTGGGCATCATTCATAATGATTTCGTCGAGATACGCACAGGTGAAGCAAGGCTGCGCGCGCGCGCGATCATCAGCGACGAGATTGCCGAAGGTCTGGTCGCGCTGCCGCGGCACATGACGGACGCGGCGATCCCGTTGACGATAAGCGCCGGTACCGTCAGCCGGGTATCCGTAGCGGTTGCCGCTGCGGACTGATACACGAGGAAGACAAGTATGAGCCGAAATCTGAAGATCGGCATTGGCATAGGCGTCATCGCGCTGATCGGGCTGATAATAGTCCTGGGGCTGGTGATCGCCAATTTGAGCGCGATCGCGGCCTGGATCGGTTTCGACGCCGCCGGCAATCTCAACGGGCGCGAGGGCGCGATCGGGCTGCTGCTCAACCCGGAAGCGCGCGTGACCAACGTCGTGCAATGCGCTGATGACCCCGGCTGCTCGGCGCTTTGGCCTATCATCTTTGCCGCCGGATTCGCTTTCGTCATCGTCACCGGCTTCGCTTACGCGACCTTGCTGGAACGGCGGCTGCTGTCATTCTTGCAGCACCGTGTGGGACCCAATCGAGTCGGCCCCATGGGCTTTTTGCAGCCGGCCGCCGATGGCGTCAAGCTGGTGTTTAAGGAAGACTTGATGCCCGCCGGCGCCGATAAGTGGGTCTTTCGGCTGGCGCCGATGATCAAGGTAATTCCGATTCTGATGATCGCCGCGGTGATCCCGATGGGTCCGGATTTGGTGCTGCCCTGGTTCGCGCCGTCGCTGGGTGATGTCTGGTTCCAGGTTCCGCAGGGCTTGATCGATTCCAATGTCGGCATTCTCTGGGTGATCGCCATCACCAGCATCGCTACTTACGGCGTCGTGCTGGCCGGCTGGTCCAGCGATAACAAATACGCCATGTTGGGCGCCCTGCGCGCTTCCGCGCAGATGATTAGCTACGAGTTGAGCTTCGCATTGACGCTGGCTGTGCCGGTCATGATCGTCGGCAGCATGGCCATCGGCGATATCATCGACGCCCAGCGCAATATCTGGGATTGGTTCGTCTTCCAGAATCCGCTGGCGGCCGCCGTGCTTATGCTCGCGCTTTTGGCCGAGACCAATCGCGCGCCTTTCGACTTGACCGAAGCCGAGCAGGAATTGACGCAAGGCTACATGACCGAATACAGCGGCATGAAATTCGCCTTGTTTATGATGGCGGAATATCTGGGCATGATTGCGGTGAGCCTGGTGGCGGTGGCGGTTTTCTTCGGCGGTTATCACCTGTGGCCGATGGATGGCTTGCCCATTTTGGCGCCGGTCATCTTCATTCTCAAAGTGGTCCTGGTGCTTTGTGGCATGATCTGGATTCGCGCCACACTGCCGCGCATCCGTTACGACCGGCTGATGATGTTCGGCTGGAAGGTGATGATTCCGCTGGGGCTGCTGGCGGTCGCCTGGACGGCTGTTGCGCTGGTTGTCGGCGATAGCCTGGGCGGGACCGCGTATACTATCGTATCCGGCTTGGTATTCGTGCTTGTTCTCATTCTGGGCTCCTGGGCGCTGCGCCGCATCAGCCGCGATCAAGACAGCGAAGAAGCCATCCCGCTGGAGGATGACCCGGCCTACACCGGCGAGCGCCGCGGCTGGGGCTGGGCGCTGACGCACCTGGTTGGCATGCTGATCGCCATTCCGCTGGCGCATATCCGCTTCCAGACGCGCGCGCTGGAAGGCTTGGCCAGCTTCGGTCGCACACCCGAGGAAGAGCGCGAACTCCAGCGCGAAGAGACTGCCATTAAGACCGTCGGCAATTGACGAGACTTGAACAAGTTTTGGCTGAAGACAAGCAGACTAAAGGTTGCGGCTAATGAACGTAGTCAAAGGTTTTGCCACCACCCTGAAGCATCTGATGGACGATGCGGTGACGGTGCAATATCCCGAAGAGGTGCAGCAGTTCCAGGACCGCTATAAAGGGCGGCATCATCTGCGCCGCTATGAAAACGGCCTGGAGAAGTGCATCGGCTGCTCGCTGTGCGCGGCGGCCTGCCCGGCCGACGCCATCTGGGTCGAGGCGGCGGAGAACACTGATGAAGAACGCTACAGCCCCGGCGAGCGTTACGCCAAGACTTATGAGATCAACATGCTGCGCTGCATTTTCTGCGGCTATTGCGAAGACGCTTGCCCGACCGAAGCCATCCAGCTCGGTCACGAACATCAGATGTCTTTCACCGATCGGCGTGACGCCATCTATGTCAAGGACATGCTGATTGATCCGCCGCAGGAAGGCGCGCCGGCCACGCCGCAACAGGTCGAGCCGGGCGCGTTTGACCGGTCGATCCCGGATATGGAAGATCCTTCGTAGCCGCTGGCTTTGACCGGCGGCGCGAGTATTGCAAATTGAATGGCGAAATCAATTGTGATAAAGTGCGCAAAGGCCTTTATCTTGGGAATTAGCTCGTATGGAATGGTTGTTTCTGGTCGTGAGTTTTGTGGCGGTGCTGGCGGCCGGCATGATGCTGACGCGGCAAAACGCAGTACATAGCGCCTTATTCCTCATCGTTAATTTTGGCTGCGTCGCTTTCTTGTATTTGATGCTGGACGCGCCTTTCCTGGCTATGGTGCAGGTCACGGTATATACCGGCGCCATCATGGTGCTATTCCTCTTCGTGATCATGCTCCTCGGCGCCGAAACAACCACCGACACCTCCGGGCGGATGCGCTGGCTGGGCTTCGTCGGCACGGCTCTGGCTATCCTGCTGCTGATCATCTTCGCCTTCCCGCTGGCTTCTAATATGTTGAATGACGAAACTACGCATCAGCCGGACGCGCAGGCGCGGATTCGCGTCATTAACGCCATCCCCGGCGGCGATGCGCAGACATTTACCGTCATGGATATGGGCCGCGCCATGACGCTGCAAGAAACTGTCCGCGGCAATGTCTTGCTTGATCCGGTCTCCGAAACAAGCGATGACACGCGTCTGGACGGCGTCATCTACGAGTATGGCCGCGAAGCCGCGCGCGACTACATTGAAGTGGCGGCGGGCGACTATACGGTGATCGTTGGCGTCGCCGGCCGCGATTTTGAGTCCGCGCCGATATACAGCCAATCGCGCGCTCTGGAGCCTGATTCGGCACACTCGATTCTGCTCTTCGAGAATGCGGCCGGCTTGGTTGATGTCGCCCTGCTGGAAGACGATATCAGCGCGCCGGCGGTGGGTAAAATGCGCCTCACGCTCTTTAACGCGGTGACTGACAAGCAGGTTTCGCTGGTTGATGTCGGGCAGTACAGCGCGCGAAGCACACTCTGCGACGACAGCGCCTGCGGCTCGCTGATTCCGCATCGCGCGCTCATTGAACAGTTGCCCGCCGGCGAGCATATCAGCCTCGAACTGGAAGCCGGGTCCTACAACCTGGCTTTGGTAGACGAGGATCAGAATGTGCTGCGGACGCTGGCCGCATACGAAGCCGAGCGCGGCATGATCGAAACTCGCGTACTGGTGCGCGAGCCGGGTGTGCCTGGCAGCCAATCCAGCTACCGAGCCGCCGTCTTCAACACTATCGGCGCGCCGGCTTTTGGCAGCCCCGAAGCGGTGGGGCAGGTACTGTTCATCGAATACGTGCTGCCGGTGATGCTGGTGGGTATGTTGCTGCTGGTGGCGCTGATCGGCGTGATCGTGCTGGCGCGCCCCGACGCCTTGGCGCAAGCCGAACGGCGGCGCGTCAATCGGCGCAGGCGGGTGAATCGCCCGCTGGTCAGCGTAATCTCGCAGCAGACTGGTTCCAATGTCTTAAGCGGCGATTACCGCGCCAAGTTGACCGGCGGCGCCGACGACCCGGCCGGCGACTAGCCGCAGGAGAGAGTGCAAAATGAACCCGATCGGCGCCGAGCCCTACATCGTACTCAGCATGGTTCTGTTCCTGATGGGCGCTCTGGGCGTGCTGATGCGGCGCAACGCCATTCTGCTCTTCATGTCCGTGGAACTGATGCTTAATTCAGCCAATCTGGCGCTGGTGGCTTTTGCACGGGAATGGGGCCAGGTCAACGGCCACGTCTTTGTCTTCTTTGTCATGACTGTGGCCGCGGCCGAAGTCGCGGTCGGCCTGGCGCTGATCGTGAATATTTTCCGAGAACGCCAGAGCATCAATATTGACGACCTGCAGCAAATGCAGGGGTAACTTATTGCCGTCGGAAGAGGCGCTAGCAAATGGAAAATCTGCCACTCTTAGTACCCTTGGTGATATTTGCGCCAGCGCTCGGGGCCATCATCAATTTCTTCTTCGGCGCGCGCCTGGAGGAGAAGTGGTCGGGTTATATCGGCTGCTTCGCTTCAATCTTCGCCTTCATCATCTCATTGCTGCTTCTGACTTGGGTGACCGGCGCCAACGGCGCGGCCGCGGTGGTCAATCCGCCCTTCCTGGATGGTTGGCTGCGGATTGAGTCCATCGGCCTGGAGATCTCCTGGCAGATGCGCGTCGATTCGCTCAGCGTGACTATGATGCTGGTGGTCACCGGCGTCGGCTCGCTGATCCATCTTTACGCCCGCGGGTATATGCGCGGCGACAAGTGGTATCCGCGCTTTTTCGCCTACCTCAATATGTTCCTGGCTTTTATGCTGACACTGGTGACAGCCAATAACTTCTTGATGCTCTTCGTCGGCTGGGAGGGCGTCGGCCTCTGTTCCTTCCTGCTGATTGGTTTCTGGTGGGACAAGAAAGCCCCCGAGGGCTGGAAGAACAGCAACGCCGCGCGCAAAGCTTTCATCGTCAATCGCGTTGGCGACTTCGGCTTGCTCATGGCTATGTTCCTGGCATTTTGGACCTTTGGAACGCTTGATTTCTACAAAGCGGGCGAGCTGCCCAACACCGAAGCCAAGTATCTCGTCCATTGGCGCGAACACAACGGCTTGCTGGAGCACCACGATGAGGCCGATACAGAAACCGCGGAAGACGACCACGGCGCGAAAGCCAAATGTATCCCGGCTGATGCCCACGCTGACGACGACCACGCTGAAGACGACGGCCACGCGGCGCCCAACCCGCTGGCCAGCGACATTCGCGCGCTGTACTGTGACAACCAGCGCTTCGATACGGATCTGCTGGGCGTATTCGGCCAGACTTCGGAGCGTTTTGGCACGGGCGAAGTCGTCGACTTCGGCGGCTTCCAAATGGACTTCGAGGATGTGATTTTCCTGATCGGGCTGTTCATGCTGCTGGGCGTCACCGGCAAATCAGCGCAGATTCCGCTGTTCGTCTGGCTGCCAGACGCCATGGCTGGCCCCACGCCGGTCAGCGCGCTGATTCACGCCGCGACTATGGTGACCGCGGGCGTGTATCTTATGGCGCGCTCCAATGTCTTCTTGTGGGAGCTCAACCACGCCGGCTACGTACTGGGCCTCATCATCACGCTGGTCGGCGCCGGCACAGCCATCGTCGCCGGCTATATCGCCCTTGGCCAGTGGGATATCAAGCGCGTACTGGCTTATTCGACTATATCGCAACTTGGCTTTATGGTGGCGGCGGTGGGCATCGGCGCTTATGTAGCGGCCATGTTTCACTTGGTCACCCATGCGGTCTTCAAGGCGCTGCTCTTCCTCGGCAGCGGCTCGGTGATTCACGGCGTCGAGCACGGCCATCATCACGCGCATGAGCATAGTCATGGCGGCGACCATGAAGACGGCCACGACGAAGAAGACTTCGATCCGCAGGATATGCGCAATATGGGCGGCTTGCGCAAACGCATGCCCATTACCTATCTCACCTATCTGATTGGGACCTTGGGCTTGGCTGGCATCTTCCCCTTCGCCGGCTTCTGGTCTAAAGACGAAATCCTGGCCGACGCCTGGTATGAAGGCCTGGTGGCAAACACAACCAGCGGCTTCATTGCCTTTGGCGTGCTGCTGATAGCTGCGGCTTTCACCGCTTTCTACATGTGGCGGCAGGTGGTGCTGGTCTTTTTTGACAAACCGCGCAGCGAAGCTGCTGAGCAAGCTCCGGAAAGCAATGGCGCTATGCTGCTGCCGCTGATTATTCTGGCCATCTTCACCTGCATCATCGGCTTCATCAACGTGCCCAAAGCCACGCCGATATTCGACGGCATCTATCATCCCTACGAATTCAAGCACTTCCTGGAGCACAGCCTGATCAGCGTATCGCGCGGGCACACGCTTGATTTCAACCTGCTCATCGCCGGCATCGCCCTGGCGCTGGGCATCGCCTCGATTTTCGCGGCTAATCGCGTCTACAAGGGCAAAGGCCTGGCCAGCGGCAATCGCGATCAACTCGAGACGCAGGCGCCAGCCCGCGGTCTATTCAAGCTGGCCAACGCCCGCCTGTACTGGGACGAGGCTTACACCGCTTTTATTGAAGCGCCCTTCAATCGTTTGGCGAGCTTTCTGGCCGATCGCATCGATTGGGATTTCTTGCACGATTATTTCCACGACCGCATCATCAAGCGCGGCTTCGACAGTATCGCCGAGATTCTTAGCAAGCCGATTGACCTGGGCATCGTCGACGGCACAGTCAACGGCGTCGGCGTCTTCGTGCAGCGCGCAGCCGACTGGATGCGCCGCTCACAGACCGGCTACGTGCGTATGTACGCGGTGGTGATCTTTATCGGTGTGGTCGCCGTTATCCTGCTCATGCTCACGCCATTCATACAGACCCTGCTTCTTCAAAGCGCCACTTAAGGAGAACACTGTCCTATGGACGTAACTGGACTCTCGCTTACTACCATCACCCTGTTCCTGCCAATTGCTGGCCTGGTCGTCTTGCTCTTCATGAATGGCGAGATACATAAGAACAGCTTGAAGTGGGTGGCCTTCGCTACGAGCATCGTGACCTTTGTCGCGTCCGTGCTCATGTGGATCAACTTTGATCCGAGCGTCGCCGAGCTGCAAATGGCGCAGCGCAATACCTGGGCTGAGGTCACGCTGGGCGAGTCGGTCATCAACGTCAGTTACTTCGTCGGCGTGGACGGCATCAGTATGCTGCTGGTCCTCTTGACGACCTTCATCATGCCAATCGCCATCCTGGGATCATTCGGCAGCCACATCTTCGAGGAGCGCGGCCGCGAGAAACTTTATTACATCTTCTTGATGCTGCTCGAATGGTCGATGATCGGCGTCTTTGTCGTGCATGACTTGATCATTTTCTACGTCTTCTGGGAAGTGACATTGGTGCCGATGTATTTCCTCATCGGCATCTGGGGTTCGGAAGACCGCATCTACGCCGCCGTCAAATTCTTCCTCTACACCATGGCCGGTTCGATTCTGATGCTGATCGCCATTCTCTACGTCGGCAATCGCTCCGGCACCTTCAGCACCTACAGCGCCGGCGGCGATATCGGCGTGATTGAGCGCGTACAGACCTTCGACGGCGCCGGCACCTACTGGGACGCGCCAGGTCCGGATGGCGAGGGCGAGGAGTCGGGCTTCCTGCTTAATTCGGTCGAGAGTTTCCTCTTCCTGGGATTTTTGGTGGCTTTCGCTATCAAAGTGCCGATCTTCCCCTTCCATAGCTGGCTGCCGGACGCTCATGTGCAGGCGCCCACCGCCGGCTCGGTGATTTTGGCCGGGGTGCTGCTGAAGATGGGCACCTACGGCATTGTGCGCTTCAATCTGAATCTCTTCCCCGAGGCGACCGTGGCCTGGGCCCCGACGATCGCTTTCCTGGGCGTGGTGGGCATCATCTACGGCGCCTGGGTCAGCTACGCGCAGGACAACGTCAAGAAGCTGGTAGCCTATTCCTCCGTCAGCCATCTCGGCTTTGTGGTCGTCGGCATCTTCGCGCTTAACGCGCAGGGCTTGCAAGGCGCGACCCTGCAAATGGTCAACCACGGCATCAGCACCGGTGGTCTCTTCTTGATTGTCGGCATGCTTTACGAGCGCTGGCACACCAAGGAGATGGCTGCCTACGGCGGCATCTGGAAGGTCATGCCGCTATTCGGGGCGATCAGCCTGGTCATTTCGCTGAGCAGCATGGGCTTGCCGGGCCTCAACGGCTTCATCGGCGAGTTCACCATATTGCTGGGCTCGCTGGGCAGCGACTACCTCGGTTTCGCTTTTACGCTCTTCGCCACCCTGGGCGTAATCCTGGCGGCGGTGTATCTGCTGAAGATGTTCCAGCACGTATTCATGGGCGAAGTCAAGAATCCACTGGCGAACGAAGACGGCTATACGCTGACCTGGTACGAGAAGGCGGCTTACATCCCCATCATCATCATGGTCTTCTGGATGGGCTTGCAGCCGATCGTATTTTTTAACATGCTGGATGTTTCCGTGGATAAGATCGTGGCGATGTTTGTTCGCTAGGAGAAAACATGTTTGAGCCGCCGACAATCGCGGAATTCCTCGCGCAATCCAACTTGGCGTCCACGCTGCCCGCCACACTGCTGCTGACCTGGACCCTGATTCTGGTCCTGGCGGATTTGTTCGCGGGCGAGGAGCGTCAGCATTGGACGCCGCTGCTGGCATGCCTGGGCTTGGGCCTCAGCTTCCTGTCGAATGTCTTTGTCTATTCGCCGGCTGCCGGCGAACAGGTCGCGCTCTACGGCATGTTTGTGGCCGATGCCTTCACCGGCTTCCTAAACGCGGTGATACTGGTGGCCACCCTGGTCGCCGTCCTGATGAGTTGGGACTATCTCAACCGCGCCGAGATTCACCGCGGCGAGTATTACATTCTGGCGCTGATTTCTTCCGCCGGCGCCATGTTCATGGTTGGCGCCAATGACCTCATCATCGTCTTTGTGGCGCTGGAATTGCTGAGCATCCCGCTGTATATCCTGGCGGCTTTCCGTTCAATCAAGAATGACGGCAGCGACCTGGCGCTCAAATCCGAAGAGAGCGGCATGAAATACTTCATACTGGGCGCCTTCTCCAGCGCATTTCTGGTATTCGGCGCGGCTCTGGTCTACGGCGCCACTGGAAGCACCAGCATCCCGCAAATCTTCGCGGCAGCCGGCAGCATTGTGGGGGCGGCTACGTCGGCGACGTTTTACTTGCTGGTCGGCGCGGCTATGCTGATCGTCGGCTTGGGCTTCAAAGTGGCCGTCGTGCCCTTCCATATGTGGACGCCTGATGTCTACGAAGGCGCGCCAACTCCCGTCACCGCCTTCATGAGCGTGACCGCCAAGATCGGCGGTTTCGCGGCGCTGCTGCGCATCCTGATTAGTGGACTTTCCGTCCTGGCGCTTGCTGATGGCGATGCCGCCGCTTGGCAGGCGACCGCCACCATCATCGCCATTCTCACCCTGGTGCTGGGCAACTTTGTCGCCATCTCACAGCGTAATCTCAAGCGCATGTTGGCTTATTCGTCCATCGCGCACGCCGGCTACATAATGGTGGCTGTGGCGGCTGCCGGCAGCGCCAATGTCATCGACGCCGCCACGCAGGGCGCGCTAGTCTACATGATGGCTTATATGTTTACCAATCTGGGCGCCTTTGCGGTTGTCATGGCGATCGAGAAAGCCGACGGCAGCGGCGGCAATATCGACGACCTCAATGGCTTGGCGCAGTCGCGCCCACTCATGGCCATGGCGATGACCGTATTCATGCTCAGCCTCACCGGTGTACCCTTGACAGCTGGCTTCGTCGGCAAATTCATGATTTTCTCCGCTGCCGTGCAGGCCGGGCTCTTCGGCTTGGCTGTGGTTGGCGTGCTGACCAGCGTGGTGAGCGCCTTTTATTACATCCGCGTCGTGGTGAATATGTACCTGCGCGACAGCGCGGGCGAGCTGATACCGGCGCTGGAGACGCGCTACGTCCGCTGGGCGATCAATATCGCGCTTGCCGGCACACTGGTCTTTGGCGTCTTCTACCCCCTGGCGACCAACCTGGTCAGTATGGTGAGCATCGCTTGAGGCCGCTTGTAGCCCACGAACTTCAGACAGGCAGCCTGTTATGTTGAAGCTGGGCGCGCTTGGCATGAGACTCCATGTCGCGTAAAGAGCGCGAAGGTGTATTGTGGGTGCTCTTGGCTGCCGCCGGTTTCGCTGTCATGCCGACTTTGGTAAAGACCACCTATCTGCACTCGTCATTCGAGCCCTTTGACATTGCTATCTGGCGTTTTGTGATCGCTGTGCCGATGATGTTGGGGCTGGACCTCATCAGCCGGCGTCGAGCCGCCTCAACGCGCAAAAGCGACGCCCCCATCGGCCCAATGCTGGCCATCGGCATCGTGATATCAGCAGCTGTGCTGGCGGCGTTCTTCGCCCTGGAGCGCTTGCCGGGCAGCACTTATATCGCGCTCTTTTATTCTTATCCGGCCATGGTGGTCCTGCTGTCGACGCTGCTGGGCGAGCGGATTCGACCGCTAGCCTGGCTGGCGCTGGCTATGGCGCTATCCGGCATTGTGCTGACTGTGCCGAATCTCATGCTCGGCGAAAACATTGATTCGATCGGCTTGGCTTTGGCGCTTTTCAACGCGTTTATCGTCGCGGTCTATTATCTGCTGGCCAAGCGATCCTTGAACGGCGTGGCCGACGTATCCGGCGCCAGCGCCTGGATGATGGTCGGCACATTGGCTGTGCTCCTGCTGCTGATCCCCCTGCGCGGGCTGCAAATGCCGCAGAACGCGCTGTCGCTGCTCATGCTCGTCGGCATCGCCGCCCTCGGCACCGTGTTGCCGATCTTCGCCATTAACCTGGCGATTCAGCGCATCGGCGCGGCTCAGACTTCGCTGATTAGCACGGTCGAGCCGATCTTGTCGATGATCGTTTCCATGCTGATCCTCGCCGAAGTAATACTGGCTATTCAATGGCTCGGCGCCGCCTTGATTATCGGCAGCGTCATCGTGTTGCAGTGGCGGCCGCGCAATCGAATCGATACTAGCATCGTCCGCGAAGCGGGATAAAATGAACGGTATGTACACCAGCGAGAAACTTTCACGCGAAACGCGCATGGATCTCAAGCGCAACCGCGACGGCAGACTGTCGTCGCGCCAATGGCTGCAGTTGATCACCGAGCCGCTGACGACCCTGCTGCTTTTATCCGTGCCGCTGATACTAATCGCCGGGCGTTATGGACCGGCAGGCCGGCTGATTGTCATCGCGCTGATCGGGGCTTTTGTATTGACCATGGCCATGCGCGCCTGGCGCTTCGCCCGCGTCAAGCTGTGTTACCGCGTACTCTACACCGATGGCTTGGGATCTCGCTGGAAGCTGTGGCGCAAGACGACGCTCGCCAGCAAATCGGGCGAAAGCATCCGCTTCGACCACCGGGTCTCCGGCCGCCTCAAGTTTGAACCTGACCAAGCCTTGCATACCTATTTTGTCGAAGCCGGCGGACGCCGCATTTTGCTGGCCGCGCTGCCAAAGCGTCACACCGATGCTGAACTGGCTGAACCGAGCTCTCACTTCGAGCGGGCTGGCGGCATCACTTACGCCGACTAAGCAAACTGACCGCTCATTTCCAGGACTTCCTGGCCGTCCTCATCCACCCACAGGCCACACTGACCGCCGCCTTCCGCGACATCAAGTTCGACGACCGAACCATCAAAGCGCATTACCGGGTGGTAGTAACGCGCCACCTGGTCAGCGTCAGCGTCAATGTAGTGGCCGATCAAAGCGCGGCGAAAGCGGGAATCCGATGTATTGGGGAAACTGCCATGGATCACCTGGCCGTTGAAAAAGAAGACATCACCGGCTTTCATAATTACCGGCTCCGGCTGCATATCCGCTGAAAGCGGCACAGTGACATCGGTGAAACTCTCGCTGGTATCGGCGTCAACCGGGCACAATAGCGGCAAATTGTGGCTGCCGGGCACCACCTGCAAGCAGCCGTTTTCTTCATCGCAATCGTCAAGCGCCATCCAGGCGGCGATGCAGGTGCCGGGCTGTACGCGCAAATAATACTGGTCTTGATGCAGAGCCTGGCCGCGCGCGCCGGCTGGCTTGAAGTAGAGCATCGTTTGCACAGCCAGTGGCTCTTTTCCCAGCAATTGACGAAATGCGCTGCCGATGCGCCCGTGCAGCATCCAGTCGAGGCTGATCTTGTCCCAGCGGTGCATGTGAATAAGCCGCGGATAGCGCTTCAACGGGTCGCTGCTTTGGGCGTCTACACCGGCGAAATCGCCCGGATATTCACCCGCGGCGCGCATATCCATATAGTGCTTGCGATAGTTCGCTACCTCATCATCGTTAAACATGCCGGAAACGGTGACGTATCCCAGTTTGTCAAAGCTCTGAACATCCACTTGCATGAAGATTCTCCCACATCCCGCCGTTGCTCTGCCGATCGTAAGGTCTACAATCATCAATACCGATTGTAGCCAACAAGGAAATGATTATGCAAGTCCTCGGTGTTAGGGATGTAAGGCTGGCGCTGCGAGATTTACAGCTGGATATTGAAGTGCTCGAATTTGACAGGCCTACGGCTACCGCGCAGCAAGCGGCGGAAAACATCGGCTGCGAATTGGGCCAGATCGTGAAGAGCCTGGGCTTCATGATCGACAAATCGACGCCGGCGTTGGTCTTGACCAGCGGCGACCAAGCGATTGATGAACGAAAACTGGCGGCGCTCTTCGCGGTCGGGCGCAAAAAAGTACGCCTGATGACCGCCGAGCAGTGTATTTCCTGGCTGGGCTATGCGCCGGGCGCCGTCCCGCCAATCGCGCATCGGGGAGAGGGCCTCGCGGTCTACCTTGATGAATCGCTGCGGCGCTTTGATATGGTTTATGCCGCCGGCGGCGCCGCCAATGCGATTTTTCCGATAGGCCTGGACACCCTGCAGCAGGTGACCGGCGGCGCATTCGCGGATGTGGTTCGGTGAAACTAATGGTCAGGCAGCGCGCTTAACCTGCTGAATCGCGCAGTGTGCGGAGGGATACGCCGTTTCCGATTGCGACGCCGTCCGGGCGTACCCGCATCGCTAGCCAGCCTGGTTCGCGGCGCTCTTCACATGCACCTTGTACTGCAATTGCTCAAGAACTTCCAGCAGCCGAGCTTGCCATCGCCCCTCAACCGCCGGGAAGCGCACTTCCGTCCGGGTGACCTCAACATCCTGGCCCAGGGTTAATGCCAGCAGCTCCCGCCTGACCGTGGCCAGGTAGGGCAGTTTAATCAGCACTTGATCCCGCGGCAGGCGAACATGGCTGGCGCGCACGGCTAGCGCCAGCACCTTCACCCTGATCTGATACAGCAATCCTTCTACGGCGGCGGGCAGCGGACCGAAGCGATCAACCAGCTCCAGGCGCATGGCATCGACCTCGTCCGGTTGCGTGATGTTGCCGATGCGGCGATACAGCTGCAGGCGCAGCGCCATCTCGGGGATCCAGTCGGTTGGCAAATAAGCCGGCAGCGGCAGATCAATGATAATTCGCTCCCGCGCTGAAGCCGGCGCGACTTCGGCGCTCTCTGGTTTCGGGCCGCCTCGCTGGTCCTTAACCGCTTGCTGCAGCATCTCCGTGTACAGGTGCATCCCAACACTGGCGATGTGCCCGGACTGCCGCATGCTGAGGATGTCGCCGCTGCCGCGCAACTCGAGATCGCGGATGGCGACCTGGAAACCGGCGCCGAGCTGCGTATTTTCAGCCAGTGTTTCCAGGCGCGTGCGCGCTTCCTCCGTCAACGTACCGCGATCGTGGAAGAAGTAAGCGTAGGCTTGCTGCGCCGAGCGTCCCACGCGGCCGCGCAGTTGATACAGTTGCGACACGCCGAAGAAATCGGCCCGGTCAACAATCAGCGTATTGACGCGCGGCATGTCGATGCCGTTTTCGATTATTGAAGTCGAAATAAGAATGTCGTATTCCCCGCGCGAGAATTCGGCCATCACTGTTTCCAGAGCCCGCGGGCTCATCTGACCGTGGGCCACGGCCATTGAGGCTTCGGGCGCGATGCGCTCGATCTTGTTGCGAATCATGTGGATCGTCTTGACGCGATTGTGTACGACAAAGATTTGCCCGCCGCGCTCGATTTCGCGCATGATGGCGCGGCGGCTCAGCTTGTCGTCCCAGGCGCCCACCTGCGTTATGACCGGCAGCCGTTCTTCCGGGGGCGTCTGAATCATGCTGATATCGCGTATGCCGCTCAGGCTCAAGTAGAGCGTGCGCGGGATCGGCGTGGCCGTCAACGTCAGTATGTCGATGCGCGCGCGCAGTTTCTTAAAGTGTTCCTTGTGCTTGACGCCGAAGCGCTGCTCTTCGTCGATGATCATCAAGCCCAGGCGCTTGAAACGGATATCTCCCGAGAGCAGACGATGCGTGCCCACGATGATATCCACCTCGCCCGAAGCCAGCCGCTCCACGATCCGCGTCTGCTGCGCTTTGTTGCGGAAGCGCGACATCATCTCAATCTCGACCGGAAAAGCCGACAGGCGCGCTTTGAAAATCTCGTAATGCTGTTGAGCCAGCACGGTGGTCGGCACGAGAACCGCCACCTGCATGCCATCTTGCACAGCCTTGAAGGCGGCGCGCAGGGCGACCTCGGTCTTGCCGAAGCCGACATCGCCGCAGATCAGCCGGTCCATCGGCTTGCGGTCGTGCATATCGGCTTTGACTTCTTGAATGACGCGCAGTTGATCTTCCGTCTCGATGAAGGGGAAGCCGGCTTCCATCTCGTGCTGCCAAGCCGTGTCGCCGCTGAAGGCATGGCCCAGCGCGGTCGCGCGTTTGCTGTAGATAGCCAGGAGCTCGCGGGCTTCTTCTTCGGCATTGCGGCGCGCTTTGTCTCGCGCTTTTGCCCATTGATCGGCTTTGCCCAGCTGATTAAGTTTGGGCGCTTTGTCATCCGCCCCGACATAGCGCGACAGTCTATCTGCTTGATGAATGGGCACATAAATTGTGTCAGCGCCCTGATACTCCACCAGCAGATACTCGCGCTCAGTTGTATTGACCGTGCGGTGGCGCATACCTACGAATTTGCCGATGCCGTAATCGACATGGACCACGTAGGCGCCTTCATGCCAGTCGGTATAGGTCGAGTCGGTTACTTTGCTGCGGCGGCCTCCGCTTGGCTCGTGACGGCGTCGCGGCTCAGGGCGCGTCCAACCGAATATCTCAGCGTCAGTGACAAAGCGCAGCGTTCCAGCCGCGCCTTTCAGCGACCAGCCTTCGGCGGCGGCGCCTCGTATGAAACACAGGCTGCCCGGGGCGGGCGCCGCGTCGATGCTGGTCACGGTCGGAATATAGGTCGAGGCGTCTTGCTCGTACCACAGGTTTTCCAAGCGCTCTACTTGCTCGGTGATGACGACTAAGCTGTCGCCCTGGTTCAGTTGCCGCCGGATTTGCCTGAGCAGGGGGCGCAGTTGCCCGCCGAAGCGCTCGCCCGGCTCAAAAGCCGCCCGGCCGCGGTAGCTGCTGAGCGCCGCGCCGGCGCGCTTATCCAGCGCTTGCTGAATCTCTTCCCAGGCGAGGAACGGTTGTGGATGATCGGGCGCCACCTGTAAGGCAGGCTCGGCTTCGGCGCGGTTGACTTCGGCCTGTTCAGCGATCTCGAGAGCCGCCTCGGCGACGAAATGCGCGTCTTCGATCAGGATAAGCGCGTCCTCCGCTACATAATCCAGCAGGCTGGCTGGCGCGTCATACAGGTAGGGCAGGTAATGTTCCAGGCAGGGGAATGCGCTGCCTTGCGAGAGCGACTCAATATCGGCGCTGATGCTGGAAACATCGGCCGGATCCTCTGCCGATGCTTTGGCCCATGCTTGCAGCCGCGCGCCAACGGCAGCCGTACGCGCTGGCAGGGCTTCGCGGGCTGGCACGATTCGCGCTCTCTCCACCCGCCGGATACTGCGCTGGCTGGCCGGGTCAAAGCGCCGCAGGCTCTCGATTTCATCATCGAAGAACTCAATCCGCAGCGGGTACTCGCTGGCGAGCGGAAATATGTCGAGGATGCCGCCGCGTCTGCTGAAGCTGCCCGGCTCAATCACGAGCGCGGCCGGCTCGTAGCCCATGCCGATCCAGCGCAAGATAAGCTGCTCCATGCCGTGTCGCTCGCCACGCGCCAATTCAATTGCGGCGCCGCGAAACTGCTCGGGCGGCAGGGTCTTCTGCAGCAGCGCTCGCGCCGATGCGACCACGATCGGCCCGCAGCCGTCCGCTGAGTAGGACAGCGCGGACAGGGTCGCGATTCGACTGCGAATCACGCTGAGATCCCAGGCCGCGCGATCGTAGAAGAGCGCCGATGGCTCGGCGAATCGATACAGACGCTGCCCTTCTGGCAGCCATATCGGCAGCTGCTCGCTGATGTTGTAAGCCCGGCGCGCTGCCGAAGTTAGATACAGGATTGGCTCGTTCCAGTCCTGCGCCAGGGCTGCCAGCAGAAAGGGCCGCGCCGAGCGCAGGACGTTGTAGCCCACTCGCGACTCGCGCCGGCGCAACTGGTCCAGCAAATCCTGGTAGCTTTGAGACTGACGCAGTACATCCAGCAAGCCGGTAAGCTGAAGCGACATCGTGTCCATGCTCTCTTCACAGGCAGCAACGCATCAGTATAGCAGACGGCGTTTCCAGCAACTAGACGCCAGGCTATAGGGAGCAGAGCAATCGCGCCAGAATATTTTAACCACCGAGTACACAGAGGGCACAGAGTTTTTCGCGGATACGCGTAAAAGGTGGTGATGTAGGGGTGTTTGACCTGCTGTGTCTACGCGCAGCGCCGAAACGTCCGCGATGTCCAAGCAAATTTTGTGGGCGACTCACCGAGTCGCTCCTACAAATCGCTGGAATTATGTTGCAATCGACATAAACTGATTCTGGTGCGATTGTTCTACTATGCGACAGGTAGACTTGGCCAATATATTGGCGTCCTCACTCCCCGGATGCGCTCACTCCGAAATTGTTGGGACGATTAATCACGCCGCCCGAAATCGCCTCCCGCCACTTCCTACGGGCGAGTCGATGGCTCGCCCCAATACCGTTTGTTATCAGTATTTTGCTGATTCACGGGGATTGTCAGACTGAAAAGCCTCCCAAAATGTGTTAGGCTGGGCGCATTCGGCGGGGCGATCCACGGAGGTTGAAGCGATAGCCAAATGGCCAAGGTATTAGGCCAGACCCTCTTAATCTGTCTTGCAACATGGGCCTGTCTCCTGGGTCCAGCCAGCGCTAAAGCGCAAGATGACCTGCCCGCGGCCTGCGATCTGGAAAACCGTCGTCAGCAGCGGCGCTTCTATCAGCGGGGCAACGCGCCGGAGGACCTGACTGACGACGACTTGTGGCGAGTGTCCAGCATGAGCGAGCAGGGCATTAATCCCGCGATTGCCGCTGATGGCCTGGCGCGCTTGGCGGATTCGCCGACCAGGCAGTCGCTGATTTTGATGCGTCATGGGCATATCGTCTACGAGCAGTACTATAACGGCAGCCGGGCAGCGGACAGCAATAACATCGCCAGCGTATCCAAGAGTGTTTTGTCGGCGCTCGTGGGTATCGCCTTTGACCAGGAATTTTTCATGACCGTGGACGATCGCGTAGCCGACTATCTACCTGACTACTTTGCTGATGTCGCCGATCCTCGGCTGCTGGAGCTGCGCCTGCGCCACCTGCTGACTATGACGCACGGCCTGGACTGGAAAGAGAACCAGAGCGAGCGTTTGCTCAATCGCAGCCCCGACTGGGTGGCTGATATCCTGAGCCTGCCTCTCAGCAGCGATCCTGGTACGCTATTCCACTACAGCACCGGCGTATCGCACTTGATGTCGGCGGTATTGGCCGAAGCCACCGGCATGAGCGCCTGTGAATTCGCCCATCGCTACCTGTTTGAGCCGCTGGGCATCGAAGCGGAATTCTGGGGCGTCGACCCCAAGGGTTACTTCACCGGCGGCCACAGCCTCAGCATGACGGCGCGCGAGCTGGCGCGCTTTGGGCAGTTGTTTCTGCAGGAAGGCAGCTGGCAGGGAGAGCAAGTTGTGCCCGGCTGGTGGGTGGTGGCGTCAACGTCTCCGCAAGTCGAAATCGGCAATGACTACGCCGGCTACGGCTATTATTGGTGGTTAAATCGCATCGCCGCCTATGACATGGTTTCCGCCTTGGGCGCCGCCGGCCAAATTTTGCATGTCATCCCCGAGCTGGAACTGGTGATGGTTACCACGCATAGTTTCAGCAACAATCCGCGCGATTACGCTGAAGAAGCCGAATCATATCAGTTTTTGTGGGACGACTTGATCCCGGCGATTGACGGTCCCTAGTCTATCAGCGCCTGATAGGTCAGCGCGCGGAAGTCCGCCTGGAAGGGCAGCATATTGTCCATCAGTTGCGTCATGATGATGCCCGCCAACTGCTCTTGCGGATCAACCCAGAAGTTGGTGGCTGCCGCGCCGCTCCAGCCAAAATTGCCTTCCGAATTGATCACGCCGGTTTGCGCCGCGTCCATGACCACATCGAATCCCAAGCCGAAGCCGCGCCCGGGTATCGCAGCGAGGCCGATGGCCATGGGCAGCAATTCGCTCTTGAGGTGGTTGCGCGTCATGAACTCCAGCGTTTTCCGGCCGATGATGCGGGCATCCTCAAGCTCGCCTTCATCTAGCAGCATGTTGGCGAATTGCCAGTAGTCAGACATGGTGGAGACCAAACCGCCGCCGCCCGATGGCGCGCTGGCCGGCTTGGTATAGTCGTGCCAGGGAATATGCGGCGCGCCCTCGTATTCGCTGAACGCCCCGGTCTGTACATCGTGACGATAGAGCTTGGCGAAACGATCCAGCTTGTCAGCCGCTACGTGAAAAGCGGTGTCCACCATGCCCAGCGGCTCAAAAATCCGTTCAGCCAGGAAGTCTTCAAAGGGCATATCGGCCAGCAGCTGCACCAGATAGCCGCAGACATCGGTGGCGACGCTGTAATTCCAGGCGCTGCCGGGCTGGAAGCGCAGCGGCAACTCCGCGATGGCGAGCATCTTCTCTTCCAGCGAAGCGGTCTCGCTGCGATACAGGGAATCGCGATACATTTCGTCAATTGGCGTATCGTAGAAGAAGCCATAACTCAAGCCGGCGGTATGCGTCAACAAGTGATGGATGGTCATCGGCGGATTCTGCGGCGCCAACTGCGGACCCGTGTAGCCCTGCCCGACCAGAACTTTCGTATTGCCGAAGGCGGGAATGTAGCGGCTGACCGGCTCAACCAGTTGGAACTTGCCTTGCTCATAGAGCATCATCAAGGCGATGGACGTGATCGGCTTGGTCATGCTATAGATGCGGAATATAGTATCAAGCTCCATGGGCAGGCGCCGCTCGGCATCGCGGTAGCCGCAGGCTTGGAAATGCACGACTTCCGAGTCGCGCGCGACCAGTGTGACAAAGCCCGCTGCCCGCTTTTCGTCGACATATTGCTGCAGCTTGAGACCGATATTCTTGAGACGTTCGGCCGACATACCCACCAATTCCGGCGCGATGACTGGCATAGCTTGCTTCCTCACTCTAAGGTATTCGATACAATCGCTTCTTGCAGAGATCGGCTCATGTCCAGCGCTTTTGGATGCTGCGGATTGATCGCCAGCGCCAGGTCCACCACATCGGCGGAAGCCTCGACATCGCCGCTGTCGCGCAGATGCCTCGCCAAAATCAGATAGCGGCTGACCGCTTTTTTGCGATTCTCTTGCGCCAGATGCCACTCAGCGATTTCCCGCTGCGCCTCGACCAAGTTCGGGTGTATCGTCACCGCTTTGGTTTTCTCCGCGATGGCGAGCTTGCCATGCTCGCTCGCTTCGTAAAGCCGCGCCAATTTGAGATGATTGGCGACGGCCTCGTCGATTTGCCCGAATTTCTTCTGCAGCGCGATGAGCTTCGTCAGCGGCTTGGGGTCCGCCGGCGCCAACTCATGCGCGCGCTGAAAGACAAGTAGCTGCTCGCGGAGATCGGGCTTGCTGTCTCGCTTGCCGGCGCCCGCCGCATCACCATTGAAAAGCGTCATCGCCCGGTCCAGCCCGTCGCTCAACCAGACCTCAATAGCGTCCGCAGCCCGCGCTGTTAATTCATCCGCGCGTATCGCCTCGTCGCCTCTGAAGGTCTGCAAGACATAATCGACCGGATTCATCCGTCCCGGCGGACGACCGATGCCGAAGCGCAAGCGCGCGAAGTCGCTGCTGCCGAGATGCCGCACGATGCTGCGCAGCCCATTTTGCCCGCCGTGCCCTCCATTCCAGCGCAGTCGCAGGCTGCCGAAGGGCGTATCCAGATCGTCGTGGATGACCAGCAAGTTATCGAGCGCGAGATCGAAGTAATCGGTCAACTGGCGCAGGGACTCGCCACTGCGATTCATAAACGTAAGCGGCTTGGCCAACTTGACGCGCTTTGCGCCGATACGGCCGTCCCAGGTCTGCGCGCGTTTGACCGTTCGACCCGAGCCCAGGCTATAGCGACGCGCGAGTTCGTCGATAACGGCAAAGCCAACATTGTGGCGCGTCGATTCGTATTTGGTGCCTGGATTCCCCAAGCCGACAATCAAATATTTTTCAGGCATATCGAGTCTGGATGCTTTGAGCTCGCTCTAGCGATATGGTAGCAGAGGGCTAGCGGGATTGTATAGCGAAATCCCAGCCTATAGCGGGCTGTCGTCCACGTAGCGGGGGTAGGTGGACTTGGTCCGTTCCGCCGCGCCCAGGTCCAGCTCGAGCGAAACAAAAGGCTTGTCGTCGCAGGTCCTGGTCAGGACTGCGCCATCGGGGTCGCAGAGCCAGCCCGCGCCGCCCAGTTCGACTCCGCCCGCCCGGCCCGCGTGATTGGACGAGAGACAGTAGGCGCCGGAGACGACCGCGGCCGTCTGCCCGCCAGCCAGCCACTTGGCATTAGTATGCCGCGGCGTACAGCGCGGATTCAGCAGCAGATGAATGCCCGCTTTGCCGTACTCGCGGGCATGCTGCAGGAACCAGATTTCCGTGCAAATCATGACGCCCATTGTCAACTCGCCCGCCTCAGTCGGCTGGAAATCAATGGGAGCGCGGTCGTACCAGTTGGCTTCCCAGTAACCCTCGTCGTTGGGCAGGTAGGTCTTGGCATGGATCCACTGCAAGCCGCCCCGCGCCGTCCACAAGTAGGCGACATTGTGGCGCTTGCCGCCGATATTGCGCGGCGCTGTGCCGATGACGAGGTTGACGCCCAGCTCGGGCAAGCGTTCCAGCCAGGTTTCATGCGCGCTTACTGCGCGCTGCCAGGTCAAGTTGTCTGGCTGCGGCGCGGCGCAGAACCAGGGCGCAAAGCACATCTCCGGCAGCAGCGCCAGCTCGGAAGCGGCATCGGCAACATGCCGCTTGAGCCGCTGCCAATCCGTCTCGAGCTGACTCGAGTCAATTTGCGTGATGGTGACTTTCATTGATGCGCCTCTGCTCAGGCTAATTCGCGCTGCAGGCTGAATTGCGTTTCATAAAGATTGGCGTACAGTCCCGCTCGCTCCAGCAATTCGGTGTGTGTTCCGCGCTCGACGATGCGGCCGCGGTCAAGCACCAGAATCAGATCGGCCGCCAATATCGTGCTGAGACGATGGGCGATGACGATGCTGGTGCGGTCGCGCAGGATCTGGCTGAGCGCGTCCTGAATCAGCGCTTCGGATTGGCTGTCGAGATGGCTGGTCGCCTCGTCCAGCACCAGAACGCGCGGATCCTTCAATATCACGCGGGCGATCGCCAAGCGCTGCTTTTCGCCGCCGCTCAGCCGATAGCCGCGCTCGCCCACGATTGAGTCGTAGCCGCCGCTCAGCCCCAGGATGAAGTCGTGAATATGGGCGACTTTGGCCGCGGCTTCCAGCTCGGCCTGCGAGGCGTCCGGCTTGGCATAGAGCAGATTGGTGCGAATGGAGTCATGGAAGAGGTAGGTCTCTTGCGTCACCATGCCGATGTTCTCGGCCATAGTGCGCAGGCTCAGGTCGCGCAGATCGCGGCCGTCCAGTTTGATGCGCCCGGCGGAGGGATCGTACAAGCGCGGGATGAGGTAAGTCAGCGTGGTTTTGCCCGCGCCGCTGGGACCCACCAGCGCAACCAGTTGACCTGGCTCAATGCTGAAGGACAGCTGCGCCAAAGCCAGGTTTCGCGCTTGATGTTTTGCGCCGCTGGTCTTAGCGCCGTTGTCCCGCCGCGCCGGATCGCCCGAGCGGGTCGCCGCTACGCTGTCGATGCGCCCGATTCGCTCCACGTCAGACAGCAGGTGGCTGCGGTCAATCTGATAACGAAAGCTGACATCTTCAAACACCAGCGCGCCCGTAATGCCGCTCAAGTGGATGGCGTCGGGCTTTTCCTGGATTTCCAGCGGCAGGTCGATGATCTCGAATACCCGCTCGAAGCTGACGATGGACTGGGCGAAATCGACCGGCGCGTTGGTCAAAGCTTGCAGCGGCGTATACAGCTGAGCGAGGAAGGTGGCGAAGGCGACAATATCGCCGATGGTGAACTCGCCGCGGATGACCAGCATGCCGCCCACCCAGTAAACCAGCGCCGTCCCAACCACGCTGACCAGGCCGATCAGCACGAAGAATTGGCTGCCCAGCACCGCGCGTTTGATGCCGGCATCGCGCACATCGGCGGCGCGCTTGTCAAAATGCTCGACTTCAGCGTCAATCCGCCCGAAGAGCTTGACCAGCAGCGCGCCGCTGATATTGAGCGTTTCGTTCATCATGGCGTTCATCTGCGCGTTGTAGCCCATTTGCTCGCGCGCGATCCGCTGCAGGCGCGCGCCCAGCCGCCGCGCGATCAGGATGAACAAAGGCAGCACCAGTACGCCCAGAATGGTAAGCTGCCATTTCATGCCCAGCATCACAGCCAGCGTAGCCAGCACCGTGATCACGTTGGTGATGATCGAGACGATGGTGTTGCTGATGGCGTTCTGCGCGCCGACCACATCGTTGTTCAGGCGGCTCATCAGCTCGCCTGTCTTGGTGTTGGTGAAAAAGCGCAGCGACATCTGCTGCAAGTGATGATAAAGCGCTACGCGCAGGTCATAAATCACGCCTTCGCCAATCGCCACATTCAGCTTGCGCTGCCAAATGCGGATGCCGCCGCTGATAATGGGAATCACGACCAGACCCAGCGCCAGCAGATTTAACTTGCCGATGTCTTTCTGCGGCAGCGCTTGATCGATAATCTCGCGGAAGATCAGCGGGCTTAGCAGGCCCAGGCCGGTCGTCAGCAGTATTGTCGCCAGCATGCCGGCAATCTGCGGACGATAGGGTTTGGCGTAAGCCAATACACGCAGCAGCAAGCGCCGCGTAACATTGGGCTTGGCTTTGCTATCGTGCCCGTGCATGTAGCGGAACCAGCCGCCGCCGCGCATCATCAGAAGCCTCTATCCCTCCTGCTCAGACTATAGCATAGCGGCGCCCGCCCAGCGCATACCACTGCACGAATGGCTAGGGCAGGGCAGTGGCTTCAAATTGCTTTTCACCACAAAGGCGCAAAGACTCAAAGGACCGAAAGAGTATGATTGAAATGACCCTTCGCATCCGCAGGCAGCAGAATAACAGACAGTGGCCTGCTGACGAATATCGTTAAGGAGCAATGAACCGGGTAGATGTTTGAATACCAAAGAGCTATTAATCTGCGCCCTCTGCGTCCTATTTTATATGCAACCCGACGAGATCCCGCTTGCATTGACGTCCAAAACTGCAGGGGCGAGCCTTGGCTCGCCCGCCCTGGCACAGCTTGGGGAGTCCTATTTTGTGTGAGCCAAGACGTGACTTGCACAGGCGCGAAAATCACACCTCATTTGTCTCTTTCGAACTCGGTGAACTCGGTGGCAAGTGTCTAAAGTTTGAGCAAAGTCAAGAGTTAAGAGCGACTGCCCTCAAGTCTCAGTCAGACTTGCCCGCGATCCAGCGCCAGGCCGCGGATGATGGCGCGCGCGTCGGCCAGGGTATCCGCGAACAGAACTTCGCGGCCTTCCATGTCGCTGTTGAAGGTCTTTTGGACAGTCTGATAGATCGCGCGCAGCGCGCCGTTCGCGCCCACCACTACGCGAGCGCCTTCGTTGGGCCGCGCCTCGCCGGAGGCCAGCAGATTCTTGGCGCCGGTCATAATGTCACGGGGAATCGCGGCGCCTTCCAAATCAATAATCAAGTCCACAAAATGCTCCACACTGCCGATCAGCTCGTCGGCTTTGTGGATGGCGACTTCAAGATCCGGCCAGGTCCATTCCGACTCAAATTCAAGCAGAACCACGGTCTTTTTCTTGTTATCCCAACGCGTTAGGATCGCCATCTTCGCAAACTCGCAAATTACCCGAAGCTACTAAATCTATACGCATTATTATGCCAATAGTTGTCAGCTAATCCAGCCTGAGATTCGCGCTCGACCCGTCGCTCAAGGAATGTTCAGCCGAGCATACCGGCATTTAATTGGCGCGTACCTGGAATGCGACCGGCGAGCCCAGGGGGACATCGTCCACGCGCAATTCGACGCTCCAGGCGCCGGCAAAAAATGCCGTATCGGTCTGATCAATGAAGAACCAGATACAGTTGCCGTCTATCTGGTTCTCGACATCGAAACTGAAGTAGGCCACTTCAATGCCCTGGCGATGCCAGCGCGACGAAATTTTGGCGCCGGCCGGGATATTGCGCGCCTCGGCGACGACGTAAATCTCAGTGGATGCCGGCGTAAACACCGGATTCACATCAATGGCGCAGTCGTATTGGTTGACGCCCGAAGCCATTACGATGTTTTCCAGGCGCGGGCCGGCGGCCCTTGCCTGCGGCGGGCTGGTGACGGCCGGGCGGGTCCTGTTGGCCGTTCCCGCAGCCCTTGACAGGGCAATCGGCGTCACACCGCCAATCTCGGCTTGGCGCGGTTCTGTTGTTGATGCCGGTGATGATGCCGGGGCTGTTGGCGTCGACCTGCTATCGATCTGGCTGACTTGGGTTGTGATGAAGCCGGGTTCGGTGCCCAGGCTGATGAGACTGAATTGCAGAAACTCGCCGGCGTCTTCAGCCTGCGCCACCCGCGCCGCGGCATATTCCAGCGTGGTCTTCATGCGCGCTCTCACGACCGTCGCCGTCGACCGCAGGCTTTCCATCTCCACTCTCGCTTGCTCAAACACCGTCGCGGTTAACTGGGGCGCGTTGGAGGCGCATCCGGAAAGGGCAGTGGCCGCGGCCAGCAACACCAAGACGCTAAGCGCGCGGACCTTGACTGAAAACGGAACCTTCATAATGCGGCGGATTATAGCGCAAAAGCAAAGCCGCCTCGCCATTGGCCAGACGGCTGCTGATAGTGGAAGCGCCGGGGACCTGCCCCCCGGGTCCGCTGGTTTCGAATCTCGCACATCTACAAGCTTAGCCCCCTGACAGGTTTCGCGTCATGCTGTCCCAGAAGGCGCGGCGCGCATGAGGCTAGCCGATGAGTCTTGGCGTCGTCTTATCGGCGTGAACGACGGGCGCCCTAACTTTTTATGACACTCGTTACAGCTCGCAAAGGGAGACGAGTCTGCAGGAGCGGTAGAGGACTGTCTGCCTCTACACCCTCATCCAAGTCGCCTAAGCAACCATAGGAAGGGGTTGGAAATTGGGTTTTGCACCTATGTGCGTTGCCAGTTTAACGTGTTGTGGCGCCACGGCTTGCCGTGCGGTTTCAGCCACCAACGTCGAATCTAATTCGCCCCCGTGATGACCGGCGGTCTCCGCTGACCCAATTCAGCGGCGCCGCCACACAAGCACAGCTTATCATATCCCGGGCGCGCTGTAAAGTACCCCATCCGCCGGGGAGTGGTGAATAGGCGGTTATGATAGACAGCGCCGAGCAAACAAGAAAACTCTGTGCCCTCTGTGTTCTCTGTGGCGAAAAAAACCTGTGACGTGTTCGCTTAGAGAGTTATATCCGCGATGTTCACCACTCCCATCCGCCGGGAGTGGCTAACATGGTGGCTATTTCCTGAATGCCGAGCTTGGCACAGATTAATTCACCACCGAGTCACAGAAATGGAACAAAGTAAGTCATGCAAATTTCACATCATCGGGTCAGCCAAGGCTGACCCCTACAAGGCTTGTCCGGTACTAACAGATGAGAGTAGCTACCGCTCCGTCTGGTCGTCCTTCCTGCCGGTTGAATAGAACGGCGATGTTGTAGGCGGCTGTTTTCGCGGCTATTCGCGTCAGCATGCCGAGTTCACTGTGGGCATTGACGCGATGCAGCCCGAAGCATTCGGTGAGCCTGGCGATCACGGTTTCGATGATTTGTCTGTGTTTTCGCAGCCAGGTCTTAAGCTTG
>JAJDXR010000040.1 GCA_022823165.1 Anaerolineae bacterium | reverse complement strand
CAGCTTGTTTATGCTCTCTTGACTATTTTGTATTTCTCGACGGGTCGCCTCAGTCGTTGTGGCGCGTGGGTGTAGAACCTGTGCCATAGGGCATCCTTTTGGCTAGATGAAATTATCCCATTATAATCCGAAACCATACAGCTACCAACAACTCGGCTTGACTGAGCGCGCGCGCGAGCGCGGGCTGGAAGCGATACAGGCGATCTTGAGCCGAGAGGGCGCGCTGATTCGCTCGCAGTTGGCGCAAGCGCTTGAGAGCCGCGGTGTGCCGGTGGCGGGGCAGGCAATCCATCACCTGGTGCGCTTCGCGGCGCTGCGCGGACTGGTCTGCTTCGGTCCGGAAGTCGACGGCGACTTGACCTATGCGCTGCTTGACGACTGGCTGCCCGAGACAATCGAGACGCCGCCCCCGGCGGATCCGCTGCGCGAGTTGGCTCGGCGTTACTTGGCCGCCTACGCGCCAGCGACTCCGGCCGACTTCGCGCGCTGGTCCGGCTTAAATAAAGCGCAGACGCGGCAAGCCTGGGAAACGGTCGCCGCGGATTGCGCGCCGGCGCGCATACCGGACGGCGAAGCGTTGATGCTCACAGGGCAGCTGGACGCGCTAGAGACCGCGCCCGCGGAAGCGGTCGCGCGCTTGCTGCCGCGTTATGACAGCTACCTGCTGGGTTACGCGAGTCGCGCCTTCATGGTGGCGGAAGCTCACGCCAGGCAGGTGCATCCCGGCGGCGGCTTGATCCGCGCTTGCGTGCTGATCGACGGCGAGGCGCGGGCCGGCTGGAAGCTGGAGAAGCGGCGCAGGAGCCTGCGCGTCAAGGCGTCGCCCTTCAAGTCGCTGACTGCGGCGGAGTCGGCGCTGCTGGAAGCCGAGGTCGCGGCGCTGGGCGGGTTCTACAACACCAGAGCGGAGCTGCTAATCGAGGGCGCGTAGCGTAATTCCAACCTCTGCCCCACCCCTCTCCCGCCATCTCAATCTCGGACAACTTCGACTGTAAGCTCGGTCAGCTGCGGGATGACGTGGCCCGCCTCGTGTTGAACGGCGCGGACGATTTCTCCGCTCGCTTCCAGTGTGGTATCGGCGGGAACCGCAATTTTCATCACGCCGTACATGCGATGGCCGACCCAGCGCAGCCAGAGCGATCCATTCCAGATTTTCGAGCGGCAGCGGGTTGAGCAGGCGCTGGACGGACTCGTAGAGAATATAAGCGGCGCTGAAGCCGATGGAGATGACGGTAATGAGCCGGCGATGTCTTCCAGGCGGCCCTAGCCGTAGGTGTAGCGCTTGTTGGCGGCGCGGCGGACATTATAAAAGGCGAAGAGCAACGGGATGGGGATCTTAGGTCGCGGGGTTGGGGTGGCGACTAAGCGGTTGCTGGAGGCAGCAAAAAAAAATGACCCCGCGCTCAGGCGGGGCCGCTGGTGTCAGTGGATGCGTCGCTCAATCAGCAATTAGTTTTCTAGCATCAAACGGCGCAAGCCATTGGAAAAATAATGGAAAAGTTACTTGCTGTCGGGTCATCGCAATTACAATAGACAATTTTGTCACGGAAATGCATTTTGTAACGTTTTAACTCTTCCGATAGGTCGGATAGTTGAGCGTAAAACTCATCATGTAGTTGTTGACTATCAACCCTTGACCGCGCCGGCGGTCAGCCCGCGGGTGATGAAGCGCTCGAGCAGCAAACCCATGATGATGACGGGCACCACGGCCATCAGCGTCAGCGCGCTGATGAACCACCACTCGATGCCGCGGGTATTATTCTGCCCGGCGATCAGCACCGGCATGGTGATGGCCTTGAAATTGGTCAGCATCAAGGCGAAGAGGTATTCGTTCCAGGCGAAGATGAAGGAGAATATCGCCACCGCCACCAGACCCGGCGCGCTCAGCGGCAGCACGATGCGAATAAAGGCTTGCCAGCGCGTGGCGCCGTCGACGCGCGCGCTTTCTTCCAGGTCAACCGGCAAGCCGTTGAAGAAATCGCGCATGATCCAGACGGCGAAGGGGATATTAAACATCGTATAGGCGATGATCAGACCGGCGTAGGTATCGACCATGCCGAAAAAATTGTACAGGAGCAGGAAGGGCACGATGAATATCGCCGGCGGCAAGAAGCGCTGCGAGATTATCCAGAAAGCGATATTGTCATTGTCCCAGCCCAGGCGCCCCCAATAATAGCGGAAGCGCGACAAGCCATAGCCGGCCATGGCGCCGATGATCACCGAGAGAATGGTGCTGCCGATAGCGGAGACCAGACTGTTGCGGAAGTGACGCTCGGTCGACTTGCGCTGGCTGCCGAACATCTCTTCCCAGTGATCGGGTATGGGCTGGAAATCAACGTAGGGAACGTAATTCGGCCCGCGGCTGACGTCTATCGGGCGCTTTACCGAGGTGGTCGCCAGCCAGTAGAAGGGGAAGAGCACGATGAAACACCAAAAGATGACAATGGCGTATAGCAGCGCTGATTGCCAGAGCGGGCGCCGGCTGGAACGGCGTAACCAGGTCTTTGTCGCGCCCCGCATCAGTCTGCTCCGCTTGCTGAGCCGCGAATCCAGCGCCGCCCGACAGCCAGAAAGATGGTGGCGAAGATGATGACCAGCACCAGCAAGATGTAAGCGATAGCGCTGGCGTAACCGTAATTGCCGTTGCTTAGCGCCTGCTCGAAGATGTAGAGCGTCAGCGACTCGGTGGCCGAGCCGGGGCCGCCGCCGGTGGTCACCACCACCACATCAATGATCTTGAAGATCTCCAGGCCGCGGATCAGGATAACCGTCATCGAGATCGGCAGCAGGATGGGCACGGTGATGCGCGCGAAGATCTGCAGGGCGTTCGCGCCATCGACGCGCGCCGCTTCGTAGATGTCGTCCGGGATGGCTTGCATGCCAGCCAGCAGGATAAGCGTCATGAAGGGTATCCACTGCCAGGCGTCGATAATCAAGATGGCGACCGGCGCCCAGCCGGTGTCAGTGAACCAGGGCACGGTGATGCCCCGCTCCGAGCCCAACGCTTTAGAGACTTCGCGCAAGAAATGCGCCAGGGGCGAGCGCAAGGGGTTGGAGTCGAAGAACATGCGCCCGGTATATGCCGCCGCCACCGGCGTCATCATCATCGGCATCAGGAAGATTACCCGCACCAGGTTGCGTCCACGGAAAGGCTGGTTCAGCACCGTTGCCAGCCCCAGGCCGATGAGGTACTGAATCATCACGCCGAAGAAGACGTAAATCATCGTATTGCGCACTGTGCTGTGCAAGCGGCCGTCGCCCAGCAAACGCTGGTAATTACGTCCGGTCAGCTCAAAGCCCAGGCCCAGGAAGCCAACGCCTTCGGTGATGCCTTCGGCTTCGGCTTGCCGCGCCACGGTTGAGCCGCCGCGCTGCATATCGGTGAAGCTGATGCCCAGCGACCAGATCAGCGGGAAGATGGACAGGGCGAGCAGGACAATCACGGCCGGGCTGAGGAAGACCCGCTTCATGAGTCTGTCTTCGTTCACCCCCCTCAGTCCCCCCGTCGGGTCGGGGGGAAGATTCATACTCACGGCGAGCTATCCTGGATCCGAAGAATGATGGGACAGGTGTGCGGCGATTTCGTCGAGTACGGCGTCAGTCGCATACAGAACCTGGTCATTGCTAAAGCGCAGCAAGGACAACCCTTTTTCTTCAAGGCATTTCTGCCGAGCCTCATCGTATGCTTGAGCTTGTGGCAAATCGTGAAATGGCCCGTCTACTTCAACAACGAGACGCGCATCGCGGCAATAGAAGTCGACAATGAAGCGTCCTATTGGATGCTGGCGGCGAAAACGGTATCCTAGAATTCGTTTGCTCCGCAACCGTTGCCACAGGCGGCTTTCGGCAGGCGTAGGATTCTGGCGCATATGCAGCGCGCGCGCTTTGATGTCAGCGTAGATTTCGCCGTCAGTGTGCGTTGCAACCTGTTGTCTGCGGATTACTCAAGCCTCGTGTCTGTCCAAGTACGCAGATTCTACACCACTTCACAACTCTGATGCGGTAACAGGGTACGCATTAAGACCTCCCCCCGACCCGACGGGGGGACCGAGGGGGGTAAAGGGTAGGGCTGTAGTGGTCCTAAATTATTGGACACAAAATTTCAGGTAATTTGAGGGAGTTGCGCTGAAACCACGCAGCCTCAAATTCTGCCGGCGTTTGGTAGCCCAATGCGCTATGCGGACGTTGCTGATTGTAGACTACCTCGATGA
>JAJDXR010000002.1 GCA_022823165.1 Anaerolineae bacterium | reverse complement strand
TTCTTGCAAGCCTACAATTTTGGCAAAAGACTCAAGACGCTGAAGGGGCGAAGTCCGTATGAATTCATCTGTGATCGCTGGCGAGAAACCCCGGATAAATTCCATCAAAAACCAACCCACCTCAAAGCGGAACTATACACTTAGTTCGCTGCGAACGTCGTCAATATCTGCCTTCAACTCCATACGCACGTCGTCGATATCTGCCTTCAGTTCTGCGCGCACGGTGTCGATTTTAGTGTCCAGGCGATAATGTAAGTCGTTATTAAAATAAATGATGGCAAGCAGCAGCAACACGGCGCCGACAATGGTAACTAATCCGTCCATGGATATGCTAGGCATTCGCTGCTCGTTTGGTATGGCGGCCAAAACTGGCTCCCTTCTTATGTACCATCAACATCGTATCACAACAGGCTCTGTTCACAAATACAGCGTTACTTTTAACCATCGCGATTCAAACGAATTTAGAGGAGCGCATCCGTATGAAAGCAATCATGGTTATGTTCGATTCGCTGAACCGCCGGCTGATGCAGCCCTACGGCGGCGACTGGGTTAATACCCCCAACTTCGCCCGCCTGGCGCAGCGCGCCGTTACCTTCGACAAGGCCTTCATCGGCAGCATGCCCTGCATGCCCGCCCGCCGCGAATTGCACACCGGGCGCTACAACTTCCTGCACCGCAGTTGGGGGCCGCTTGAGCCCTTCGACGACTCCATGCCGCAGATCCTGGACGAAAACGGCGTACACTCGCATATCGTCACCGATCATCAGCACTATTGGGAGGACGGCGGCGCGACCTACCATACACGCTACACCACCCACGAATTCGTTCGCGGGCAGGAGGGCGATCCCTGGAAAGGCCTTGTTGACGCCGGCGTCGCCCGCGACCCCAACCGCAACTTCCGCACCCGTACTCAGGATCTGGTCAACCGCGACTATATCAACGAAGAAGCGCTCATGCCACAGGCGCAAACCTTCTCAAAGGGCATCGACTTCATCCGCGCCAACGCCGCCGCCGATGACTGGTTCTTGCAGATCGAGACCTTTGACCCGCACGAGCCTTTCTTCACCCAGCCCGGCTGGAAGGAGCAGTATCCGCACGAATACGACGGCGAATTCTTTGACTGGCCGCCATACGAGCGCATCACCGAGCCCCTGGAAAAAGTACGGCACATGCGCTACGAGTACGCGGCGCTGATGACAATGTGCGATCATTACCTGGGTCAAGTGCTGGATGTCATGGACGAACTCAATCTCTGGGACGACACCCTGCTCATCGTCAACACCGATCACGGCTTTCTGCTGGGCGAGCACGACTGGTGGGGCAAATTGCGCATGCCCTGGTATAACGAGCTGGCCAATATCCCCTTCTTCGTCTGGGACCCGCGTTCCAGCGTCGCCGGCGAGCGGCGCGGCAGCCTGGTCCAAAACATCGACGTCCCGGCCACCGTCCTCGAATACTTTGACATCGAACGCCCGCCCGATATGCAGGGCCAGCCCCTGCGCGAGGCGGTAGCCGACGACGCCCCCGTGCGCGAAGCCGCCCTCTACGGCGCTCACGGCGGGCACATCAACGTGACTGACGGCCGGCATGTCTACATGCGCGCCTCAGCCAATGACGCCAACGAGCCTCTCTACAATTACACGCTGATGTCGACCCACATGCGCTATCGCTACGATGTGGCCGACTTGCGCGACATCGAATTGCAAGCGCCCTTCGCCTTCACCAAAGATTGCCGCACCATGAAGATCGCCGCCAGCAGCCAGCCGCTGCGGATACCCTTCTTCGAAACCCTGCTCTTCGATACCCAGGCGGATCCGGGGCAATTGACGCCGGTTGAGAACCCCGCCGTCGAAGCCGACATGGTCGACAAACTGGTCGGCCTCATGCGCGCCAATGACGCCCCGCCGGAGCAGTATCAGCGCGTCGGCTTGAATACCTAACTTTGACGGGGCCTGCGGTGGGCTATGTCTACACGCCCCTTGGTTCAGTTGCCAAACGACCTGTAAGGCGAGCCTTGGCCCGCCCGCGTTCCATACCTCAATTGCTTAACGACCCGTAGGGGCGAGCCTTGGCTCGCCCGCCCGCGTATGGCTTGATCCAGCCCTCCTCAATGCCCAGGCCGAAGCCGGGCGCGTCGCCGATCTCCAGCCAGCCGTCGACAGCGTAAGCCTGGCTCGGCAGCCACGCGCCCTCGCTCAGCGGGACACCGGGATCTTCGCCGATGAAATACTCGATCCAGGGCAGGCCTGGCATCGCGAAGGAAAAGTGCTGCCCGAAAGGCGTCCGCGCCCCCGCATGCAAAATCACCTGCTTGCCCGCCGCCTCGGCGGCGCGCGCGATCTTCAGGCAAGTGCTCAAGCCTCCCACCCATTCGATATCGGGCTGCAATATGTCAACCAGATTGTGCTTGATGGCGTACTGGAAGGGGACGTGTGTGTACCAATGCTCGCCCGTGGCCAGCGTCTGCCAGGGCAGGCGCGCGCGCAGCTCGGCATGAGCGTCGAAATCCTCCGGTATCAGGCACTCCTCGATCCACTTCAATTTGTAGGGTCGCAGCGCTTCCGCCAGCCGCACGGTGTAATCGACGTCAAAAGCCATCCAGCAATCCAGCATGAGTTCGCAATGGTCGCCGACTTGTTCGCGCGCGGCCGCGATCAGCTCGACATTCTTCTTCAAACCGTCCAAGCCATCCGCCGGACCGTAGGGGCAGGCCAGCTTGTGCGCCGTGAAACCAACTTCCTGATACCAGTCGATATCGTTGCCGGTGGAATAGCAGAAGATTCGCTCCTTCCGCTTGCCGCCGATGAGGCTGTAGACGGGCTGGTTGAGCGCCTTGCCTTTGGCGTCCCAGAGCGCCAGGTCAATGGCGCTGACAGCGTAGGACGCCAGCCCGGTCGAGCCGTAGAATTTGGTCAGCCGAAACATCATATCCGCCAGGCGCTCAATGGCGAAGCCGTCTTGCCCCGTCAGCTGCGGTCCCAAATGGTCGTCTATGATGGCGGCCACCGGCTTGCCATGAACGCTGGAGCCCAAGCCCCAACTGCCGTCCTCCAGCGTAACCTTCGCCCAGACCCGGCCCCAGCCGGTATCGGTCCACAGGCTGCGATGGCGCTTGACATGCGGGTAGCCGGACATGGGGTTGGCCACCTCGGCGCGCCGGTTCCAGCTTTCGCGCCGCGGCTTGACGCTGGGCTTCCGCTCCGGCAAGTTGACGCGCACGGCTTCGATGCTTTTGATTTTCATGTTCGCTTCCTCGATGGTCCCGGCGCGGCGACCCGAGTATAATGCGCGGACGCGGAAAGGGTGAGCCAAGGCTCGCCCCTACGGTTTCGTATATGTGGAGGCAGGCGACTCGTCGGGTCCACCTGTTTTCAGCATGAATTTAGTTAGCAGAGTATAATTCGGGCGCTGCCACCCGGTCAATTCTTGCTAAACTATGGCAGCGTCAAAATGTCGAAAATATCTTGAACGCCGCGCCCGCAGCAATACGAACTAGCGTACAGCGACAATGTAGGGGCGAGCCTTGGCTCGCCCGCAGGAATTTTTTCAGCGAACGCGGAAAGACAGAACGATGAAAGCACTGGTTTGGGATTCGGCGCGGACGATGACCCTGCGCGAGCAGCGGGAACCGCAGGCGGCCGCCGATGAAATTCTGCTGCGCGTTGGGCACGCCGGCATCTGCGGCTCGGAGCTCAGCGGCTACCTCGGCCACAACGCCTTGCGCGTCCCGCCGCTGATTATGGGGCACGAATTCGCCGGCGAGATCGTCGCACTCGGCCCGCTCGCGCCGGCGCTGCGCCCGGACTTGACGGAGGGCGCGCTGGTCACCGTCAACCCGCTCTGGTACTGCGGCGATTGCGCCAGCTGCGCCGCCGGCCTCAACCAGCTCTGCCGGGAGCGGCGGCTGCTGGGCGCGCATCGCCCCGGGGCCTTTGCCGAGTTTGTCAGCGCGCCGGCCAAGCTGGCGCTGCGCCTGCCCGAAGGCATGGATACGCGTACCGGCGCCCTGACCGAGCCGGTGGGCTGCGCCGCGCGTATCGCCGAACTCGCCGGCGATGTCAGCGAGCAAGATTGTCTGATCATCGGCGCCGGCCCCATCGGTCTGCTGTCGCTGCAAATGCTGCGCCTCAACGGGGCGGCGCGGGTCTTCATCGTCGAGATCGACGCGGCGCGCCTGGCAATGGGCGAGGCTCTGGGCGGCATCCCGCTGCAGCCGCGCGACATCGACGCGGTCGCTGCGGTCATGGACGCGACAGACGGCGCCGGCGTCGCGGTCTCGGTTGATGCCGTTGGCGCCGCCGTAACGCGCGAGCAGTGCGTGGCCGCGACGCGGGCAAGCGGCACACTGGTTCTCAGCGGCTTGCACGAAGAGACCAGCGTCATGCCCGTGGCCGCCATGATCCGGGGCGAGATCGTCGCCCGTGGCGCTTTCGCCTACACACCGGCTAATTTCGCCCACGCGCTGGACCTGCTGGGGCAGGGCGCAATACGGCTCGATCCCTGGATTCACGAAGCGCCGCTGGCTGAAGGCGGCCACTGGTTCGAGCGCTTGATTGAGGCGCCGGGCAACGTCGCCAAGGTGCTGCTGCGGCCATAACAAAACCAACTCGCGCAGAGCGAAATTGTAGGGGCGAGCCTTGGCTCGCCCCTACACCTGGTGCTGGGTAGGCATTCGATATTGACGGGGGGTCATTTGTTTTCCGCCGGATGGTTGGGGCCAATCCACATCGTCTCCGGCGTCTCGGCCGGCTCAATGTCCAGATTGACCACCACCGCTTCCTGGTCGCTGCGCACGAGGATGCACATCAGCGGTTCGTCCGGCAGCGCGTTGATCTCCTGATGCGGCACGAAAGGCGGCACGTAGATGAAATCGCCGGCATCGGCTTCCGCCACGTACTCCAGCTTGTCGCCCCAGCGCATGCGCGCCCGTCCGCTGACCACGTAGATGACGCTCTCGAGTTCGCCGTGGTGATGCGCGCCGGTTTTGGCGTCGGGCTCGATATCAACCGTGCCCGCCCAGAGTTTGTTGGCGCCGGCTTTGGCGTGGTTGATAGCCGCGGCCCGCGTCATGCCCGGCGTCTGCGGGGTGTTGCTGTCCAGCTCGCCGCTGCGCACGATGCGCACGCCGTTCTCGCGCCAGTTGGGGGTGTTGGTCATGGTTAGCTCCTTGCGCAGTGCGGGTTTGTCACAGAGATTTTACCACCGAGAGGCGCGTAGACACTGCCCTTCTACACCGAGTTAAAGGAGTTCAATGAGGGGGATTTTGGCCACAGAGACACAGAGGCATTTCGACAGATATCCGCCAAATGTGGCGATGTAGGGGCGACTTATTAGGTCGCCCGAATTCTCGACTTGACAAGCGGCGACCTGGTAAATCGCTCCTACGGTCAGCCTTTTGATTGTCGCAAATGCCGCAGGCCGCCCGCGCCCGCCGCCACCACATCCCGGGCCATGCCGATGAACAGCCCGTGCTCGACGATGCCCGCGCGGCTGTTGAGCCGGGCATCCAGCGCGGCCGGCTCGGCGATAGGCCCGAAGTCGCAGTCCAGGATGATATTGCCCTGGTCGGTGTGGAAGGGCTTCTCGCCGGCCATTCTCAGCGCCGGCGCCCCGCCCAGCTTGCGAAGGTACTCGGCTTGTGATTCCCAGTTGAAGGGGATGACCTCAACCGGCACGGGCCAGTTCGCGCCCAGTTGCTGCGAGAGCTTGGACTCGTCGACCACGATGACCAGGCGCTCGGTCGCCTGCGCCACGATCTTTTCGCGCAGGTGGGCGCCGCCCCCGCCTTTGATGAGGTTGAAGTCGGGGTCGACTTCATCGGCGCCGTCTATGGTGATGTCTACGCGCGGGCGCTTGGCCAGGGTCGTCAGCGGGATGCCCAGCTCAATGGCGGCCGCTTCGGTGGCCAGCGAGGTGGGCACGGCGGCGATAGCGCGCAGGTCGCCGCTGCCCAGGCGTTGGGCGATGCGGCGTGTGGCGAAGATGGCTGTGCTGCCCGTGCCCAGCCCGATGACCATGCCCGATTCGACCAGGTCGGCGGCGTATTCGCCGGCCTGCTGCTTGAGCGCGTTGAAGTCCATGGTGGGCATTGTACGACGGAAAAAGCGAAAATCCACCACAGAGGTACGGTCGTAATTCCAAGAATGCGCTGCGAATCTTGTCCCGGCTACTGCAATTTTGCCACCGAGGACTCAGAGTATTTAAGAGGGCGCAGAGGTATTCTTATTGATACGATGTTACCTCAGTTTATCCCGACCATCTTACGGAAACTGTCGCCGCCATATTTGCCAAATTGCTTTACTCAGTGTCCTCGTATTTACTCGGTGTACTCTGTGGCAAATCTTTTCATGACTTGCGTGGTCTTACCGAGGCACGGAGAAAAGCGGTGAATTGGTTTGTGGAATAGGGTATAGTCGGCAAGTTGAGAGGACACCGACCGATTTTGACGAGAAAAAGGAATAAAGATGTATAAGACATTGAGTCCGGGCGCGATTGGCATCCGCGGCTTGTCGCTGGACGAGAGCCTCAAGCTGGCGTGCGCTACTGGCTTCGCCGGTCTGGATTTCAGCATTCAAGAGGCGGCGGCTTTGGGCGCGGGGGCGGCGAAGTCGCTCTTTGAAGACGCCGGCGTCAAATATGGCGCCTGGGGCATGCCGGTGCGCTGGCTCAGCGATGAATGGCGCGCTGACCTGGCTGAGCTGCCCCGTTATGCCGAGGTGGGCGCGGCCATGGGCGCGGTGCGGGCGTCGACCTGGTGCCCGCCGTCTTCGGCTGAGCGCGAATTCGCCGAGAATTTCGCCTGGCATCTGGAGCGATTTGCCGCCATCGCCGAGGTGCTGAAGGAATACGGCATCCGCTTCGGCATCGAGTTCATCGGCCCGCAGAGCTTGCGGCCGCCCGATAAACACGGCTTCATCTACACCATGGAAGGCATGCTGGAAATGGCCGCCGCTATCGGCACGGGTAATGTCGGCTTGCTGCTGGATGCCTGGCATCTCTACACCTCGGGCGGGTCGCTGGACGACCTGGATAAAATCAGCAATGCCGACATCGTCAACGTACACGTCAACGATGCGCCGGCGGGCTTGACCATGGCCGAATTTATCGATAATGACCGGCGCTTGCCCTGCGAGACCGGCGTGATTGACCTGGCTGGTTTCATGGGCAAGCTGAGCGCGCTGGGCTATGACGGGCCGGTGACGCCGGAGCCTTTCAGCGCTCGCGTCAACGCCATCGACGATCCGCAAGAAGCGGCAGCCGAGACGGCGGCGAGCATGGACCGGCTCTGGGCGGTGGCGGGCCTGTAACCAGGGCTGTGCGATCTGGCTGCCGCAGGATTGCCGAATGACCGGCGCTGTCGGCGCATGACAGATCCGAGGAGTTATCAAGCCTGCGGAATTCACCACCCTTGTAAGTTCTAACATATCGCTTATCCTCATAGCCCTTGTGTAACCGGACCAGGATGGCGGGGGTTACGATGCCGCTGAAGATTGCCATGATCGGCGCCGGGTCGGTCGGCTTTACGCGCCGGTTGATGACCGATCTGCTGACCGTCCCGGAATTTGCCGATACGCATTTTGCGCTGATGGACATATCGGAGCGCAATCTGTCCATGGTGGCGCAGCTTTGCGAGCGCGACATCGGGGCCAACGGGCTGTCGGCGGCGGTGAGTTCGACGCTGGATCGGCGGAAAGCGATCGCGGACGCCGATTATATTATCTGCATGATACGGCAGGGCGGCTTGGACGCCTTCCGGCTGGACATCGACATCCCCTTGAAGTACGGCGTGGATCAATGCGTCGGCGATACGATTTGCGCCGGCGGCATCATGTATGGGCAGCGGACGATTCCGGCGCTGCTGGATATCTGCGGCGACATCCGCGAGGTCGCCAAGCCGGGCGCGATTTTTCTCAATTATTCCAATCCCATGGCCATGAATACCTGGGCCTGCAACAAATATGGCGGCGTACAGACTATCGGATTGTGCCACGGCGTGCAGGGCGGTCATCGTCAGATCGCCGAGTGCATTGAACTCTGGGCGCGGCGCGAAGGCATGATTGCCGCCGACGAGAGTGTGACGCGCGACGATGTCGATATCATCTGCGCGGGCATCAATCATCAGACCTGGTATGTAAAAGCGCAGTGGCGGGGCCTGGATATGACGCCGCGACTGCTGGAATTGTTCGAGGCGCACCCTGAATTCCGCGAAGAGGAGAAAGTGCGGATTGATGTGCTGAGGCGCTTCGGCTATTACTCGACCGAGTCCAACGGGCACCTGAGTGAGTACCTGCCCTGGTATCGCAAGCGGCCCGATGAGATCAAGGACTGGATCAGCCTGAATCGCTGGATCCACGGCGAGACCGGCGGATACCTGCGCGTTTGCGCCGAGGGGCGCCATTGGTTCGAGACGGATTTTCCCAATTGGCTGGAGGAAGAGCCGCCGCCGATCAGCGCCGCCGACCGCAGCCACGAGCATGGCTCATATATCATCGAGGGTCTGGAAACGGGCCGCGCCTATCGTGGCCACTTTAACGTGCCCAATCGCGGTTATATCACCAATTTGCCCGATGGCTGCGTGGTGGAGCTGCCGGGTTATGTCGACCGCAACGGCATCAGCATTCCTGTCGTGGGCGATTTGCCGCTGGCGCCGGCGGCGACCTGTTCGGCCAGTGTGCGCGTACAGGAGCTGGCGATGGAAGCGGCGGTACGCGGCGATGTGACCTTGCTGAAGCAGGCGATGCTGCATGACCCGCTGGTGGGCGCCGTCTGCAATCCCGAAGAAGTTTGGCAAATGACCGACGAATTGCTGGTGGCGCAGGCGGAATGGCTGCCCAATTACGCCACGGCGGCTATTGAAGCGGCGCGCGCCAGGCTGACGGCGCACGAGCGGTCAGGTACGCGGGTGGCGCTGCGCGAGACGGCCGGCGCGGCGCGTTTGCCGACGCGCTCGGTCGAGCAGTTGGCGGCGGACAAGCTGGCGCAGGCAACGGCCAGAACATCTGATAAGGGCTAAGCGCGCCAAAGATACAAATCGTAGGGGCGAGTCGGTGAGTCGCCCGCGCTAGCAAGCGAAATGGTTGACTTATGAATAGCGGTAACGGCGCCGAGCCGATTTTGGAAGTCAAGAATCTCAAGACGCATTTTTTCACCGACAAAGGTGTGGTGCAGGCGGTGAAGGGCGTCGACTTTACGCTGGCAAACGGCCAGACCCTGGGCATCGTCGGTGAGAGCGGCTGCGGCAAGAGCGTCACAGCCAGCTCGATCATGCAATTGATCAAGTCGCCGCCGGGCAAGATCGTCGACGGCGAAATCATCTTTCGGCGGCAGAAGCGCCGGGCGGAGACGATTGACATCGCGCAGCTCGACCCCAAAGGCGTCGAAATGCGCAGCATCCGCGGTGGCGAGATATCGATGATCTTTCAGGAGCCGATGACTTCGCTGAATCCGCTGCACCCGGTCGGGCGGCAAATCGCCGAAGTGGTGGAGCTGCATCAAGGCTTGGGCCGCAGTGAATCGATAAAAGTGGCAATCGAGATGTTGGATCGCGTACGAATTGCTGATCCGGCGGAGCGGGTGAAGCAGTATCCGCACCAACTGAGCGGCGGCATGCGGCAGCGCGTGATGATTGCGCTGGCGCTGTCTTGCAATCCGTCTATCCTTATCGCCGATGAGCCGACCACGGCTCTGGATGTCACGATTCAGGCGCAGATTATCGACTTGATGGAGAAGCTGCAGGACGACTTTGGCTCGTCAATCATCATCATCACGCACAATTTGGGCGTGGTCTCGCAGATGGCCGATCACGTGGCGGTGATGTATTTCGGGCGCATCGTCGAATATGGCACGGTGACCGATATCTTCCGCAATCCGCAGCATCCTTATACGGTGGGCTTGCTGCAATCGATCCCGGTATTGGGCCGGCGCAAGGAAATCCTGGTGCCGATCGAAGGCATCGTGCCCAACGCCACGACCGAGATCGCCGGCTGCGCCTTTGCCGACCGCTGCCCGCATGTGATGGCGAAGTGTCGGCGTCATCTGCCGCCGATTACGACTGTGGCTGGCGAGCATCAGGTGGCTTGCTGGCTGCATGAGGGCGACGCGGCGAAAGTGGAGGTCGCGTGATGCGCTTGCCGCGCGAATTGTCTGTTTAGGTGAATTATCCTGTCGGCGCAAGCGCGGACGGGTTAATTTTTGTCAATCAAATTTGGAGGAGTTCCAATGAAGCGTTCACGATTTATTTCTATGCTGCTTTTGCTAGCGGCTCTGCTTTTAGCGGGGGGGGCTAGCTTCGCGCAGATGGGCGAAGTGGCAGATCCCGTGCCTTATCCGGAAGGCGTAATGATCGGCGACAACCCGATTGTCCGCTTCAACCTAGACGAACTGCTAGTCTACCAGGCGCTGGATTCTTACAGCGAGCCGGCCTGGGTTACCGAGCTGGTGGAAGCCGGCGAATTGCCGCCGGTCGAAGAACGCTTGCCCGATAATCCGCAGGTCATTTTGGAATCCGGCATGTCGACGGGCCTCGGTGATTACGGCGGCCAGTGGCGCGACTTTTCCGGCGCGCCGACTGAGGGTTGGAATTTCTGCGCTCGCCAATCACAGGGTTGGTACGGCATCAACTATATCTACGGCGAATCCTTGCTGAAATCTGGCCCGACATTCTTGCGCAAGGACGCCTTGGAGCCGCTGCCGAATTTGGCGACGGATTGGGAGTGGAGCGAGGACGGCTACGAGTTGACGATGAATATCATCCGCGGCGCCAAGTGGTCCGATGGCCATGCCTTCGGCGTTCACGACATTATGTTCACCTGGGAACACGTCATTCAGGATGACAATGTCGATTCCTGGACGACCGCATCCACTTGGTCCATCGGCGGCGAGCCGATCACCCTGGAAGCCGTTGACGACGACACCATCCTCTGGACCTTCCCGGTAGCCTTCCCGGTGCAGCAGTTGTTCAACATGACGTTTAGGCTATTCAATATCTGCGCCGAGCACGTCTACGCGCCGATGCACCCGGCTTTCAACGAAGAATCCGACTACGACACCTTCAAGACCTTCCAGGTACAGGACGCCTTGCCTGTTCCCACGATGGGTCCCTGGGTGGCTGTGGACTACCAGATTGACGAGTTCATGGTGCACCGCCGCAACCCCTACTACTGGAAGGTTGACGAGACTGGCAAACAATTGCCTTACCTCGATGAGGTCACTTTCGAGAAGGGACCTGACGGTACAGGGCGCACGCTTGGCACGATGGCGGGTTCGATAGATCACAGCAATCTGGAGAATCCCAGCACCTACGTCGAGACGATCACCCGATCGCAAGAAGACGATGCCCATTTCAGCATTGAATGGAGTTCGGAATTGCTTGCGTTTGTGCTGCAATTCAATCTATCGGCAACGTTAGGTGTTGAAGATGAGCGCGATCAAGCCTTGCGCGACCTCTTCCGCGATCTGCGCTTCCGCCGCGCCGTGCAGCATGCTCTTGATGGCGATGGCATTGGGCAAGCGGTCATCCGCGGTCCCTTCCTTCGCGCCTTCCCCGGTGGCATCACGCCCGGTTCGCCCTACTTTGATATCGACAGCGTCGTCTACTATCCCTACTCGCCCGATTCCGCCCGCGCGCTGCTGGCTGAGCTGGGCTTTGAAGACACCGATGGCGATGGCATCCTGAACTGGACGGATGGTCCGCTGGCAGGCGACAATCTGGTCATCGTGTTGAATACAAGTGTAGCCGCCGCCGAGACCAATACCATAGGCGAGGCAGCTGTCTTGCTATTGCAGGAGGTAGGCGTACAAGTAAACTTGCGGCCTTTGCAGGGACCGGCCATGGACGATGCCATCGTCAGCGGCCGTTGGGAGATGCGCGTAAACCGCACCGGGCAAGAGTTTACCGCGTCCTTCACGCGCTGCAATGAATTGGCTCCCTTAACCACGACCACACCCGCCTGGCATCGCGCCGATGCGGGCGAACGCGATCTGATGGGCTTTGAAGTGGAATTGATCGAGATCGTCGAGGAATTCTGCCTTGAGCCAGACTTTGAGGCTCGCAAAGCGTTAATGTCGCGTTACATCACGCTCTTCACTGAGAATGTCTATAACGGCGGTGGCGTTATCGGTCGCTACGGTTTGGCATTGGCGAAGCGCTTCAACAACATTCCCGTTGGCGCGCCGCCTTTCTTCTACCAGTGGACCTGGGGCAATGTGATTCCGGAAGCTGTTTGGGTCAACCCCGACGAGCAGATGGAGCAGATCTTCCCGGGGACCGTTCCCGTCTACGACGAAATGTAGATTGCCGCGCAATCTGGTCGAGGGTGAGCTTCGGCTCATCCCCGACCACTCAAATTTTGAGGCCTGCCCGGTATCGCCTCTCTTTTGCCTTAGTCGCCTTCTACAGCTATACTTTCTTCGTGCCAACCAACGTCAGATTGCCGTGAGAAACAGCAGCGCATGCTACGCTTCATCGTCAATCGTTTGATTTCATCAGTTTTCATCTTGCTGATTATCGCGGCGGTGGCTTTCTTCATCATTCAACTGCCGCCCGGCGATTTCGCCGATGTCTACAAGCGTGAATTAGTGGTTCTCGGCGGCCAGTCGGAAGAAGACGCGGAAATAGCAGCGAATGAATTGCGCGACCGCTATGGCTTGCGCGATCCCTTGCCTGTGCAGTATGCCAATTGGATTGCCGGCATCGTCTTGCGCGGAGAGTTTGGCTTTTCCTTCCGTTATCAGACAGATGTCGGCGATTTGATCGCGCAGCGATTGCCGCGCACGATCGGCATCGCGCTGGCTGCCCACGCTATCTCGTCATTGGTGGGAATAGCGCTCGGCATTTACGCCGCAAATCGGCAATATAGTTTGGCTGATAATTTGTCAGCTGTGTTTGCCTTTATCGCTACTTCCGTTCCTCGCTTTTCTCTGGCGTTAATTTTTCTTTATCTGTTAGTATTTCAGTTCGGCCAAGAACATGTCAGTTCCATGTTCTCGCCGCAATTCCGCCATGCCCCCTGGTCGGTCGCAAAGGCGCTTGACCTGATCCAACACATCTGGCCCGTTGTCTTCATTGCTGGTTTCGGCGGCGTGGCGCGCAATCTGCGCGTGATGCGCGGCAATCTGCTGGATGTGCTGAATCAGCAGTATGTGACCACGGCGCGCTCCAAAGGACTGCATGAACGCCGGGTGCTGAATCGGCATGCGGTGCCGAATGCGCTGCACCCCATCATCGCTTATCAGGGCACGGTTTTCCCGTATATGCTGCAAGGCGAATTAGAAGCGGCCCTCGTATTTGGCTTGCCAACTATGGCGCCCATGTTCGCCGAAGCGCTGCTGAAAGAAGACATTTACATCTCTGGCAGCATCATGCTTCTCTACGGCATTTTGCTGGTGCTGGGCAATTTCATCGCTGATTTGGCGCTGGGTGTGCTGGACCCGCGGATATCTTACAGTTAATGGCAGGGTGAGATCAGGGTGCAAGACCTATACGAAGACGCACTGCTGACTGAGGAAGAGTCAGAAGAGAGCAGCGACTCTTATTCGCAGTTGGTGTGGCAGCGCTTCAGCCGCAGCAAGGCAGCAATCGCTGGCGCGCTGATGGTCGTTATGTTAATTGTCCTTGCGCTATTTCCCGAATTCTTCGCGCCATATGACTTCTACGAGACGACGCTCAGTGATACCTACATTCCACCAGCGGAGATTCGCTTTTTTGATGTCAATGGGATCTTCCAATTCCGCCCCTTCGTGTACAAATCCGAACTGGTCATTGACCCGGTCACTTATCAGGTAAAAGCGGAGTTAGATACTGAGCGCCCACACTTCATTCGTTTCTTTGTGCGCAGTTGGGAGTATAAACTCTTCGGCCTGTTCGAGACGGACTGGCACCTCATCGGCTTAGATTCCGACGAAGTCCGCGTTCATATTCTGGGGACAGACCGCTTCGGGCGCGACCTGTGGGGGCGCATCTGCCTGGCCGGGCGGGTATCGCTCTCGCTTAGCGTCTTGGCCGCCGTGATCGCCATTATCATAGGATCGTCAGTGGGCGTGATCTCTGGCTACTATGGCGGGAACATCGACAATGTGATTCAACGTTTTGTCGAAGTTGTCATGTCCTTTCCGGAGCTGCCCCTGTGGATGGCGCTGGCGGCTGTCATACCCAAGACCTGGTCCTCTGGACAGATCTTCCTGGTGATGGCTTTCATCTTCCCCTTCTTGCGCTGGGCGGTGCTGGCGCGGGAGGTGCGCGGCAAGGTGCTTTCGCTGCGGGAGACGGACTTTATCCTGGCGGCGAAGGAGCAGGGCGCGGGCGACTTCCGCATTATCTTCAAGCATCTTTATCCCAATGTGCTCAGCCATGTGATTGTAATTCTGACGCTGATGATCCCCGATATTATTCTGGCCGAAGCTTTCCTGAGTTTCCTGGGCATCGGCATCAACGAACCGCTGACCAGCTGGGGCTTCCTGATGAAGAGCGCGCAAAGCCTGGAAACGCTGGGGCAGAATACCTGGATACTGACGCCGGTGATCTTCATTGTGGTGGCGGTGCTGGGTCTCAACTTCCTGGGCGACGGCTTGCGCGACGCGGCTGACCCCTATTCGAACCTGTAGTTGGAGACGCTCAAGCATGGCAGACGCCCCCGCCGCTGACGGCAAGCGCGACATCATCCTGCAGGTAAAAGACTTGAAGATGCACTTCCCGCTGCGGCAAGGGCTGCTGCAGCGCCGGGTGGGTACGATCAAGGCGGTGGACGGCGTCAGCTTCGAATTGCGCGAGCAAGAAGTGATGGGCTTGGTAGGCGAAAGCGGCTGCGGCAAAACAACCGTGGGGCGGGCGCTGCTGCGCCTGTATGACCCGACCGGCGGCGAAGTCTTGTTTCATCGCGCCGACGGCAGTTGGGTGGATGTGGCGACAATCAGCCGCAAGGAAATGAAAGACCTGCGCAAAGAAATGCGCATGATCTTTCAGGATCCTTTCAGCTCGCTGAACCCGCGCTTGACCGTGCGCGATATTATCGCCGAGCCGCTGGTCATTCACAATTCGGACCGCGGCATGATTACCGCGCGCGTGGCGGAACTGATGGAAGCGGTTGGCTTGAAGCCGGCTTACATGGGGCGCTACCCGCATGAATTTTCCGGCGGGCAGCGGCAGCGTATCGGCGTGGCGCGTACCCTGGCGCTGAATCCGCGGCTGATCGTGGCCGACGAGCCGGTGTCGGCGCTGGATGTCTCGGTGCAGGCGCAGGTGCTGAATCTGCTGCAAACGCTGAGAGACGAGCTGCGGCTGACCTTTGTGTTTATCTCGCATGACTTGTCGGTGGTGGAGCATACCTGTGACAAGATTGCCGTGATGTACGTGGGCAAGCTGGTGGAGTTGGCGCCGACCGACGAGCTGCTGCGCAACCCCAGGCATCCCTATACGGAAGCCTTGGTATCAGCGGTGCCGCCGGCTGATCCGCTGATCAAGATGGAGCGCATCATTTTGGAAGGCGATGTGCCCAGCCCGGCCAATCCGCCTGCGGGCTGCGTCTTTCATCCGCGCTGCCGCTATGCTCAGGACATCTGCCGCGAGCAGGAGCCGCCGCTGCTGCAGATTGGACCCGATCATCACGCGCGCTGCCATTTCTCCGAGGAATTGGAATTGCAGGGAGTGGTTGATGTCCCGACAGAAGCATAAGGGCGTGGATCGGCGCTTTGCCGCTCTCGCATATATCTTGCCGGTGGCGGGCGGTCTGCTGGGGCTGGCGTTGGATAGCGGCAATCCGCTGACGCGGGTTCATGCCCGGCAGAGCATCGCTACGGTGATCGCGCTGATCATTGCATTCTTCGTTTGGGCTGTGGTCGGCTACCTCATTAGTTTGATTCCCATCGCCGGTCCCATCGTGGCCATCGCGCTCTTCTCGCTGGTGATCGCGATGGCGGCTTTTCTGGCGGCGAACTGGATATTCAGCTTCGTCATGGCGCTGCGCGGCGAAGAGCGAACGATTCCCTTTGCCAACCGCGTTGCCATGCGGATTTTCAACGATGGCGGCGCTGAAGCTCAAAGCGTCTGAGGCCTATGCTGCTGCCCGAATTGCGCGAAGAAGTCTGCCGGTTGCATGCGGAATTGCCGCGGAATAACCTGGTCGCCTGGACCAGCGGCAATATCAGCGCCCGCGACCCGGCGACGAATCTGGTGGTGATAAAGCCCAGCGGCCTCCGCTTTGACGATCTGAGGCCGGCGAGCATGGTCGTCACCGACTTAAATGCGCGCGTAGTTGACGGCAGCCTGGCGCCTTCATCGGACACGGCTTCTCACTGTTACATTTATCGCCACATGCCCCAGGTCAACGGCGTCGCGCACACGCACTCGCGTTACGCGACCGCCTTTGCCGTGGTGGGGGAGCCGATTCCCTGCGTGACGACGGCCATGGCGGACGAATTCGGCGGGGAGATTCCCTGCGCGGGTTTCTGCCTGATCGGCGGCGAGGACATCGGCAAGCTGGTGGTGGATGCGCTCAGCGGTCATCGCAGTCCGGCGACGCTGCTGCAGAATCACGGCGTCTTCACGATTGGCGAAAGCGCCGAGGACGCGGTTAAAGCAGCGGTTATGACTGAGGACAATGCGGCTATCGTCTGGACGGCGCGGCAACTGGGCGAGGTGATTCCCATTTCGCAGGCTGAGATTGACAGCCTGTACGCGCGTTATCAGAACGTGTATGGGCAGCGGTGATTATTTCTTATTTGCCACATAGGCACTGAGGCACAGGGGCTAAGTATAGTTCCAAGTTTGTGATGAGATTTGCTGAAGTAAGAAAGAATTTCCAAAATAGTCGTATGTTTGTAGGGGCGAGCCATCGGCTCGCCCTTGTAGAAAATTATCCAAATGCGGGCGAGCCATCGGCTCGCCCCTACAGATTTGACGTTGGCGTAGACAGGAAGAGCAATGAAACGAAACATGCCACTGGAAAGCTATCAAGTTTGGTTCTTGACCGGCAGCCAGCATCTGTACGGGCCGGAGGCGATTGAGCAAGTTGGCGCGCACTCGCGGGAGATCGCGGCTGCGCTTAACGACGCGGCGGGTATCCCGCTGCAAGTCGTTTTCAAGCCGGTGCTGACCACGGCTGAGGAGATCCACGGGATTTGCGGCGCGGCCAACAGCGACGAAAACTGCGCCGGGGTGATGGCCTGGATGCATACATTTTCGCCGGCGAAGAACTGGATCGCCGGCTTGACGGCGCTGCGGAAACCGATGCTGCACTTCCACACGCAGTATAACCGCGATATCCCCTGGGCTGAGATTGACATGGACTTCATGAATCTCAATCAGGCGGCGCACGGCGACCGCGAATTCGGCTTCATGATGAGCCGGCTGCGCTTGCGGCGCAAGGTGGTCGTGGGGCATTGGCGCGATGAATCGGCGTTGAGCCAGATTGGCGCCTGGGCGCGGGCGGCGGCGGCTTGGGCGGAGACGCAGAGCCTGAAGGTGGCGCGCTTCGGCGACAATATGCGCAACGTAGCCGTGACCGAAGGCGACAAGGTGGCGGCGCAGGCGCAATTTGGCTACCAGGTGAGCGGCTACGGCATCGGCGACCTGGTCGCGGTTGTCAATCAGGTCAGTGACGCTGAGATTGACGCGCTGACGGCGGAATACGAGGCGACTTATCGCATGAGCGCCGATTTGCGCGCCGGCGGCGCTCGGCATGAGACGATACGCGAGGCGGCGCGAATTGAGCTGGGACTGGCGCAATTCTTGCGCGCTGGCGATTTCGCCGCCTTCACGACCACCTTTGAGGATCTGCATGGCTTGGCGCAGCTGCCGGGTTTGGCGGTGCAACGCTTGATGCGGGCCGGCTACGGCTTTGGCGCGGAAGGCGACTGGAAGACGGCGGCGCTGCTGCGCTCGCTTAAGCTGATGGCGGAGGGGCTGGAGGGCGGCACGTCGTTCATGGAGGATTACACCTATCACTTCCAGCCGGGCAATATGGCCGTGCTGGGCGCGCATATGCTGGAGGTCTGCCCGAGCATTGCGGCGGGCCAGCCCAGCCTGGAAGCGCACCCGCTCGGCATCGGCGGCAAGGAGGACCCGGCGCGGCTGGTATTTGATACCGGGACGGGCCCGGCTCTGAACGCCTCGCTGGTGGACCTGGGCGACCGCTTCCGCATGATTGTCAACGCCGTCGATGTGATCGAGCCGGAAGCGCCCCTGCCGAATTTGCCGGTGGCGCGGGCTTTGTGGCGGCCGCGGCCGAACTTGCAGACTGGCGCGGCCGCCTGGATATACGCTGGCGGCGCGCATCACACGGTCTTCAGCCAGGCGCTGAGCCCGGAGCATTTGTACGATTTTGCCGAGATGGCCGGCGTCGAATACCTGCAGATCGACGATACGACTGAGTTGCGCGCTTTCAAGAACGAGCTGCGCTGGAATGACGTGGCGTTCAAGCTGGGCGGGTAGCGCGGCCTGGCTTTCGGCGGTTAGATTGCGGCAACTGTGAATCTGGCGGGCGACCCTCAGTGGAACAAAGTAAGTCATGCAAATTTCACAGCATCGGGTCAGCCAAGGCTGACCCCTACAGGGTTCAAAATAAAGTCGAAAGTTGTAGGGGCGAGCCTTGGCTCGCCCGCAAAAACACGGAAATTCGCTATTTTGTGATGATGTACCTATATTCTCATTACTTACTCGCGCTTACTTCTGTGTCTCTGTGGTGAATTAACCTGTGCCAAGCCCGGCATTCAGGAAATATCCACCAAGATAGACACTCCCCTGGCGGAGGGTACTTGTCAAAGGCTAGCGGTCTGCTATAAAGTGGATATTACCTGCCGCCGAATAATTGGCGGTTGCAACTATTCTTATTATACCAAGCGCATAAGGGACTCTGAGCATGGCATCAGCGAATGAGGCGTCACAGCACGTCGGGTTGGTACGCAATCTGGGTTTGTTTGACATCACGATGATCGGCGTCGGCGCGATGATCGGCGCGGGCATCTTTGTCTTGACCGGCATCGCGGCGGGCACGGCCGGTCCGGCGCTGATCCTGGCATTCGCGATGAACGGCGTTATCACCGTGCTGACGGCGATGGTCTACGCCGAGTTGGGTTCGGCGATACCCGAGGCCGGCGGCGGCTACCTGTGGGTGAAGGAAGGCTTGCCGGGACCGAACGGTTTTCTGGCGGGCTGGATGAGCTGGTTCGCGCATGCGGTGGCGGGCAGTTTGTACGGCGTCGGCTTTGGCGGCTTTATCTATGAGCTGCTGCGCATCCTCTTTCTTGATCCGGCGGCGCATCACGATGAGCGCGCGGGCATATTCTTGACGGGTCCGCTGCATTTGCCTTTCGGGATTGAAATGACGGAAGCGGATCTGGTGCAGAAGACCTTTGCCGTGCTGGTCATTCTGCTATTTCTGTATATCAATTATCGCGGCACATCGGAGACGGGCGCGGTCGGCAATATCGTCACCGTGCTGAAAGTGATCATCATCCTGATTTTCATCCTCAGCGGCGTGTTGGTGATCTTCGGCGAGCCGGCGCGTTTTGAATCTTTCCAGCCCTTCGCGCCGAGGGACATCATCGGCATTGTCAGCGCGATGGGCTTGACGTTTATCGCTTTTGAAGGCTACGAGATCATCGTGCAGGCGGGCGAGGAAGTGCGCGAGCCGCGCAAGAATATCCCGCGGGCGGTCTTCTTGTCACTGGCGATTGTGGTGCCGATCTATATGTTGGTGGCATTTGTCATATTAGGCGCCGTCGATCCACCGGAGGGAACCCACATTTACCAGTGGCTTGGCGATCTGGGGGAGATTGGCATCGCGCGGGCGGCGGCGCAATTCATGCCCTTCGGCACCTTCCTGATCATGGTCGGCGGATTGCTCTCGACTATGAGCGCGCTGAACGCCACCACCTTCTCCTCGACGCGCGTATCTTTCGCCATGGGGCGGGATCGGGCGCTGCCGGATGGCTTCTCCAGCGTGAGCGCCAAGACGCGCACGCCGCACGTAGCGCTGGGCTGGTCGGGCGTATTGATTCTGTTCGTGGCTCTCACCTTGCCGATTGAAGATGTGGCGGCGTCGGCCGACATCATGTTCATCTTGCTGTTCCTGCAAGTTAATCTGGCGGTGATTACCATCCGCAGCAAGTATGGCAAGGACCTGAAGTATGGCTTCCTGCTGCCCTTCTTCCCGATTTTGCCCATGATCGCCATCGGCATGCAATTCTTGCTGGTGCTGTCGCTGTTCGAGGTATCGATCATCGCCTGGATCTACGCCGGGATTTGGATAGGCGGCGGCTTCCTGATTTATTACCTTTACGCGCGGCCGCGGCAGGAACGGGCGCACCGCACACCGGTGCTGCAGCAGACCGAGCTGATGACGCCGACCCTAGAGGCGCCTTATCGCGTCCTGGTGCCGGTGGCCAATCCCGATTCGCTGGCGACCTTGCTGTCCCCGGCCGTGCGCGCCGCCCGCCTGCACAGCGGCAAGATCACGCTGCTGCACATCGTCACGGTGCCATCGCCGACGCCTTTGTCGTCCGGTTATCGTTATTTGCCGGCTAGCGAAGCCCTGCGTGAGAAAGCCATCGCCATGGTGCAGGATGAAGACGTGGCGGTGGAATATATCGTGCGGGTGGCGCGGCGGGTGGCGCCGGCTATCATCGACACAGCGCGGGAGCAGCGCGCGGACCTGGTCGTGATCGGCTGGCAGGGCGTTAAAACCAGCGAGGGTCGGACTGTGCTCGGCGCTAATATTGACCAGGTTTTGAGCGAGGTCAACTGCGATGTGATGATGCTGCAGATGGGCGATACGGCCTCGGCCCAGCGCATCCTGATGCCGATAGCCGAGCCGCGGCAGGTGGGTTATTCGCTGCAGTTGATCCAGCAATTCTCGGCCAACGATATGCAGTTGGATTTGCTGCATGTCTTCTCCGCTGACACGCCGGCGGCCGAGCGCGAGCGCATGACGCGCGCGCTGCAGCGGCAGATCGACGCGGTCAAGGTGGAAGGCAAGCAAGTGAATCTGTTGACCGAGCAGAGCGCCGACCGTCTCGAGTCGATTGTGGAGGCCGCGGGCGACTACGATTATGTCGTTATCGGCGAGACGCGGGATACGCGCGTCAAGCAGCGGCTCTTCGGCAATACATCGATGCTTATCGCCGACCGCATTAGCACACCGGTCATGCTGCTGCATCCGGAGACCAGTGGCGTTGAGTTTGGATTGCGCCAGGCGGTAAATTACGTCAGCGGCGGTTATGCCTCGGTCGATCCCGAATCACGCCAACGCCTGGAGGAACAGGGTTATATCGTCGATGGCGAAGCGCCCTCTGACGGCAAGTTGAAATCATCGGTTAACCAGCCGGTGATCTTTGTCATCGGCGCGATGACCGTCATATCGGCATTTATGATGTACGCCGGCAGCGGCGAGACGCTGACCTGGATAGGAGTGCTGCTCTACTTCGCGACCATGCTGGCTTTTACCGTGGTGTCGGTGCGGGCATCCAAGGGCGGCAGCTAGCAGCTAGCGTACGATTACTGGCTAGCGCTGGCTAGGCGCTGCGCTTGCGTTGCTCGATCTGCAGGCGCAGGCGCTCCATCAGGTCGACGCCCAATTGGCGGCAGAGGTCAATCATATCGATTGGCACCCAATTCTCGATCAAATAGTCGCCTTCGCGTTTCCACCAGTCAAAATCGCGCAGGGTGATCAGCTCGCCGTTGGCGGGAATGCCGGCGTAGTCGCCATTGCTATAGGAGAAAGCCGAGTCCCAGATGCCGCCGCAGGCGTACAAACCCTCGCCGATGAAACCCATATTGCGGCCGCCGCGCTCGACTTCCAGTTGGCGGTCGCCGAAGCCGTGCAGCCAGTTGCGCTGATGAAAGTCTTCAAATTCCTCAAGCGAGAAGCAGCCGCCGATGCCGCTGGGCCCGAACCAGCGCATATCCTGATGCCAGTATTTGTCCTGCTCCATGCGGCTCATATCGCCGCCGTCGCGGTCGCGGACGTAGCGCATGAGACCCTTGCCCATGGCCTGGACCAGTTGCAGGCTCTTGCGGGATTCGAGCGGGTCCTGCTCGGTGAGCAGGATGCCGTCTTTGGCGACGGGACCAGGGATTTTGCCGCCGTCCGCGCCGGGTGAAGGCGGCAGCACTTGATAGCCGGCTTGTCGCATGACAGCGAGAATGTCGTACTGCACGAAGCTCTCGGCGATTTTGCCTTCGCGCATGACATAGAATTGCCCGAACCAGATATTGGTTTTCTTGCCAGTAGCCGGGATGCCCAGCCAGTCCTTGACGAAAGTTCCGCTGAGATAGCCGCAGGCGGTGACCCACTCGCTGCCGACATCGCCAGCCCATTCCGACTCGCCCGATTCGATGCCGCCCATGAAGACATAGGGTCGGATTTTGAGATCGGGAAAGGACTCCAGCAGCGGCAGCCAGAAGCCGGAAATGAGGTTCTCAACGCCGACGATCTGGTCGATGGGCGCGGAGCCGTTCCAGTTGACATCGTCGTGGACGGCGGCGCGAATTGCTGCCGGCGCATTGTCAATGCCGACATGATTCAGCTTTTGCCAGTAATCCCAGACGATGTCTTTGTTCATTTGATTCAGCAGGTTGGACATTTCAGCGCTCCTTTGCTAGATGATAATTGCCTGAAGTCTCGTTATTGATTGGCCGCGGCGCGCGACTGCCTGGGCAGGTAGAGGCCTGTGAACACCAGCGCCCAGGCGAGTATAGCCCAGATGGAGAAGCCGGGAACGAAGGTTTGGAAGAGGTCGCGCGAGGCGCCGACGACGATGGGCGAGAGGAACATGCCCAGGCCGGCGATGGTCAGTGACGCGCCCCAGACGACTGTGATCTTGCGGGGTGTCATCCAGGGAAGCTGCATGGGCAGCGTCAAGAGAACCGGCTGGTAGATCCACGTGCCGACGCCGATCATGATGACGCTTAAGTAGATGGCATTGAGGTCGGTGAGGAGAAATGAGCCGAAACCGCCCAAGCCGACGATGAGGCCGGGGATGATGAAGAAGGGGCGGCGCGCTTTGACGCGTAGACTCAGGAAGCCGCCGATCAGCACGGCGACGACGCCGATGGCCGGCAGCAAGCCGGTGATGTAGCCCGCTTGCTCCAGGCTGACGCCGCGGAATTCGTGCAGGAATGAGGGCAGCCAACTGGTCAGGGCGGCATATTGGATGAAGACCAGGGCGTCGCCGACGACCAGCAGAAAGATGGTGCGATTGCGAAAAACTTGCCAGACATCGCGCAATGTGAAAAGCGAGCTGGCTTCCTGGGTGGTCGAGCCGGTCTTGCCGAGCAGAGTCCAGGCGATGGCGCCGAGCAGGCCGATGACGCCGAAGAGGCCCAGGACGGCCTCCCAGCTCATGCTGTTTGACAACGGGACGGCGAGCGAGATTGAGGCGGCCACGCCGAGACTGACGACAACCAGCAGCAAGGTATTGATGATCGGCGCTTCGTTGGTCGGGAACCATTGCATGATGAGCGAGGCGCTGGCCGTCATCATAAGCCCGGCACCCAGGCCGTAGAGCAGGCGCAGCAGAATCATGGCCGGGAATGTGGTCGCCAGGGGCGAAAGCGCCAGCATGCCTACTAGAAACCAACTGATGGTAAAGCTGCGATTCAGCCCGAATCGATTGATGATCAGGCTGCCGGGCAGGCCGGTCAGGGCTTTGACCACCGTCGGCAAGGCGATCAACAGGCTGGCGCTGGCGCGGGAGACTTCATAGTCGTCTATAACTAGCGGCAACAGGGGCGTGACGCTGAAAAAGTTGAGCCCGATGGACAAGTGAGCGGCCAGGATCAGCGCGGCGATGACAAAGCGGTAGCGGGGTTTTACCCGGGCTTCGCTCCAGGTCAGTTGGCTTAAGGTAGCGGTCATAAGGCGGGGCGAACTTGCTGTATGTCGTAGTGCGCGCTGGACATCGGCTCAGCCCTTGACGGCGCCGGCGGTTAGGCCCTTGACCAGTTGCCCTTGGAATATGAAGACGATGATGATGATGGGCACGGCGGCGGAAACGGCGGCGGCGGCGGCCAGGGTGATATGCCCGGGATCTTCGCCGGCCGCGTATTTGGAGATGGCGACGGTCAGCGTCCAGTTGGACTGGGTCAAGATGCGCACCAGCAGAAAATCGCTGTAGGCCAGCAGCAGGGTGAAGAGCGCGGTGGAGATGATGCCGGGCCACATGATGGGGATGATGACGCTGGTAAAGGCGGTCAGCCGATTGGCGCCGTCGACCATGGCTGATTCTTCGATCTCTTTGGGGATATTCATGAAGAAACTGCGCAGCATCCAGATGGTAAAGGGCTGATTTATCGCCACCAGCGTGATAATAAGCAGGATGTGCGTGTCGTAGAGGCCCGAGCGCTGGCCGAACCACCAGTAGGGCAGAATGTAAGACATGCCCGGCAAAGAGCGGAAGCCGAGCGCGGCCACCAGGATGATGACGCCGGCGATGCCGCTGTAGCGCGCCAAGCCATAACCGGCCATGCAGCCGATGGAGATCGAAATGCAGATGGTGCCGGCCGTGACGATGATGGTGTTGAGAAAATAGTCGTAGAAGGTCTGCGTTCTGATATAGCCGGGGATCGACCACAGCACGGCGAATCCCAGGGCGAGCACGGCCAGGTAGACATATCCCCGCGCTACCGGGAAGCGGCGGGCGTTTATGGCGATTAAAACCAGAACGCCGAATATGGCCACCAGCACGATAGCCACGAAGAAGGGATCGTCGGGAATCGCCTTGAGCCAGAGGTCGGTGTAATTGTCCGCCGTTGGCTCGAAGATGAAGAGCGGCACACGGGAATTAGCTTGGCGCGGCGTCTTGAAAGATTGGATGGTCGTCCAGAAAAACGGAATGACGCTGAAGATGGCGTAGGCCGTCAATAGCAGGTAGATAACGGCGAGCGCGTAACGATTGTCGATTCGTTTCATATTAGCGCTCTTCGGTCTGCTCTTTATAGGCGCGCGCCAGAAATGGCGCCAGCACCACCAGAATCATGACGACCGTGATGACCGACATGGCATTGGCTTTGCCCAGGCGTTGCACACTCATGGCGGTGCGGAAGGTATAGAGCATCATCACTTCCGCTTTGAATATCGGGTTCTGCTCGGTCAGCACAAATACACTATCGAAGACGCGGTAGGCGTCCATGATCGAGATTAGGCCGACGAAGACGAAGAGCGAGCGCAGATGGGGTATCATGATGTAGCGGATTTGGCGCAGACGCGTGGCGCCGTCAATCATGGAAGCCTCGATCAATTCCTGCGGCAGGGTCTGCAAGCCGGCGAAGAATACGATCAGCGGGAAGGGCGTTGCCGCCCAAAGCGCATGAACCAGGATGAGTCCCTTGACGGATTGTTCGGTAAATATAAAGCGCGAGCCGATGATTTCTCGGAAGAGCCAGGCGACCAGGCCGCCCGATTCAAAGAGCTGTTTGACCATCAGCGTGCCGACCACCGGCACCACGATGAATGGCATGAGGAAGGCGGCCAGATAGGCGCCGCGGATGCGCTTGGAAACTTGATCCAGCAGGACCGCGATCAAGAAGCCGGTGAAGATAATCATGGGCACGGCGATGGCGATGTAGGTCATGGTGAAGGTAAAGGCGTTCCAGAACTTTTGATCACCAAAGACCTCGACATAATTCGCCAAGCCGACGAACTCCGGCTCATTGATGTTGCGGAAGGTCATATATTGTGTGCTGAGCCAGGCAGAGGTCAGCAAGGGGAAGACCATCAGCGCCAGCATGACGAGCAAACTGGGCGACATGAACATATAGAAGGCGCGTCTGTTCATTATGGCGGCCTGGCGCAGGCGGGCGACTTGATAAGTCGCCCTGAATGCCCCTCCCACTTTATGGGGAGGGGTTTGGGGTGGGGGAAGGCATTGCGCCTAGCCGTCGATATAACCTTGCGCGGTTGCTTCCGCGATATACTCTTCGGCCGCGCTGTCCAGCGCTTCTTCCGGTGACAGATCGCCCGAGCCAACCAGCGGCAGCCAGTTGCTGAGCGCGGTGCTCGCCAGCGCCGCGGCCGGGTTCAGGGAGAAGCCGCCGACGCCCTGGCCGAGAGAAACCGCCATTGCCGGCAGGTTGCGCCCGCCGTGCCCGGCTTCGGCGACGGAGGTGCGAACGACCGCCCCGTGCGCGGCCCCACCGACTTGACCATCGTAGTCAAAGGTCTCCATGATGGCGCGGAAGGCCAGATCAGGGTCAACGCCGGAGCGCTTGGCGATGGAGTAGGCGTCGATATAGGCGGAGCCGCCCAGGATGCCACTGTCGGGATCGGGCGCGGGCGAGCCGGCAAAACCGATGATGCCGACGTAGTCCGACTTTTCCGGATCGTCCATATTGGCGGCGCGGCTGGCCCAGATATGGACGAAAGCCAGTGTACCGGTCTCCATGCCGATTTCGCTGTCGTCGATGCTGTAGGTCAAGCCTTCGGCGCCCATGCAGCCGTCGACGACTTCCTTCATCTTGCTCAGCGCGGCCACGCCGGCATCGCTGTTGAAGGCCGGCATATTGGTGTCGTCATCAAGATATTTGCCGCCGTAGGAGCGGATGAAGTGCAAGAACTCGATATCCCAAGCCCAGCCGGCGTGCAGATTCATGGTGAAGGGCAGGTCAATGCTGTCTTCGCCCTTGAGCGCTTCGCAGGCGTCGATCACTTCGTCGTAGGTGGTCGGGACATCCAGTCCATGCTTCTCGAAGAGATCGGTGCGATAGAAGAGATGCAAGGTATTGGACATGAAGGGCACACCGTAGATATTGCCGTCGATGGTGGCGGCGTCCCAAACTGGCTGCGGGATATCGTCCAGATTGTATTCTTCGCGATACTGCTCGACCAGGTCGTTGAGGGGGAGCAGCGCGTCAAACTCGGACAACACCACCATGCGCGCCGGAGTGGTATGCAGGAGCGCCCAGGGCGAATCGCCGCCGCCGGCCAAGGCCAGGTTGGTTTGTTCTTCAGCGCTGGCGGAATCCAGCAATTGGACATTGACGGTCAGGTTATCGACTTCGTTGCACTTCTCCAGCTCGGCGGCGAAGAATTCGGTAATGGGGAAAGCCCAGCCCATGAAGTTGAGCTCGGTCGCGTCCATGGGCGCGTCGAGCTCGCAAGGGTCCATATCGTCTTGCGCCAGGCTTGGCAATGCCAGGAGCATGGCGGCTACTAATAAGAGTAACTTTTTCATTTGTTGAATCCTTTCGACTGTTAACTTAACCAAGATTTGATCTGAAGGCGGCTCCTTGGCCGGGGGCCGCCATCATTTCCCCAACTCATGCGCTCGTAATTGAGCGGATTCACGATAAGGCGCGGTTGACCCGCGCTCGTCGAATTCCAGCGGCAGGACATCCTTAACCGCCGCTACCCGATCGCCGGCGATTTGCTGGTGGATGATCTCAATCGCTCGCTTGCCGATGGTTTCGAAGGGCTGCTTGAAGGTGGTGATATGCGGCAGGGTGGTGAAGCGGGCGCGCAAGCCGTCGAAGCCGATTACGGAAACATCTTCGGGCACTCGATAGCCGCTGTACTGGAGCGTGTTGACCATTTCGACCGCGATCAAATCATGGAAGGCGCGTATGGCAGTGGGCATTTTCGGCAGAGCCATCAACTGTCGGCCCGCGGCTGCAGCGCTGCCTGGTTCTAGGCGCGTTTCCACGACGTAGCGTTGATCGGCGGATAAACCGGCGTCGTGCAGGGCGTCAAGATGGCCGCTGAGATGCGCCTTATTGGCGGTGGTCAACTGTGGCCGGGTGGTAAACGCTATGCGCCGGTGGCCCAGCTCAATGAGATAGCTGGTGGCTTGATAAGAGCCGGCATAATAATCCGGCACGATGGAGGACACGCACGGGTCGAGTATATCCCGCCCCACCACCACCAGCGGGAAGTTTTCGTCCAGCAGCGCGTTCATAGGCTCGGGGTCGTAATTGGTGGAAAACATGACCAGGCCGTCGATTTCGCCGCCGCGGCAGGCGGCCAGCACGTCTGTGGAGTCCTCATCGGTAATGGTGTAAATGATGAGGTTTTTGCCCAGGTTTTGCGCGCTGCGGGCCGCGCCTGGCAGAATGCCCGACAAGTAGTCGACCGCGTAGTCGACGGCGGTATTGAGCAGCAGGCCGATTTTGTCGGTCTGGCCGCGGCGCAGGTTGCGGGCGGAGACGCTGGCCTGATAGCCCATTGCATGCGCTGTTTGCCGCACACGGTCGCGCGTTGCCGGCGCTACATCAGCGTAGCCATTGAGCGCCTTGGAGACGGTCGCCTTGGAAAGATCAAGCTGTTCGGCGATATCGCGAATGTTCGGTGGCATGGACCAGCAACTATCGAAACCGTTTTCGTTAAGCGGTATTGTAACGCAGATTGTGGCTGAGACCAAATATTCGCGCGAATTGATTGAGACTGACAGAATGGCGCCGCACTTGGCTGGCCGTGCGCGCCAATCGAGGGGAGTGTGCGCGATTGGCCGAAGCTGGGTAAAATCAGCCTGGCGCGTCGGCTGGAAGCGCACGATAAACCGACGTGCGGATGAAGGCGATTTCTTAACGGAGCAGTTAAACGACTGGCAGAAAGCGCAGGCAAATGGGCGAATCAGTTTCCCAGAGAACAAGCGAGGTCAGAGGGCAGCTGCTGGACAAGCTGGATTGGCGCTGTATTGGGCCGCATCGCGGCGGACGCGTGGTGGCTGTGGCCGGCGATATCCACCAGAAGATGACTTTCTATATGGGCGCATGCGCCGGCGGCGTCTGGAAGACCACCGATGGCGGAACCTATTGGCGTAATATCTCGGATGGCTATTTCAACACGGCCGCCATCGGCGCGCTGGCTGCGTCGGCGTCGGACCCCAACGTGATCTATGCCGGCACGGGCGAGAGCACTATCCGAGGCAATGTATCGCACGGCGATGGCGTCTACAAATCGGACGACACCGGCATGAGCTGGCGCCATATCGGCTTGAGCGAGTCACGGCATATTGGCAAGATTGTCATTCATCCGCAGGATCCCGACACCGTTTATGTGGCGGCTTTTGGGCGCGCCTTTGGTCCCAATGCCGAGCGCGGCGTCTACCGTTCGCGCGATGGCGGCGCCAGCTGGGAGCATATCCTCTTCAAGAGCGAACGCGCCGGTTCTCACGATATCGCTATGGATGTGAATAATCCGCGCATTCTCTTCGCGGCGGTCTGGCAGGCGCAGCGCTATCCGCACAAATTGGAGAATGGCGGTCCCGATTGCGGCTTGTGGCGCAGCCTGGACGGCGGCGATAGCTGGCAAGAGATCACGCGCAATGCCGGGCTGCCGACCGGCCTGCTGGGCAAGATCGGCGTGGCGGCGTCGCCGGCGCAGGCCGGGCGCGTCTGGGCTTGCATTGAGGCGGAGGACGGCGCCGTCTTCCGCTCGGACGACTACGGCGAGACCTGGATTCGTCTGAGCGAAGAGTCGCTGTTGCGGACGCGCCCCTGGTATTACATGCACGTCACCGCCGACACGCAGGATCCCGACACCGTTTACATCCAGAATTACAGTTTGTGGAAGTCGACCGACGGCGGCGCGACGTTCAAGACGCTGCCGACGCCTCACGGCGATGAGCATGCGCTGTGGATTGACCCGGCGGACAATCAGCGCATGGCGCGGGGCAACGATGGCGGCGCTTGCATCTCCTTTAACGGTGGGCGCAGCTGGTCGTCGATTTACAATCAGCCGACGGCGCAGCTCTATCATGTTTGTACGGACGACCGCTTTCCCTATCGCGTCTATGGCTCGCAGCAGGACAACACCGCCATCAGCGTGCCCAGCGCCACGGTCGACGGCGCCATCCACGAGCGCGACTGGTATGCGCCGGGCGGCGGAGAGAGCGGCTACATCGCCATCAAGCCGGATGATCCCGATATTGTGGTGGCTTCGGGTCCCATTGGTCAGCGCGCCTATAACGACCTGATGACGATGTACAACCATCGCAGCGGGCAGAAGTGGATCATCACGGCCTGGCCCGAGCTCTACGGTTGGGGCGTGGGCGCCGAGCGCATGAAGTACCGCTTTCAGTGGACATTCCCGATCATGTTCTCGCAGCACGATCCCGATGTGCTCTACGTCTGCAGCCAGCACCTGCACCGCTCAACCGATCTGGGCGCCAGCTTCGAGGTGATCAGTCCCGATTTGACGCGCAACGATCCCGAGAAACTCAAGGCTTCCGGGGGGCCAATCACGCGCGACAATACCGGCGCCGAAGTCTACTGCAATATCTTCGCGCTGGCGGAATCGCCGCATCAGGCTGGCGAGCTCTGGGCGGGCAGTGATGACGGCTTGGCGCATATCTCACGCGATGGCGGCGCAACCTGGCGGGAGATCAGTCCGCCGGACTTGCCCGAGTGGGCGCTGATCAGCATCATTGATCTCTCGCCGCATCAAGCGGGCGCGGCTTACCTGGCGGCTACGCGTTACAAGCTCGACGATACGCGACCCTATCTCTACAAGACTACTGACTACGGCGAGACCTGGACGGCAATCAGCGGCGGCATCCCCGAGCATGAGTTCACGCGCGTCATCCGCGAAGATCCGCAGCGGCGCGGCCTGCTGTATGCCGGTACGGAGACGGGCATTTACATCTCATTTGACGATGGCGGCAATTGGCGGCGAGCCGGCGGCAACCTGCCCGTTTGCCCGATTCACGACCTGGTGGTGAAGGATGACGATCTGGTGGTGGCGACGCACGGGCGCTCCTTCTGGATCCTGGATGATTTGTCGCCGCTGCGGCAAACCTCAGGCGAAATTGACGACGGAAGCGCGCGCTTGTTTGCGCCGGCGCCGAAAGCGCGCATGCGCGCCTACCCGGGCTTCGGCGGCTGGGACGAGAATTACGGCGCTGATATGGTGAACTATGGCGGTGTGGGAACGAGCGTGGCGGCATTCACCGGCGGCGCGGGCTCCGACCGGCCCCATTTCTTGAACGCCGGTCACAATCCGCCGGCGGGCATCGTATTTGTCTATGTTCTGGACGAGGGAGCCGATGAGCCGGTTGAGCTGAACATGCGCGCGCTGGACGGCGAGCTGATCCGGGGCTACAGCAGCGCGGCGGGCGAACTCAGCGCCGACGCGGGAATCCACCGCTTCCATTGGAATATGCGCTATGAGGGCTCGGCTGCGGTTGAGGGCGTCGCCGGCTGGTGGGAGCGCCCGGATGGTCCCATGGTCGCGCCCGGTGAATATCAGGCGGAGCTGGTCGTCGGCGATGCGCGCAGCGTTCAGCGCTTTACGCTGCTGGCGGACCCCCGCGTGGAGACGCCGGCGGCGGATTATGAGGTGCAGCTGGAGATGCTGCTGGACATCCGCGAGCGGTTGTCGCAGAACAACGAGCTCATTAACAGGCTGGTGGCGCTCAAGCGGCAGGTGGCGGCCTGGGCGGGGCGCAGCGGCGATGCGGCTTTACAAGCCGGCGCGGCGGGCATCTCGGCTGAGGTCGAGCGGCTGCTGCCCCAGCTAATCAACGTCGGCTACACGGAGTCGCAGTTGTACGCCAGCGGCCTGCACGAGAAGTTCAATGCGCTGATGGACTCGGTGGATAGCGCTGATTATGCGCCGCCACAGCAAGCGCGCGAGGTATTCGCTCAGCTCTGCGATGAGCTTGATGGTCATGTGGCTTACTTGCGGACGGATCTGGGCGAAACTGTGGCGGACTTCAACGCGCTGGTGCGCGAGCTGGGCTTGGAGGCGGTCGATCAGCTCTAGACCGCGCGGCGGCGTCGTCGGGTTGCCTGCGGCCTGACGGCGGGTTGCGAGCGATTGCCGCGCGGGTACGCGGAAGGTCTTGGCTCAGGGCGTCCAGTCAAAATCGCGGTCGAAGGGATAGATGGGACGTATGAGCTTGTGGAAGGGCAGGGTCTCGGGCAAGGCATAGACCGCGCCCGGGCTAAGCGCCATGACGGCCAGCGGGGCGATGCGCTGAAAATCGGGGACGAGGTAGCCCAGTTTCAGACAAACAATCTTGTAATCGAGCGGGTCAATGTCCAGCTCGGAGAAACGCGCCAGCGCGGTGAAGCCGCTGCGGCGTTCGCTCAGGACGACATCGACATTGTCAACAGTCAGGACCACTTGCCGGCCTCGTTCTGGGCTGTCGCCCAGGCGCTTCACGATACCGTTGACGGTCAGCGGATGCCCGTGCAGGGGGTCAAGCTTGCCGCCGAGCGAAAGCGTCAGTCGCGCGCCCGAGCCCGCATCGAAGCAAGCGGCGACTGCGCTGGCGTCGGTGATGCCGGCGAAGAGCGACTGCGGTACGGCGCGCGCCAACATGCGCTCCAGCACGAAGGGGCAGTCGCCGGCGGCTCCGGCAGTGATATTGTCGCCGGAGTCGCTGAGGAAGACCGTTGATTCGTCCGCCGCCAGCGCCAGGCTGATGCAGTCGTCGACGCTGCCGGTGGGTACGCCGAAGTCGAAGTCGCGGCGGGCGCCCCAATAGGCGCTTGCCAGGCTGCGCGCGGCGGACCGGGTGGCTGCTTCATCCCAACCGATGGCCACGGCCGCCGCCTGGCTGCGGGCTTGGTCAGCCCAGGTGAAGCCGACCAGCAGCGAAACGTCCAGCACGGCGTCGCCGTCGATGAGCTCGGGGATGCCGGCGTAAACGCTGCGGCCCGGTTCAATCAGGGTCATGGTGCGCTCGCCGGAGAGCAGCAGGGGGATGCGGATGAAGGCTTTGCGCGGGCGCCGCCCCGCTTGCAGGCAGCGCAGGAGCAGCCGCAGAGCGCGTTCACGGGTTTCGATAGCGTCTTCGTGGGGCGCGGTACGGTAGGCGGTGACGAGGTCCAGCTGCTCCATGATGGCTGTTGACAGGTTGCCGTGTAAGTCATAGCTGGCGCTGATGGGGCAGTCGGGCCCGACCAGCGTACGCACAGCCCCAATGAAGTCGGCTTCGGCATCATCCAGCCCTTCGACCGCCATGGCGCCGTGCATATCAAGGTAGACGCCGTCCCAGGGCGCGCCCGCCGCCAGTCCGGCGAGGAATTCGGTCTTGAGCGCATCGTAGGCCGAGCGCCGCACGACGCCGCCGGGCACGGCATTGGCGTGCAGCAGCGGGACGAAATCGATGCCGTCGATGGCTGAGATGAAGGGGTAGCGCGAATCAAGCTCGGCCCCGCGCAGGACCCGAAAGTCGGACAATTCCGAAAGCAGGGGTGAGAAGGTGGCGCATTCGATGGCGATGCCGCCAGCGGCGATTCTGTGCATGAAAGCCTCCGATCAATTGGCGAAGGGATCGTCCAGCCAGGGATACTTGCGCAAATCGGCGCGCTGGTAGGGTATCTCACGGAAGCGCGGGGCGACGGCGCCGGGACCGGCCATGTAGATGATCTCGCTGGCTATCGGCGCGAAGCCGGCGTAAAAGTGCTGGGTTGATTTAACGACCAGCAGCCGTTTTGATGTCGGATCGATGCCGAAATTGGAGAATACCGTCGGGCTGAAAACTTGCCGGCGGATGCTGTTGACGATAATGTCGATGCCTTGACAGTGCAGGCAGACGGCATCGCCGCAGTCGACCGCGACCGGGCCATTGCTCTGCGTCCACTGCTGCTTCATATCCGCGGCAATGCCGGCTACGGTCGCGCGCAGATCCAGCGGGTCGCCGGACATGGGACCCATCTTGCCGCCCAGACGCAAGTCAATCGTTGCGCCTTCGCCGGCGGACATGACGACAGTTACGGCGACCGGGTCCCAGATCATGCCCAGAGCGGCGTCTGTCACGCCGCGTTCAAGCAGGGCGCGCAGGACGAAGGTGGAATCGCCGGGCGCGCCGCCGCCGGCGTTATCGGCTTGGTCGGCGACCACCACGGGGCCTGTGTCAGCGGCCAGCGCTTTATCGAGCGCTTCGTCCAGGGACAGGGAGGGCGGGTCCAGGGCATGGCGCATAGCGACGAAGCGCTGGCCGAATTCCTGCGCCAGTTCAGCCGCCAGCGCGGGGTCGTCATCGGTGATGGCCAGCATCTGAGCGCCGCAACTGGGCACATCAGCCCAGGGGAAACAGTGCGCCAGGGAGAGCGACAAAACGACCGGGTCGGCTTCACGGGCGATCATGTCATCGACGAAGCCGCGCATTGGCTCGAATGGTGTCAGAAAGAGGCCGATCATGCGGCAATCGTAGAGCGCCATGGTCGGGCTTGTCGCCCCCTCGGCGGCAGCGGCGATGATAGCGAAGAGTTCCTCGGCGCGTTCGTTGATGTCGGTGTGGGGGTACTCTTTGAAGATGACGACGGCGTCCACCGCGTCGATCAATTCCTGGGTCAAATCGCAGTGCAGGTCGAGCTCAATGCCGATTTTGGCGCCGGGTCCGGCGATCTCGCGCGCGCGGGTGGCGATATCGGTCTCGCAGTCGTCATAGCCCTCGGTCACCATGGCGCCGTGCAGCGGCAGCAAGACGATATCGACCGGCAGGGCGGCTTGCAGCGCCTCCAGTAATTCATCGCGCAGGCTTTCATAAACCCCGCGGACAGTTGTGCCGGCGGGTTGCGCGGAGGCGTAGAGGCTGAAGCGGTAATCCCAGCCCCGTTCCTGGCAGCGTTGGCGGAAGATATTGAAAGGACCGCCAAAGCCGCCCATCTGGCCGCTCTCGTCGAGATCGGCGGCGCGCGCGATGTCGAAGTCAGCCAGGCCCGTCGGCATGGGCGAGAAGGTATTGGTTTCGGTCGATATGCCGCCGGCGAATACTCTCATGAGCGCGGCTCCTGCACTTGTTACATCAGTAGAATATAGACGCTTGACGGCGGGAGCGCAAGAAATCTTGCGGCTTTGGTTGCGGGGGCAAGGCGGGTTGCTATAATAGGCTTTGCTCCCGATTGAATGATAATGCCTGACGCGGGCAAGGCCGGTTCGCGCCGGCATTGCTGAAGGGAAACGACTTGAAAGCGATAACGATTCGATCCATTGAGTTGCATACGGTGCTGCTGCCCTATCTTTCGCCCTTCGAGACCAGTTTCGGCGCCGAGACCGACAAGGTGGCGGTGCTGGTCGAGTTGACGACGGAAGCGGGCGTGGTGGGTTGGGGTGAATGTTCGATTGAGTTCTGGCCAGGCTACGGGCAGGAAACGGCGGTGACGGCTGAACATATCCTGACGGAGTTTATGGCGCCGGCTGTTGTGGGCGAGACGCTGGCCGACCCGCGCGATTTTCCGGCGCTGGTCAAGCGCTTTCGCGGCAATCACCATGCGCGGGCTGGCTTGGAAGCGGCGGTTTGGGACGCCTTCGCCAAGAGCAATGACATGCGCTTGACCGACTGCTTCGCGTATTTTGCGCCCGCGGGTCACGAGTCCGAGGGGCGGGCGACTGTCGGTGTCAGCATTGGCATTCAGCCGTCGCTGGAAGCGACGGTGGCGGCGGTTAGCGAGCGCGTGGCGCAGGGTTACGGGCGCATCAAGCTCAAGATTAAACGCGGTTGGGATGTGGAGGTGGCGCGGGCAGTGCGGGCGGCGCATCCGGATATTCTGCTGATGTTGGACGCCAACAGCGATTATCAGCCGGGCGATGCCGAGCACCTGGCTCAGCTTGACGCCTTCGATTTGCTGATGATCGAGCAGCCGCTCGCGCATGACGATATTTACCACCACGGGCATCTGCAGAAGCGGCTGAAAACGCCGATTTGCCTGGACGAGAGCGTCAAGTCGGCCAGCGACTTAAATATCGCGCTGCAAGTGGGCGCCATCGGCATCCTCAATCTCAAGCCGGCGCGCGTGGGCGGCTTCACGGAGAGCCTGGAGATGTATCGAATCTGCGCCGAGAATGACTTGCCGCTGTGGGTGGGGGGTATGCTGGAAATTGGCGTGGGGCGGGCGGCTAATGTTTCCTTCGCCGCGCTGCCGGCGGTCAACCTGCCCTCGGATATCTCGGCGACCGACCGCTATTTCAGCGCTGACCTGACTGAGCCGCCCTTTGTGCTGGGGCCGGAAAGCACGCTGGAAGCGGCCGACGGCTACGGCATCGGCGTCGAGGTGCAGCGCGATCGGCTGGAGGCGGCGGCGCAGCGCTGGCACGAGCAGAATCCCTATGGAGGTTGCTGATGACGCTGGTCGAACGCATTGAGGAGATTATTAGCGCGGCTGGCATTGATGCCGGCGTGGCGATCTGGCATATCGAATCGGATACGCGGCTGGATGTCAACGGCGACGTGCCTTCCCGATGGCGAGCGCCTTCAAGATTCCCATTCTGGCGACCGCCTGTCAACAGTTGAGCGAGGGCGTCATCAGCCTGGATGCGCGCCTCCCGCTGGCGGATGAAGACAAGAGCCTGGGCAGCGCTACCTGGTAGAATGTTTCATCAATAAGATCAAGCATTTCCGGCGGGTCTTTTCCCAATACGAGAAACTGGGTACTTTGTATCTCGGTTTTCTCCACAGAACCTAAATTCACCACTTCCAATCACTCCAGGGCTTGCACAACGTCCTTATCGTGTAATAC
>JAJDXR010000017.1 GCA_022823165.1 Anaerolineae bacterium | reverse complement strand
ATTCTTGCAAGCCTACAATTTTGGCAAAAGACTCAAGACGCTGAAGGGGCGAAGTCCGTATGAATTCATCTGTGATCGCTGGCGAGAAACCCCGGATAAATTCCATCAAAACCCAACCCACCTCAAAGCGGAACTATACAGATAATAACCTAAAGCGCCTGAGCCTGCAGCTGAGAGTCAATTTTGACGGGCGGCCCATTTTCACGTCACAAAAGCCGCCGCAGCGCGCATCTATGTCGTTTCTGACATTGAACGTTTCGACTTGTCTTTCTTCAGCCGCAGCGCGAATAACAGAGCCGCAAGCGGACCCAGAAGCGGTACAACCACGGAGATAGCGCCCCAGAAAATCAGATCGCGCGCCTCCGCGCCGCGCCAATATAGCGCGATCCAGGACAGCGGTACCAAGACCAGGGACGCGAGTCCCGCCAGCGACAAGAATTCCACGAAGAAAAATGAGGACATTGCAGGTATCCTTAGCAGTTGTCTCGAGGCGATGACGCGAGCGCCGCCCCAACTCTCTCGATTGAGGGCAAGCATGACCAAGCCGGCGTCTCAAGCCAATTGTACTCGAGCAATCGCCTCAGATTTATGAATAGGCTGTTAGTATTTGCCAGCGCAGGTCATCATTCCGCGCGGCTTGCCGGTTGCTTAAGCTCGGCTATACTGCCCGCCGAGTAATCGCGGGTGATGCGCGTCAGCATAAGCGAATAAATTCTGGACAGTCTGGCGCAACTCGCCTTAGTTCTTCTCGAGCGCCATGACATAATCCGCTTCATGCTGCTTCACGATCGCTTCGGCGATGCGCCGCTGGCAGCCCAGCGCGTCTACAGTCACGATGCAACCTTTCTAAAGATAAGAGTTTGAGCAACGCGGGGATTTCAAGAATCTCGTTGCTCTTGCCAGCCACGACACGCCGCCCCAAAACCAAACCGGCTTTAACTGACCAGGCCTGCAGCAGATGCACCGCGCTCTTCTTTTGAGCGCGATCATGGCTCCTTCGCATCGCTTTCCCATCAATGGGCACGATGTCTCTATCCGCCAATACCGGTTGAATGCCGCGAATCCATTTCTGATAGCCTAGTCGCAACTCTTCGGGGTCAAGCAGTTGGAAGACGCGGGCAAAGGTATCATGCGATGGGATTCCATTGGGCAATTCGAGAAACTCTCTTAACCAGACTTCCTTGTCTTGCGCGAAATCAACAATGATGCCCACCCAATTCTCCCCGCCGCAAATCACCGCGGATAAACATTACAATGAAGTCTATTAGTTTGTGCAATCGACCTTGTTCGCGGCGCGGATCCTGCAATTCAGCAAACGCTGTTTCAAGCCCACTCGGCTGCATCTCGTTTTATCCTTTGACCTTTGTCAAGGCCTTTCTAGTATCGTTATTTCTGGCGCGATTGCTCTGAAAGCCATATCGTCACCCTTGCGCGACGCAGGCGACTCATGTACAGTCCTCTCCCTTTATCTAAGCATTCGTCAGACTATTCTCAGGAGACCGAATTGGCTCAAAAGAGCGAGTTCTCAATTGAAGGCTTGCGGGAATACAACCGCAGCAGTCCGGCGCGCTGGATCATCTCGCACTGCTTTGAACACAAGTTCTATTTCTTCGTGGGCTTGGTGGGCTTCGCGCTGACCTACACCGCCTTTTCGGGCGCGCGGGTGATGTTCGGCAGGGGCGCGGAGATCATCATCGAAGGCGGTGGCGCCGAGGCGGTCATCGGCGTCAGCCTGCTGGTATTGCTGCTGTCGGTCTCCGACGGCTTGTTCTCGCTGATGGGATCGATGGCGATGGTCATCTTGTCGACGCGGGTCGAGCGTGATTCGCGGCACGAGCTCTACGCCAGCCTGCTGGGCAAAAGCCAGACCTTCCACGATCAGCAGCGGGTGGGCGATATCATGGCCCGCGCCACCGATGATGTGCGGCAGCTCAACCACGTGATCCATCCGGGCATCATGTTCATGTTTGATATGGTGCTGGGTTTCGCGGTGCCCATGATCTACATCGCCACCTTCAATCTGGAATTGCTGCTGGTGCCGATTGTATTCGTCATCGTCTATGTCATTGTCGTGCAGCGCTATATGCAGCGGCTGGAGCCGGTGATGATGCAGCAGCGCATGCAACACGGCACGCTGAGCGCGCGCCTGGAAGAGACGATCAGCGGCATCGAGATCGTCAAGGTGGCGGCGCAGGAGGTCGAAGAGCGCAAGAAGTTCCAGCGCAACGCCTGGAAGTTCCGTGACTTCTTCGTGCAGCAGGGCAAGATCGAAGCGGCCTACCTGCCCCTGCTGATGTTCGGCATCGCTTTCGGCTTCTTCTTCTTGCACTGCTTGAATATGCACGGGCGCGGCCTCCTCAGCATCGCCGATATCATCGCCGTCACCGGGCTGATGAGCGTGCTGCAATTTCCCGTTTTCATTTCGCTGTTCTCGATCAGCATGATTCAGCTGGGCTTGGCGGGCGCCAAACGCATCCTTGAGTTGATGGAGCAGCGCTCCGACATTGACGAGAATTTGGCCGGGCATAGCGCGCCGGTGGATGGCCGCATTGAGTTCGAGAAGGTAACTTTCAAGTTTCACGGGATGACCGTGCTGGAGGATGTCTCGTTCACGGTGGAGCCGGGGCAGACGGTCGCCATCGTCGGGCAGACCGGCTCGGGCAAATCGACGCTGACTCAGTTGGTCAGCCGCACTTACGATGTGAATGAGGGCCGCGTCTTGATTGATGGCGTGGACGTGCGCGACTGGAACCTGGATCGGCTGCGCTCGCAGATGGGCAAGATCGAGCAGGACATCTTCCTCTTCTCGCGCACAGTGGCGGAAAACATCTCCTTCGGCGTACAAGGCGCCACGCAAGCAGCCATCGAAGAGGCGGCCCGGGAAGCGCAGGCGCATGAATTTATCATGTCCTTCAATGACGGCTATGAGAGCGAAATCGGCGAGCGGGGCGTGACCCTGTCCGGCGGGCAGCGGCAGCGTCTGGCTTTGGCGCGGGCTTTCCTGCGGCAGCCGCGGATTTTGATCCTGGATGACTCGACCAGCGCCATCGACAGCGCCACGGAAGACGAGATTCAGAAGGCGATGCGCCGCGCGCAAGAGGGGCGCACGACGATATTGATCACGCATCGCGTGTCGCAGATACGCTGGGCGGATCGCATTATCGTACTGGAGAATGGCCGGGCTATCGCCAACGGCTCACATGAAGAATTGCTGCGCAGTTCCTATCATTATCGGCGCATATTCGCGCGCTACGGCGCTGTCGAGGAAGCGCCAGTACGACAGTTGGCAGTGGAAGGGGGCGCGTAATGGGCTTTATCATGGACGGCTTAGTCGCCGAAGATTACGACCGCCAATACACTGATTGGCAACTGGTCAAACGCATACTTGGTTATTTCAAGCCGCATCTGTGGAAGATGCTGGTCGTGGGCGCTGTAGTCTTTCTCAGCTCGGTGATGGACTTGATCCTGCCGGTGGTGGTTTCGCAAGCGCTGGATCAACTACAGTTCACACCGGATACTTTCGACCCCGTCGGGACGGCTATCATTTTGGGCGCGGCGGCGAGCGCCGGCTGGGTCGCTAATATGATCCGTCAGTGGCTGTCAGCGGAAGCGGTTGGCGATGTCACCTTTGATTTGCGCGAGGACGCCTTCAACGCCGTGACCGAGCGCGATATGTCCTTCTACGACCAGTACCCAACCGGCAAGGTGGTCAGCCGCGTGCTGAGCGATACGCAGGCATTTTCGGAAACGGTGCGTTTGAGCATCAACCTGATGAGCCGCTTGCTGCTGGTGGTGCTGCTTATCATCTACCTGTTCACGGTCAATGTGAATATGACCTGGGTGCTGATCGCCATCATGCCCTTTATCGTGTTCACGGCGCTGAAGTTTCGCACGGTGGCGCGGCGCACGGTGACCAATTCACGGCGGCAACTGGCGACGGTCAACGCGCATATACAGGAATCAATCAGTGGCATCGGCGTGGCCAAAGCCTTCCGCCGCGAGCAGATGATCTACGACGAATTCAAGACGGTGAATCATGAGTCTTACGAGGTCGAGAAAATTAACGGCTTCGTATTCAGCAGCATCTTCCCGATCCTGGTCACAATTGCCGGCATCGGCGTGGCGGCGGTGGTCTGGTTTGGCATCAACCTGGCGCAGCAAGGAGTTCTGACCGCTGGCGAGTGGTTCCTGTTCATCCAGGGCATGGGCATGATCTGGTTCCCGCTGACGAGCATCTCGTCATTCTGGAGCCAATTTCAACTGGGCTTGGCGGCGGGGGAGCGGGTCTTCGCTTTGATCGACGCCGAAGCCCTGGTCAAGCAAAAGGCCGATGACCCGGTGGACAGCGTGGCTGGCGCGATTGAGTTCGTCAACATGGACTTCCACTACAACGAAGGCGAGCAGGTGCTGCGGGATTTCAGCCTGCGCATCCAGCCGGGCGAGACCCTGGCGCTGGTCGGGCATACAGGCTCGGGCAAGTCAAGCATCGCCAAGCTCATCACGCGCTTCTATGAATACCAGGCTGGCGAGCTGCTGATTGACGGCACTGACATCCGCTATTTCAATCTATCAAGTTACCGCTCGCAGCTGGGCGTGGTAACGCAGACGCCCTTCCTCTTCGATGGCACGGTGATGGACAATATCCGCTACGGCAAGCCCGAAGCCAGCGATGACGAAGTGGTCGCGGTGGCGCATCAGGTGGGGCGCGGCGATTGGCTGGTCAGCTTGCAAGAGGGGCTGCAGACGCAAGTGGGCGAACGCGGCAACAACCTCTCGATGGGCCAGCGGCAACTGGTGGCGATCGCGCGCGTCCTGCTTCAAGACCCGGCGATTTTCATCCTGGATGAAGCGACGGCCAGCGTCGATCCGCTGACGGAGACGCTGATTCAGGAGGGGCTGGATACGCTGCTGGGCGACCGCACCTCGATTGTGATCGCGCACCGGCTGTCGACGATTCAGCATGCCGACCGCATCATCGTGCTGGAACAAGGCGAGATCATCGAGTCGGGCACGCATGATACGCTGATGGCCGATGGCGGGCATTACGCCACGCTCTATGACTCCTACTTCCGGCATCAGAGCCTGGAGTATATCGAGCGACTGGCGGGGTAGCGGCGCTCGTTGCATCCGCCCCTTGCGCAGGATATACTCTAAGAGATTATCATGCACTCAGTAGTTGAGACACAGGAATTCGTCCGTCAGTCCAAGAAGCTCCGCATGACAGAGGAGGAGATAGATTTTATAAAGACTTTTGTTGGACTGAATCCTAGCGCAGGCAACGTTGTCTCAGGTACAGGCGGCGCTCGTAAAATCAGGTTTCCACTTCGAGGGCGCGGGAAAAGTGGCGGATTCCGAGTTATCACCTTTTATAGCGGGACCGACATTCCGGTCTTTTTGATAGATGTTTATAGCAAACGCGAAAAAGAGGATATAAGCCCGGCGAGGAAGCATATTATCAGGAACTCAGTGCGGAGAATCCTGAGCAACTACGGGGGATAAACACAATGAGCGAATTCAGCGAAAGGCTCGTTAGAAGCTTTAAACAGGCCGCGGATTTCGCCGAAGGCAAAGCCAAGCCAGGCACCTACCGCGTCACCACCTATGATGACGACGGCAAGCCCACTATCATCGCCGATTTCAGCCAGGAGTTTCTGGCTGAGATTGACGCCGAGATCGCCGCTGAGCGCGAAGCCAAAAAGGACCGGCCCGCCGAAGCAGAGTCGGTCTAACGGCGTCGGATAATTTGTCGTTATGCGCGGGCCAATGTATGTTGCAGGCGGCTCGTTCCTTGAACGAGTACTGGAGACGGGCAAGATGAACGAGATTTTAACGCTGGGCATCACGCGGAAGACGGGTGTCCGTGGAGGGCGACCTTGCATTGAAGGGACTGGCATACGCGTGACGGATATCGTAATCGCAGAACGTTACGGTGAGTGCGCTCGCGATGAAATACCGGACGAGTTTGACATAACTTGCGAGCAAGTCGCCGCCGCCTTCGTTTACTACGAAAACAACTCTGCCTATATCGACGCGGATATCCAGCGGCAGTTCGATAACTTTGACAGGTTAGCGAAGGCCGGCTATGGGCGACCAGAAGCTAAGATTTTATCTTGATGAGCAGATGCCGGTTGTTATCGCAAAAGAGTTACGACGCCGAAACATTGACGCAACAACAGTAAAGGAACTGAAGTTGCGAGGCGGGTCGGATGAGAGCCACCTCAGGCGCGCGGCCGCTACGGGTTGGGTCCTCTGCACAATGGATGACGACTATGTCGAACTTGCAAAATCCGGTGTTCAACACTCAGGTATCGTCCTTGGGGTGCGAAAGGATCGCAAAGCCATCGGAACTTGGGTGCGCTTTCTGGTCTGGATGCACGAAACTTATTGCCAAGACGATATGCGGAATCGTGTAGAATATCTCAGACTGGTTTAGGCAACTCATTTGTGTGGAGTCGAACCGACTATCCCCCCATTCTGAATATGTGTTGAAAGACATAAAATGCCAATCTCAACCCTCACCGACAGTAACTTCAAAGCCTACATCGGCGATTCGGCCGCGCTGATTCTCGTCTCCGATGGCAGCGACAAGCTGCGCAGCGATTTCAAGACGGCATTCGACAAGGCAGCCGATGAAGAGGCGGGCATCGTCTTCGCGCGCGTCGATCCCTCCCGGTACAGCAAATTAGGCCAGCGCTTTGACTATCAGAAGACATCACTGCTGATCGGCATGTATCGCGGCGAGCGCTTGTGGCGGCGGTCGCGGCCCTGGGCCAGCGACCTGCCGGATTACATCGCGCAGCTGCGTGAAGCCATCGCCGCCGATTTGCCGCCGGAGCAGCGCGAGGCGGAAGCCGAGGACAAGGCTGTCGTGCTGGACAAACCGCTGGACATCACCGACGCCACTTTTGAGCAAGAGGCCATCCAGGCTTCCCATGAACTGCCGGTGCTGGTGGATTTCTGGGCTGAGTGGTGCGGGCCCTGCCGCCAGGTGAGCCCGATACTGGAGAAGCTGGCGGGCGAATACGCCGGGCAGATCCGCGTGGTCAAGGTCGATACCGACGCCAACCCGGGCTTGAGCCAGGCTTTTCAGATTCGCAGCATCCCCACCATCGCCGTGTTCAAGCAAGGCAAGCTGATCTTCATGCAGCCGGGCGCCCTGCCCGAGCCGTCCTTCCGCGAGCTTGTCAAGCAGGCGATTGAACTGGAGATTCCCGCCGACGAGCCGGCTGCCAGCGCGTAGATTCGATCCTCCCACAACTCAGCCCGCCATCAAGAGCTGACGACAGAACAAGATTCTCTGCCAGAGCAATCCAGCGTCGATTTCGTGAATTTACGGGCGACCTACCGGGTCGCCCCTACCGATTTAATGAGGGTGAGTCTTTCAATGCTAGCTAGCCTATCGCCGCGCCGGTCAAAAGCGCCAAACTGTGCGGATCATGCGGCGGGCTGAACATATTGGGCGGATGACGGTCGCGGCCGTCCAGCTCGCCGATGTAGGTCTGCGTCGTTTGCAGGCTGGTATGCCCCAGATTTTGGCGGATACGCTCCAGGTCCATGCCGAAATCGTAGGCGTTGCGAGCGTAAGTGCGGCGCAAATCATGCGGTTTGACTAAACAGAGCGCGCCGTCGATGCTGATGGGGTAGGCGTTCATGATGTCGTTGACGGTCCAGGCGCCGATGCCGGCCGGACGCACGGATTTGCCGCCGCGCCGGATGCCACGGAAGACGCGTCCGCCTGCGATGTCGGCTTCGCGCAGCCACGCATCAACGTACATCAGGCACCAGTCGAGCGGACCGTAGGGGATGAGGCGCTGCTTGCCGCCCTTGCCCTCGCGCACGCGCAGCGACAACTCGCCGCCGAGGCGCTGGCGCAGGTCGTCCACTTGCAGAGCCGCCGCTTCGGCCGCGCGGATGCCGCTGCAGACCATCAGGGTCATCAGCGCCGTATCGCGCAGGCCGCGCAGCGTCGAGATGCCGGGCGCTTGCACCAGCGCGCTGACCTGATAGGGCTTGAGGCGCAGGTGCTCGCTATCGGCGATGTCTTGTTTGTCGATCAGCTTGACGGGCGCGGCAGCCGGATGCACATCGTTGGCTATGCGCAGGAAGAACTCGTTGACCAGAGCTTGCTGCTCGGACTCCGAGTCTTCGGGATTGGCCAATTCAAAGAGCCGATCGCGCGCTTCGTTGCTGCGGGTAAGCAGGGCGTTGTAGCGGCTGCGGATGGTGGCCAGATGCGCCAGGACAGTCGCCTCGGAGAGCGTGGCGGGTTTGCGTTGGCCGCGTTTGTCGACGCGCCAGCGTTCGTAAAGCAGGTAATCGCGATAGGCTTTTAAGTCCGGCTGATACCAGGTGAGACCGCGCTCGGATAGCCAGTCGATGTAAAAGCGCAGGCGCGACCTTTGATCTTTGTTAGGGCTGGGCGGCATGAGGACGGCGCAGTTTTCGCGCCATAGGCGCGAATACCGCTCTTCAGCGGCGCCCGCATTCGAATTGATCGTCTGCTCCATACTCGCCATTGTAGTCTGACATGGCGCTTCTCGTCGGTCGAATCGGGCCAAGTCATAGCCGCCCCTCGCCCAGCGTTAGTTTCCAGCTATAATGGCTGCCACTGCCGGCAAGCGACATGAAAGTTAGCCACCATGAGCGAAGCAGCGCACGCAGAAATCGGCTTGGAGCAATTTGGCGAGATCGCCCGCAGCATTGAAGCGGAAGTCGGCCGGGTCATCGTTGGGCAGGAAGCGGTGGTGCGCAGCGTCATCATTTGCGTGTTGGCGGGCGGGCACGCGCTGCTGGAGGGTGTGCCCGGCTTGGGCAAAACCATGCTGATTCGCACCCTGGGCGATGTGCTTGATCTGCAATTTTCTCGCATTCAGTTCACGCCTGATCTCATGCCGGCTGATATCGTCGGCACTGATATTTTGGAGGAATCCGAGGACGGCCGGCGGCAGTTTCGTTTTCAGGCCGGGCCGATCTTCGCCAATCTGATCCTGGCCGACGAGATCAACCGCGCCACGCCCAAGACGCAATCAGCCATGCTGGAGGCGATGCAGGAAAAGACGGTCACGGTGGCCGGCCAGGGTTACCAACTGGATGCGCCCTTTTTTGTGCTGGCGACGCAGAATCCGCTGGAGATGGAAGGCACCTATCCCCTGCCCGAGGCGCAGCTTGACCGCTTTCTGTTCAAGGTGAATGTCGCCTTCCCCGATGTGAAAGATCTGGTGCGGATTCTGGAGCGCACCACCGGGCTGGAGCAGCCGCGCGCGCGGAAAGTGGCGGACGGCGCGCAAGTCATCGGGATGGGCGCGCTGGCGTTGAGCACGCCGATTCCCAGCCACGTCAGCGAATATGTCGCGCATATTGTAGTGGCGACTCATCCAAAGAGCGACGAAGCCACCCCAATGCTGCGACAGTACGCCCGCTATGGCGCCAGCCCGCGCGGGGCGCAAGCGCTGATTATCGGCGCCAAAATTAACGCCCTGCTGGAGGGGCGCAGCAATGTCTCCTTTGACGATGTCGCGGCGGTGGCCCCGCCCGCCCTGCGCCACCGCATTCTGCTCAATTTCGAAGGCCAGGCCGAAGGGCTCAGCACTGACGACCTGATCGCTGATGTGCTCAAGTCGGTGCCCAAGCTGACGAGTTAACCCATGCCGAAGCTCGCCATTCAAGAAGCGCTGCTGCCTGGCGCCAGCGTGGCTGAGAAAATGTCCACAGCCGCTGAGCTGGGCTTTGAGGGCGTGGAAGTCCCGGCGGCGGACTTGGACGAACGCCTGGACGAAATCTACCACGCCTTGCAGGCCCAGGGTTTGGCGGCCAGCGGCGTCAATCTGGGAACAGCGAGCGGCTGGCTGGCCGCGGACCGGGCTGCGCGCGCCGATGCGACTGACAGCCTGCGCCGCGCCTTGACCTGCGCGCTCGATCTGGAAGCGGAATATGTCACCTTTGTCCCGCACTACGGCGATACTGACCTGCCTGACTTGACGCCATTCGCCTCAGCGATGGAATTACAGAAAGAACTGCTGATATGGCTGCTGCGCGGCGTCTCCGATCTGGCGGAGGCCATGGACGCCAAGCTGGCGATCAAGCCGCTAACCAGCGGCGAGACGAGTTTCGTCACCTGCCTGGACGACGCCGCATTCTTTCTCCGCCAGGTGGACAATCATCCCAATATCGCCATAGCCGCCAATAGCTACTGCCTGGCTGCACAAGAGCAAGATATGGCCGCCAGCCTGGCAGCGCACGGGCCCGCGCTAAGCGTCATGTATTTGGTCGACGACAATCGGCGCCTGCCTGGCCAGGGGACGCTGCCCTTCGCGAACCTGGCGCGCGCCCTGCGTTCATCTGACTTTTCCGGCTGGCTGGTTCTGGCCGGCGAATGCGATACAGTCGCGGACCTGGCGGGTTGCCTGGATTATCTGCGCCGATCCAAAGTGATTTAGCTAAGAAACTCTATTATTGCAACAGCCTGCCGAATGACATCAGGCAGGCTGCGGAAATCTGCGAATCTGTGCGCGAGGTTACACGATGGTAATCCCCGTGGCATCATATCTGTCTATTTGTTGACCGCGTCGGAGAGGCCGGCGCCGGGCTTGAACTTGACTACCTTCTTCGCCGCTATTTGAATCTCTTCGCCCGTGCGCGGATTACGCCCGGTACGCGCGTTACGTTCATCGACCGACCATGAGCCAAAACCAACCAGCGAAATACGCTCGCCATTGGCAAGCGCGCCCTCAACGGACGACACGAATGCGTCCAGCGCCTTGCCAGCGTCGGCTTTACTGAGCCCAGACCCGTCTGCGATTGCGCCAATCAATTCTGCTTTGTTCATGACACTTGCTCCTTTTTCGTCATTACCAAGCTAGTAGTATAGCATTTTTTCGCACCTGCAAAGGTTGAATTACAATAATATAGCAGTCTATACCACAAGATAACATTTCTCCACCGGTCGCGGAGACAGCGATCGATCAGGAGCGCCTGTCAGGCCCGATTTCGGAGCGCCGCATGAACCGCTCGACCTCGGACCGGGTGGGCAAGGCGCTGCGCCCGCCCATTGCGCGGCAGTTCAAAGAGCCAACAGCCGAGGCGAATTTCGCCATTCGCGGCAGGTCCCAGCCTTGCAGCAGGGCATACATAAAGGCGCCGTGGTAGGCATCGCCGGCGCCAGTCGTATCGACCACCTCGACGGGATAGGCGGGAAACCGTTGCAGGCCTTGGTCCCAGCAGACGGCGGCGCCGCGCTCGCCCAGCGTCACGATAGCGATCTCCGCGCCCGCGTCAAATAGCCGCTGCGCAACCGCCTCCGGCGGCTGGCCCGGCAGCCAGGCTTGCGCCCACTGCTCCGGCACAATCGGGACGTCCACCAGCTCAAGCAGCGGCTTGATCTCGGCATAAGGGCGGGCTGGATCTAGCACCACTTTAATGCCCGCTTCTCGCGCCCAAGCCGCCAGCTGCAGCGTCGCCGGCGTACTATTATCGACAAACAAGACTTGCGCGCCGTCCAGGTCTGCTCGCTTGATCTCCGCCGGGCTGATGGACGCGCCGGTTGGAGGGCGCGTGATAATGCTGCGGTCGCCCGATTGCTCGTCAACCAGTATCACGGAAACATGCGATTCGCTGCCCGCTTCTTCCAGCAGCAGCGAGACATCAACACCCTCGCGCTGCAAGTCGCTGCGGATGTATTCGCCCAGGGCGTCATCGCCGATGCGCGAGATGATCTTGGTTTTGGCGCCGAGGCGGGCGGCGGCCACCAGGCTGCAAGAGGCCAGCCCACCCGGTTGCCGCAGATAATTCAACGCCTGCATATTTTCGTTGCGATGCGGCATACGCGGCACGGTGACCAGATGATCGACTGTGCAGACGCCGATGCCGACGATGTCGGGCGTGGTGGTCATGAATCCGCCTTCGCCAAGCTGAAACGCTCGCTAACTTTGTAACGCAATTGCCGCGGTCGCGCAATCAGAAGCGCGGTGCAGGGGCCAGCCGGCGTCTGGCCGGTACGCAGTTGCGGCAGGCGCCGCTGAACACATGGCAAGCCGCGCCTGAAATTACCGACATGACTGCGGATGGAGTAATTAATCCCACCGACTGATAACCCCGCCAAGCATAACAAAATATCAGTAAGTGCGAGTAAGTAATGAGAATATAGGTACACCATCACAAAATAGCGGATTTTCGTGTTTGTGCGGGCGAGCCAAGGCTCGCCCCTACAACTTTCGACTATATTTTGAACCCGGTAGGGGTCAGCCTTGGCTGACCCGATGCTGTGAAATTTGCATGACTTACTTTGTTACACATCTGTGTTTTCTGAGGTGTAAAAACCTGTGTCGTGTTCGCAAGGGGAATTATATCCACGGTATTCGCTACGCCCACTGCGGCTGACAGATAGCCAAGCGGAAATGTCTTCGCTACAATAGCGCGAAACAAGACGCACAAAGGAGACATACAGTATGCAAAGCCGCGCTGATTATATTGAGGCCTATCGCAAGCTGCCCGCCCAGCTGCGCGAAAAAGTGGGTGGGCTGTCGGTCGAGCAATTGACCACCGCCTACAATGCGCCCGAATGGACGATTGCGCAGAATATCCACCATCTGGCCGATACGCATATCGTCTGCTTCCGCCGCTTCAAACTGATCCTGACCAGCCCCAGCTTTCAGTTCACCGCTTACGACGTCAACGCCATTGCCGAAATGCCCGATGCCAAAGACGCCGATATCGAGTATTCGCTGAAGATCCTCGAGGGCTTGCACGCCCGCTGGGCCATCTTGCTGGAGAATATGAGCGACGATGAATGGGGCAAGATCGGCACAGCCTCCAGCCCCGACCGGCCCGATTACAGCCTTGAGGAGCTGGCGCGAGTTTACGCTCAGCACGGCATCAATCATCTGCGGCAAATTCAAGAGGTGCTGGACAAGATGCCGGCGTGATCTCGACCGGCTTCACCGTCGCGACGACGCCCCAATTTGACTTTCGCGCCACCGTGCTCAGCCACGGCTGGTTGATGCCGCCGCCCTTCAGATGGGATGAGGACAGCGGGACGTTGAGCTATCTGCTGCAGACGGCGGGCGGCGAGGTTCTGCGCCTGGCAATGAGCGACGCCGGCAGCAGCATTCAAGTGAACCTGCCCGACTGCGAGCGGCTTGAACCGGCGCTGGAAGCTGAGCTTCGGCGCGCGGTCAGGCGGATATTCAGCCTCGATTGGGATCTAAGCGCCTTCTACCGGGCGATGCGCGCGCATGAGGGCTGCGAATGGCTGGAGGCGGAGCGGCGCGGACGAATCCTGGTTTGCCCGAGCTTATGGGAGGACCTGGCCAAGGTGCTGCTGACCACCAATTGCAGTTGGTCGCAGACGATCAACATGACGAGCCAGCTCTGTCGGCTGGGCGCGCCCCACCCCGCCCTTCCCGACTGGCAGGCTTTTCCGCCGCCGCAGCGCATCGCGGCTATGCCACTTGACGAACTGTCGGGAGCCGTCCGCGCCGGCTACCGCAGCGCTTATCTGCATGAACTGGCAGGGCGGATTAACAGCGGGGACATCGACCTCGACCGCTGGCAAGCGCTCGACGGCGAGGCCTTGTTCAAAGCGGTGAAGTCCTTAAAAGGCTTCGGCGATTACGCCGCCGGCACGGTCGCGCGCATGCTCGGTCACTTCGACCGACTCGCCATCGACACAGCTTGCCGGGCCATGTTCGCCGCGCGGCGCAACGATGGCCTCAAAGGCAGCGTGGCGGATATCAAAGCGCATTATGCGCCATTCGGCCGCTGGCGGGGCTTGGTGATGTGGATGGACATCATGCGCCACAACAGCAGCTGAGGCAGCGCGCCCTATTCGCCGGCGATGAAGGCGGCCGCATCGGCTTTCAGTTTCGCCAGCGACGGCTCGTGCAGGTACATCATGTGGCCGGCGTCGTACTCGGCGATGGTGACATTGTCGCGCAGGGCGCGGTCCAGCCCCATGTGCGCCAGAGAGTAATAGGCGGCCTGGAAGGGCGTCGCCAGGTCATAATAGCCCTGCGCCACCAGCACGCGCATGAAAGGATTCTTGGCGAAGGCGGCGCGCAAGCCCTCGCTGGTATCGGGGAATTGCCCGCCCTGATATTTCCAGTTCTCGTTGACCTTGAAGCTAAGGATTTCGTAATTCAGGTCGGTCTCATAGCCCAGCTCTTGGCGGATGTACTGATTGTATACGGCGGTGTAGGGCGGGACGATGGCGTTCATCGACGGGTCGAAGTCGAAGCTCGTGCCTTCGGCGGAGGCCATGATGCCGATGAAGCGGGAATCAAGGCGGCCGACGGCGCGCTTGTCATCGCGCAGCAATTCCTTGCAGAAGCTCATGATATTGACGCGCAGGTCGGCCCCCAGGATGAAGCGCCGCGACAAGCCGGTGTAGCGCGACAGGCGCTCGGCGATTGCCCGGCTTTCGCCCTCCGTCAGCCGATCGCCCTTGCCCAGCGCCACCGTATAGTCGGCTTCCGCCCAGTCAGCGACTTCATGCAGCAATTCGCGCAGCTCCCGCGCTTGCAGCTCATCCGCCAGCTTGCCGTGATAGTAGGCAGTGGCGCAGAAGCTGGGCAGGTAAAGCGCATAGGGCAAGTCATTGGCTTTGGTGAAGCGCAGCGTCTGGAAGTTCATCACAGTCGATATCAGGACGACGCCGTTGAAGGCGATGCCGCGGTCTATCAGGTGGCCGGCCAAACCGGCGGCGCGGGTGGTGCCGTAGCTCTCGCCGGCCAGATATAGCGGCGAGGTCCAGCGCTGGTTGCGCGAGAGATAGAGGCGGATGAATTCGCCCACGGCTTCGAGATCAGCTTCCAGCCCCCAATACTTCTCGTTGTCGGCGGGGTCGGCCGCGCGCGAGTAGCCGGTGCCAACCGGGTCGATGAAGACCAGGTCGCCCAGATCGAGCCAGGTATGAGCGTTGTCGATGAGCTGGAAGGGCGGCGGCGGCATAAAACCCTCGACGCCCATGTCGACGCGTTTGGGACCCAGCGCGCCCATGTGCAGCCAGATGGATGCCGAGCCGGGTCCCCCGTTGAAGACGAAGATCAGCGGGCGGGTGGCGGGGTCGGCCTCCGAGTCGAGGCTGTAAGCGGTGTAGAAGATCTGGGCGGCGATTTTGTCTTTCTCGTCTTTGAGCGGCATGTTGCCGACGGTGGCGCTGTAGGCGAGCGTCCGGTCGGCGAGGGCGAGTTGGTGAATTGTGACGATAGGCTCTTCTTCAGTGATTTCGGGGGTTTCGCTTTTGTTGCTTTCGGGTGAGTCGGTCATGGCGCGGAATCGTCCTGGCTGTGTCGTTGCGATTGGGCAGACTATAGCGGCTTGTCTCAACTGGGGCAATCTGAATCCCGTATCATCACCGAGACAGAGAAGTAGTTCCAAGTAAACGATGCCAAAAGGCTGACCGTACGATTCGACTTTACTCGTGATTTCTCATGACATACTGAGTTCACCAGTGAGCGCGGAATTCCGCGGCGCCATTGTATAATCAGCGCAGTCACAAAACGAGCCGCAGCCCATGCCCAAAGCCCAGCGCCAGTACCGTACGCAAGCCATCATCCTGAGCCGGCGCGACTTCGGCGAGTCGGATCGGCTACTGACGCTGTATACGCCGCTGCGGGGCAAACTGCGCGCTATCGCCAAGGGCGCCCGCAAACCCAGCGCCAAGATCAGCGGGCATGTCGAGCTCTTCGCGCGCAGCGACTGCCTCATCCACCGCGGGCGCAACCTGGATATCCTGACGCAGGCCGAACTGATTGACGCCTATCTCGGCTTGCGCGAAAACCTGAGCCGGGGCGCCTACGCCAATTATGTCGCCGAGCTGCTGGATCGCTTCACAGCGGATGAAGACGACGACAGCGGCGATGTCTTCCTGCTGCTGCATCAGACCTTGTCGCGTATCGCCGATGCCGACGATCCGCGGCTGGCCGCGCGTTATTTTGAGTTGCGGCTGCTGGATCTAGTGGGCTTCCGGCCGGAGCTGCAAGAATGTGTGCTGACGCGGAGCGACCTGCTGCCGGAGCGGCAGTTTTTCAGCCACGAAGAGGGTGGCGTGGTCAGCCGCGCCGCCGCGCCACAGATCGCCTCTCGGCTGATTGAGATCGACTTCGACACCTTGAAGCTGCTGCGGCACCTGCAGCGCAGCAGCGATTCATACGCCGGGGTCAGCAGCCTGAAGATTAGGCCGGATCAACATCAGCGGACGGAACGGATTATGCTCGGCTATGTGGCGCACTTGCTGGAGCGCAAATTGGAGAGCGTCGATTTTATCCAGCGGCTGCGGCGTCAGTTTTCCGAGGACAAGTGAAGATAGGAATCAGCGGATGCTATGCAGTGGGCTATGATAATCAGTCTTCATCCGACTCAGCGACCGAATCGCTCAAGGCGAGCAAGATGGCTTTAATCTCGACCAGCTCAGCCAGCATTTGGGTCAGGAGCGCTTCAAGTCGGTCAGACTGTTCCTTTTCCGCGTTGCGCTGTTCCAGGTCCGCCAGCGAACGCCGCAGCGGCGACTCATCAAAGAATGGCGAGTCCTTCAAATTTGCTATTCGACCAAGCTTCACGTCATTGGGTTCCATCTTGAACGCCTTCCCGTCGGGCGACGCTCAAAGTGATAGACAATACAATCGTAGCGCCTTATGCCATATTGTCCAACATCTCACGATAGACCGCGACAGTAGCCGCCGCCACTTGTTCGTGGGTGAAATGCGCCAGAAAGCGCGCCCGGCCCTGCTCGCTCAGCGCCCGGCGCAAAGCCGGCTGAGCGCGCAGCTCGGCGAGCGAGCGCGCCAGCGCCTCAACATCGCCTTCGCGAACTATCAGCCCGGCAGCGCCGATGACGCCCGGGATGGCGCCGCTGTCGCTGCCGACGACCGGCACGCCGCTGGCCATGGCCTCGACCAGTACGCGCCCAAATTGTTCTTTCCAATTGGGTCGGGTCAAGGAGGGCAGAACGAGCGCGTCAAGCTGGTGGTATTGCGCGGGCAAGTCCGCCGACGGCAGTTGGCCCGCGAAGGTTACGCGGTCGCGCAAGCCCAGCGCCTGCGCCAGCGAGGTCAATTCGTCGCGCGCGGAGCCGCCGCCGACCAAGCGCAGGCGCCATTCGCCGCCCAACCGCGCCGCGGCCTGCAACAGGATGTCGATGCCTTTTTCGGGCACCATGCGGCCGGTATAGCCGATGGTGAACGGGCGCGCTGGCCGGGAGGCCGGCGGCGCGAAAAGCGACTCCGATGTGCCGAATTGCGGTATGGTCGCTAGTCGACCCCGATAGCCTTTGCCGCGCAGGACCTCGGCGGCGGCCTCCGTGCCGGCGATGGCGCAGTCGGCGCGGCGCATCACCCAGCGCTCCCCCCAGCTGAAGGGCGGCGGATAGCGGCGGGCGATATTCTGCCAGGTGAAAAACAAGCTTCTGGCGCCGGCGCGTCGCGCCAGCCGCAGAGCTTGCCAGGTCGCCAGGTTGTAGGGTTCCTCATCGATGTGCAGGATCTGCGGCTGCAGGTCGGCTATCTCACGCGCCAGGGTCGGGTAATGATGCAGGTGGAAATTGCCGTTGAAGCGGATGGGGATTGGGCGCAAGCGGTAGCCAGCTGTGAAGCTGCGCTCCAAATGCTGCGCGCCGCGTTCGTCGCGCCAACTGGGCGGAACCAGGACGCTGAGATCGACGCCGCGCCGGGCGATGGCTTCCAGCTTCGGCTGATAAATGCCAACGACGCAAGCTTTGGAGAGCATCAAGACGCGCATGGATTGTCGTTTGACCCGCCGTCCGCGCAAGGTGTGGCCGCCTATACGATTTCGACAGGCGGATCTCCGCAGTCGCCATTGGCGTCAAAGACGCGGAAGCTCAAGTCGTAGAGCGAGAGTACGCCATAAGTGCGCGACGAGGCGCGCGCGCATTTGAAGGTGTAGAGCGAGCCGGGATTAACCAGGCATCCGTCCTGCGTCTTGATGTGCAGCGGCAGGTGCGTATGCCCGGTGATCAAGACATCGGCCTTCAGCGAATCCAGCACCATCTTGAGGTAGGTGGTCGAGAGGTGGTCTTTATACATGCCCCACATATTGTTGCCGGGTTTGCCATGGCACATATAAATCGCGCGGCCGGCCAACTCCCCTTGCCAATCAAGCGGCAATTCTTGCAGGAAGCGCAGGTTGTCCTGGCGAAGACCGTTCACCCATTCGTCGTGGTTGCCGCGCGCTACCGGAATGCCGTGCGCGCGAATCAGATCAATGACGCGATCGGGATCCGGCCCGCGCCCGACCAAGTCCCCGGCGCACAAGATTTGATCCACATGATGATGCCTGTCAAAGCGATCGAGTACATCCTCTAGCGCGTCATAATCGGCATGTACGTCGGAAATGATTCCAATTTGCATCCAGACTCGACCTTATGCGTTCGCTATGAACATCATTATACGACGGCGGCTCGCTGATGTAGAGATACGATATTGCCGCGCTCCTGAGGCCAAGCAATCGCGATTTACATGGCGCGGAACTCTCGGATGGCAGCGTTGATGAAATCTTAATCGTTGCCTGGCATTCAGGCGTATCGCGCCGAAATAAGGTAGCGGCTCATCATCGCAGCGCCATCACATCATTTGCCTATATTCTACACAGCAGGCGCAAGTGATTGCCTGGTGTTGCGCCACACGCAAACCAGTTGCAACGTCAGGGATAAGGGGAGAATCCTTAATGTTGGATGATTGATACTGGGAAATGCTTTACAAAATCAGTGATTCATGCTAAAAATAAGCTAGCATGGCAGCTTGTCCCGTCAATGATTTACAGGCATTAGTCGCAATCAGCTCATTGCAAACTGCAAACTACGTTGATGATAGCGCAACATCGCCGACCATCGTATACAAGTTAGCGCCTACATGATAGCCAGCGGGACAAGCTGCCACGTACAAAGAAGCCGGCGCCAAGCACGCGACGGCGAACCGCAGCCATCAGGCCGACCCTGCTGATCGCGCTGATTCTCGCTACAGCCGCCTGGGTCGTCAACCGCGGGTAGTCTCAGAGGATGTTCCTGGAGCCGCACTTGCGACAAGTCCTGTTTCCGGGCCTGGCGACGGCTTTGCAATCATCACAGATAGCGACTTGGCCTTTCGCCAAATCGTGGTCAAGCGATACGCGCTCATCAAAAACGAAACATTCCCCCCGCCATAAAGACTCCGCCGGCGCCACCTTGTCCAAATAATTCAGAATGCCGCCGCGCAGGTGAAAGACCTGCTCGAAGCCTTGCCGCAACAAATAGGCGGTCGCTTTTTCACAGCGGATGCCGCCAGTGCAAAACATGGCGATTCGTTTGTGCTGCTGCGGGTTTAGCGTTTGGTCAAGATAGCGCGGCAATTCGTGAAATGAGTCGGTACCCGGATCGCGAGCCCCGTCAAAGCTGCCCAACTCAACTTCGTAGTCGTTGCGGGCATCGATAAGTATTACATCATCTTGTGTAATCAAGCGGTTCCAGGCTTCCGGCTCAATATACCGGCCCACCTGCTCCAGCGGATCGGCGTCGGCTTTCAGCGCGACGATCTCGCGTTTCAAGCGAACTTTCAAGCGCTGAAAGGGCATGGCGCTGTGGAACGACTCTTTGATCATCATATCGGCGAAGCGCGCATCAGCGCTCAGAAAGTTGAGTACACTGTCGATACCCTCGCTTTCCCCGGCGATGGTGGCGTTGACGCCTTCCTCAGCCAGCAGAATCGTCCCGCGCAGGCCGGCCGCGCGGCAAATCAGCAGCAGCGGTTCGCGCAAAGCCGCATACTCCGGCAAGCGCAGGAATTTATAGAAGGTGACGATGCGGATGCTCGGGCTCATTTGGCAATCGCTCGTTTTCGCTCAGAGTGATTGTAGTCTGCGCCGCAGTCATTTTGCAGTTGCTTTCTGGCCTCCGCCACCGTCTCTTGTCTGGCATTTGGACCCAGGCGCGCATCCGGCTGCTTGCGGGGAGCGAGCGCCTGGCGGCTCGCCTCGCTTGCAGGCGCGTCTCAATGGCCTATCTGTCTATGTTATACTTCGCTTATGAAGATCGGTCTCAATGCGCATCTGCATTCGCAGCAAGCGAGTTATCGCTCGGCGGGAATCAAGGGCTATATCGCCAATCTCCTGCGCTACTTACCGGCGAAGGCTCCCGATTGCTGGCAGTTTGAGGCGCTGGTGGGCGCGGCAAACTCAGCCGAATTCGAGCGCGTCAGGCTTTCGCGCTCGGCGCTGGACACTCAATCGCCGCTGCGCCGCATCATCTGGGAGCAGACCCTGCAACCGTGGAAGCTGCGGCAATACGATCTCTATCATGCCCTGGCATTTGTCGCGCCCATCGCGCTCGCTGCGCCCATGGTGGTCACGGTATACGATCTTAGTTTTCTGCGTTATCCCGAACGGCTCAGCCGGGCGCGCCGGCTCTACCTGCGCAGCATGACCGCGCTGACTTGCTCGAAGGCGCGGCGGGTGCTGGCGATCAGCCAAAGCACGGCTGATGATCTGCTGTCCTTGCTGGGTGTGCCCGCGGATAAAATCGACGTGACGCCGCTGGGTTATGACCGGGCGGTTTTCCGGCCGCTGCCTGCGGCTGAGCGTGAGCGATTCCGCCGCGAACAGCAGCTGCCCGAGCGCTTCTGGCTCTATGTGGGGACGCTTGAGCCGCGCAAGAATCTGAGCACCTTGCTGGCAGCCTATGGGCGCCTGCCAAATGCGGAACGGCTGCCGCTGATACTGGGCGGCGGCATCGGCTGGCGGGGGCGGGAAATTCTGGCTGAGATTGAGCGACTTGGCTTGGGCGCCAGTGTGACGCATATCGGATTTATCCCTGCGGCGGAATTGCCGCTTTGGTACAATTGCGCCGAAGCATTTGTGTACCCATCTGTCTTTGAAGGCTTCGGCCTGCCGGTGTTGGAAGCCATGGCCTGCGGCGCGCCGGTGGTGATATCGGACGCGGCTGCTCTGAGGGAAGTCGCCGGATCGGCGGGCTGGCGCATCCCGTCCCTGGCTGCTGGCTCTTGGGCGGAGGCGCTCAAGCGCGTCAAGATGGACGAAGCCTGGCGAGACGAGGCAAAAGCCGACGGCCTAGCCCGGGCAGCGCGATTTAGCTGGGAACGCACCGCCGCGCTCACGGTAGGCAGTTATCGCAAAGCCCTGGCGGAAAGCAGTTTGACGCCCAAGACAGACGGCGCAAAGGCGGCTGAGCTTGAATCCAAATAAAGCGCGCCTACCGTATATGGCGCAGGGATTTGGATCAGGCCGGCGGACCTAGAGCGAAATGAACGCAAACTTGTCACTTTCGGAACGCCCAACTATTGAACCGCGCTGGCTCTTGCCGCTGATTGACGCCGCGCTGGCTTTCCTGGCATTTGGACTGGCCTACGTCCTGCGTTACGAGTTGCAGATCATCCGGCCAATTCTGGACCCCATACAGCGCGAATTCGCCCCCTATATTCCCTTCGCCGCCGTGTACGCGTTATTGATTTGGCTGAATTTCCAGCGCAACGGCCTTTACCGCAACATCGTTGGCAGAGCCTGGCTGGAAGAGGTTTACCTCATCATCAGCAGCGTGGCGGTCTCTATCGTTATCGTGCTGGCGATGTTCTTCATCCTGCAGCCCTTGGTGACCAGCCGTCTGATGCTGATATATGTGGCGGCGCTGACGGTGATCGTCGCTTCAGTATCCCGGCTGATACGCCGTTGGGCGCTGGCCTATTTGCGGCATCAGGGCATCGGCATTCGCCGCGTCCTAATCATCGGCATGGGCGACATCGGACGGTCGCTGTTGGGCATCATGCTCTCGCGCCCGGAGCTCGGCTACCGGCCGATCGGCTTCCTTGACGATGACAGCGAAAAACGCGCCATGAGCATGGGCCGGATAGAAGCCATGGGCAATACGCCGCAGTTGGCGGAAGTCCTGAAAGCGCATGCGGTGGACACGGTCATCATCACCTTCCGCTGGAAGCATTACGATCGTATCCAGGAACTTACCGAAGTTTGCCGCGCGACCAATACCGATTTGCGGATTGTGCCGGAGATCATGCAGCTGAACATCCGCCAGGTGCAGGTGGAGAACCTGGATGGCATCCCCTTGCTTGGCATCGGCGCGCGCCGATCCATCAGCCGCGCCAATCAATTAATCAAGCGCGGCCTGGATTTGGCGCTGGTGATAGCAACCTTGCCTTTGTGGGCGCCGGTCGGCCTGCTGGTGGCGCTGTCGCTGAAATTTGAAGGCGCTGGACCTGTTTTGTTCCGGCAGATACGCGTCGGCAAGGATGGTCGGCAATTCCGCATGGTGAAGTTTCGCAGCATGGTCGAGGGCGCGGAAGCGCTCGAAGAGGAAATGCTGCGTGACTCCGGCGAAGACCCGCGACATCCCAAATTCATCGACGACCCGCGCATCACTGGCCTTGGTCGTTTCTTGCGGCGCAGCAGCCTGGATGAATTGCCCAATCTCATCAATGTCATTAGGGGCGAAATGAGCCTGGTGGGTCCGCGGCCGCCAACGCCGCGCGAGGTCACGCTCTACGAACCGCGGCACACGCGCCGCTTGCAGATCACGCCGGGAATCACCGGCTGGTGGCAGGTGCGCGGGCGCAGCAATGTGCCCTTCGACGAAATGTGTGAAATGGATATGTATTACATCGAAAACTGGTCAATCTCGATGGACATCGAGATCCTGATGCTTACCATCCCGCGCGTCTTCTTGCGCAGCGGCGCCTACTGACGGCGATTCCGACTGCGGCTGCGCGATGCGGGCCAAGCGGGCAATCAGCCCCGGCGCCATCGGCAAAAAGTATAGCGGACGCAACTGAGCGAAGAGATCCCGAACCAGGCTGAGCAGGCTCTCGGTTGATTTTTGCCCGGGCGAGCGGTCGTAGCACCAGAAGATCAGAACCAGCATCAGGGTAGTAAAGAGCGCCGCAGCCATGTCGCGCGCCTGAGACCCGCGCAGCGCGTCATCCGATTCCAGCGCCAGCCGCTCCAAGGCGGCGGTGAGGCGCTGTGCGGATGATCCCGTCAAGAGCTCAAATTCAGCCTCGTCCAGCATGGCGCCAGCGAAAACAGCCGCAACCGCCTCCCGATCTTGCGACAGAGTCTGTATGGCAATGGACAGGGCCTGGCTGTAGCGATCGGCCATAGCGCCGGCGGGCAGCGAATCAATATGCGTGGCCAGCGCATCAAGCTTGGTCTGAAGCACCTGCTGTGGCGTCTTCGCGGCATGAGGATTTAAGTCAGCATGTTCATCCATGACGACAGTGATGTTGGCTCAAAGCCGCGCTAGTTGCAAGCCGCATTGGACCTTGGACCGGGCAAGCGCATCTGAGTTAGCTTTGCAGGGGCGTTTCGCTGAAGCGCTCGCAAATCTAAGACTATGCGCAGGGGCGTCTCGGCGAGACGCCCCTGCGACTCTCGACGTCAAGGGAATTGTATCCGCGATATTCACCACTCCCCATGGCGCTGCTGTTTGCCATAAGCAGCCCTGGCAGGCATAATGAATTCATCCATTTTTTGCCGTCCCGGCGGGAATATGCTGAACGCGCCTGCCGGCAAACTTGGCGCCTAACCATGAGAGCCATGCTCAAATACCTGATATGGCTACTGAGCCTGCTAACGCTCGCGGCTTGCGAATCCGAGCTGCTGCGAGACGGGCCGGCGCCGGTTGCCGAGACGCCCATCCCGGTTATGAGAAGCAGCAGCGATGATCCGGCTGAAGCGCTGCAAGCATTTGTCCTGGCTTGGAACAGTGAAGATTTCGAGGCGATGTATGAATTGATCGCTAACCGCAGCCGCGAACTTTACCCACAGCGCAACTTCATCGACAAATACACGGTGGCGCACAGCGTCATTCGATTTGACGGCGTTGAGCACCGCTTGCTTGATGTGGCCTATCAGGGTACAACCGCTATCGTCGACTACGATGTGGTCATCCAATCGCCGACATTTGGCATGGTTGCGGACGAGGGACGCGTCATGCGTATGGTCGACGAAGGCGGCTGGAAGATCGCTTGGTCGCCGACGGATATCATCAAAGGCATGTCAAGCCGGGCGCGCCTGACCGAACGCGCTGACTTTCCAGCCCGCGCCAATATCTATGCCGCCGACGGCTCGCCGCTGGCGGAAGAAGATGCGCCGGTATACAGCCTTTGGGCCATCCAGGCGGATATGCCCAGCGTGGATGTTTGCCTGGATACGCTGGCTTTGGCGACGCGGCAATCCCTCCTGACCTTGCGGCGGCTCTTCGTGCAATATCTTGACGAGACTTTTTTCCAGGTCGCCGAGATTGACAGCGACGCCTACGAGAAGTACCGGCAGCAGTTGGCGACGGACTGCGCCATATTTCCCAGCGATGGCATTTTTAACAAGGTGCGCGACTATCGCTCGCGCAGCTATTACGGCCATGGCATTGCCACACACGTAGTCGGCTACCTGGGTTCTGTGCCGGCCGACGAGCTGGAACGCTGGGAAGCGCTGGGGTATTCCGGCGCTGACTTGATCGGGCGGGCCGGCATCGAATTGAGTTACGAGCAGGCGCTGGCCGGCAAACCGCAACGCTTTCTGCGCATCGTTGAAGGCGGCAGCACCGTCATCCGCGAGCTGGCCGGCGCTGTCGGCGAAGCGCCGCGCTCGGTCACGCTGACTATCAACCGCGATTTACAGGCCATCATGGCTCAGGCCATGGCTGACGCGGTCAATTACGCCACGCCCAACTGGGGCGCGATCACCGGCGGCGGCGCCTTGGTCGCCCTGGAGGTGAACAGCGGCAAGCTGCTGGCTATGACGAGCTACCCCAGTTTTGATCCACATACTTTTAACCCGGCCACCGAGTACAACGCGCTGGAGGCGGTAACGCGGCTGAACAATGACCTGCGCAACCCCTTCGCCAACAAGGCGCTGGTCGAGCAGTATACGCCCGGCTCGGTCTACAAGATTGTGACCGCCTTGGCAGCTGGCAGCGAGGGCATCTGGGACCGGCAGACGCATTTCGATTGCGGGTACTTCTGGGACGGCAGCCGCTACGGCGATTCGCAGGCGGTGCGCACCGATTGGCGGCTGTTGGAGTCGCCGCCGCGAGATCCGGCCGGCGCCGTCACCATGGCGCAAGCGCTGGCCGCGTCTTGCAACCCCTTCTTCTACGAGATGGGCGCGCTGATGTTCGAGGCCTCGCCCGACATGCAGGTCGAATACGCGCGGCTGCTGGGTTTGGGCGCGCAGACGGGCATCCGCGGGCTGGGTATTGAAGCGGCCGGTAATGTCGCGCCGCCGGGCGACATTGCCGCCGCCATCAACAACGCCATTGGGCAAGGCAATGTGACCGTTTCAGTGTTGCAGATGGCGCAGGCGGCCGCCACAATCGCCAACGGTGGCACGCTCTGGCAGCCCTACGTCGTCAGCCATATCGGGGATGAGGGCGAGCCCGGCTATCAGCTGGTGAACGCGCCGACAGTAGTCAGCGAGCTGGCGCTGGATCCGGAAGCGGTGTCGATCGTGCGCAACGGCATGTGCCAGGTCACGACTGTGAGAGACCTGGGCACAGCCGCTTTCGTCTTTGAAGACGCCGATTATACGCTCTGCGGCAAGACCGGCACGGCGGAAACGGCCGCCAACCCCCACGCCTGGTTCGTGGCCTATTGGCCGCGGGAAGAACCGCGGATCGCTTTTGCCGGCGTCATGACTCATTCGCGCGAAGGTTCGGAAGTGGTGGCGCCGATGATCCGCCGCGCGCTGGACGACTTCTTGGGCGAGCCGCGCAAAGCCTTCCCCGACTGGTGGCAAGAGCCTTACATCCCGGTCAAGACGCAGGCGCAGGCTCTGGCGGATCTGGCGGCGGCGGAGAGCTAGCCGCAGTTGCCGGGCCAGTTGCTGTTGGGCGTCCAGCCGGGCAAGCGGTAAACGATCTTCTCGGGCGGCGGCATCAGGTGATAGACCCAGCTATAAGCGCGCCAGGGCTTGAAGCCCTCATTTTCGCCATAACCGAGATCGACCCAATAATCCGTGCCGCTGGGACCGCCGCCAGTATCCAGGATGACGCCGTCCCCGTAATTGGGCACGAACACCCGCGTGTGATAGGAAATGATATTGGGTTTGGACGCGATAACGCCTTTGGCCAGAGGGACGCCGGTTGCTGTGTTCAGATTGCCGCCGTTGGAGCTCGGATTATAGCTGGTGGTGTACATGCAGAGGCGGCGCCAGTATTGACGCGGGCCGGCCGGCGTATTGACGGTCCCGAGCGGAACAACCTTCGTGCCATAGGCGACGATTCGATTTACAGGCGCTTCCACCACTGTCGACTCGACCTGTTCGCGGCTGACTTCGAGGCCGTTTTCATAGTGGACGCGGCTTTGTAGCTCGCGCCTGCCATCACGCCCCGCTTGCACGACGGCGCTCTGGTCGAGGTTTAGCTCGGCATCGGGCTGTACGCGATTGTCATGCGGGATGGTTTCGCTAACGGTCACGACTTCTTCGGTGACGCGCACGATTTCAATGCGCATGTTTTCGCTGACAGCGGTCTCGCCGGGGGGCCGCACATAATCCAGCGCGAAGAGCGGCGCGTTCAGCTCGGCCAGCGCATCAGCCACGCTCGCGGCCTGGCTGCGCGCCTCAATGACGACGCCGTCCACCAGCAGCTCGACCGGGACGGCGCGCTTGATGCTGACCGTCAGCGAGTCGGAGAGAGCGCTATCCAGCGGCGGACTTACCTCATCAGCCTGATAGAGCTTGATGCCGGCGGCGGAGAGCGCAGCGCCAACTGTTTCGGCGTTGGACATAATCGTCGCTGCCTCGCCGTCATCAACAACAGTGAGGCGCAGCGCGCGCCGGATTCTGATTTGGCGCGCGGGCACAGTCCAGCCGGGCAAGGCGGCGTAATCGGCTAGCGCGCCGTTGACCCAGATCTTGTCGGCGCCGCTGACGGCGATGTCCGCCTGCCGCAAGATTTCCAGCGGGTTTTCCAGCGCGGTCGAGACAGATTGGCGCTTTCCGCCGTCTACTATTTCGACGTCGCGAGCCGGAGTTATGCTTAGGACCATGCCATCGCGCAGGCGCTCACTGGCTGGATGCGACAGCAGGCTGCCGGCCGGCGCCACGATATTCTGCTCAGACAGCAGCTCGGCGATGGTTTCCGCGGAGGTCGACACTTGATGCAGCGCGCCAGCCTGCCGGATAGTGACCGTTACACTGCCAGCGTCTGTAATCGGCACAGTATCGGGGATGGCGCTGACGAACAGAGCCACGGTCATCACCAGCGTAGCGCAAGTAATCAGGATCAGCGCCGTCAGCAGCCAGCGTCCGCGCTGCAAGAGCCAGGGCTCGGCCTTGACTGAGGCGGGCGCGGCGAAGCGCTTGACCGGCTGCGTATCGTCTGTGGACGCCAAAACTCTACTCATAGCGCCGAATCTCGCAAAGTTAGCTGAACTGGAAAGGTCGATAGACAGGCGAGAAAACCCCCAATTCGATTATATCGCAAGTCATCGCCACAAAAGGCTATGCAATAGAATCTGAAGCGGATATAATGAGACTTCGTATCAATAAGAGTGGAGGCTCGACGTAAAATGCGACCAAGAATTACCCTGATATTCGCCCTTCTGGTGGCTCTCTTGCTACCCAATATCAACGCGGTCACGCAAGAAGACAAACTTGAAGTGATCGCTTCCTACAGCATTCTCGCCGATGTCGTCAGCAGCATTGCCGGAGATCACATTGAACTTACGACGCTGATTCCGACCGGGGCTGACCCGCACGGCTTTCAACCGAGCCCGCGCGATCTGACGCCGCTGTCGGAGGCGGATGTGATCTTCGTCAACGGAGCCGGCTTTGAAGAGTCCCTGCTTGAGGTGATTGAAGGCGCGGCGACTGATGTGCCGATCGTGGAAATCTCGTCCTGCGTCGGAATTATTCCCATCGGCGCTTCCGGGCACATGCACGAAGACGAGCACGGTCATGACCACGATGACGACGACCACGCCGACGACCATGAAGACGAGCACGGCCACGACCACGATGACGACGACCACGCCGACGAAGACGACGATGATCACGGTCACGACCACGATGACGACGACCACGCCGACGAACATGAAGACGAGCACGGCCATGAGCATGAAGACGACGAACACGAAGATGAGCACATGCACGACGACATGCACAGCCATTGCGATGACCACGATGCTGAATTCGCTCAAGTCATTGGCGATGACCAAGACGCCCATGAACATGGCGCGGTCTTGGGGCGGCTGGAAGATATCGAGTGCGGCGGGCATGGGCATGGGCACGATCATGAGGAGCACGCGCATGAAGAAGGCGCCTGTGACCCCCACGTCTGGATGGACCCGCATAACATCATCTATTGGTCGCTGATGGTTCGCGATGTCTTGAGCGAGCTGGATCCCGGCCATGCGGCTGACTACGCCGCCGCCGCTGAGGACTACATTGGGCAACTGATCGCGCTGGAAGAGGAGTTCATCCTGCCGCTGCTGGAAACGCTACCGGTCGAAAAGCGCATCTTGATCACCAGCCACGATTCGCTGGGTTATCTGGCGGCAAGTTTCGACTTTGTCATCATCGGCACAGTGATTCCTGGCGCTAGCACACAGGTCGAGCCCAGCGCCAGCGATGTGTCCGCCTTGATTGACCTGGTCAAGGAGACCGGCGTGGCGGCTATCTTCGGCGAAACTATCGTGAACACAGCGGTCTTGGAGACGATTGCGGCCGAAACCGGCGCCGAGCTGGCGGTCATCTACACCGGCACGCTAAGCGTTGACGGTCCGGCGTCCACATACCTGGATTACATACGCTACAATTTGGGCACGATCGTGAACGCGCTGGGAGCTGGCGGCTGATAGCGCCTCTGTGCCTGATTGAGGCGGGCTGGCAATGTCCATATTCAAACGTAACAGCTTCGACGCCAGCCAGCCGGCCTTACTGGCGGAGCAGCTTTCAGCCGGCTACCCGGGCAATCGCTTCGCCTTGTCGGACATCAACCTCAGCATCGGCGGCGGCGAGCGCGTGGCGGTCATCGGACCGAACGGGGCTGGCAAGAGCACGCTCTTCAAAGCGATCGTCGGCACCCTGCAATTCACGCATGGTCATATTTCGATTCACGGCGTCGATTGCTACAGCAGCCACATCTACGTCGGTTACGTGCCGCAGCAAAGCGAGATCGACTGGAAGTTTCCGGCGTCGGTATTCGATGTGGTGATGATGGGCCGCAGCCGGCATATCGGCTGGTTGCGCCGGCCGGGCAAAAGCGACCGCGCCATCGTCAACGACATCCTGGACGATCTCAGTTTGGGCGATTTGGCGAGTCAACAAATCGGCGAATTGAGCGGCGGGCAGCGCCGGCGCGTATTCATCGCGCGCGCGCTGGCGCAAGACGCCCGTGTCCTGCTGCTGGACGAGCCCTTCGCCGGCGTCGACCAGACAGCCGAGCAAGAAATCATCGATACGCTTGATGCATTAACGAATCAAGGTATCACGATTTTGCTTTCGACCCACCACATGCATAATGACGCCCTGCGCTTCGACAAGGTACTGATATTGCGGCGGACGGTCATGGCTTATGGCCCGCCCGGCGAGGTGCTGACGGCGCAAAACCTGCGCGACGCCTATGGCGCGGCCGCGCCGGTGCTGCATCATGGCGATGCTCGGTTGATGTTCAGCCTGGATCACGAGCGGGAATCGTAGCGTGGATATCGTCAGCTTACTCTCCGAGCCGCTCGGTTACGCCTTCATTCAGCGCGGGATGCTGGCGCTGATTCTGGTGGGCGGCATCAGCGCGGTGGTGGGCTGCTTTGTGGTCGTGCGGGGTATGTCCTTCTTTGGCGATGCCCTGTCGCACGCCATACTGCCCGGCGTGGCGCTGTCTTATACAGCCAGCGGCGGCTATGTCGCCAGCAATCTCTTCCTGGGCGGCTTGGGCGCCGGGATCGTCTCGGCTCTGGTCATCGCCTGGCTGACGCGCAACCAGGAGCTCAAGGAAGACAGCGCCATCGCCATCGTATTCGTAACGATGTTCGCCCTGGGCATCGCCATCGTCAGCACGCAAGCGAGCTACTCCGCCGACCTGACGCATATCCTCTTCGGCAGTATTCTCGGCATCAGCCAGAGCGATTTGCTAATGGTGGCGGCCATGGGCGCCGCCGTGCTGCTGGTGATTTTGCTGCTTTACAAAGAACTGCTGATCGTCAGCTTCGACCTGACGTTGGCGCACAGCTTGCGTTTTCCGGTGGAGCGGCTGCGCATTTTGCTGCTGCTGCTCATCGCTGTCACGATTGTGGCCAGCTTGCAGGCGGTGGGCATCGCCTTGATGCTGGCGCTGCTAATCACGCCGGCGGCCACCGCCCGGCTGCTGGTCAAGCGCCTGCATCACATGATCGTCATCGCCAGCTTGATCGGCATAGTCAGCGGCGTGGTCGGCTTTTACGCCTCCTATTATTTGGACATCCCGTCAGGCGCTTGCATTGTGCTGACTTTGAGCGCGATTTTCGGCTTGGTTATCGCGCTGAAATCCGGCTTTACGCAGCTGCGCGAGCGGGGCGGCTCGTAGCGGGACACGCTAGATCACAAATACAATACTGGCGGCGAACTCCACACTAGAAATTCACCACAGAGTCACAGAAGCGGAACCAATTAAGTCATGCGAAAACTGAATGGAATTCCATTCGAGAGCGGGAGAGCCTTGGCTCGCCCCTACATTCATACGAGTATTTTGGCAGTTGCGATACTTCGCGATACACTTTGCTTAAGTCGAGGAGATGGACATGACCAGCGGACTCAAACAGGAAATCAATAGCAAGGGATACGCGATCGTCGAGGGCGCGCTCGACGCATCCGCGCTTAGCGACATCGTGGCTGATTATGAGCGGCTACTGGATCGGCTGGCGCCGGAATGGTATGCGCAGGGGCGCATCTCGTCAGCCTTTGAGGGGCTGCCCTTTGCCGAACGCCTGACGGCCGTGGTCAGCGACAGCAGCGAAGACCTTTTTCAGCATTTTGATATCACACTGCCGAACGATACCGTCACGCCGGAGACGCCCCTCCACGTCAGCAGAGCCACCTATGAGTTCTTGAGCAACCAGGCGCTGCTGGACAAGGTCGAAGAAGTCATCGGCGGCGAGATCCTCTCCAACCCTATCCAGCACGTGCGCATCAAGCCGCCGCAAGATAAAGTCGCGGGCCAGCCCAGCACCTTGCTGAAGGAGACCGGCTGGCATCAAGATCGGGGCGTGGCGCGGGAAGTCGCCGATGAGAGCGAAATGCTGACGGTATGGATCGCCATCACTGACGCCACCCTGGAGAACGGCTGCCTGAAAGTTGTGCCCTACAGCCATCTGGGGGGCCTGGCGGTGCATTGCATGCTTGATCACTTGCGCATTCCCGATGAGCTGCTGGCGGGCGAGCCGCGGCCGCTGCCGATCAAAGCCGGCGATGCCATCTTTATGCACAGCGATACCCAGCACGGCTCGCTGCCTAATGTAAGCAGCTCGATCCGCTGGAGCTTTGACCTGCGTTACCAGCCGATTGGCCTGCCCACCGGGCGCGACGAATTCCCCAGCCTGATCGTGCGCAGCCGCGAGAACCCGGCGCAAGTGGGTGATTATGATAGCTGGCGCGCCGCCTGGTTGCGGACGCGCGACGCCTTGGCCGGCGTGGAGGAACGCGAATCCACCAACCGCTGGGACGGCACAGCGATTGAATGCGCCTGACTTGGATACCGCTGACCGCTCAATGAACGCGAGCTTCCAGGCGCTGGCGGGGGTAAGCTACGTCTCGCTCGAATCGTATCGCAAGAGCGGCGCGCCGGCGCGCACTCCGGTTTGGATCGCTGCCGACGGCGGCAAGCTCTACTGCTGGACGCTCAGCACTACCGGCAAGATCAAACGCATTCGCGCCAATGCGAATGTCCGGCTGGCCAAATGCAACGCCAGCGGCAAGCTTGAAGGCGAGTGGGTGATGGCCGAGGCGCGCATCCTGGATTCGCCGGCGGCGCTGAAGGCTCAACTCCGGCGTCTGCGCGCCAAATACGGCTGGAAGTTACTCCCATTCCGGCTCATCAGCTTCTTGAGGCGGGCTCCGACCTTGACGATAGAATTCAGTCCCGCCAGCTCTGATTAACGCGGCGTCAACGAGGCAAACCGCTTGATTGAGCTGCCTCGCCTCAATAGGCGTCATTTCAGCTGCAATGGCCGGCGCATGCCACACATTTTGGAGGCAAGGGCAGCAAAGGACAATACGATGCGTTATGAAACAGAAGTAATCATAAATTTGCCGCGGGAACGCGTGATTGAGCTCTTTGACAGTTTTGAAAATCTCAAAAAGTGGCAGGAAGGCTTGCTCAGTCACGAACACATTAGCGGCGAGCCGGGCCAGCCGGGCGCCAAGACCAAGCTGCTGTATCAGATGGGCAGCCGGCGCACCGAAATGATTGAGACGATCATCAAGCGCAATCTGCCTGAGGAATTCTCAGGCGCATACGATGCCAGGGGCGTACATAATATCGTCCGCAATTACTTCCACGACGAGGGCGAGCGGACGCGCTGGGTGCTGGATTCCGATTTTCAATTTCACGGCTATATGCGCATCATGTCGCTGTTCATGCCCGGCAGCATGTTCAAGAAACAGACGCGCAAGACGATGGAACACTTTAAGAAGTTCGCTGAAAGCGCCTGATTAACGCCGATCCAGCAGTTGGCGCGTCATACCGGCGTGGCCCAGGTGCTCGGCGGTATGATCCAACCCGCGCAGCAGCGACCAGCCCCGAGAGAATTGCTGCGGCGGCCAGTGCCGATAGCGGCTCACATCGACGATTTCGCCCAGGCGGCTGGCGGATTGCGCTGGAAACGTTGCCTTACAGAAGGCGACATTGGCGGCGAAGCGTTCAACGAGTTGCTCAAGCGTATAACCGGCGGCTTTGAACTCCGCCGGGCGATCGCGAGTTATCATGTCGCCAACCACTGCGCCGAACCAAAAGCGCTCGGCCGCAGTCACATGCACAGCCAGTACGCAAAGCGAATTCATCTGCGGCCCCGGCGACCAATCCAGCTCCGCGATAGTTAAGCCGTCCATGGCCTGCAGATATTCAGCGTGCAGCCATTCCAGGCGGCTGATTGCCTCAGCGAAGATCGGATCCATTTCGCTTGCTCCTGTGGCGCTCATTGAATGCGCAGCATAACGCGGGACGCGGCGTCCCACAATTCTTCCAGGCGGTAATAGGCGCGGCGGTCGGGGGAGAAGAAATGCGCCACCACATCGCCATAATCCATGACGACCCAGCCGTTTTCCGCGCTGCCTTCGTTGGTGAAGGGCAGCTTCTGTAAGCGCTCTTTGACGTCGAGCCGAACGCTCTCGGTTAAAGCGCGCAAGTGGCGTTCATTATCGCCGCTGCAGATGATAAAAAAGTCGGCGATGATGTTGTCTGGTCGCAGGTCTAGCAGGAGGATGTCTTCCGCCTTGCGGTCCTCCACAAGGTCTACAATATGATGAGCCAATTCTAATGATTGCAAATACGCCTCTCCGGTTTGGTCACGGTCGTTCACTGTGGGCAGTTTAGCACAGATCGCGCGGCGGCGAAATGCGCCGCTGTCGGCTGCCAGCAAAACGGAGTGGTTCATTCCGCGGACATGATAACTTCGCCAAGCGGACATGAATACTCCGCGACCGTATTAAGATCAAGTAAGTCTTGAGAAAATAACCGCCGAATACTCCGAGAATATAAAGATGCCGCCGTGTAAAGCAGTTTAGAAGCGCTACGACAGCGACTGTTTCCGTATGTAGGATGGCGGCGCGAATGGCGCTAGGAGAGCAACGTGAACGTTAAGCCAATTCTCGCCAGCAATTGCCTGGTCTTCTTGCCTAGCCGCTTACTTACGCTGCTAGCGATCTTGACGCTTTCTGTCTCATTCTCAGCTGTGGGGCAGCAACCCGGCGCTGACGGTATGGGCGATGCGCTCTATCCGCAATTGGGCAACGGCGGCTACGATGTGCGGCATTACACGATTGGTCTAAATTATGAGCCCGAGCTGAATCGCATACGCGCCACAACGGTCATCAGCGCTGTCGCGACTCACGCGCTTTCCCGCTTCAATCTTGACTTCTATGGCTTGACGATAACCTTACTAAGCGTCAATGAAGTTGCGGCCGCGCTAGACCGAATCGGCCAGGAGTTGATCATTTCACCGGCAGAATCGATAGCGGCGGGCGAGCCATTCAGCGTTACGGTCAAATACTCCGGTATACCGGCGCCGGTTGAAGACCCCGCGGTCCCCTGGACTAAATTGGGCTGGCACGAATATGCCGAGGGCGCCATCGCCACGACGAACGAACCATCCGGCGCGATGAATTGGTTCCCGAGCAACAATCATCCCTTGGACAAAGCTACCTACACATTCCGCATCACCGTACCAGTTGGTCTCACTGCCGCGGCTAATGGTGTCCTGACCCAGACGATTGACAATGGCGACGATACAAGCACCTATGTCTGGCAGATGCGCGATCCGATGTCCAGCTATCTCGCCACGGTTGTCATTGGCGACTTCACGGTTGAGCGGGACGACACCGGCCCGGTACCCATTCGCAACTACCTTCCGCGCGACCTTTCTGACGATGCCAAAGAAGCCCTTGCCAAGACTCAGGACATGATGGCCTGGATGATCGACAAAATTGGCCCCTATCCCTTTGAAGCGTATGGCGTCGTGGTCGTGCCCGGCTTTCGAAGCGCGCTTGAAAACCAGACCCTTTCGACATTTTCTCCCCATATGCTCTTACCTTCGATCATCATGCACGAGCTTGTTCATCAATGGTTTGGCAACAGCGTTTCTCCCGCGGGCTGGCAAGACATTTGGCTCAACGAGGGCTTCGCTACCTATTTCGAGTGGCTATACGCGGCGGAGACAACCGGCTCCCCGGGCATTGAGAGTCTAATCCCGGACTTGTCGCCAGCGCTTAAGCAGCCACCGGGCAGCGTAGAAGCAGATGCGCTGTTCGGCATCAGTGTCTATTATCGTGGCGCGCTAACGCTTTCTGCCTTGCGCGCGGAAGTCGGCGATGAGGTATTCTTCGACATTCTGCGTGAATATTATCAGCGGTACGCCTATTCCGTTGCCAGCACCGCAGACTTCATCGCCGCCGCTGAAGACGTAAGCGGCCGTGAGCTTGACGCGCTCTTCGATGCCTGGCTCTATAGCGAGGAGATGCCGGACCTGCCACAATCGCCGGAGCATACGACTCAGTGAATCACAAGGAGTGATGCAAATCCAGCACCCCTATCTCGACGCAATCCTCCGCTGGGCGCGCGGCGAAGAAGCCATCCGCGCCGTCGTTATCACCGGCTCGCTCGCGCGCGTGGACGGCAGCGTGGACGAGTACTCCGACCTGGACGCGCAAATCATCACCCGCGATGTCGAGCGGCTGACGCGGGACGACAGTTGGCTGGATACGCTCGGCGAAGTCTGGATTCGCTTTCCGCTCCATCAACAAGCGCCCTATCGCCTGGTGTGGTTCGCCGGCGGCCTCAAGGTCGATTTTCAATTCATCCCCATTGCGGACATTCAAGCGATACGCGCGTCAGGCGATCTGTCGGACGAGTACCTGCGTGGTTACTTGGTCGCGCTGGACAAGGACGGGCTCTACGCTAACATGCCGCCCTCCCCCCGTGTCTTTCCGATACCGGCCCCGCCGAGCCGGACCGAAGTTGAGACTGCGATCAACGAATTCTGGTTCGAGGCGATCCACGTAGCGCAGTTCATCCGCCGGCGCGAATTCTGGGTGGCGAAATACCGCGATTGGACCATGAAAGAGGATTTACTGCGGCTGATGGAGTGGCATGCGCGGGCGACCGGGGGCAGAGCCGTCAACACCTGGCTGCTGGGCAAGCGCGTCCAGCGCTGGGCGGACGCTGAAACGACAGCGGAAATTGAGCGGATTTGGTCGCGCTGGGACGCGGCCGAGATGTGGCGCGCGCTGCTCGTTCAGCTGGCGCTGTTCCGCCGCTTATCGCGCGAGCTCCTGGCCGCGCTCGGCGTCGACTATTCCGAGGCAAAGTACTTGAGAATCGAAGCCTACATTCGCCAACTCTACGCGCAAGACAAAGAGACGCGCTAGAGACTGAACTCGCCGTCGGGCTCGGGAACGATGGTTCTCACGCCGGCCTCGCTCTCCACGCGCGCCGCCCAGGCGGCAACGTCTTGTTCAATCGGCGGGAAGGTATTGTAGTGCATGGGAGAAACAGCTTTGGGCTCGAGCAGTTTGACAGCCTTGATCGAGTCGTCAATGCCCATGGTGAAGCAATCGCCGATAGGCAGCAGAGCCAGGTCCAGCCCCTCGTCGCCGATCAATTTCATGTCGCCGAACAAACAAGTATCGCCAGCATGATAGATGGTGAAACCACCACCGCGAATTACGAAGCCGTTGGGCTGCCCGCCATAGGTGCCGTCTGGAAAGGACGAACTGTGGAAGGCCAACGTCCATTTTGCGCTCAGCCAGCCATTGCGAAAGGTCCCGCCCGGATTGCCTTGAAAGACATTCTGGACGCCATGCGCCAGATACCAGTCGCCCATTTCAAAATTGCAGACCACCAGGGCGCCGGTGCGCTTGGCGATCTCGACCGAATCGCCGACATGGTCGCCGTGGGCATGCGTCAATAGAATCACCTCGGCATCCAGATCCTTGGCGGCTGCCTTGGCGACTGGATTGCCGCTCACGAATGGATCAATAAGGACCTTATGCCCGTCGATATCCAGCGAATACGCCGAATGACCTATCCATCTCACCGTAACAGACATCACAGCCTCCTGCTAAGCCACCTGCTTTCTGGCAAGATTGTAGCACTCTCGCCTTGCCATTGCGAAAGATGTCAAGAAACTGTAAAGAAGCGCGGACCTTTAGGATAGAACTGCCAAAGCGCGGGCAAAGCCGTTAAAATGGAATCAGCGGCTCCCGCGCCAGGTAGCGATGGACGCGACAGCGCTGCGAGGCGCAAGCGGTTTCAACACAAGGGAGATCAAGGCATTATGTCGAACCAAACGATGCGCGGCATTCCATACCTGCTGGTATTGCTGCTACTGGTCATCGCGCTGGCTGGCGGGGCGGCGGCGGGCATCCTGGGTTATATCTGGTACACGGGCGGTTCCGGCGAAGCGAGCCTGTCGGTTGACGCCGCGCTGGCCACGCGGGAAGCCAATGACGCCGCCATGACTGACGCCGTCGGCACAGCGATCATGGACGCGGCCAACACCGTCATCGCCGATGCGGTAACTGTGGCAATCGCTGAAGCAGTGGATTCAAGCGTAGCCGCCGCCATGGAAGCGCAGGCGCCGGCGAGCGCGCCGGTGGAATTCAGCATCGTCGCCGCGGAGAGCGAAGCCAGCTTCACGCTAGAGGAAGATCTGAGCGGCGTACGCACCACCGTCATCGGCGCGACTACGGAATTGGGCGGCAGCATCACAGTCGACTTTGCCAACCCCGGCGCTTCGGTCATCGGCGCCATTGTCGTCAACGCGCGGACTTTGGAAACGGACAACAGCTTCCGCAATCGCGCCTTGCGCAGCCAAATCCTTAGATCGGCGCAGGATGAATTCGAATTCATCGTCTTCGACCCGCGCGAGCTGAGCAACTTTTCAGCCGATTCGATAACGGTGGGCGAGACGCTCAGCTTCGATATCACCGGTGATCTTACCGTGACCGACGTCACGCGCAGCGTTACTTTCGCGGCGACGGTCACGCTAGACAGCGAAACGCAAATCAGCGGCAGCGCCTCGGCAAATCTGCTGCACGCGGACTTTGATCTGGTTATACCGGAAGTGCCGCGGGTAGCGAACGTCACCGATGATGTGGAGCTCAAGCTGGAGTTTGTGGCGCGGGCGGCCTAATCGGCAGCGAAATCAAATCCACTATCGGCCTGACTGCCGGCTGGACTTTGTTTCGTCCTGATACTCTGATTCGCCCCGTTGGTCTTGATCCCGAGTCCGCAAGCGTTGTTCCCGAAGGCCTTGGGTTTGATCTACCAAGTCTTTGGGCTTGGGTTTCTGAGATTGGGGGCGAATCACGCGCGATGCCACCACCAATATAGCCGCAACGCCGAGCGAAAACTCGCGTATCTGTGTCCCTTCATATCCCAGGACAAACAATGCGGATGCAAGCAAAATAATGAAGATACACAGGATATATAAGACCAGCCTCATGCATCAGCCGAAGAAGATGTAGGTGATGGCTGTTGTGAATCCAAGGTATGCCAAGATATCAAGCGGCGAACGACCGGCATTTGCGGCCAAGACTACCGTCAGCATTGCGATTACGGCAATCAGGTAGAGGAAACCGCGCTTGTCAGGCATTGAGGATTGACTTTCAGACATGGATCTCTTCTCGCAAGTTCTCAGCTAACTTAGAAAGATGCGACGAATGTGTTCTCTAAAGTACAATAATTGTACTAGAACAGTAGAAAGAACTCAAGAATTTCTTAGCCACTCAGAGAAGGGTAGCCCAACCGTCGCGATGCATTAGAGCTTCGACATCGCAGCAGGCCTGTCGGGGCAAAATCGAGCGCTTGCGTCAGTCTTGACTACACTGTTACACATCAATCTGCGATAATTGTGACAATCGCGCGAACCAGCCCCGGAACAAACCACAATGCCCAGACCCCTCTATGTGACCGAGCCCAAGGTCATCAACACGCTGCGACCGCGCCCCAGCCGAGACAAGTACCTGGAAGTGGCGACGACCAATCGCAACAAGCTGGAAGAATTTCGCCGCATCCTGCCGGATTACGAGATCGTCGGCGCCAAGCTGGACATTGAAGAGATCCAGAGCCTGGACCCCTACAAGGTCGCGCGACACAAAGCGATAGCAGCCTGGAAAGCCAATAACTACAATCCCATCCTGGTGGAGGAGACGTCGCTGGCGCTGCGTGGCTTGGGCGGCCGGCCCGGCGCCTATATCAAGGACTTCTGCGAAGAGGCGGAAATGCGGCGCATGATCGCCGAAGGCTGGCTGCGCGGGCGTGATCGGGCGGCGCTGGCGAAGGTGTTGATCGCCGTGTTTGACGGCGCCGAGGTGCAGATTCGCGAAGGCAACACAGCCGGGACTATCGCGGAAACGCTGCGCGGTACAAACGGATTCGGCTTCGATGATATGTTAATCCCCGCGGGCGAGGCGCGCACCTTCGCCGAGATGAGCGCCAGCGAGAAAGATCGCCACAATATGCGGCGCAAAGCGCTGGAAGCGCTGCGCGACCGCCCCTTTGAACTGGGACAAGGCGTCTTCATGATACCGGAGCCCTATCGGCAGGAAGTCGAGCGCGTGGACTATGCCGCGCTGGCTGACGAAGCGGCGCTGGATTTCGCCTTTGCGCTGGAGGCGCTGGAAGGCGACAATCCGCCCAACCTTGACTTCGCCGCGCCCAATTATCAGCCGATTCAATACGAAGAGAATATCTATTACACGCGCTACCTGCCTAAAGCGTACAGCAGCAGCATCGGCTTGATCCTGACCGATGTCGACCGCGGCACACTGCGCATGAACAAGAACGGCTCGCCGGTAGTCTGGCAATTCGGGCCCGATCGGCGCACCCTGTGCCTGGCGCAGCGGGCCGATTTCTTCCGCAGCAATCAGAGCGCCGAGATCCTGGCTACGCTCGATGCTATCGCCGACGGCGACGCCATTCCCCAACGCTGCAATCGCCGCTCGGGCACGGTGGAGACAGTACTCGGGCTCAACGACAACCCCTATATCACCAGCACCTATTCCTGGAAAGATCTGGGCTACCGCAAGATGTCGTCCGCCAAGCATGTATCGCGGACGCTGAGCGCCGAATGCGGGCTGTTCAATCGCATCGGCAAACATCCGCGCAGCGTGCTCGGCTTCGGCTCCATGCCGGCTATATCCGGCTGGCGCGATGTGCTGGTCGCGGCGGCCATCGGGCATCACGCCATATTCACCCACCGCAACAGCATCTTCGCCGGATATATCGATCGGCAGGCGGCCGTCATCAACGCGGCCAAGGACGTGCTGCGGCGGATACTGCCGCGCGAGGCCGATTATCAGCGCGCCGCCCGCAATATCGGCGCGGCTATCGGCTGCAGCAATGTCGCTGACGAAGTGGCGGATGCCCGTTATCTGTATGAGCGGGCCGGCGTACGATTGTTTCGCATCTACACGATCAACTCCGACCCGCGCGTGATCGAAGTGGCGGCGGCCATCCGCGCCGAGTTCGGCGATGACATCGAGCTCTTCGTCGGGCAGGTCAGCGACAAGGCGCAGTGCCTCAAGCTAATTGCGCCGGAAGTGCGGGCGGATGGGCTGTTTTTTGGGCACGGCGGCGGGCGGCAGTGCACGTCAGCGACCAACGGCATGGCTGTGACCACGCTGGAAGAGGTCTACAGCATCACGACTGACGAGCGCTTTAACCAGGTGACCATCGCCGTCGAAGGCGGCATCGGCACATCAATGGGGCACTTGTTGCTGATGGGCGTCGACTTGATTTCCTACAATCAGCAACTGGCTCGCTGCGTCATTGAGCAGGGCGATATCTACTTCGAGCATAAGAGCGGGGTGGTCTGCATGCCCTATCACGGCAGCGCCTCGGCGCCGACCATGATCATCGAGAGCGCCAACCCGGCTTTGGCGCGCAAGCGGCTGCGCCCCGGCGGGCGAACGCGCAATGTCGAGGGCAAAGCCGGTTATCGTTTCTTCGAGGAGAAAGCCAATTCGATGGTCTTTTACCTCAATACCTTTAAGCATTACGCGGCGCGCGCCCTGGCCGATGTGGGCGTGACCGATATGGCCGAGCTGCGCGATTTTGCGCGCAATCACGACGAGGAGCTGATTCGCGTGGTGAGCTCGCAAGCCAGCGCGGTGGGCCAGGCTTATGGGAATCGGATGTGATGCTCAGTTGACATGTAGTTGCTGCCAAAGATTCCATTTGTGGGATCTTCATATGATAAGTTATCATCTTGGTAGTCCACAAAGGTGAGCGACCATGAACTTTAAAGAAAACGAATCCGAACAGAAGTTGCGCGGCGGATACTATACACCGGATGATCTTGCAGAGTTTCTTGTTCGTTGGGTAGCGGCTAGACAGCCAGAAACGGTTTTGGAGCCTGGTTGTGGTGACGGGGTATTTCTTGAAAAAATTGGGTTGCATCTTGAAGAAAGCACCGTACTGGGGTTCGAAATCGATAGCACTGAGGCCAACAAAGCTCGTTGTCGCGCTCACAGCGTTAACCTAGTCAATACAACTATACACGAGAGAGACTTTCTTGATTGGGCGGTCAAGGCAATAAGAAACGAAAGCTGCGAATTTGATGCAGTGGTGGGCAACCCTCCGTTCATCCGCTATCAGTATTTGCCCTCTGTTTTTCAAAGTCGTGCAGAGGCAATATTCAGAAACCTCAACTGCAGGTTTACAAGACATACTAACGCTTGGGTTCCGTTTGTCCTTGCGGCATTTGCGTTGCTTCGTCCTGGTGGTCGGCTTGCAATGGTAGTGCCGGCGGAGATAATTCATGTCTTGCACGCTGGTTCACTTAGGGAATACATTGGAAAACACGCTCGTAAGATCACTATTGTTGATCCGGAAGAACTATGGTTTTCGAATACTTTGCAGGGGGCGGTACTTCTGCTTGCAGAGAAGCGGCGCGACAGTCGTGACCGGGCTGAGGGTGTAGGGATTTTCCCGGTTCATGGGCGCGAGTTTATCAAAAGGGGCCCTCACGATATTTTTGATACCCCTCATCCAATAAATGGAAAGACGATCGAAAGTAAGTGGACTAGGGCACTTCTTGAGCCAAAAGTAAGGTCGTTAATTGATGGACTAACAGTCTTGAAGTCGGTACGTCGTTTCAAGGAGATTGCTACCGTTGACGTTGGGATTGTCACCGGAGCAAATAAGTTCTTTCTCGTTCCAGACGATACCGTTCAACGGTTTGGTCTTAGTAAATGGTCGCATCCAATGTTTGGGCGTAGCCAGCACTGTCCTGGTATCGTTTATGACCGAACGCAACATAGCTCAAATGCTGAAAAGGGATTTCCGACGAATTTTATCTGGTTTAAGGACAAAGAGGTCGAAAGAAGCCCAGCCGCAAGGGCGTACATACTTCACGGAGAACGACGCAACCTAAATACTCGTTACAAATGTCGGACGCGCAAACCCTGGTATTCGGTACCTTCCGTCTATTCGACCGAAATTGGGATGCTCAAACGAGCACATCATATACCACGACTTATTCTCAACAAGCTCAGCGCATACACGACGGATACTTCATATCGTATTTCTGTCAAAGATGGAACTGCACAGAGCTTAGTATATTGTTTTGTGAATCCTCTCACTGCGTTGAGTGCCGAGTTAGAGGGCCGGCACTATGGCGGCGGTGTTTTGGAGCTAGTCCCGTCAGAGATAGAACGGCTGCTTATACCTGTTCCTGTTGATGTAGAATCCGATGTGCGGTTACTTGACAAGTTAATACGAACGGAATCAATAGATTGTGTGTTGCGGCATCAGAGCCGGACAATTCTTGGTGCTCTTGGGCTATCCGCTTCGGAACAGGAAGAACTAATACTAGCCTGGAAGGGGCTGCGCGATAGGCGCAACCGTGTCACTTCAAAGACGGTCCAAAGTCGGAGTACATTGAAACGCTTGATCTAGTAAATTTGTATGACAAAGAATCCATCGTCGAATTTGGATCGATAAAGCCACAATGTTCGCCCGAGAAGATCTTCCTGGCCAATAAGCTCACGCACCGATCCCCAATGTATCTGGGTCATACTGTTTTTCTGAGTGTACGCCTTGGTGTCTGTTCGTGAGTTGTGGGACATTCTGAGAGAAAAAACGCCGTAGCTAACATCCCGGATAACAATTTGAAACTGGCCTTCCGTGCGCTCAATATGCTCACGCCCTTTCGCAACATCATATTGCCAATCAAGACCAGCAAATACTTCATCACGAAAGTAATGTCTATGGTCGATATTCTCTACAGCGCCCTTTTTGAAAAGCATAGAACCGGTAGGGTTGGTATTGGCTCCGACCGGTATTGAAAGGTCGCGTCGCGTCAAGGGATTACTCTTCCATAGTAGGGTCATTTGCTCCCTTGCAGGTAAAACAACACCGGAGAAATCTGAGTGTGCTTGCTCCGCCTCCGCATCTGAAGCTTCTCGGAAAGGATTGACGTAAGGAATTACGATTGAGCGAGTCCTAATATTCATCCTGGGGACTGTATCCAGATCACGTCTTGTTGACGTAGCCGATACGGTTGGTTCTGGGTCTATACTTTCGTCAGTTACACGTCCAGTAGCAAAGAGCTTTTCAATCGCCGCAAGGTCTGAAATTTGGAGCACGTTGTCAGGATGTTCTGCAACCATGCCATCAATCTGTTGTTCCAGCTGTTGAACAAACGTTTTGTCGTCCGGCTCATGAAGGTTCAAATTAAGAATGACGCTAGCTTCAATGTTCGAGAGCAGGCCTCCGACAGTGAGGTTCGCGCTTCCAATGAGCAAGCGCGCTTCATTCGGATTTCGTGACATGTATATTTTTGGATGGAACACTAGGTTTCGCGAACCCGTATCCACCACATGGGTGGAACAACCGAATTCCAAGCTTGTTTTCAATCCTTGGGCTGTTGTAATTCCATTTCGTATCCCTGTTAAGATCGTCGTCTTATTTGCAATCGGCTTGATGTCTTCGTGGAGAAAAGATAGCCCACGCGCGTTCATAAACGCTACGCTCATGATTATCCGTGTCGGCGAATCAATTTGCAGGACATGCTTGACACCAGACAGATGATCTTCTTCGGAAATGCCTTGAAGCAATAAGCGTTTGACCATGGTAAATTGCGCTCTGCCAGTCGGCTACCTCAAAACACAATAATCCCGCGCGCGACCTCGCCGGTGAGCATGTCCTGGTAGGCTTCGTTGATCTCGTCCAGGCTATAGCGCTTCGTCACCAGCTCGTCCAGCTTGAGCTTGCCATTGGAATACAGATCCAGGAACATGGGGAAGTCGCGCTGCGGCAGCACCGAGCCGTAGAAGCTGCCTTTGATGACCTTCTCGGTGCGCGTGATGATGGCGCCGGGCAAGTTGGTGCCGCTGCCTACCGGCGTCAAGCCCACCAACGTCAGTGTGCCGCCCGGGCGCGTGGCCTCAAAGGCGGTCTCTTGCAGAGATTGCAAGCCGACCGATTCAAAGACATGGTCAGCGCCGCGGCCGGCCGTGAGCGACTGAATCTGGCTGACGGTGTCTTCGGAGTACATGGTATGCGTGGCGCCAAATTCGCGCGCGATCTCCATCTTGGTGCTATTGGTGTCGATGGCGATGATGGGGTCGGCGCCGCACATAGCCGCGCCCATGATGATATTCAAGCCGACGCCGCCAGCGCCGTAGACGGCAACGCTCTCGCCCGGGCGCACGCCAGCGGTGAACATGGCGGCGCCCACGCCAGTGGAGACGGCGCAGCCCACCAGGGCCGCTACTTCCAGCGGCACATCGCGGCGGACAGCCACGCAGCCTGATTCGGGAATCACCACGTATTCCGCGAAACAGCCCAGCCCGGTCATGATGTAAATCGGCTCGCCATCCCTGGATATCCGGCTGCTGCCGTCTTTCTGCAAACCCGAGCGCAGCACCGGCGTATAAGTTTCACAGAGGTTGGACTTGCCTTGCTGGCAGTAAAAGCAACTGCCGCAATGGGCGCGGAAGTTCAGCGAGACGTGATCGCCGGGCTGTACGCTGGCAACGCCGTCGCCGACCGCTTCGACCACGCCGGCGCCTTCATGTCCGCAGATGATGGGCAGGGGAAAATAGGACAAGCCTTCCACCACGTGCCAGTCGCTGTGGCAGACGCCGCTGGCCGCCATCTTGACCAGCACTTCACCCGCTTGCGGCGCTTGCAAGTCGACGGTTTCGATGCTGAAAGGCGTGTTGGTTTCGTTAAGTACGGCGGCTCTCATCTTCATGGGCTTGTCCTCTCGCTAGTGGCGCGATCTCGGCAGCGGAATCGACTCACTGATTATAGTCACAGCGCAATGATTCGCGCCACAAACAGAGCTGGAAGGGCGTGGTGAATAGGCGATTACGAATACCGTGCCAAGCAATCAAGAAACTCTGATCCCTCAGTAAATCCAAGTAAGTAATGACAATCGCAGCAGCAAGAAAAAAATGCCAAAATACTCGTATGGTTGTAGAGGCGAGCCTTGGCTCGCCCACGATTGCCAGGGATTTCCAATCAATTTTCGCATAACCACATGGGTCCTGCTTCTGTGTCCTCGGTGATGAATGTGATGCGAAGCGATTGAAGGCTTTCGCGCGGCCTCTTTTCCATTTGCGCCTCGCTGACCTATAATGGCGCGTCACATTGAGCATACAGAAGGGAGACGCGCATGAACGCGCAGATTCAAGAATTCTGGAATTTGAATCGCCTGTATACGCCCCTGCGCGATGAGCTGATGGCGGCGCTGAGCGATGCGGATTTGGCTTATTCGCCGGGCGGCGGCAACCCGACGCTGGGTGAACTTTGCCGTGAATTGGGCGAGACGCAATATGCTTACGCGCAGTCCTTCAAGACCTTCACAGTCGATTTCAGCTATCGGACGAACGACGACCGCTATCTGTCAAGCGTGGCCGCGCTGCGAGCCTGGTACAAACAACTCGACGATGACTTGGAGGCGGCGCTGGAAGCGGTGACCGACGCCGATGTGGCTGACAAGCAGATGGATCGCGGCGGCTACCGAGTGGCGCTGCATATCAGCCTGGACATATTGCGCGAGGCGCTGCTGATCTTCTACGGCAAAGTCAGCGTTTACGCCAAGGCAATGGGCTTGCCCCTGACGCAGACCTGGCGTGATTGGATCGCCTGATCCCGCTGCGGCGGACGGCAACCTTGATTGTGGTAGCGCCATGTAAGACGCCCTGCGAAACTGCCCTGCCCTGCGTTAGAATACCTTGGACTGTGTCGACCCGTTCAGACAGTTCACAGGACAGAAATGAATTTGACCTACAACTCGGTGGATGAATTGCAGGGTGCGCTGGCGGAGCAGGATTATATCGCCGAGCGCGGTTTGGCGGTGGCTATATATTTGGCGCTGAAAACGGGCAAACCCCTTTTCCTCGAAGGCGACGCCGGCGTCGGCAAAACGGAAATCGCCAAGGTGCTGGCGGCGCTGCTGGACACCGAGCTGATCCGCATGCAATGTTACGAGGGCTTGGACATCAACACCGCCGTCTACGAGTGGAATTACGCCGGGCAGATATTGCACCTGCGCCTGATGGAGCGGGAGAGTCTGGCTCGCGAGGCGATGGAGCGTGAACTCTTCTCCCAGCGCTTCTTGCTGAAGCGACCGCTGCTGCAAGCCATTGAGCATACGCATGAAGGCGCGGCGCCGGTCTTGCTGATAGATGAATTGGACCGCTCGGACGAAGAGTTCGAAGCTTTCCTGCTGGAATTGCTCTCCGACTTTCAGATTACCATTCCGGAGTTGGGTACCATCAAAGCCACGATGCCGCCGGTGGTCGTGGTGACCTCCAATCGAACGCGCGAGATTCACGATGCCTTGAAGCGCCGCTGCTTGTACTACTGGATTGACTATCCGCATTTTCACAAGGAGTTGCAGATCGTCGAACGCAAGGCGCCCTTGATCGCCCCGATGCTGGCGCGGCAGATCACGGCCTTCATCCAGGATATGCGCTCGATGGAGCTGTTCAAGCGCCCGGGCATTGCCGAAACGCTGGATTGGACAGCCGCCTTGATCGCGCTTGATCAGAATGAACTCTCGCTGGAGACGGTGCAAGATACACTGGGTGTGATCCTCAAGTACCAGGACGATGTGGATATGCTGGACGCGGCCACCATCCAAAATATGATTGAGCGCGCCAAAGTCGAGGCGCAGCGAGCCGGCTAAGCCCCGTGCCTGTCGGGAGGTAGGGGCGACCGACGGGCAGTGTCTACGCGCCCCACTGGGTCGCCCGCAGTGACAACTACTGTGTGATACTAAATGTCCAAAGACCCGCCAATCAACAGCCTCTACCTCGGTCCCGCGGAAAACCCGCATGACTACCGCGGTGGCAAGCTGACGCACAACCTGATTCTTTTCGGGCGCGTCTGCCGCGCGCTGGGCATGAACGTGACGCCCAACCGCATGATGGACGTGGGACGGGCGCTGGCGCATATCCAGCTGGGCCGCAAGCAGGACTTCTACTACACGCTGCGAACGCATCTGGTGACGCACAGAAAAGAAATCGATTATTTTGACGAAGCATTCGATCTGTTCTGGCGGCGGCCCTCTGATGGTTTCACGACCCTAAATCTGCAATCGTTAGGCGAGGAACGGCGCAAGAAGAAGACACAGTTTTTGCCGCCGCTGGAAGCCAGCCCCAGCGAGAACGGCGCATCAGCCCAGGAGCTGGATACGAGCATGATCGCGCTGGCGCCGACTTACAGCCGGCAAGAGCGCCTGCGCAACAAGGATTTCGCCGATATGACGGCGGAGGAACTGGAGATGGCCAAGCGCATGATCGCCAAAATGCCCGATTCGCTGGGCCTGCGCCGCACACGCCGCTTCGAGAACGGCAAAGGCCGGCAGATCAATATGCGCCGACTGATGAAAGATATGATTCGCAAGCAAGGCGATGTGACGCGGCTGCCGACGCATCGCCGCAAGGACAAGCCGCGACCGGTCGTTTTGCTCTGCGATATCAGCGGCAGCATGGAGCGCTATACGCGCATCTTGCTGCACTTCATGCACACCCTGGCCGGCTCGCTTTATCAAGTAGAGTCCTTTGTTTACAGCACTGATATCACGCGAATTACGCGGCAAATTCGCCAGAAGAACGTCGACGACGCCCTGGAAGACATCGGGCAGACAGTCTTGCAGTGGGGCGGCGGCACGATGACCGGCGAGTGCCTGCGCGGCTTCAACTGGGTCTGGGCGCGGCGGGTATTGGGTCGCGGCGCCATCGTCATCTTGATCACCGACGGCTGGGATCGGGGCGATATTCCGCAGCTGCACCGGGAGATGGCGCGGCTGAAATTGGCCTGCAAGCGGCTGATCTGGCTCAATCCGCTGCTGGATGTGCCCGAGTACGAGCCGCTGACCCGCGGCGCGCAGGCGCTGCTTCCCTATGTGCACGACTTTCTGCCCATCACGAATTTGTCCAACCTTGAGGTCATCGTCAAGGCGCTGCAGAATCTGAATGGCCGGCCGAGCGCCGAACCGTATCGCAAGCGCTATCTGGCATAGAGGAGACACAATGCTGGACATACTCGCAACGATGAAACGCTGGCGCGCGGAGCAGCGCTCGGTCGCGCTGGCGACCGTCGTCAAGACCTGGGGCTCGGCGCCCCGCCGCGAAGGCTCGAAGATGGGAATCACGGATGGCATGGCGATGATCGGCTCGGTCAGCGGCGGCTGCGTGGAAGGCGCTGTCGTGGAAGAGGCGCTGGCCGGCTTACGAGACGGCAGGCCGCGCTTGCTCCACTTTGGCGTGGCCGATGACATGGCCTGGGAGGTCGGCTTGACCTGCGGCGGCAGCATCGAAGTATTCGTCGAGCCGCTCGATACGCTGTGGTGGGACGCGCTGGCCGATCTGGCCGAGAACGACAAATTCGGTGTAACGGTCACGGTCATGGACGGCGAATTTATCGGCGAGAAGGCGCTGCTTGATGGCGGCGGTGATGTACTGTACCAGACCGACGGGCTGCCGGATGACCTGCTGGCGCGGCTAAAAGCGGCGGCGGCGGATTGCAGCCAGAGCGGCATCGTCGCGTTGGACAAGTGCGCGGAAGCGAGCGCGACGCGCGTCATGGTCGATATGCAAGTGGAGCGCCCGCATCTGATTCTCATCGGCGGCGTCCACGTCTCGATTCCCTTGCAGGCAATGGCGGCGCTAGTGGGATTTCGCGTCTCGATCGTCGATCCGCGCTCGGCCTTCGCCTCGAAAGAGCGCTTCCCTAACGCGGCCAATATCCTGCACAGCTATCCCGACAAGGCGCTGCCCCAGCTCGGCCTGGACCGCAGCACTTATCTAGCGGTGCTCACGCATGACCCCAAGATTGACGACAAGGCGCTGACGACGGCGTTGCCTGCCAATATCCCCTACGTCGGCGTTTTGAGCAGTGGACGCACGCATCGGCAGCGGGTGGCGCGGCTGAAAGCAGCCGGCCTCAGCGACGAACTAATCGCGCAAATTCGCACACCCATCGGCATCGACATCGGCGCGAGCACACCGGAAGAAATCGCGGTCTGCATCCTGGCTGAGATTATCGCTGCGCGCAACGGCGCAGCGGCGGGACCCGCGCCATGAAGTTCGGCGAGGTCGCGCTGGACGAGGCCGTCGGCGGCATCCTGGCGCACAAGCTCTATGACGACGCCGGCAAGATGGTCTTTAACAAAGGGCGCCTGCTGAGCGCGCAAGACATCGTCCGGCTGCGGCGGCTGAGCCTGGAGCGCATCACCATCGCGCAGCTGAGCAGCGCCGATTTGCATGAGGACGAAGCTGCCGCGCGCATCGGCGCCGTGGTGGCAGGACCGCAGGTGCGCATGCGGGCGCCGGGCGTCGGCCGCGCCAACCTCACAGCAAGCGAGCGCGGCGTCTTGCACGTCAACGTGCCGGCGCTGGAATTGATCAACAATATCTACGACGGCATCACCATCGCGACGCGGCGCGCTTACAGCCTGGTGGACGCCGGCGAGATGGTCGCCCTGGTCAAAGTCGTGCCTTTTGGCGTACCGACTGCGCGCGTGGTGGATGTCGAGCGCATCGCCGCAGCCAGCGCCGCCGTCTTGCAGGTGCGTCCGCTGCAAGCCATGCGCGTGGCGCTGATCGTGTCCGGCGCAGAGGCGACTCGCGAGCGCCTGGTGAGAAGCTTCCACGAACCTGTGCGCCGGCGGATTGAAGGCTGGGGCAGTGTCCTGCTCGAACCGACCACTGCCGCGCACAATGCCGACTCGGTCGCGCAGGCCATCCGCGCGCAGGCCAAGGCTGACCTGATTTTAGTCGCCAGCATATCCGCGATCATCGACCGCGAGGATGTCGTGCCCTCCGCTCTGCTGTTGGCCGGCGGCAGCATCACGCTGCATGGCGTGCCAGTCGACCCCGGCACGCTGCTGATGCTGGGCTACCTGGGCGAAATACCAGTGGTCGGCGCGCCGGGCTGCATCAAGTCGCCCAAGACCAATGTCATCGACTGGATCCTGCCGCGCCTGCTCAGCGGCGAGCGCTTGACCCGCGCCAATCTGGTGTCGATGGGGCACGGCGGCTTGCTGCAAGACATCGCCGAGCGCCCCATGCCCCGCAGCATGACAAACCAACCCCACCCCCCAGCCCCATCCCGCCATCTCTATGGCGGGCATCCGACACATCAGGGCGGGGCAGGCTCTGACACGGAACGCTGATCGTGTCGAGATTCGGCGCGCTTATTCTGGCGGCGGGCTTGTCCAGGCGCATGGTGGAGAACAAAGTGCTGCTGCCCTGGCGGGACGGCCGGCCGATTGTGAGGCATGTCGCCGCGTTATACACAAGCGCCGGCATCGACCCGGTCATCGTCGTGACCGGGCGCGACGCGGCGGAAGTGCGCGCCGCCGTCGCCGACCTCGAGGTGCGCTGCGCGCGCAATCCCGACTATGCCAGCGGCGAGATGCTGTCGTCGGTCAAGGTCGGCTTGGGCGCGCTGCCGGCGGATTTGGCGGGCGCGTTCATTCAGCCGGCCGATATGCCCTGTGTGCCGCCGGCGGTCATCGGCGAGCTGGCCGCCGCGCATGAGCCGGGCTGGAATGTGGCGCCTCGCAATCAAGGGCGGCGCGGGCATCCGGTGCTGCTGGATCGGGCTTATTGGCGGGCGATGCTGGAATTGCCGGCGGATGCGCGGCCGCGGGCTGCGCTGCGCGGGTCGCGGCTGCGCCTGGTGGATGTGGAGGACGCGGGCGTGCTGCTGGATCTGGATACGCGGGCGGCTTATGAGCGGGCTATTCAAGCGGGAAGCCCGGAATAGCGGCGTCAATCGCGGACATGACGCGAATCGTCTCGGATAAGGCGACCACGATTTTCTGATAGTGTTCTTTTTCGTCCAAGGACAGCTTGCGTCCGCGCCGGTCTTTCAGCCACTTATGCGTGTAGTGGTCCTGAAAAACTGGACACCTAGTAAAGAGAGTATACTAGATGCTCAGCAAAGGAAGGACGCTCGTGGGAAAATATCGCAAGTACTCGGCAGAGACGAAAGTCAGGATTGTGTTGGAAATCCTTCGGGGTGAGA
>JAJDXR010000077.1 GCA_022823165.1 Anaerolineae bacterium | reverse complement strand
TAACGGCGCATGCAGACGTTACAACGATAACGCTGGCTGCCAGAACGATTGAAGCCAGCTTTGACTTGTTTTTGTGTAGCTTGACAATCGGGGCAAGTAATCATAACTCCAGTCTAGCATAACCGCCTATTCACCACTCCCCCCTGAGTCCACCCTTTCGCAAACTATTGGATTACGCCATAATCCGAGCGAATAATCGTTCCCAACGGGAATCGTCAACAGGAGGAGGTGCTTACGTGGTGTCGCATGAATACACACCGCGGGCAATCGCCGCATTGATACGACCGCTGCCACAAAGAGTCGCATTCCGCAGTTAGCAATTTCGTATCATTGGCATGGAGTGAACGTAAGTTATGTTTAGGGAAGTCAACTCGCAGGTCAACAGCGAAGTCATCAATCGCCTGGAACAGCAGCAGCTGGATTTCTGGCGCTATCACCGCATATTTGAACGCACGACGGAAGGGCGTGAAGACGCGCCTCGCTATGTCTTCTACGAGGGACCGCCGACGGCGAATGGCACGCCGGGCAGCCACCACGTCATGTCGCGCGCTTTTAAGGACATGTTCCCGCGCTACAAGGTGATGCAGGGCTACTACTGTATGCGCCGCGGCGGCTGGGATACGCACGGTCTGCCCGTCGAAATCGAAGTGCAGAAAGAGCTGGGCGTCGAGACCAAGGCGCAGATTGAAGCCTATGGCGTGGACAAGTTTAACGCCATGTGCCGCGCCAATGTCTTTCGTCACATAACCGAATGGGAAAAGCTGACCGAGCGCACCGCCTTTTGGGTCAACCTTGATGACGCCTACGTCACCTTTTCCAACGATTACATCGAAAGCGTCTGGTGGATTCTCAAACAATTCTGGACCAAGGGTTTGCTGTATCGCGGCCACAAAGTGGTTCCCTACAGCCCGTCTTCGGGTACGCCGCTCAGCAGCCACGAGGTGGCGCAGGGTTACAAGAGCATCGTTGACCCCAGCATTTATGTGCGTTTTCCGGTAGTGGACCGGCCCGGTGTCTATTTGCTGGCTTGGACGACGACTCCCTGGACCTTGCCGGCCAACGTGGCTTTGGCCGTGGGCGAGGATGTCGATTATGTTTGCGTCGAAGGCGCTTCAACCGATGGCGACGGCGTCGAGCAGTTGATTCTCGCCGAAGCGCTTATGGACAAAGTCCTGCTTGAAGACACCGACTACCAGGTGGTCCAGCGCTATAAAGGGCGCGACCTGCAGGGCTGGCGCTACCAGCCGCTCTACACCTTCCTGCCGGTTGAGCAAGATTACGCCTATGTCGTCACGGCTGATTACGTCAGCACGCAGGACGGCGCCGGCATCGTGCATACCGCGCCGGCTTATGGCGTGGATGACCTGGCGACCGGGCGCAAGCACGGCCTGCCCGTGCTGATCACGGTCGATGAAACCGGCTGCTTCATTGACGCGGTTTCGACTTTCCGCGGCCTGTGGTTCAAAGACGCCGACCCCCATATCATCAGCGACCTGGTCGAGCGCGGTTTGATGTACCGGCATGAATCGATTGAACATACCTACCCGCATAACTGGCGCGATGGCTCGCCCTTGATGTACTTCGCGCGCGAGACCTGGTTCATCGATACGCTGAAGTACAAGCAGACCATGATCGACCTGAACCAGACAGTCAAGTGGGTGCCCGAGCATGTGCGCGACGGGCGCTTCGGCAATTGGTTGGACGATCTAAAGGAATGGTCGCTGGGGCGCGAACGTTACTGGGGTACGCCGCTGCCCGTCTGGGTTGATGACAAGACTGGCGAAATGCTCTGCGTTGGCAGCGTGGAAGAATTGAGCGAACTCGCCGGCCAAGATCTCAGCGAGCTGGACTTGCATCGCCCTTACGTAGACGATGTGACCTTCGAGAATCCCAATGGGGAAGGCGGCATCATGCGCCGGGCGCCGGAGGTCATCGATGTCTGGTTCGACAGCGGCGCCATGCAAGTGGCGCAATGGGCTTATCCGCAGCGCAACAGCGATATCCTTGACGAACAGCATCCCGCGGATTACATCTGTGAGGCGGTCGATCAGACGCGCGGCTGGTTCTACAGCTTGCACGCCATCGCCTCCATGCTGTTTGAGACGGTCGCCTTTCGCAACGTCATCTGCCTGGGGCATATTCTTGACGAGCAGGGCCAGAAGATGTCCAAGAGCAAGGGCAATGCCATCGACCCCTGGGTAGTGCTGGAGCAAAACGGCGCCGACGCCTTCCGCTGGTATATGTACACCTCGGGCCCGCCCGGGGATTCGCGGCGATTCTCGCTCAACGCGGTAAGCGACGTCATCAAGAAGTTCTGGTCGACGCTCTGGAATACCTACAGCTTCTTCGTCACCTACGCCAACATCGACGATTGGACGCCGACCACGCCCAGGCCCGCCGTCGCCGAGCGCGACCTGCTCGATCAATGGCTGCTGGCTGAGTTGCAGATGCTGGTAAAGGAAGTGACCGCGGCCTTTGAAGCCTACGACGCTGTGAACGCCACCCGGCCTATCGAAGACTTCGTTGAGCGCTTGAGCAATTGGTATGTGCGTTTGAGCCGCGATCGCTTCTGGAAAAGCGATATCGACCTCAGCAAACTCTCCGCCTACGCCACGCTCTACGAGACGCTGACGACCCTGTCCAAGCTGCTCGCGCCGACCATGCCCTTTCTCAGTGAAGCTATGTATCGCAACCTGGTGGCCGACCGTGACGAATCGCAGCCGGACAGCGTTCACCTGTCGCGCTGGCCCGAATGCAACGAAGCGCTGATTGATCGGGCGCTCGTCGCGGAGATGGCGCTGGTGCGGCGCTTGGTCAGCCTGGGATTGTCAGCTCGAAACGCCGTGCAGACAGGTGTGCGGCAACCCCTGGCCGGCGCGCAATTCGCCCTGCGCGATGTCTCGGAGACCTCCGTCGTCGAGCGTTACGCTGAATTGATCAAGAGCGAGCTGAATCTGAAAGCCGTCGGCGTCATGGGCGCTGATGAAGCCAGCGCTTTTGAGTCGGCCACGGTCTACAGCTTAAATCCGCTGCCGCGCTACCTGGGCAAGAAATTCGGCAAAGACTTCAAAGCCATTCAAGCCGCCTTGCGCGATGGCGAGCAAGACTTCGTGCGCCCCTTCGCCGAGCGCCTGCTCGCGGGGGAAGATATCACACTGGAGCTAAACGGCTCGCGTTTTGAAATCCGCAATGAAGAATGCGAGGTTAAGGTCACGGTTGAGTCACCCGTCGGCGCCATTGAAGACAATGGTTATGTCGTGGCGCTTGACATGCAGCTGACATCAGACTTGGTCGAGGAAGGCTTGGCGCGGGAGTTGATCCGCCGCATCCAAAATCTGCGCAAGACGGCTGATTTCGCGCTGGACGATCGTATCGACATTGTTTATTCCGATGCTTCATCCAGCATTGACGCTGTGATGCAGCTCTTTGGCGGCTACATCAGTCAGGAGACCTTGGCCGACAGCCTGAGCGCGGGCGACATCGCCGCTGACTTCGTCAGCGAATCGCTTGAGCTGAAAGGCGAAGCCTTGACTATCGGGGTGAAACGCGCTCGCTGATTTGGTCATCTTTAACAAGTCTGGCTGCGGGGCGAATTTGCTGACCAAATTCGCCCTGTTTTTTTGCTTGCTTTTGACGTTATACTTGGTTATAACTTACAATAATTATCTGGCTTGTTGTTCATTTCCGGTATTGAATTGATGTAAGGACCGAAAGAACCGGACCCTTTGGGACTGGAATCCAGCCATGTCAGATAAGAACTCCGCCTCAATTCAGTCCCTGCTTCGTTACTCCTTACCCTTGGGCGCCAGCATCGTCGCCGGCGACCCGGAGACCAAGGTCAACTGGGCGATCACCATTCGCGCGCAGCCGCCGGTATTCCCCGATATCTATGGCGGCGAATTGGCGCTGGTGTCGATGGATGTGCTGCGTAGCTTTGACAGCCGGCTGACGCTGGCGAATGTCGCGCGGCAGCTGGCGGATATCGGCGTCAGCGCGGTATTGGCGACAGGTGAGGTCGATCAAGACGCCATCGCCACCGCCAATGACTGCCGGCTGGCGCTATTGACGGCGCCGGATGAAGTGAGCCTGACGACGATTGAACGCGCGGTCAACGCCTTGATCCTGAACCAGTCGGCGCGCCTCACCGAACGCGCGCTGGAAATACAGCGGCAGCTTACGCGCCTGTCAGCGGAGAATCGCGATCTGAATAGTCTGCTGCAGGTGATATCCCGTTCAACCGGCAAGCCGATCGTGGTCCATAACGATGCCGGCGCCAAGATCGCTCAGGTTCTGCCCTATCTTGGTCGGCGCAGCTTGAACGGGCGCAAGCAGAGTGTTCAGGCCGAAAGCGACGAATTTCGCGCTTGGTTGGCCAAGGAGAGCCCGGAGCTGACGAGTGTGATCAGCCCCAGTCCGCTGGGCTATACCACGGTGCTTAAGGTCGAAAAACGCGTCGCCGGCTACCTCTCCCTGGTTGACCAGAACGACAATCTGAACGAGTTCGACAGGCTGGTGCTGACTTACGGCGCCGATGTCTGCGCCATCGAGATGGCCAAAAACCGCGCCATCGCCTCCGCTGTGGAGCAGACGCGCGGCGACTGGATTCAAATGTGGCTGAGTGGCGCGCCGGTGGATGACGACCTGCTGCGCGCGCGCGCGCAACAAGCCGGTTTTGAAGCGGGCGGTCACTACGCGGTCGCTCTGTATCGCGCGGTCAATCAAGCCGGGCAGTCGCTGCCGCTGGAAGCGCTCATCTCTTTGGTTCGTGACGATATGTCGCGGCGCGGCATCAGCGGGGCGGTCGGGCAGTATGTCGATGCGATTGTCGGTTTGTATCCGCTGGAAGACGAAAGCAGCGGCTTGCCGCGAGCGCGCGCCTGCGTTGAAGCCGTTCGCGATCAACTGGCTTCGCGCTTTCCTAACGGCTTGGTGGCGGCGGGCATCAGCCGTCCCGCTGCCGGCATGTCCAATCTGCGCGAAGCCTACCGAGAAGCAAAAGACGCTGTGGTCATCGCTCAGGAATTGGGCGACCGTGATGCGACCACATGCTACGGCGATTTGAAGCTCTATCAGCTGCTCTTGGCGCTGAAAGAACGCAATCTGGAGCATTTGCAGCAATTTTACCACGACGCTTTGGACCCCCTGGTCGCGCATGACAAGCGCAAACAAAGCGACTTGATCCGAACGCTGAGTGGATTCTTCGCCGCCAACGGCAATCTGGCCAAGGCGGCGCAGGAGCTTGACGTGCATCGCAATACACTCGTCTATCGCCTGGAACGAATCGCGGAATTGACCAAGATGGATCTGGACGATTCCGACAACCGGCTGATCCTGCACCTGGCGCTGAAGACGCAGCGGGTCCTGGCTACTATCCCAGGAACCAGCCCACCTGTTTAGGCGCGGGCGGCTGGATACTGAAAAGGCGCAAAAGCCAGTCAATCGCGCCCATCAGAATGGCTAATTCCGCGAGCTTAAAACTGCCAAGCAAAGCAAAAAAGCGGACTGCCTTACGACAGTCCTTTAGTGTTGCGTGACTTTCTGGCCGGCTGGGAGCTTGCATCATGCCGCCCATACCATCCATATTCCACCGGGCATCAGCGGGGGAGCGTCCTATAGTTCTACTGTTATCACCTGGGTTTTCGCGCCAAATTTGTATGGCGAATCTTCACGGGAATCTATGGCTCTGAACATCATATTCACGGTCTGATCGTTAGCAAAGCCACAGATGTCGTATGTAGCGTATGTACCGTAGTCCAACGATGGCCAAGTTTCCATGACAAAGATACCGCTGAGCAAGCGAGGGTGATGCGACAAGGCACATAAGTAGAATAAGAGCAACTGTTAGAAAGTCCTGGTCAAGAGCAATCTGCCTGAGACGAATGTTCGAGCGTTCGGTTGTAAAATCACGGATTATCCGTTCTTTCAGTAGTCAGTACACGAATGTATCCGGGATCGTGCAGATTTAACTGACGTTTCTCCGACGCTTTACCGACGCTCTGATATCGGGGTTTGTCCTGATGAACAACGGAAAATATGCGCGAGCTAGCGGCCAGCCTCAAGGAGTTCATCCGCAAATGAACGCAAATGAAAAGGGCGACTCGCCGAATCGCCCTTTTCTCTTTATTTTCCTGGTTCTGCGTTTAAGCTTCGTTGACAATTTTGTGCGCCATCGGCGGCGCGATTTTCACGAAGTGGTCGGCCGGACGCCGCAACAGCGCGTACAAGGGTTGAGCTTCCTGCGATTGGTGATTTTCCTCAAGCGTACGGATGTAGGCGTTCAGCAGCTCGCGCACATCGTCCTGGCCGTCTTCGTCCAGCGGCTGGATTTCTACGACTGAGCCGGCTGCGATGCGGTGGCGGATGGCTTCTATCGTCAAGCCCATTTCCGGCTGCACCCGCTGATAGACGACGCCGCCGGTCATTCCGGCGCACATCCAGGGACCCGGGTCGCCCAAAACGACCGCGCGTCCCGAGGTCATATACTCAAAGGCGTAGCCCTTGAGATTGGCTCGCGCGCCCATCCCGCCTAAATCGTCCCGCAGCGCTTCGCGGATTTCGCCGCCAAAGACGACATCCGCGCCGCTCATGCGAATACAGGCGCGGGTATCCGCGTCACCCTGCACGATAAACAGACCGCCTTGCGCGCCATAGGCGAAGCTCTTGCCAACCGAGCCGTCCAGACGGCGCCCGTTGTGATTGAGCCCCTTGAGCACGGACACCTTGCTGCCGGCGGCGCATTTGCCGACGCCGTCCTGCGCGCCGCCTTCCACCAAGACAGTCACCGGTTCGTCGATGAAGGCGGCCAGCCCATTGCCGGGGATAGCCGAATTGCTGAAACTCAAGTTGATGGCGTCAATGCGATTCGCCTGCGGGATCTCCTGGCGTTTGATGGCGCCGGCAAGATGCGTGCCCAAGGCGCGATCCATCGCCATGACCTGCTCATCGTCATAAGTCAACTCGTATTCGCCTTTGGCGACATAGTCGGTGACGATGTCGGTGATCTGTTTGCTGACGGTGTTGCGCGGTCGTGTGACGCGCCGGCCGCCCGGCTGCGCGGGGGTCTTCTGCCCGCGCGGGACCGGCTTCAGCAAATGCGTCAAGTCGACGCGATCATGGTGAGAGCGCTGATACAGCAAGTCCGCCCGGCCTACAATATCCTGCAGGTTCTTGACGCCCATCTTGGCCGCCCACTTGCGGATGTCTTCCGCCAGCGCGTCAAACATGTGCACGATGCTGTGCGGGGAGCCGCGTTCTTCAAAGGGGCGGAATGCCTTGAAGTTGCGTTTCTCCGCCTCTTCTTTGGTCTTTACGTGCGTCGTGATGCCCACATGGCAGTCGCCATCCTGGCAGCCGCGGCAGATCGTGCAACCCAGGGCGACCATAGCCAGCGTGGCGAAGCCAACGCGATTGGCGCCCAGGCAAACCATCTTGATGACATCGCGGCCGCTCTTCATGCCGCCGTCCACCCAGAGTTCGACATCATCGCGCAAGCCGCTTTCGATCAAGTGCCGGTGCGCCAGCCACACGCCGATTTCCGCCGGCAAGCCAACATGCCGCAGGGCATGCGCTCGGGCGGCGCCGGTGCCGCCGGTATAACCCGTGATGGTGATGATGTCCGCGCCCGCCTTCGCCACGCCAACAGCAATAATGCCAATGCCGGGCACCACCGGCAATTTTACCGATACCTTGGCGTGCGGATTGGCCGTCTTTAACTCGTCGATCAACTGCGCCAGGTCTTCGATCGAATACAGGTCGTGGTTATTGCTGGGCGATATCAACCCGATGCCGGGCGTGGTGCTGCGCACGGCCGCGATCTGCTCGGTGACTTTGTAGCCGGGCAGGTGACCGCCTTCGCCCGGTTTCGCGCCCTGGCCGATTTTGATCTCAATATAGTCGGCGGCGTTGAGGAAGGCGATATTGACGCCGAAGCGCCCGGAAGCCACCTGCTGCCCGCGGTTGCGCGGATGCCTGCCCAGCAGGTCCTGGATTTCGCCGCCTTCGCCATTAATGCAGATGATGTTGAGCAGGTGCGCCGCTTCAGCGTAGGAGCGATAAGCCAGCTCGCCTTGAGAGCCGAAAGACATGGCGCTGATCAACACCGGCATGTCGTAGCCCTTGATGCTGATGTCAACTTCGTCAGCGTCAATCGGCGCCTGGCACTCTTTTAAGCCCAGGACGTGCCGCAGCGACACGGGCATCTTGTCTTCCAGGCCCAGAAGGGTATCTGTGTATTCGCCAAATTGCAGCTCGCCGTGAGCGACGGCCTCGGCTTTTTTCCACATCTTGGGATAAAAGCGCTCGGGATTTTTCAGCCGAGCCCGTGTTTCACCGCGGAATTCCTGCGCGCGCTCCTGGGCGTCTTCATAAACTGAAGTCCAGGTGAGCCCGCGGCCGGTCGAGCCGAAGTAATTCGGCGTACCCAGCAAGCCCGCTATATTCTTCGACAGGCCGATGGAGCTGAAGCTGTGGCCGTAGCCGCGCAACTCGTGGCAGCCGACAGTGGACGTAATCTTCTGCAGTCCGGCGTGAATAGCGCTCAAGGCATTGCCGAGCGCGGTCTCGACTTGCTCGGCGATGAGCGGCTTCCGGCTGCCGCGCGGGGCTGTGCCCAAACATACCGCGTACATGGCGTAGGGCAGCGCCGCGTTGGCGCCCAGGCTCAGGCAGACGGCCAGGTCATGCAGGTCCCGCAAGGCACCTGACCGTACGACGATGCCCGCGCGCCGCCGCAAATTCGGCGATTCATCGGCATGCCGCAGCGCTTTGTCAACGGCGGCGACTGCCAGCAGGGGGTCGATATAGAGCTCTTCCCCGCTGGCGATGGCGCTGTCATCCAGAATGAGGCATTCCGCGCCATTGGCGACAGCTTCGACTGCCCGCTCTTGCAATGCTTCCACAGCCAACTCGACTGTCGTATCCATGGGGCAGCCCATGGATAAAATGACAACCTTGTCCTGAAATATGTCGACCAGATCGCCAATCAGCAGGGTTCCGTGTTTGGTCGCGATGTCGAGCAGTGCGCCTTCATCATCGTCAAACTCCGGGATTTCCTCCAGCAGCAGCGGAATCTGCAGCCGAATCAAGGTAGCGTCATTGTCCCGCCCCGAAGCGACATCCGGGCGGCGGCCGATCAAAACTTGAGACGAGAACTGCGCCTGCTCGCGTTCGCGGTCGATCGACGGGTTTGTCACCACGGCGATCGTTTCCTTGAAGTAGTCGGCAAGATTCGCGCGCGTATTGCTCAGCGCGGCCAGCGGGCCGTCCCAACCCAGCGAACCAATCTGCTCTTTAGCGTTCTGAGCCAATGCCGACACGATCTCGACGTGGTAACGTTCCCAGCCGAAACCCGACATAAGGGCGGCATTGACTTTGATGGGCGCGCTCGCCCAGGGGCGCCTGGTCACGGTTTTCTGCCGTTCGAGGCTGCGCTCCATCAGGGCCACTGGCGCCGCTTGCGCTTGCGTCGAGCGGCCGCCGTTGCCGCTCGGAGTCATTGGATAGGCAGGCGCCGCGGACGCGCCGCCGTTGGCAGCCTCAGCCTGCCATATCCCGCCATTGGCGGAAGCCGCCGGTTTGCGATCGCGATACTTGCTATAGACATATTGCTGGATTGCCGGGTATTTGAGCACCTCAATGGCTTGCCCCGTATTCACGGTCATGGCGATTTTCTCGCCCGGCGCCATCGGCTTGGGACTGACCGACATGGAGTCGAGCGCGTATACTCCGCGTTCCGAGGTGATGAAGTACTCCTTCTCAGTCTCGCCGAACCACAGCGGACGCAGGCCCAAGGCATCGACGCTGAAAACCGCCTGGTTGCCCAGGCGCGCGACGACCGCCGCCGGACCCTGCGCGAACGGTCCAAAGGACTGGCGCAGCTCGGCATACATCGCGTGGATGTCGGGCGCTGTCTGAATCAGGTCGTGCTCAAAGGGCGGGAATATATGCTCCATCGCTTCGATGAGGTCCATGCCGTAGCGCATGCACAAAGCGTAAATGGCGCGATCAACGTCTTGAGAATCGGAGCCGGCGTCAACCATGGGAATATCGAGCATTTCCGATTCCAAACGGAAGCGCGAAATGGTGTTGAATTCGCCATTGTGGCCAATCAGGTTGAAGGGCTGCGCGCGCTCGAAAATCGGATTGGTATTGGTGCTGTAACGGGCGTGGCCCATTGTGATCGCCGAAGCGTAATCGGGATCGCGCAATTCCGGATAATAGCGGCGCAAAATCTCAATAGTGCCCTGAACTTTGTAGACGACGCTATGCGCCGAAAAGGACGGAAAATGCACTTCAAGCTCGCGCTCCAGCTGGACCTGCAGCTCGAACAGCGCGCGATCCAAATTCCTTGAGGCCACCTGACCATTGATGCCGGCGATTTGCCAGAATACCGGTTCGTTTTTCTCCGCGTTAGGTCCCAATACCTGCCGATTGACCCGACCGGCGCGGTCAACAAGTATATGCAGGCCCTCTTCGCTAATCTGGCGGCAGATCTGGTCAACGATGTATTGGGCGCGGGTGCGGTCATGCGCCGGGATCATGACATGGGCGACCCAGAAATTACGGTCGGTCGCCAGCGAGGAACGCAAGCCGGCTTCCGCCAGCCACCTGGTCCATAGCTGCCGCGGTATATCGGTCAAAACGCCGACGCCATCACCTTCGCCGTTGACGTAGCCGGTGCGGTGGCCCATGCGCGTCAAGGCTTCGATGGTTCGTTTAACATTGCCGTGCGTCGCCTGCCCGCCTTTTCGCACCGAGCAAATCAAGGCGCAAGCGTCGCGATGATCGCGATCAATCGGATGGAGATCGGCAAAGGGATCGCTGAGCGACTTCTTGGTTGGCTCAGTCATGTCTCATCCTAACGTTTAACGTAACGGTCTCGGCAAAAAGTCTATACGCGCAGGCAACCCGCCTGTGCCTCAGCAGGATTCGCGCCCCATTTTTCCTAGGATAATACCTAATTTCTCACAGATATGCTACCAGGCGCTTTGGCATCCGCCATTAAAAGAACTTATGGACTATGGGCTGGTTCCCTTGGGCAATTTGTACAAGGTTCACTGTCCATCTCAAATTACTTGGCATCTAGAGAGAGCGGCGACAAGCGCGCCGCCAGCAAAATCATAACCGGTAATTCCCGGGCGCAGGCTAAGCGAGTGTCAATAGTCGGCGTATCGTCAGCGCCAGGTGCAGCGCCAGGCGTGTTTCCGGCCGGCTCAAGTCGATGCCGGCGATTTCGTTGATGCGATTCATGCGATAGAGCAGGGTATTCCGGTGGACGATCAGCGACTCGGCCGTCTGCGACAGGTTGCCGTGACAATTGAAGTAGGCTTCAAGGGTCTTGATGAGGTCCGCGTTCTGTCTCATATCGTATTCGGTCAGCGCGCCCAGAGTTTGCTCGCAGAAATCACGCAGGCGGTTGCGATCGCTAAGGCTCAGAATCAATTGATATACGCCGAGATCGCCGATAAAGAGCGGGATATTTGTTTGAAGTCGTTCCGCCAGCTCCATGGCTTGCGCCGCGTCGCGATAGCTTGCGCGCCAGGTATTGACATCGCGCGCCACTTGCCCCAGGCCGATAGCCACCCGGTTCTGTGGATATTGCAGACTGATTTCATCGCCGAAAGCAGTCGAAAGCGCCAGACTGTGATCAATGGGGTCGTCGAAATCGGTGGCGTGGAAGACTACGACTTCGCCCTCTTTCTCGCGCGTCCAGACCAAAGCCGCAGCTTCTTGCGCCGCGATAATCGCGTTTACCGTCGTCTCCAGACGCCGCAGCGACGGCTGATTGTCGCCGCGCCAGGACAGCGCGAAAGCGACGTGCGTCCGCGTCATGTCATGGTTGAAGCGCTCGCCTTGTCGCACCGCCTCTTGCAGGCTGACATCGCCCAATAGGAGCCGGTCCAGGAAGGTGCCGCGCAGGCGTTTCTCCGTTTCGTTGACGGCCTTCTGTTTCGCCATTTCCAGGGCGCAAGCCGCCGCGCCGTGCTCACACACGAGCTGGTCAACTTCGTCCAGGTCGCTCTCCCGGCCGATTATCGAGAGATAGCCGCGCCCGATATTCTTGGTGATGACAGGCGCGACCAGGCGCGCGACGCCGGATACAGGCAGCGCCTGCATCAGCACCGGCGGATCGACTTCGACCACGCGGTGGCGGTCATGCAATTCCACCGGCAAGTTGTCCTGCTTCTTGAGGAAGAACTCGACATCATCCCAGACGCCGATGTTGCTCGGCTGCAGCTTGTGGGAAATTGGGCGCAGGCGCTTGTCTTGCAGGATGACGGTTTTTTTGGTCAAGCGCGCCATGGCGCCTATGAGCGCGTCCATGCCTTCATTCCGCGATGAAATTTGCGTAAGCTGGCGGTAGATTTGGGTCCCGCGCCGTTCGATATTGCCTTTGCGATTGACCAGCAGGCCGACAATAGTCCTTTCAACATCGCGAATCCGCGTTGCTTCGGGCAGCGACATTACCGGCAGTCTGCGAGTCTTGGCTTCCGCCAGCGCAGACCGGCTGACCAAGCCGCAGAAGACGACTGCTGACGCGCTAACCTTATCGGTCCAGCGGATTAGTTCGCTGTCGCTGCGCGCCTTCGGGGGGTTAGTCAGCGCGGCGACCAGTATGAGCTCCCCCCGCTGAACGGACTTCGATTCGATATCGTCTTCCGGATGGATGACAGTTGTCCAGGTGATTGGGCGATCGAGCAGGCCCTCGCCGGCTAATACGCGCGCACTCAGCGGCAGCGCTAATTTGCGGATTTCTTCTACCGTGAGGTCCGGGGGGCGCGTGGCGCTCAAACCTTGCTCCCTGTCATCCGCTGCGCTGCGGGGCTTGGCCGCGATGGCGACCAAATATGGCGCTGCAAATGACGATAATGGTCACAACGACGACCAACAGCGACAGGACCAGACCAGCCCTTCCAACCGGTACTGCTCCGCCGATTTCGGAGGCCGGGGCTCGGGCGGATTGGCTGATTCAGCTTGGCTGGAAATGAACTCGGCCTCAGCAATCACGGGCACACCCTGCGCTCCTGCCCAATGGTGCATCGGACACAGTATACAGGGACTTATGCAATTTGCCCAGAAATTCCCATTGAATCTCAACTAGAGAATCAAGAGGGTCCCTCGTTGCGGAGCTTTTGGTAAGCGCCTTGCCAGGCGCTGGGGTCGCGCGTCAGCCGGTTGACTTTCAGGTCAGATACGTGTGTATACAGCTGCATCATCGTCTCAGGCAGTTTTTCCCAATGTTCATCTCTTAGCAATGCTTCAATAGATTGGGACATCCGTGACGCCCACCACCACTTCTGCTGAAATTCATCCGACTTCTTCCAGTAGCCGCGTTTTTCCCAGGCGACCATGGATTCTTCGACCGTGCTGTCGATGCCCCTGAGGCAATAGACCAGCATGGCCGCCATATCCTTGCTTTCCTGGGTGATTTCCTGCTCTTGGCTCAGGCGCCTGATTATCTCGGCGATTGTGCGCATGTGTGCGTTGCGGCGCTTGCCCGGGCTATTGGTGTTGATTACGCGGGCCATCGCCTAGGCTTCCAGGTTCTGGCTGGTGGAGTGAGGTCTGATGCCGCGATAAATGTGAACGCCGCCGATAGTCTTCAGTATCGTCGCGGCGTTGCGCCCGGTGGCTTCAGCCAGCTCTCGGGCGTTCAAGGGCTGATTGCCATTGACCAAGAAAGCGCGAAATACACTGTCGATTAGCCCGATGTGATCGCTGATGAAGTCCGCGCTTCTGGATGATTCCTGGATGGCCATACCCAGGGCGTCAAGCGCAATGACCTCACCGGTTTCCGGATGAACGTAATCGTAGACCTCATGCAAGTCGCGGCTCGCCAGCGCCTGCTGCTGATCTTGCGACAAGTGCGTCAACAGGTAGATTTGCAGATCGTCGCGGCTTGTTTCCCACCAGTCGTAGTCAATGTAAAACCTGGTTTCAAGACTGGGCTTTATCAAGTAGTTTAACGCCATAAGACTGTACCCGGTCTTACTCGCTCAGTTTCCAGTAGTTGCCGCCGACGTCCTGGATTTCCGGGACCTTGGCCAAGGTAGCGAACATCGGCCCCGGCGGGCAGCGCCGCAGTATGTTTAAGGTGCTGTAGAGAATCTTGGCGTGAACTGTGCCTTGCGGGTTCTCTTTGCTCAGCTCGCGCACAAGATGCGTCAGCAACTGCGCCAGCGAGGCTCTTTGGGTCAGCAAATCTTTGCCCAGTTGATCGACCTCCGGCAGATTGGTGACGCCGACTATGATCATGTCGTCGTAGTCGGCGCCAATAGCGCGTTTGGCTGTCTGGCAGCGCAGCAGATTTCGTTCGGACCGTTCGACGACCGGAATCCATTCGGTGCGCGGCCGATAGGTATCGAATTCGATTTCAATCCGGCTGCGGTCTTGCGTCGGTGTCAAATAGACATAAGCGCCGACCGGCAGATGATGCTTCTGAAAGAGCGGTGCCAAGCCCACAACGTATTTGAATTCGTGTACCACCCAGCAGGGATATTCCTGCTTGTCCAGCGCGTCAATGATAGTGATCGCGATGCGAGGGGTCTTGGCTGCGGGAAAGACATACTTCGTCTCGGAATTGATCGGCAGCGTACCCACCCGCCGATGTGGATAAATCAAGGTCAGACTGACTTCTTCCTCGGGCCGCGGCGATGTCACCGGCGAGTGTTCGTCATCGAGGTCATATTCCAGTTGCATCATTTCGCGCGAGAGCATGGCGCGGTCAAACGCTATCGGTTGATAATCCAAAATAGCGGGCACTTCACGCACCAGGCGCGGCAGTTGCTGCGTCAAATGCCAAAGCACTTTGCCCGCTGGCCCGACTTCGTCAAAGCGTTCATCCTGATTCATATAATAATTCAGCGAGAATACTTGCAGCGGCCGCGGCGCGCTGCCCACACCGCCGATTTGCTCCAGGATCTCTTCGGGGCAAAGCGGCCCCCCGCCATGCATATCAAGCACGGCTTCCGCCAAATGCAGGTGCCCGATGTCGACTTCCAGCATCAATTCGCGCACGAACCAGGTACCCGCCAATCGCACCAGATCGGCGTTGCGCTCGAGGGCATCGTCGACCTGTTGAACGATGTCAGTGGCCTCATCGTTCAGGATGTCGTCCACGCTGTAATCGCCGGTCAATTGGCTGGGATGTCGGTTCAAGTCCGCGTTATTAAGCGGATGGTCTCGGTCATAATCGATGACAAACTCTCGCAGGCAATTTCCCGCTTGCCCGTTGGAATCTTCAAACTCAACCCCCGCAACTCTTAGCGGACGGAGATCGGTACCCTTGCCGTCGCGCAATTTAACGACCTTGGCGGTGGCGTAATTTAATTTGGAAAACGTAAGGCGGTCGCCAAGCTCGTAGCTCTCGGCCGGTCGGTAGACTTTGGCGCCCAGATATTTCTGCGCCAGCTTTCGCCGGGTCAAGTCTTCGCGCGCCTGGATGATTTCGCTGGCAAGCTCAACGGAGGAAAGGGGAGTTTCTTTTTCAAGCAGTAAGTTGGTTATGCTTTCGATGTCGTCCGCGCCGATAGCAAAGCTGTAAGCCCAATGTTGTGCTGGCAGCAAGGTAAAACATCCCCCGAGAATACCATGGCGCGAAATAAGTGGCGCTCTAGAAAAGTTTGTGAGACCTCAGGCGCTGCGCCGCCGCAATCCTACAGCACCGCAGGACGAGTCGTCAAGCGCAACTTGCGGCAAATCAAGGCAATCCGGAGCGACATCAGCGCTTTTCACGCTTCTGGAGCGAGGAGCGCCGTCCGTGATCTGACGCGAATGTCGCCAAGCCCTGGGAAAGTCGCTCAAGCCAAAGGAGTGTCTATCTTGGTGGATATTTCCTGAATGCCGAGCTTGGCATAGGTTAATTCACCACAGAGACACAGAAGTAATACCAAGTTAGTCATGCAAATTTCACAGCATCGGGTCAGCCAAGGCTGACTCCTACAGAGTTCAAAATTTAGTCGAAAGTTGTAGGGGCGAGCCTTGGCTCGCCCACACAAACACAAAAATTCGCTATTTTGTGATGATTAACCTATATTCTCATTATTTACTCGCACTTACATCTGTGTCTCTGTGGTGAATTAACCTGTGCCAAGCTC
>JAJDXR010000062.1 GCA_022823165.1 Anaerolineae bacterium | reverse complement strand
TCCTTGCCCAGATAAACATTCGGCTCCTGAACCAGGAATTCCCGAATTTTCGTCCACTGTTTGTCAGATAGTCTTATGTATGTCATAAGACTATTTTACGCATTTGTGAAATCCGCATGTCAAAATATCAACAGAACCTAGTCTCAATGTAAGTTCTGCGGTCTTTGTCACTGTTACTAAACTTGTTAAACGGTGACAGAAAGACAGGCACAGCCGTACGGTCACCGGCGTCCTCAATTACTTTAGAAATAGCTGAATCAATACTAGCCCTGTCAAAGTGTTCTATTGCGGTTCCGCCAACATTAGTACCGTCAAACCGAAATCCAAATATCTTTTCCATTCCGGGAAAGTTGCTCGGGAATGTGTCGCCACGAAGGGCACGAAACAGATCATTGGAATACCGTCGATCCTCTTCGCGAAATATGAAATACGCCTTTGCCCTATTCTCGACAGATCGGAACGGACCGTTTTTTCTAATTCCTCTTAACTGAACTGTATCTACGCCGGAATTCCCAAATACATAACGCTTGGCATCCAACTGTTGAACTTCTAGCAAGCTCATTTCAGGAACTATCGTTAAGTGGTCGCCGAGGCAAAACAGTGAGTCTTGATGAGTGAGAACAAATCTCATAATGAGTTCATATCGATCGATATAAAAGCTCTTGTTTCTTCTTCCTTGGCGATCTAGAGTCAACGACAGTTTACGAGCGTTTCTGCTATGTCTGTAACGCCATTCAGCTCGGAATCTAAAGTCTGCTAAGAAGCCAAAACGCCCCTTTGACTTCAAGTAGTAAGGTTGGATTGAAATGATCTGATTACCTTCGTCAAAGGATGCAATCACGAACTCAATAGTTCGTCGCGTAAACTCATGTTTTGAGGGGAGCGTAAACTCAATCTGCCCGATGAAGGATTCACAGTTTAATTTCAGGAGCTTGTACAAATACTTGCAGGTTACGTATGGATTGAAACTAGAGTGGCACTGAAACGAATCCAAGTCAACGCCACTTTCAAATCCGACCCAGTACGGCAGATAGTTTGCCTCTTGGTATTCCAAACTGGTTTCTGCAGGAAGCTGATGCTTCGATAAACCGGAATTGTCTGCACGTCTTTCCTGAGACAGATAGGGTCGCCGATATACGAGGAATTCAAAATCCTGCGTTGTGAGTTCAAAGAAGCTGAAAGATATGAAGTTGCCTAATTCCATAGTAATGTCCATGAGTTGGCAATTCGACGAATTGGCCTAATCCTTACAGATGTTCTAACTTGCGCACAGCATTGTACTACAATAAAGGAGCGATAGTAGTTGAAAAAGGAAGTCTTACAGATTTTTTATGCTTATGCCGTCGACACATGGCTGGTGTCAATCCGCTTCCCACGCAGCCGCAGCGAATTACTCACCACGAAGACGCTCGAGAAAGCCATGGCGGCCGCGGCGAACATGGGCAGCAGGCCGCCCAGCATGGCTACGGGGATCAGCACGATATTGTAGATGAAAGCCCAGAAGAGGTTCTGGTGAATCGCGCGCAGGGTGGCCTGGCTGAGCGCGATGGCGGCGGGCACGGCCGTCAGGTCGCCGCGGACGAGGGTGATGTCGCCGGCTTCGATGGCGATATCGCTGCCCGCGCCGATGGCGAAGCCGACATCGGCCTGGGCCAGGGCGGGCGCGTCATTGATGCCGTCGCCGACCATGGCCACGCGCGCGCCTTCCGCTTGCAGCTGCTGGACGGCGGCGGCTTTATCGGCCGGCAGGACCTCGGCCATGACGCGACTGACGCCGACCTGGCGAGCGGTGGCGGCGGCGGTCTGCCGGTTGTCGCCGGTGATGAGGGCCACGTCCAGGCCGCGGGCTTGCAGGGCGCCGATGGCCTGTGAGGAACTGCTCTTAACGGTGTCGCCGATGGCGATGGCGCCGGCGAGCATATGATCCAGCGCCAGCAGGACGACAGTATGACCTTTCGCTTGCAGTCGGCTGATGTCGGCGGCCAGCGGGTTGATGTCGATGTCGTTTTCGCTGAGGAAGCGCGGGCTGCCGATGAGGACGGCGCGCTTGTCGATGGTGGCGCGGAGGCCTTTGCCCGGCTCGGCTGTGAAGCTCTCGACCGGCAGGAGGGCGATGCCGCGCGCTTTGGCGGCTGCGACTACGGCTGTGGCCAGCGGGTGCTCGCTGCTGGCTTCGGCGGAGGCGCTGAATTGCAGCAGGGTATGCTCGTCCGTATGTGGCGCGGGCGCGATCTCGACCACGGCCGGTTTGCCTTGCGTGACGGTGCCGGTTTTGTCGAGCAGGACGGCGGTCAGCGCGCCGGCGCGCTCCAGGGCTTCGCTGTCGCGGAAGAGGATGCCGGCTTCGGCGCCGCGTCCCGCGCCGACCATGATAGCGGTGGGTGTGGCCAGGCCCAGCGCGCAGGGGCAGGCGATGACCAGCACGGCGATCATGTTGAGGATGGCTTGTGGGATGCTAGCGCCGCCAATGGTGAGCCAGCCGATGAGCGTGGCGGCGGCCAGGAGGATGACCAGCGGCACGAACCAGGCGGCCACGCGATCGGCCAGAGCCTGGATGGGCGCTTTACTGGCTTGAGCCTTTTCCACCAGGCGGATGATCTGCGCCAGAACGGTATCGCGGCCGACGCGCTGCGCTTCAATGACGAGGCGTCCATGCTGGTTGATGGATCCGGCGATGACCTCGGCGCCGCTGGTTTTGTCGACCGGCAGGCTCTCGCCGGTGAGCATGGATTCGTCGAGGGCTGAGCTGCCCTCAATGACGATGGCGTCGACCGGAATGCGCTCGCCGGGTTTGACCAGCAGCAGGTCGCCGGGGGCCACTTCGTCGATAGGGATCTGCTTCTCTTTGCCATTGCGAAGCAGCGTGGCGGTGTTGGGCGCCAAGCCCATGAGTTTCTTGATGGCGGCGCTGGTGCGGCCTTTGGCGCGCGCTTCGAGTAATTTGCCCAGGGTGATCAGCGTCAGGATGACGGCGGCGGATTCGAAGTAGTCGGACTTTCCGACCACCTCCGAGAAGCCAAAGACGATGCCCAGCAGCACGATGATGCCGTAGATATACGCGGCGAGCGAGCCCATCGACACCAGCACATCCATGTTGGCGCTGCCGTTGCGCAGCGATTTGAGCGCGCCGCTGAGGTATTGCCTGCCGAGCAGGGCGACGACCGGCGTCGCCAGAACCGCGAAGACGAAGAGCCAGATATCGCCCGCCAGCCAGTGAAAGTTGTCCATCAGAATTGGAAGCTGGTGCATGAAGTGGCGGGTCATGCTGAGCAGGGTCAGCGGAATGGTGAATAGCGCGCCTATCTTGACCAGGCGCGTCTGTCGGTCAATCTCGGCTTGGCGAGCGGCGGCTTCGGCATCTTCGGGCGCGTCCGCGGCGGCTGTGTCGATAACGCCGTAGCCCGCGCCTTCAACAGCGGCGACCAGGTCGCGGCGGCGGGCAACGCCGGGCAGATAAGTGATGCTGGCTTTTTCGCTGGCCAGATTGACGGTCGCGTTGATGACGCCATCGGCTTTGTTTAGGGCGCGCTCGACATTTTTCTGGCACATGGCGCAGGTCATGCCTGTGACAGGCAGATCGAGCGAGGCGCTGGCGACGCCGTAGCCCGCGCCATCCAGCCGTTCGATGAGGTCTTTGGTATTCAGGCGGGCGGCGTCATAGGCGATGGTGGCTTTTTCTGTCGCCAGGTTGACGCTGACATCGGCGACGCCGTCAGCGCGTTTGAGGCTGCGCTCGACATTTTTGACGCACATGGCGCAGGTCATGCCGGTGACGGGTAAGGTGATCTGTTTGGAGGTCATGGCGGGCATTCCAGATTAGCTGTTGATGAGCTTGAGTATCTTCTGCAGGTCGGCAGCCGCGCCGGCGGGGTCGTCCGCCAGCGCGCCTTGCAGCGTATTTTCCAGGTAACAGTCGAAGAGATGGTTGATCAGGCTGGTCAGGCCTTTTTCGATGGTGCGGGCGCGCAGCACACGCTCTTCGCAACTGCCATGATCGGCGACAATCATTGCTTCCAGCGCCGTCAGTTGACCCTGGATACGGCGCAAGCGATTGACGGTCTTGCGATTGTAGTTGCAGCGATCGGCCTGTTGGGTCGCGGCGCGTACTTCAGCCATGAGAGACTCCGTCCTGGCTACATGATACATATACCCCTATAGGTATTGATGATGTGAAGCGAGCGAATCTTACCCGCCGGCGCCGAGTGCTGACGCCGTATCAGTTGCCGCGTCTCATCGGGTCAGCCCCGGGGATCAGCCGCTATCGATTCGTAGAATTCAAGCAAGACGCCGCCGGTGCTGCCCGGATGGACGAAGGCGTAGCGCCGGCCGTCGCGTTGACGGGGAGTCTCGTTGATGAGCTCGCAGCCGCGCTTCCGGAGTTCCGCGAGCGTGGCGTCCAGGTCGGGGACTTCGAGGCAGAGATGGTGCAGGCCGGCGCCGCGCTTGGCCAGGTATTTGGCGACGCCGCTATCGACTGTTGTGGGCTGGATCAACTCGATATGGCAATCGCCCAGCTCAAGGATTGCGATGTCGACCGCTTCGGCGGGAATAGATTCGACCGCGCCCGCTTGCGTCAAGCCCAGGCTCTCGCTCCAGAAGCGCAGCGCGGCATCCATGTCGTCCACGACGATGGCCAGGTGATTAAGTTTGATGTCGGTCATGCCGTATTCATCCGCGGGGTACTTTGAGTCGGGCGTGATGAAAGTCTGGGCTTGTCGTCATTGCCGAGTTCCGCGCAAGGTGGGAAATCCGCAAAGCGCCATCCCAATCGAAACGGAGGTGGTGAACATCGCGGATATAACTCTCTACGCGAACAGGTCACAGATTTTTCACCACAGAGACACAGAAATGGACCAAAGTAAGTCATGCAAATTTCACAGCATCGGGTCAGCCAAGGCTGACCCCTACAGGGTTCAAAATATAGTCGAAAGTTGTAGGGGCGAGCCTTGGCTCGCCCGCTCAAACACGAAAATTCGCTATTTTGTGATGATGTACCTATATTCTCATTACTTACTCGCACTTACTGAGTTTTCTTGTTTGCTCGGCGCAGTCTATCACAAGCGCCTATCTTCCACTCTCTTCGAAACGCTGCCCAACGGCCGACTATGTTTGAATGTTATAATAAGAGGCTGAATGCGGAAAGCGAAGCGGCAATCATGCTGAAGGGTGGCCAATATGGCAATTGGCGGGCAGACGGGTCCCTTAAGCCTTGCGCTGACGGAAGAGCATGAGATGCTGCGGACGGCTGCCCGCGAATTCGCCCAGCGCGAGATTGCGCCGGTGGCGGCCGCGTACGACGAATCGGGCGCATTCCCGCTGGAGACGGCGCGCAAGATGGGCGAGATGGGTTTGATGGGCATCGAGATGCCGGAAGCATACGGTGGCACCGGCATGGATACGCTGGCGCATGTGCTGACGATGATAGAGATCGCCAAAGCCGACGCCAGCCACAGCACCATTCTCAGCGTCAACAACTCGCTCTATTGCAACGGCATCCTCTGGTTTGGCACGGAGGCGCAGAAGCGGGAATGGATCAAACCGGTGGCCAGCGGCGAGCAGATCGGCGCTTACAGCTTGACCGAGCCGATGTCGGGCAGCGACGCCGGCAATATGGCCAGCCGCGCCGTGCTGAACGAGGCCGGCAGTCATTACATCATAAATGGGCGCAAGAGCTGGGTGACCAGCGCGCCTTTCGCCGACCGCATTGTGCTTTTCACAATGACCGCCGCCGAAGAGAAACACCGCGGCATTACCTGTTTTCTGATCGACACCAGCCAGCCCGGTTTCAGTCGCGGCAAGACCGAGCCCAAGCTGGGCATCCGCGCCAGCGCGACCAGCGAAATCATCTTCGACGACTATGCCTGCCCGGTTGAGCATGTCTTGGGCGGCGTTGGGCAGGGCTTCAAGATCGCCATGACGGTGCTGGATGCCGGGCGCATCGGCATTGCGGCGCAGGCGCTGGGCATCGCCGAGGCGGCTTATGAGGCGGCGCTGATGTACGCGCGCGAGCGGGAGGCATTTGGCGCCCCCATCGGGACGTATCAGATGATCCAGCAGAAGATCGCTGATATGAAGACGCGGATTGAAGCCGGCCGCGGGCTGATCTACCAGGCGATAATCGCCAAAGAGCGGGCGCTGGCGACCGGCGGGCGTTATACCACCGAAGCGAGCATAGCCAAGCTCTTCTGCAGCGAGGCCGCGGCTTACGTCACGGACGAGGCGCTGCAGATTCATGGCGGCATGGGCTACAGCAAAGAGCTGCCCATTGAGCGCTATTATCGCGATGCGCGCATCACAAGAATTTACGAAGGCACGAGCGAGATCCAGCGCATGGTGATCGCTCGCAATGAATTGGGGATACGATGAGAGCAGCAGTATTAACTGGACACGGCGGCCCTGAGGTCGTCGATTATGTAGAAAATTTGCCTATGCCCGAGCCGGGCTATGGGGAGGCGCGGGTCAAGATTAAGGCGGCGGCCCTGAACCGGCTGGACCTGTGGGTGCGGGCCGGCTGGCGGGGCCTGGAGCTGGACCTTCCCCACGTGGTCTGCGCCGATGGCACCGGCATCGTGGACGCGGTCGGCGACGGGCTAAGGTCGGTCGCGGTTGGCGATAGTGTCTGTATCGACCCGACCATCGTCTCGGCAGACGACCCAGCTTTGCGCAGCGGGCTGGAAAACCAGACGCGCATCGCCATCCTGGGCGAGCATCACAGCGGGACGGCGGCCGAGACCGTGGTTTTGCCACAGCGCAACTTGCTCAAGATGCCGGCCGGCTTCGACTTTGGCGAGGCGGCGGCGGTCGGGTTGGTGGGCGTGACGGCCTGGCATTCGCTGATTACGCGCGGCGGCTTGACCGCGGGCGAGTCCGTGCTGATTGTGGGCGCGGGCGGCGGCGTCAACAGCATCAGCATTCAGATCGCCAAACTGGCCGGCGCGACGGTGTACGTGGTGGGCAGCGACGCCGAGAAATGCGCGCAAGCCGAAGCGATCGGCGCTGACGTGAGCATCAACCGCGAAGACGAGCCGCAGTGGTCGCGGGCCATTTACAAGCTGAGTAATCGACGCGGGGTGGATGTTGTGGTTGACAATGTCGGTGCGGCGACTTTGGGCCAGAGCATGCGCGCTTGCCGCATCGGCGGACGGATTTTGATTGTGGGCGGCACCAGCGGCTATCAGTACGAGCTTAACCTGGCGCAGCTGTTCGCGCGGCATATCACGCTAATCGGCAGCACGATGGGCCCCCACCGCGATTATGTCGCCTTTATGGAGCAGGTCTTCGCTGGCAACATCAAGGCGGTGATTGGCGCGCGGCTGCCTCTGCGAGAGGCGCGGCGGGCGCAGGAGATTCTGGAAGAGAACGCCGTATTCGGGAAGATTGTTCTGGAGATTTAGGGCGCTCCGCAAAGTGTTCGCGAGTTCGAGGCGCTTTTCTAACCCCCGAGTACACCGAGTTCGCCGAGTACAAATAGAGCGAAGCCATTTGGCGGCCTTGGTCGCTCTGTCGGCCGATGAGTGTAGCGGCGATGCCATTTGACGGAACGGATGTACATCTGCTGGCGAGTCAACTGGGCTTGCCCGATTTGCGGCAGGCCGCGAGCGAAGCGGGCGTGATGAGCATCTTGCAGGTATCGGCTTATTACGCTGAGCGCCGGGTGCGGCATTCGGTGGCGCGCGTCATTGAATACCAGACCGGCGAACTCGAGCTGCGGGTTGTATTCCAGGGCGTGAGTTTGGCTGAGCCGCTGCGCCTGTCGGTGGCGCGGGAGCGTATGGAAGCGCTGGACGAGGCGCTGCTGCGGGTGAAGTTCGCCAAGCTGGGCGACCAGGCTGGGCTGACCTATGCTGAACGCAGCTTGTGGCTGATTCAGCGAGCGGCGGGCAGCCACGCGCACGGCATCATGGTCGCGCCTGATCGACCCGAGATGCCCTACACGGCTATCGTCAACGCCATTGACGCCTGCCTGCCCGAAGCGATCCGCGAGATTCCCTTGAGGTGACGGCGATGAACGAGCGCAAGCTGCAAGAGGTCGAGGTCAAGCTGTACACGCCTGATCTGGCGGGCGTGCAGCGCGCGCTGGAAGCGGCCGGCGCGAATTTGTTGAAGCCGCGCCTGTTCGAGCGCAACGTCCGCTATGACAGCGCTGACGGGATGCTGTCGGCGCAGGGCGTCGTGCTGCGCTTGCGGCAGGACGATGCGGCCAGGCTTACCTTCAAGGCCGACGAGCGGGTGGTGGATGGCATCGCCAGTCGCTTTGAAGCCGAGGTGGAAGTCAGCAATTTCGCGCTGATGGATGTGATTCTGGGCCGGCTGGGCTACGAGGTTGCGCTGATTTACGAGAAGTATCGGACGACATACGAACTGGAGGGCGCGGAGGTCGTGCTGGACGAGCTGCCCTTCGGGAATTTCACCGAGATCGAGGGCGATGCGGCGACGATCGAGCGGGCCGTGGAGGTCTTGGGGTTGGGCGCAGCGCGGCGCATGGGCGAGAGCTATGCGTATCTTTTTCTGGGCTTGAAGCGGCGGCTGGGTTTGACGGAGCGGGATTGTACGTTTGACAATTTCAGTGACGTGGACAATTGGAGCGTGTTATGAAACTTTCAGACAAATCTAAGCAGATACTCGAACTTATCAGCCGTGGCCGCAATTATGATCAGATCTTGTCACTGCATCCAGCGTATACTTATAAGGACATTTTTGCCGCCGCCGAAGAAGCCCTAGAACTTGAAGGCTCTTCCGACACAAGCTATCAAGATGGACTGGCAGAAATCAAACAACGATATCCCAACGCGTATGAACCGTGGACATCGGAACATGAAGAACTCCTCAAGAAGATGCACAAGGACGGCGCTCCAGTTAAAGCCATAGCATCCGCCCTAAAACGGCAGCCAGGCGCCACTAGGAGCCGTATTCGAAAACTCGGCCTTGATGAATAACTGACCAGCGTACGACTCTACGTCGATAAATTTGCGCGCAACGGAAACAGCTGGGGTTGCGGTCAATGAATAGTACTTTCGAAGTGTTTGAGTCAATTTCCGATATTCGGCGTACGATTCCGGCAATAATAGTGGAGTCGAACAGAAAAGTATTCAAGGATAGGTCGTATATATGTCAACTCCGGAAAAGCAAGAAAAGCTAAAGCAATTTCTCGCTAAGCGAAGCGCTGTATCTATTCCGGGCAATTACGGAAGGTTGGTCAAGTTGCTCGCGATGGAAATAGCGCAGGGCATACATTTGAATCTGTGGCGCCCTGTTATCATTCTTGTTCGCCAAGGTGAGCCACCTCGTCCGGACCATGCTATTCTGCGACAGTTTATTGATGTGCGTTGGAAGGATTCAATTGACAGCTCATTTACGAACATATTGTGGGCACATGGTTATATTGCGCAGACCGAACATGCAACAGTATATCGTGTCACGGAAAAAGCGATGGATTTGCTTGAATACCCTGACCCAAATAACGTCTTTGTCTCATACACCCATAGTGAAAGTTCCGCTTTTGCCCTGCTCATAGTCGAATCACTACGAAAATATGGACAGAATTCGTTCTGTGACATGTCGCTCGTACCAGGCGAAGACTGGCATCCCGCGCTGGAAGAGCAAATCAAGAAATGTGAACACTTCATTGTGTTGGTGAGCAAGGAAACCAGAAAGTCACCCGCTACTCTTAAGGAAGTAGAGTGGGCGAATGAAAACGGCAAGACTGTCATTCCGATTTGGCACAATGAATTCGAATTCAAGCCTGACGAGTGGGAAGGAGTGAACGAAGACGTTGTTAACGCGATTCAACGAAAACACGCTGTTATTGTACAAAATGAAAGTGCCGCAGGATACAACACTGCGATTACAGAGTTACTCACAAACCGCTTTGGCATCACGCCCTAACTACGCTGACATGTAAGGGCGAGCCTTGGCTCGCCCGAAAATGTACGTGACGTGAGCGGTGGGCGACCCGGTGGGTCGCCCCTACAGATTGCGACGTGGAGCGGGCAACCCACGTTGAGAGTATTACAAGTTTTCTCTGTGCCTCTGTGCCTCTGTGCCTCTGTGGTGAAATTGCGGCGGCGGGCCGCTATTGTGGAGTTGCTCAGCCGCTTCGGTATCACGCCCGAAAATATGACGTGAGCGGCGGGCGAGCCAAGGCTCGCCCCTACGGATTTCGACGTGGAAGGCACCGCCGCACTTGAGCAAAGCGGACAGTCTGCGTATCATGCGCTCTGATTTGACCGTGCCCAGCGGATGAGCCCTGTGATTGAGCTGATCCACATTTTCATCGACAACCTGGCGCCGGTGCTGGCGATTGCCGGCGTCGGCTTGTATTTGCGCCGCCGCTTTGACGTCAATCCGGCCATGATATCGCGCATGATGTTCCACGTCTTTTCGCCGGCGCTGGCTTTTAATGCGCTGTATACGCGCGACATCAGCGGCGGTGACTTCCTGCGTATGTATGGCGGGACGGTGGCGCTGGCGCTGACGGTCGCGTCTATCGCATTTTTGGCGCTGCGCTGGGGAAAGATAAAGCCGACCGAGCGGGCGGCGGCGCTGGTCTCGACCTTTGTTTTTAACGGCGGCAACTTCGGCATCTCGATCGTCAGCTTCGCCTTTGGCGCTGAGGCGTTGAGTTACGCCGTCATCGCCTATGTGGCTGGTTCGAGCACGGCATATACGTTGGGCGTCTACATCTCGTCCAATGGCAAGGCTTCCATGCTGCAATCGCTGAGCAGCATTTTGCGCACGCCCTCGGTCTACGCGCTGATGCTGGCTTTCGGGCTCAAGGCGCTGGGCATCGACGAGCTGCCGCCGGCGCTGAGCCGCACATCGCAGTTGCTGGCGGACGCTTCTATCCCCTTGATGTTGGTTCTGCTGGGCTTGCAGATGGGCGGGCTGGGCCAGCCGAGCGGCTGGCGGCTGGTCTTCACTGCCAGCGCTATTCGTCTACTGCTGGCGCCGCTGCTGGCGGTGTTCTTCGCTTCGCTGTTTGGCCTGGAAGGCGCGGCGCGCTTCGCCTTTATTTTGCAGGCCGGCATGCCGACGGCGGTCATGACCATTGTGCTGGCTCACGAATTTGGGACCGACCAGGATTTGGCGCTCAACCTGATTATGGCGACGACGGTGATTAGCCCGATTACCTTGTCTCTGCTGATTTACCTGCTGCAGCATGGGCTGATATAAAACCCCTGGGCGGCGCCAGGTAACACAGAGATTTCACTTTCTTGGTTTTCCTCAAACCCGCTATTATCGCCGCTGCGATATGGGTCATGAGTTCGAGTGTCGCGCCACAAACTGGTTGAAGCGGCGCCAATTGGCAAGCCATCGAAGCAGCTGCGCATCCTGCGCGTCGGCTGGCATGATACGGCCGCGTTATTTCCTGAGTTTCGCCAGCCGCTGATCATCTTCCTGCTGGCAGTTTTTGTCGGCGGCTATATTTACATGACGCTCAATAATGACTTCTCGGATAATGGCCCGCTGAAGCTGGTCGACATGCCCTATATCATGTTGGCGCTGATGGTGCTGGAAGCTTCGATAGAGTTGCCGGACGAGCCTTATCTGATCGTCTTTTGGTGCATACAACCGCTGCTGGCGGTGTACATCGTGGGGCGGGGCGCGGCCGATTTTCTGCGGCTCTTTATCAATCGCGAAGAAAGGCGCAGCGCCTGGGAGGCAGCGGTGGCATCAACGTTTAAGCGGCATATCATCGTGGTCGGGATCGGCCACACCGGTTTGCGTATCGCGCGCGAGCTGACGCAGATGGGTTTCGAAGTGGTGGCGGTCGATTCGGGCGCAGCAGGAAGCTCATGAAGCCCTGCACCATATTGACGCGCCCTTGATCGCCGGAGATGGTCGGCAGGCGCAGGCGCTGGAAAAGGCCGGGCTGGGGCGGGCGCTAGCGCATCAGCCGCGATTTACTTGTGGCGGGGGAAGCGCGTCAGGATGGTGACCGGCTCCGGCACCTTGATGCGTTCGCTGAGTGACAGGCTGCCCAGATTGGTGGTCTTGGCGCGGGAGGCGCCGGCGTAAAGCGCCAACTGCGTTCCTACTTTGCGAAAGCCCTTTTCCATCAGCGCTTGGCCGACCTGGTAGCCATCCGAGTCGATATTGCAGCTGGTGACCTTGCCGACGACGCGACCGCGCGGGCTGACGATAGGGTCGCCATAGTGGGCGGGGCGCGCGCCGCGGTTGTCCATGCGGAAGCGGCTGACCTGGAATTTGCGCTGCGCTTCATGGGCTATGAAGGCGGACTTGCCAATGAAGAAGGGTTTGTAGAGCTTAACGTAGGCGCCAAAGCCGGCCTCGGCCGGATTCATATTGAGCTCGCCGGCCAATTCCAGCCCGTAAAGCGGCAGGCCGGCTTCGGTGCGCAGGCTGTCGCGGGCAGCCAGGCCACAGGGCGTCGCGCCGGCGTCGACCAGGGCCTGGAAGAGCGCCGCCGCTTGATCGGGATGCGCGAATAGTTCGTAAGCGACGCGCTCGCCAGTATAGCCGGTGCGCGAGACGATCAGGTCGATGCCGCCGAGCGTAACCTGCGTCACGCCTGCCCATTTCAGCTGCTTGACACGCGCCTTGTCGTCGGCGGCGCCGTCCAGCGCGAGCAGACAGTCGCGGCTTTTCGGGCCTTGCAGCGCAATATCGACGCGGCGTTCTTCGCCCCATTGCCGCAGGCGCAGGTCGCGCAATTGGAAGCGATCCGTTCCCGATAGACGCCGCCCCGGGTGGCGCGAATCTATCATGGCCTCGCCCTTGATGAGGGCTTGCAGCCATTGCCAATTCTTGTCGTTATTGGAAGCGTTGACCACCACCAGGAAGTGTTCGTCAGCCAGGCGATAGATCATCAGGTCGTCAAGCGGGATGCCGGCGACATCGAGGAAGTAGGTGTAGTGGGAGCTGCCGACTTTGAGGCGCTTGACATCGTTGCTGGTGACTTGATCGAGGAAGTCCTCGGCGCCACTGCCCTGGATGTCGAAAACGCCCATGTGCGCCACATCGAAGATGCCGACGTCTTTGCGTACGGCGCTGTGCTCTTCGCTGACCGAGCGATACCAGAGCGGCATATCGTAGCCGGCGAAGGGCGCCATCTTCGCGCCTAATTCCAGGTGCAGCGCGTGTAATGGCGTCTCCCGCAGCATGTCCACGGCGGCGATATCCGCTTCAAATTGAGGCAGGTCAGCCGCTGGTTGGCGCGGATAAAGCGCGCCGTTCATGCCGATGCAGTAAGTCTTGTCGGCATAGCCCGCGCGCTCCGCCAGCATTTCCGGCTCGCCCGCGCCGAGAACGCGCACCGCCACCGGTCCCGGTACTTTGGCCTGTATATCTGTTTCGTCGAATAGCACATACCCGTCACTGAGGCTGCGCATCCAGGCGACGGCGCGCTCCGCCCGGCCGGCCAGCGTCAGACGAAATTCACTCTCGGAAAGCCGTTCGACGCTGCCGCTGGCCATGGCGGCGCCGTCTTTCTCCAGGACGCGCGTCGGCTGACGCTCGCCATCGCTGAGCGCGGCGACATCGCTGCTCAGCACGATCTGCAGGAAGTCAGCGGCGGCGGCGCCGCTCACGTTGATGTCGAGGCAGCTATCGGCCGCGGCGGCGTCCAGTTGATAGAAGTGCGGGTAGCCGTCGACCGCGGCCTCGGTGTCGATGCCGAGCTGGGCGGACAAGGCGCGCGATCGCCGCTGCGCCGCAGCCAGCACATCAAAGTCGACTTTGGCTCGCGGCAGCGGACGCGCGCGGCCGGTCAGGCTGAAGGGTAGGCAGGCATCCAGCACGTCAGCGATGATATCGCCGAGTTCGTCGATTTGACTGGCGCTGATGCCGCGCTGCGTGAGCCAGGTAGCGCCGAGGCGGATGCCGCTGGGGCGCAGCGCCGACGTGTCGCCCGGGATCGTCTGCCGGTTGACGACAATGCCAGCCAGGTCAAGTATGCGCGCGGCCATGTCGCCGCTCAGTTTCGTCCCGTCAGCGCCGACAATCGACTTGCAGTCGAGCAGCAGCAAGTGTGTGTCTGTGCCACCATAGGGCAGGCGGAAGCCACGCGCCGCCAGCTTGGCCGCCAGCCGTTTGGCATTGACCAGTGTCCCCGCTTGCAAGTCGCGGAATTGCTCGGTGGTCGCCAGGCGCAGGGCAACCGCCAGACCCGCCATGGTGTTGATATGCGGCCCGCCTTGTTCACCGGGGAAAACAGCGCGATCCAATTTGCGCGCCAGCTCGCGCCGGTGGGTGATGAGCACAGCGCCGCGCGGTCCATTTAGTGTTTTATGGCTGGTGAAGCTGACAACATCGGCAATGCCGACCGGGTTGGGGTAGACGCCGGCGGCGATCAGGCCGGCGACGTGGGCGACATCAGCCAGCAAGTAGGCGCCGGCCGCATCGGCGATCTTGCGATATTCATGCCAGTCGGCGGCGAAGGGATAAGAGCTGAAACCGCCGATGATCAGGCGCGGCTTGTGCTGCAGCGCCAACTGCAACATCTGATCGTAATTGAGTTCTTCGGTGTCGGAATTGATGCTGTAACTGACGATATTGTAATTGAGGCCGCTGCGGTTGACCGGGCTGCCGTGCGTCAGGTGGCCGCCCATGATCAAGTCCATGCCCATGACGGTGTCGCCGACATTGAGCAAGGCCGAATAGACGGCGTTGTTGGCGGGCGCGCCGGAGAGCGGCTGCACGTTGACGTAGAGGTCCTCAGCGTTGAAGCCATTGCCCTGGAAGACCTCGGCCGCGCGCCGCCGCGCCAGGGATTCCACGATATTGGCGTATTCCGTGCCTTTGTAATAGCGTTGATCGGCATTGCGGCGGAATTCCGGCAGGCGCTGGTCGTAGTCGAGAATTTCGGCTGGCGTCATCCGGCGCGAGTTTTCCAGCGGGTAGCCTTCGGCGTAGAGATTGTGGAATGAAGAGCCGAGGGCTTGCCGCACCGCATGGGGCACGGCGCTCTCAGACGGGATCAGGATGAGCTTTTCTTGCTGGCGGGCGGTTTCGTGGCGGATGAGCTCGGCTACTTCGGGGTCAATCTCGTCAATGCCGTCACGGAACAGGAAGTCATTGGCAGTCATTCTTGGTTCCCGTTTGCTGGTCTCCATCGTAGTGCGAGATTCTAGCACGGCGGCCGCGCCGATACTATTGGAAATTGACTAGAAGCCCTGGCTGGATTCAGTGGCCGGCGATCTGAAATGGGCTGTGGTCGTCAAAGCGAGAGAGCGCGCAAGCGCCGCTTTGCAGACAGTCGAGAATCCGCTGCGCCACTGTCTCCGCCAGCAGCGCGTGCAAGCCTGGCCCATAGTGTTTGGTCGCGCTCCAATAGGCGTCATCCAGGTGCATCGGCTGAAGATGCTCCTCAAACGCGATGTAGTGATAGGATTCGCGACTATGGTCGAGCAAGAAGTCGTACACAGGGCGTGGACGCGGCAAGTCGCTGAAATAGCGGGTCAGATGACTTTGCAGCGGCAGATGCAAGACGATGAATTCGGCGTCAGCTTCAAGTACATCTTGGGCAAAGGCATCTACAATCGCTTTACCCAGCTCCCCGCCTTCGCTGCATGGCGTATAGATGCCTGGATCATCATCGTCTGGTCTCAGCGCTTCGAACGCCAGGCTGATCAGCCGGCTAGCCGTCCACCAGCGCGCCGCTCGGTAGCGGCTCTGATAATAGAATTCGAAGGGCGCAAGCGGGTGCTGGCTGAAGTTCTCAAATACGTCCATCAACTGTTCAGGCGGCAGGGTCGGTACATTCAGCAGCTGCAGCTCGTCATCGATCAAGGCGAAACGCGGTTTGGAAAAGGCGGGTCCACTCCGATGGAGTAATTGCCTGAAGACATTCACATTCCGTTTGAGGTTCTCCGGCTGCAAACCAAAAATGACGATATCCGGTGTAAAGTTTTTGCCCAGATGCCGCCAGCGCAGATAAGCCTGCCCCATCCCATAGGCGCCGACGCCGAAGTTGAGTACTTCAGAGCGAATGCCGGCTTTGTTCAATGCTCGCTCAAGCAGGTAAGCCCATACCTCATCGTCGCTTACGTCATCGCCGGCTGTAAATGAGTCGCCGAAAACGGCGATGCGCAGCGTATCCGCCGGCGGGCTCTGATCGAAGTCACGTCGCGAACGAAAGCCGGCGCTGTTAATCGTAAATGCGCCATCTTGACGGACTGAATTTGGGCGAAAGCTCCAGCCCATTCGCTCATCGTATATCACGACCGCGATATCTTTGTTGGCGATATAGCCCTCGACTTGTCCGCGCAACTCGTTGACGGGTAGTTCTTGCGCTTCCAAGGTGAAGTTCAGCAACGTGAAACGCCCGTCAGCATCCGTTGAACCGGCGAGGCGGACCAATGCCTCCAGCGCGGCCAGGGTGAGCAAGATGGCCGCGCATGCGATCAAGAGATTGCTGACGATTCGACGCAAGGGGTTCGCTTCCCCGTGTAATTGGGATATCAGAATGCCCACTCATCATAAGGGCTTCTCTATAATATCCCAGCGCCGGATGCCGCGCAGGCGCGAATGCTGAAACGGGAGTGTCAAATTGCGTGGATATGTCTGGAATGCCGAGCTTGGCACAGGTTAATTCACCACAGAGACACAGAAGTAAGTGCGAGTAAGTAATGAGAATATAGGTACATCATCACATAATAGCGATTTTTCGTGTTTGTGCGGGCGAGCCAAGGCTCGCCCCTACAACTTTCGAATATATTTTGAACCCTGTAGGGGTCAGCCTTGGCTGACCCAATGCTGTGAAGTTTGCATGACTTACATTGTTCCACTGAGGGGCGCGTAGACACTGCCCGCCGGCACGGAGATTTTTTCTTTGGCTCGAAGGGAAACCGCATCCACTACAATAGACACTCCCCTGAAATTGCGACTTTGACAATCGGCTTGCGCGCCTATAAAATCCTTCCCATTGTCGGCTCCTCTTGAGTCGGATTGTGTTCGCGCGCGTGTCCCTGGCAGGCGCTGAATGGGAGGCGACCCCCACATGAAAGCGTATCAGACGGAAAACATCAGAAATGTCGCTCTAGTAGGACACCAAAGTTGTGGCAAAACCTCGCTGGTTGAAGCGCTGCTTTACAGCACCGGCGCCACCACCCGCATGGGACATATTTCTGAAAAGAATATGATCTCGGATTGGGATGATGAGGAACGCGAGCGCGGCTTGTCGCTCTCCACAACTTTGGCGCCCGTAGAATTCAACGATGTCAAAATCAACATCCTGGATACGCCCGGCTTCACTGATTTCCAGGGCGAGTTAAAGAATTCCATTCTGGTTGCCGATTCGGTGGTGGTGGTGGTTGACGCGGTGTCCGGCGTCGAGGTCGGCACCGAGCTGGCTTGGGAATACGCCCGCGTCACCGAGCAACCGGTGATCGTGGTGATCAACAAGATGGATCGGGAAAACGCCGACTTTGAGCAGGTGCTTGAGCAGCTGCGCAGCCAGTTTGAGGACTACAAGTTCATACCGGTGATGCTGCCCATCGGCGCGGAAGCCGACTTCAAAGGCGTGGGCAACGCGCTGACGCGGAAGGCTTACTACGAGGAAGGATCGACGCCGGCTGACTTGCCGGCTGAATACGCTGACGCGCTTGAAGAAGCCAATATGGAATTGATGGAGGCGGCTGCGGAGGCGGACGACGAATTGCTGGAAAAGTACTTTGAAGAGGAAACGCTGTCATTTGACGAAATCCGCGAGGGCATGCGCAAGGCATCGCGCTCGCCCGAGCTCAAGACGGTACCGGTGTTCGCCACATCCGCCACAGAAAATATCGGCGCCGTTCCCTTGCTGGAAGCGCTGGTTGCCTACGCCTCGTCGCCGGCCGAGCGCCGCGTCAATATCATGCGGGGCGGCGACCCGGACGTCTTGCAGCCGCCGCAGAGCGATGATGATCCGCTGGCGGCCTACGTCTTCAAGACGCTCAACGATCGCTTCGTCGGCACCTTGAATTACTTCCGCATATTTGCGGGCGCGATTTCCAGCGACGGGCGCAACCTCAATGGCAACAGCGGTACCGTGGAACGCTTCAATTCGCTATTTGTCATGCGCGGCAAGGAGCAACTGCCGGTGGACAAGCTGCACGCCGGCGATATCGGCGTAGTGGCCAAGCTGACCAATACCAAAACTGGCGATACCTTTGTCGATTCGGATGACGGCATCCGTGTGGCCAAGCCGGATTTCCCCGCGCCGCTGTATATGCTGGCGGTGACGCCGAGGGCGCAGGCTGACAGCGCCAAGATGGGTCCGACGCTCAGCAATTTGTGCGACTCGGACCCGACCTTGCGCTGGCGGCAAGATGGCGATACGCGCCAGACCGTACTGGAAGGCATGGGGCAGATTCACCTGGAAGTGACGCTGAAACGGGCGGAGTCGCTGGGCGTGAATATCGATACCCACATGCCCAAAGTACCCTATCGGGAGACGATCACCAGCAATGCCGAGTCGAGCTATACGCATAAGAAGCAGACCGGCGGCGCCGGGCAATACGGCCGTGTTGACCTGAAAGTGGAGCCGACGCCCGAAGGCTTCGAATTCGAGTCGAGCATATTCGGCGGGGCCATCTCGCAGCAATTCGTCGCCTCCACCGAGAAGGGCATTCGCGCGGTCTTGCCCGATGGCGTCATCGCCGGCTACCCGGTCGAGCGGGTGAAGGTGAATATATTTGACGGCAAGGAACACCCGGTGGACTCCAAAGACATCGCCTTTCAAATTGCCGGGCGGGAGGCTTTCCGCGATGCCTTTCGCAAGGCGAAGCCGGTCTTGCTGGAGCCGATTATGGACGTCAGAATCACCGTGCCCGAGACGATGATGGGCGATGTCATGAGTGACTTGAATACGCGCCGGGGCCGCGTCCAGGGCATGGACACGATTGGCTTCAAGAGCGTCGTTACCGCTGAAGTTCCGCTGGCTGAGATGCTGCGCTACGGCAATGACCTGCGCTCAATGAGCGGCGGGCGCGGCATTTACACCATGGATTTCAACCGCTACGACCGCGTACCCGCTTACGTGCAGGACGAGATTATCGCTGAAGTCGCGGCGGCCGCCGCGCAGTAAGCTGCAAGCGGCGAAGGCGAGACCTGAACAACTGCCTCGCCTTCGCTGTTCTCATACCAGGCTGACCCTTATCCTAGAGGGGCCGGCAACGGCAACCGGTTATTCCTGTACGTCGATGGTTTCTTGGCTGTCCGAGCCATTCTGCTCGGCTGTTTCCGGCTCGCGCAGGTGCTTGGCGACGGATGCCGGCACAAATTCGTCCGTGTCGTCTTCCAGCCCCAGAATGCGCAAGATCTCGTCGCGCTCCACCGTTTCTTTGGACAGCAGCGCCTCGGCCAAGGCATCAAGCTCAGCGCGATGCTGATTCAGCAACTCGCGCGTTTCCTGGTAGGCCACATCAATAATGCGCTTGATCTCGGCATCAAGCTTGGAGGCGGTATCGTCGCTGTAGTCGCGGCCGCTGGCGATGGCGTATCCCAGGAAGGGCTGCTCGCCATCGTCGCCGTAATTGACCATGCCGACTGAATCGCTCATGCCGAACATCTTGACCATACGGCGGGCGATCTGCGTAACTTGCTGGATATCGTTGGCGGCGCCGGTGGTGACATCGTCGAAGACAATTTCTTCGGCGATTCTGCCGGCCAGCCCCACGCGTACATAGGCTTCCAGCTGCTTGCGCGATTGGTGCAGCGAATCGTCTTTGGGCATGTAGAAAGCCACGCCCAGGGCGCGCCCGCGCGGAATAATCGTGGTCTTGAGCAGCGCCATCGCGTCCGGAATCAGGAAAGAGACCAGCGCATGACCGGCTTCGTGGTAGGCGGTGATGCGGCGGTCTTTGTCATTGGACAGGGGCGGCCGCTTGGTGCCGAGCCGGATGCGCTCGTAGGCGGTCGTGAAGTCCGACATGGTGATCAGGCGCCGGTCGAAGCGGGCGGCGTGCATAGCCGCTTCGTTGGCCAGGTTGGCGATGTCGGCGCCGGAAAAGCCGATAGTGGCGCGCGCCAGCGATTGCAGCTCCACGTTATTCGCCAGCGGCTTGTTCTTGGTATGAATCTTGAGTATCTCGTGGCGTCCCTTGACATCGGGCAGGTCGACGGTGATTTGGCGATCAAACCGGCCCGGCCGCAGCAGCGCCGGGTCCAGCACATCAGGGCGGTTGGTGGCGGCGATCATGACGATATTGGTGTCGTTGTCGAAGCCGTCCATTTCGGACAGCAACTGGTTCAGGGTTTGCTCGCGCTCATCGTGCCCGCCGCCCAAGCCGGTGCCGCGCCGGCGCCCGACCGCGTCAATCTCGTCGACGAATATGATAGCGGGCGCGTTTTCTTTGGCGCGCTTAAAGAGGTCGCGCACGCGGGACGCGCCCACGCCCACAAACATTTCGACGAATTCCGAGGCGGCGATGCTGAAGAAGGCCACGTTGGCTTCGCCGGCGACGGCGCGCGCCATCAAGGTCTTGCCGGTGCCGGGCGGGCCGATCAGCAAGACGCCACGCGGCACCTTCGCGCCTACCTTGACGTATTTCTCGGGCTGTTTGAGGAAGTCCACGACTTCCGTAAGCTCCATTTTGGCGGCGTCTTGGCCGGCGACATCTTCGAAACGTATCGTAGGCGTCTCGGGCGATTTCTCCCGCGCCTGGGATTGGCCAAAGGAAAAGATGCCGTTCATCTGGCCTTGGGCGCGCCGGCCCATCCAGACAAAGAAGCCGATGATGAGCACCAGCGGCAGGAAATTTAGGATGATGGACAGCCAGGGCGAGGTGCTGCTGTATTCCTGCGAGACTGGCTGGATGCCGTTCTGCAGGCGCAGGCGCTCGATTTCGGGTCCAGCGAAAACGGGGATTTGCGTGGAGAAGCGTCTGACGCTCTGCGTCCGGCCTGAAGGCGAGACGACTACAATGCTACTCTTGAATTCGCCCACGATGGCGGTGGTGTCTTTGTAGTCAAAAGCGGAGACATTGTTGAGCAGCATCTGCTCGTAGAAGTCGGAATAGGCGATTTCCGGCATCGACGAAATGCCGCCCAGGAGCCCGGGCGAGGAAATCAGGGCGAGCAGCATGACCAGCACCAGCAAGCCCGGCGACACCCAGCGGCGCCAGTTCGGCGGCGGCTGCGGCGGACGGCTGTTATTGCCGCTGTTGTCGTCGTCCTTGTTGTTATTGTTTTCCCAGAATTGCATGGATTGATAGTACTCGCAAAATGTGGTTTGTATAGCCTGAGTATAGCGTATCAGCCGGGTGAACTGTGCAAGTATTGTCTTAGAATTGCGCCTGGCCGCCGTCGCCGCCCACGACTGACGATTTCGCTACACTCAGATGTAGATTATGCTAGGCTGGGCGCAGCGGGAGCGGCTGCCCGGAAGCTTGGGAACGAGGCATTTGATGAATCGACTGATTAACGAGAACAGCCCCTACTTGCTGCAGCACGCTGATAACCCGGTCGACTGGCATCCCTGGACTGACGAAGCCTTTCGCATCGCCCGCGAGGCGGACAAGCCAGTCCTGCTCAGCGTGGGCTACAGCGCTTGCCACTGGTGCCATGTGATGGCGCATGAGAGCTTCGAGGACAAGGCCACAGCCGAGATGATGAACGCCCTGTTTGTCAACGTCAAGGTGGACCGCGAGGAGCGACCGGATGTGGATGACATTTATATGCAGGCGGTGCAAGCCATTGCCGGGCAGGGTGGATGGCCGATGACCGTCTTCTTGCTGCCAGATGGGCGGCCCTTTTACGGCGGCACTTATTACCCCAAAGAAAGCCGCTATGGCAGGCCGTCGTTCCAACAGCTGTTGGCCGCGGTACACGATGCCTATCGCAATAAACGCGATCAGCTTGAGTCCCAGGCGGACAACTTGCATCAGGCGCTGAAGCGGGACGTGCTGGGGATTGGGCGGGCGGATGACAGCGGCTTGACCCTGGAATTGCTGGACGAGGCTGCGACAAAACTCCTGGATGCCATGGATCCGGTTAACGGCGGCTTCGGCGCGCAGCCGAAATTCCCCAATCCCATCAGCCTGGAGTTCCTGCTGCGGCACTGTCACCGGGCGCGAGACGAGCGCGCGCTGCAACTGGTGACGCTCTCGCTGCGCAAGATGGCGCAGGGCGGCATATATGATCAGGTGGGCGGCGGCTTCGCCCGCTACAGCGTGGACGCGCGCTGGCTGGTGCCGCATTTTGAGAAAATGCTCTACGACAACGCGCAACTGAGCCGGCTGTATCTGCATGCCTGGCAGCTTACCGGCGACGACTATTTCCGGCAGATAGCCGAGGACATTTACGATTACGCGCTGCGCGAGATGACGGCTGCTGACGGCGGCTTCTACAGCGCGACTGACGCCGATTCCGAGGGCGTCGAGGGCAAGTTCTTCGTCTGGACGATTGAAGAAGCGCGGGAAGCGCTGGCGCCGATTAGCGACAGGCTGCCGCGCGCTTTGGAAATCGCGGTCGAGTACTTTGACATGAGCGCGGAGGGCAATTTCGAAGGCTCGAATATCCTCCATATTCCGCGTCCGCCGCTGGAGACTGCGGAAGGCCTGGGCTTGACCCTTGAGCAGCTTGAGGACGCGATCGCCCGCATCAAGCATCAGCTCTACGCCAGCCGCGCTCAGCGGATTCCGCCGCTGCTGGATGATAAGGCGCTGACTTCCTGGAACGGCATGATGCTGGCGAGCCTGGCGGAAGCGGCGCGGGTGTTGCAGCGACCGGACTATCTGGAAGCCGCGCGCCGGGCGGGCGAGTTCCTGCTCAAGCACATGGTCGCGGAAACCGGGCGGCTCTATCGCAGTCACAAGGGCGGGCGCAGCAAACTCAATGCCTACCTGGAAGATTACGCCAATCTGCTTGATGGCTGGCTCGAGCTGTATCAAACGACATTTGAGGAGCGCTATTTTGCCGAAGCGCGGCGCCTGGCGGAGCTGGCGCTGGCTCGCTTTAGGTCGGCGGATGGCGGGTTCTTCGATACGAGCGATGATCACGAGTCGCTGATCGTGCGTCCGCGCAACTTGCAGGACAACGTGACGCCATCGGGCAACGCTATGATGGCGAAGCAACTGCTGCGGCTGGCGGCTTACACCGGCGATGCGCGCTATGACGAAGCCGGCAGAGAAGTGTTGCGGAAGCTGAGCGACGCCATGAGGCAGTACCCGCAGGCCTTCGCCGAGTCTCTCAACGCCGCGGATATGCTCATCCGCGGTATCGACGAGGTGGCGGTGGTCGGTGATTTGGAGAGCGCGGGCGGCCGGCAGATGCTGGAGACGCTGCGCCGGCCTTTCCGCCCGAATCAGGTCGTCGCCTGGTCCGGGCAGGACGTGGCGCGGCATGACTTAATTCCCTTGCTCAGCGAACGTTCGATTATTGACGGGCGGGCAACTGTATACGTCTGCCGCCATTTCGCTTGCCGCCTGCCGGTTACATCGGCTGCGGACACGGCCGCGGCGCTGGACCAGCGCTAGCGGGCAGTCGGCGGCAGGTTATGGCGCAGTCAAGCGACAAGATTCTGGTTATTGATATTGAAGCGACCTGTTGGCGCGGTTCCAGGCCCGCTGATCAGCAGCAGGAGATTATTGAGATCGGCATTTGCAACTATGATGTCGTGAACGATGTGGTGGGCGACAAGCGCAGTATGCTCGTGCGGCCGGTTGCGTCCGAGATCAGCGAATTCTGTTCGCAACTGACTTCAATCACGGCGGAACGAGTAGCGGACGAAGGTCTTGAATTCGCCAGCGCCTGCCGCCTGCTGTTGGAAGACTATCAGGCGCGTGATTACCTGTGGGCCAGTTGGGGCGGTTTTGATCGCAAGCTGTTTCGCAAGCAGTGTCGGCGCCTGGGACTAAGTTATCCCTTTGGCAAGAAACATCTGAACATCATGGGCGCCTACAGGGCTTGCCATGGCGGGCCGAGTCTGCGAATGCGGGCGGCGCTGCGTGTGGCTGGCATTGAATTCATCGGCCGGCATCATTGTGGCGCGGACGACGCCTGGAATACCGCTCGCCTGCTGCAGCGCATGGTTCAGCGGCAGGGTCCCGGGCTCATCAAACGGAATCTGCGCTGATGGAGGCGCGCCAAAGCGGGCAAGCGTATTTCGGCGCGCTGTTGCAGACGGTGGTCGGGCAAGCCTTCGCGGCGGCGGGTTATCAGCTTGAGCGGGCGCCGCTGCAGACGGCTGGCGGGCGCTTTCGTTACGTCAAAGATTTCGCCGATGGCGCGCGCGGCATCATCGACTTTCAGGTGCTGGTCAGCAGCGACACCATGTGGTCGAGCGGCGCGCCGTCGCGCTTTCGCGTACAGTTGACACGCTCGTCGAATGCGCAAGGCGGCGCGGTCGCGCGCAGCTTGAGCCAACTGGTGGTGGACGATTTCGGCGTCAATATATTGCCGGCGGCGGATCATTGGTGGAGTTACCGCGATACCGATTCGCTGGGCAAAGCTCTGGCTGAGGCCGGCCATCTGGTTGTCGGCTTTGGAATGCCTTGGCTGGCGGGCGAGCTGAACCCGCCGAAGACCTAGCCGATTTCGCGCTCGCTTGACAAGCCGCCTCGGGCTTCGTACCATGACCAAACTGGATTAATTCGGCGGATCCATCGCTATGCCGCGTTTGCGCATTATCGTGCTGACCACCTGCCTGCTGGCGAGCGCCTGCAATATGCGCAGCGTCGAGAATACGCTGCCCACGCCCAACGAAGACAATATCATCTACGTCACCGCCACGCCCCAAGCCCTGGCGGCGCAGGCGATGCCAGCGGATACCGCCACCAATACGCCGACGCCGGCGCCAACGGCGACGCCGACTATCCAGCCTGCAAAACTGTTTCAGCAGGGCGACCAACTGGCGCTCAACGGCTATCTGGAAGACGCGGCCGGCATATACCGGACGCTCTTAAGCTATGGCAGCGCCATCGCGCCGGATGATCGGGCGCAGGCGGCTTTTCGTCTGGGGCAAGTGACGCTGCGGGCCGGCTTCTTTCAGCAATCGGCTGATTCCCTGGCTATGCTGATTGCCGACTTTCCCGGCGATGTCCATATCGCGCAGGCCTATTTCTTGCGCGCTGACGCGAGAATCGGCTTGTCTGAATGGGAGGCGGCAATAGCCGATTTGCGGCAGTACCTGACGCTGCGCCCCGGCTTGATCGACAGTTATGTTTATGAGCGAATTGCCGATGCGCAGATCGCCCTCGGGCAGACGGACGCGGCGCTGGAGAATTATGAGCTAGCCATCAGCGCCAAGCGCTCCAAGGTGCCGCTGCTGGTGCTGCGCGAAAAGCTGGCGCAGATCTACATCAAGCTTGAACGCGCCGACGACGCCATCGCGCAGTATGACGCGATCCTGGCGGTAGCGCGCAACGCGCCTTACCGCGCCAATATCTCCTTAAGCGCGGCGCAGGCCGCGCTGGCTGGGGGCGACCTGGCCGCGGGCGCGGACCGCTTGCGGGCGGTCTTCGAGAACTACGCCGGAACGGCTACGGCTTGGAAAGCGCTGGATATGCTGAGCCGGCAGGGCGTCGCCTATGACGGTTTGCAGCGCGGCCGGGCGGCTTTCAGCGCAGGAGATTATCAAGCGGCTATCGACGCCTTCAACGAATACACCACCACGCATGAACTGGCGGCGATCCCGGCTGATCTGTTTTTGACGCTGGGGCGGGCTTATCGGCAGATCGGCAACTCGGATGCCGCCGCCGTCGCCTTCCAGACTATTATCGACCAGTATCCGCAGGATACGCTTTTTGGCGACGCCCTGCTTGAGCGCGGGCGGACCCGATTTTTGGCCGGCGACAGCCCGGCGGCGATTCAGATTTATCTTTCGATTGCCGATACTTATCCGCTCTTTGAGCAGACGGCTGGCGTGGCGCTGTGGCGAGCCGCTTACCTCTACGGCACCAACGGCCAAACGGCGCTTTCGCGGCAGGTGTTTACGCGCCTCGCGGATAGCTATCCCGACCACGAATTCACCATCAACGGGCTGTTCAACGCCGCTTCCGCGGCGGTCAGGGACGAGGAGTGGGCGATCGCCGAGAACCTTTACGCGCGCATCGCCAGTTTAGGCAGCGGCGATGACCAGGCGGCGGCTTATCTATGGATGGGTCGGATTGGCTTGCGCAAGGGCGATGAAGACCTGGCCAAGCAAGCCTTCGAGCTGGCGATTGCGGCGGCGCCCGACAGTTATTTCGCGGCGCGTTCTTATGATTTCCGCCGCGGCGTCCAGCCCTTTGATCCGCCCGCGGCCTGGCGTTTTGAATTCGATGAAAACGCCGAACTGGCCGCCGCCGAAGGCTGGCTGCGGCAGACCTTCGCCATAGACGGGCAAGCGAATCTGTGGCGTCTGACTGCTGAGCTCAATGGCGACCCGCGCATGATTCGCGGACGAGAATTGTACGCGGTGAGCGCCTTTGATGAAGCCTTCATTGAGTTTGAAGATCTGGTCGATCAGGCTCGGGATGAGGGCAAGGCGCTGGATAGCTATCGGCTGGCGATATATTTGCGCGGTCTGGGCATCTATCGCGAGAGCATCATCGCCGCGGCCGATGTCATCATCGCTTCGGGCCTGGGTACGCTCGAGGTCCCGCCGTATCTGGCGCGGATGCGCTTTCCAGCGTATTACATTGACATCATTCAGCCGGAGGCGGCCGCGCGCGGCATTGACCCCTTGCTGATGCTGGCCTTGATACGTCAGGAGAGCTTGTTTAATACTTATGCCAGGGCCGGGGCTGGCGAGAAGGGCATGATGCAGGTGATCCCGTCGACGGCGCAATACATCGCTGAGCAACTGAATTGGCCGGATTACCAGCACAGCGACCTCTTTCGCCCTTACGCGGGCCTGGCTTTCGGCGCCTTCTACATTGACGAACAGCTGGAGCGCTTCGACCAGAACGCGATTGCCGCGCTGGCGGCATACAATGCCGGGCCGGGCCGGGCCTACGATTGGAACGCGCTTTCCGGCGGCGATCCCGACCTGTTCATGACAACGATAACCATCGATTCCACGCGCCATTATGTGCAGTTCATATACCGCAATTACCATATCTATCGCGCGCTGTACGGCATCGACGAGGCTTAGCGATGCGGGCAACTCTGTTACCTCGGCGAGTGTTTCGCGTATAGTACTGTAGACATCGAACCGGCGTCGGCCGCGGTCGGCGCTTCCGGTATGCGCGCGGGCAGGAATTGTGGTCAGATACAAGTTGATCTGATTATTCTGAACTCGCTATTATGTTACACTTTAGCAGCGATCAATTTCGCGGGGCGGCGGCGTCATGCAAGCGCATCGTCTACTTGAGAATCTGCAAGCTCAACAGCACAAGAACCCAGACGATTTTTTCGGCATAACCAGCCTGCTGGAACAGCGGCAAGCTGGCGCTGCTTTTGAGCCGGTCAAGAAAGTCGCGGTGCTGACGGAATCCTTTTTGCCCAAGGTGGACGGGGTGGTAAAGACCTCCTACCTGACAATTCGCTATTTGCAGGAGACGGGCCGAGAGGTGCTGATATTCGCGCCGGATATCGCCGTCGAGCAAGTGGGCGATTCGCAGGTGATTCCCTTGCCGTCTATCAGCGTCCCGCAAGCGCCGGAGACGCGCATGGCGCTGCCGAATCCGGTTGTGGCGCGCCATATTGAGGAGTTTGAGCCGGACCTGATTCATCTGTTCAGCCCGGCTGCCATGTCGGTGAACGGCATGGCTGTCGGCCGGCATTTGAACTTGCCCGTCATCGCGAATTATCAGACTGACCTACCCGGCTATACCGAGCACTATGGTTTCCCGATGCTGTCCGGCCCAGTCAATCGTTGGCTGCGCTATATTCATAACGGTTGCCATCTGACGCTGGCGCCGACCCGCACCATCATCCGCGAACTGCGCGCTGCGGGGTATCGCCGCGTCCGCCATTGGGGGCGGGGGGTGAATACCGAGCGCTTCAACCCGCGTCATGCGCGCCCGGCCATGCGCCGGCGCCTGCTCAACGGTCGCGATCCCGATTCGCTGCTCTGCATTTTTGTGGGGCGCCTCGCCAATGAAAAGCGTATCGAGCTGCTGCGCGATGTCGCCCAATCGCCGGGCATCGCCTTGACAATCATCGGCGATGGCGCCTTGCGCGAAGAGCTTGAGCAAGTCTTCGCCCATACGGATACGCTGTTTACGGGCTATCTGTTCGGCGATGAGTTGGCGCAAGCTTATGCCAGCGCCGATGTCTTCGTCTTCCCCGGCGAATACGAGACTTTCGGCCAAGTCATCCAGGAAGCGATGGCGTCGGGACTGCCGTCAGTCGTCGTGAACGCGGGCGGCGCGCCTGATGTTGTGGCGGACGGAGCCAGCGGCATTGTGGTGGAGCCGGGCTCGCAGGCATTCGCCGAGGTCATTCAAAGCTTGCGCGATCAGCCGGAATTGCGCCGGCGCATGAGCCGCAACGCGCTTATGATGGCCGCGGAACGGCCCTGGTCAGCTTTGATGGCGCAGCTGGAGGGCTACTACGAAGAAGCCTATCGGATGAATCAGCGCTTTAAGCGCTTGTTCGGCTTTACCAATTATCATCGCCCGCTGTCGATCCCGGCCCGGTTGGCGCGCTGGCCGCGCGGCAAGGCGCTTTCTTGACAATTCAGGAGCTCAAATGCGTATTCCTTGCTGGTAGCGGCGCAAGCGCTATGCCGCTATGCCGCCGGGTTTCAGCCGCTGCGCAAGCCAGATCCGCCCGCCCGTCGTTATAAGCCAATGCTTGAGGGAAAAAGGAAATATGCCAAGGCAAACCAAGCGCCGTACACTGGCGCTGATTTCACATGACGGCAAAAAGGCCGATATGGTCGGATTTGTCAAAGACCATCGTGAGCGGCTGTCGGCATTCGATTTGGTGGGGACGAATACCACGGGGCAGCTCATCACGGAAAAGACCGGACTGCCGGTGAAGCGCATGCTGTCCGGACCCTACGGCGGCGACGCGCAGATCGCGGCGATGGTGGCCGAAGGCAAGATCAGCGCGGTCTTTTTCTTTGTTGATCCGCTGGGCAAGCACCCGCACGATCCGGATATTCAAGGGTTGCTGCGCATCTGCAATGTGCATAATGTGCCGCTGGCGACCAATATCGCCACCGCCGTGCTGTTGATTAACGCTTGAGCCCTGCCGTTCTTATGCGTTTCTTGCTTTTGCCTCCGCCAATCGCGCTTCATAATAAGGCGCGCGCTGCGACTGCCCCCGGGCTGGGCATTAGCAACTTGGCGGCTGGGCGCATTGATCATTCTTGGTTAGGGAAGGTCTGTGACGGAACAAGATCGTATTGTAGTCGATTGGGTCATCAAAGCCAGGCTGGGCGATCACGAGGCTTTCGCTGAGCTGGTACACCTGTTTCATGACCCGGTCTACAATTTCTGCTATCGTATGCTGGGCGAGAGCGGCGAAGCGGAAGACGCCACGCAGGAGGCATTCTTGCGTGTGCACCGCAATCTGCACCGTTACGATACCGCGCGCTCCTTCAAGACCTGGCTGCTGTCCATCGCTTCCAATCATTGTATTGATCGTCTGCGCAAGCGGCGCGTTCAGTATGTCTCGCTGGACGACGAGCCGACGGCGGCGGCACTGGCTCTGAGCAGCAGCGACCCCACGCCGGAGCAGGCCGCCCTCAAATTGGAGCTGAAAGACGCCATTCAAAAGCTGCTGCTGCAATTGGACGAACACTATCGTCTGGCGGTGATTTATCGCTACTGGTATGAGTATTCATACGCTGAGATCGCGCAAGCCATGAATACGACCGAGAGCGCAATCAAGAGCCGCCTGCACCGCGCGCGCAAGAAACTGGCGGATTTGCTGGACGACTCTGTACTCAACGGCATCGACAGCAGGCTGGCCGACCCCGGTACGAAAGGAACCTGAGATGTCCGATGAGCAGAGCCTGCCCCGGCAGGACTTGATGCAAGAGGCCTTGGACGGGCAGCTCTCTGAAGAAATGGCGAGCAGGTTGGTTGAAATCTTGCGGCGCGACAAAACGGCGGCGGCGGAGTACAGCCGTCTGCAGCGCGTCGACGCCCTGCTGCGCGGCGCGCCGCACCGGCGGGCGCCCGCGCGCCTGGCGGCGACTATCATGGCGCGGGTGGCGGCGACCATGCAGGCCGAAACCGAAAAATCGGGGCTGTCGCCGGAAATGCAGCGCGTCATGATGTTGAGCCTGTCGGCGGCCATGATGGCCATGATGCCGATGATGGAAGCGGCATCCTGGCTGGTCTTGAATGCCCGGCGCGATCCCGAATTGCTGAGCGATGTCATGATCGAGACCATTGGCTGGATGTCGCTGGTCACCAATGCGCTGATCCAACTGCTGGAGGATGCTGAAATCCTGGCGCGCACTGACCCGGAGGTCGCTGCGGCCACGCTCGCCCTGACGCCCTACATGCTGTCGACGATCCTGGATTACCTCGATGAGCTGGAGCTGCAATAGCGCGGCGCGCGCAATTTGCCAAGCAGGCGCCGCAAGGGCTGCGCGAAGCGCTGAATCAAAAAGGAGCGCCGATGCCAGGCGCTCCTCAAGATATCAAGATATCACGACACCAAGCCGGGCGCCTTTAGCCTAGCCGCCCTCGTCGGGGATCATTTCAATCTCGCGCACTTGGTAGGTGACCAAGCCGTCCGGCACTTCTACTTTAACGCGATCGCCAATACGCTTGCCGAGCAGGGCTTTGCCTACGGGTGAATCGAGCGATACCCCGCGCCGACCGTGCGTGATCTCCTCGTGATCAAGCAGATCCATGGTGAACTCTTCCTTCTCGGAGGTGTCGTAGACGGTCACCCGATTGCCGGGTGTAATCGTGTCAGGGTCTTCGTCGGCGTCGATGATTTCGGCGCGCGCCAATACATTCTGCAAATGCGACACGCGTTCGTCCAGCCGCTCCTTCGATACCATCGCGTCAAAGAACACCGCCTCTTCGCCTTGGTCATCTTCGCGGGCTTCGGCCAGCATTTCGGCGACTTTGTTATTTTCTTCGCTGGTGAGCACGTTGAGTTCGCGCTGCAGTTTATGATAGCCTTGCCGCGTCAATTGAATGCGTCGTTCCGCCATGATATGTTCCTTTCGTGTCGCAGTCACCAAGATATACGGCGACCCCTAAAAAAGTTCTAGCCACCCCACAGTGGACGCAGCAGCGAGGGTAGTAGACGAAACGCCCTACCCGACGGGCAGGACGCGCGAAATCAACCTATGTTTGCTTATACGCGAATTATACTAGAAAGTCGCTTAAAGTAAAATCCGCAAACCTCGGGGAGCAGAGCAATCGCACCAGAATCAATTTATGTCGAGTGCAACAAAATTCTCGCGATTTGTAGGGGCGACTCGGTGAGTCGCCCACGAAAATTAGCTTGGACATCGCGGGCGTTTCAGCGCTGCGCGTAGCCACAGCAGGTCAAACGCCCCTACATCACCACCTTTTTTCGCATATCCGCGAAAAAACTCTGTGCCGGCGGGCAGTGTCTACGCGCCCCTCAGTGGAACAAAGTAAGTCATGAAAATTTCACAGCATCGGGTCAGCCAAGGCTGACCCCTACAGGGTTCAAAATATAGTCGAAAGTTGTAGAGGCGAGCCTTGGCTCGCCCGCACAAACACGAAAATTCGCTAATTTGTGATGTGTACCTATTGTCTCATTACTTGCTCGCACTTAATTCTGTGCCTCTGTGGTGAATTAAGCTGCGCCAAGCTCGGCATTCAGGAAATATCCACTCTAGTAGTCACTCCCGGCCTGCTTTCCTGGCGGAGTAGCCATCAACGCTGGCTCGCTGGCTGGCGCAGGTCAGTCGCGCTGATATATCTCCGGGTTGACGCAGGTTGGCAGCGGCTGCCCTTGCAGACCGGCGATAACATTGTCCACCGCCATTTCAGCCATCTTGGCGCGCGTGGCGACGCTGGCGCTGGCGATATGCGGCACGATCAGGCAGTTGTCAAGCGTGAGCAGCGGGTCATCGAGAGCGATAGGTTCCGGCTGCGTTACATCCAGGCCCGCGGCCAAAATCTCGCCCTCGCGCAGCGCGGTATAAAGCGCCTGCGGGTCCACTACGCTGCCGCGAGCGGTGTTAATCAATATGGAGGTCGGCTTCATTTGTTTGAGTTCCGGCTCGCTGATCAGGTGATGGGTTTCCTCAGTCAAGGGGACGTGCAGGCTGACGAAATCGCTCTGGCTCAGCAGTTCGCCCAGCGCTGCTTTTTCACCGCCCAATTCGCGGATTTCGTCAGCGCTCTCCAGGCTATTGACCAATATGCGCATGCCAAAGCCCTGGGCGCGGCGCATAACGGCGGCGCCGATGCGTCCGCAACCGATGATGCCTAGCGTCGCGCCGAATACGTCTTGACCGGACAGTACAGTCGGGTGCCAGGTCAGCCACTTGCCGTCATGGATATACTGCCGAGCTTCCGGAATCCGGCGAGCAGTCGCCATCAGCAGCGCGAAGGCGAAATCGGCCGTGGTTTCGTTTAATACGCCGGGCGTATTGCCGATGGGGATACCGCGCTGGCTGGCGGCGGGGATGTCGATATTGTCATAGCCCACGGCCAAATTACTGATGACCTTGATCTCGGGCGCGGCATCCATGAGCCGCGCGTCGATGCGGTCTGTGAGCAAACAGAGCAAACCGGCCAGCCCGCTGACTTTGCCAAGAATGAGCTCGTAGGCGGGCGGCAGAAATTCATCCCAGACTTCCACATCGCAGTGTTCAGCAAGGCGACCCAGGGCTACCGGCGGCAATTCTCGTGTGACAAATACTTTGTCTCGACCCATGATCCGTCTCCTGGTGAGCTTTCCCGCGCGAGATTATAGCGCATGCGCCTGGAACGAGCAGCGCGGGGAATGAGATACCTGTCGGAAGCTTCGAAGACTTAGGGCAGGCAAGGCAGCGTAATCTTCACCAGCGTGCCTTTGCCGGGTTTGCTGCCCAATAACAGGCTGCCGCCGCAGCCCTCGATATGGCGTCTGGCAAGATACAGGCCAAGACCCAAGCCGGGATTGGCTGCGCGCTCCTGCCAGAAAGGCTCTGTCATTACATCGGAGGTCATGCGGAAGCCTGTGCCCCTGTCAAGGATGGCGATGTCAGTCTTGTAGCCGAATTCCTGCACTTTGATCTGCGCCAGTTTGACGTTCGCATGCAGGCGAATATTCTGCGCAATTTCACCAATGGCGAAGGATAGATATTCTTCGTCGCCAATCGCGCAGAAGCGCGTTGTAATGGACGGCAGCGCGATGTCGCCCAGTAAGGTACGGAATCTGTTGATGAGCACTGAGCCGTCAAATTCGTCATCGGCATATTCCAGCAAATCGTGGCGCAGCATCGAATATTGCCAGATATTGGTCATCATGCGCTCAATGGACTGGAGGGCTTCCATGACGTGGGCTATGGTGGTCTGCTGCTCTTCGCTCAAGGGTCCGTCAAAACCGGCGGACAAATTGTCCAGCGCCGCCTGGGTCGGGTGATTCAAGGCGTTGAAGCGTTCGAGAACCGCTGGGCGCGTGGCCGCATTTTCGATGCCGAGCGAGGTGATGACATCCATAACCAAGGTGTGCAGGCCCCAACTGTAGGCGTGAATACGCTTGCAGCACTCGCGCTGATCGCCTGTGGTCGCGCCGAAGGCGCCGGCCATCATTGATTCCATCAGCGAGATGATGTCGCTGACGGGGTCCAGCAGTTTGCTATAAGAGATGTCGGCCACTTGCAGAGACTCGCGCTCTACGCTTGCTTATATTATAGCGCAGAGTTCATCAGAAAAAGGCGATAGGCAACTCACAGTGCAACCAATTTTTCCCTTGAATCCGAAGCTGGTGATAAACACAAAGCAGCCGGCAAACTGCCAGCTGCTACAGGAGTTCGTTGCTTGCGGCTCTTGGTCAGGGTTAGTCGCCGCCGAAAGCGGATTGTCGGGCGCTGTTATTTGAGCTCGACAACGGCACCGGCTTCTTCCAGCTTGGATTTGCCGTCTTCGGCCATATCCTTGCTGACTTCCTCGAGCACGGTCGCGGGCGCGGACTCGACCAATTCTTTGGCTTCCTTGAGTCCCAGCGGGGTGATGCCGCGGATGGCTTTGATGACGTTGATCTTCTTGGGGCCGATTTCCTTGAGAATCACATCAAATTCGGTCTGTTCTTCTTCCGGTTCGGCATCAGCGCCGCCGGCCATGGCACCGGGCGCCATCATCATCATACCTCCGCCGACCGCGGCTTCGACGCCCCAGGCCTCTTCCAGCTTCTTCTTCAAGTCAGCGGCTTCCAGAATGGTTAAGGCGCTAAGTTCTTCCACCAGCTTTTCCAGGTCTGCCATTGTTGCTTCCTTTCCTCAGGATTCTTTCGTTATCTGATGACTGCTTGGTTGGTTGCCCCCGCGTGGCGCGCGGGGTTACTCTGTGGCGGCGATGCCCTCTTCCTGCTTATCGAGATAAGCCTGGAGGACATTGACCACGCCACCCGTCGCTTGATGCACTGCGTTGACGATGCCTTGGGCTGGCGCCACCACCATGCCAGCCAGCTGAGCGCGAAGTTCGTCGAGCGTCGGCAATTGGGAAATTTCGGTGACTTGCCGCGCGTCCAGGATGTCGCCGTTCATCATGCCGCCGGTTACTTGCATCTTCTCAGCGAAATCTTCGTCCTCGATGTGCTTGAGCAAGGCTTTGGATACGCCGGGCAGATTGTCGCGGCCGAAGACATAGGCCACGGGACCGCTGAGCAAATGCTCGGGAACGGTCCAGTTGGCTGTTTCCAGCGCCTTTTTTATCAGCGTATTCTTGGCGACGAGATAGCGCCCGTTTTGCTCGCGCAAGGCGATGCGCATCCCTTGAATCTGAGAGACGTTCAGACCTTGGGTTTCAACCACAACGAAGCCGTCGCTTTCATTGAGGATGTCGACGTATTCGGTGACAAGCTCTTCCTTGCGTGCCTTTGAAACAGGCAAGTGCCGCTCCTTTCCTGGTCACAGGCGCATCCCCGGCTGGGGAAGGTCGTGACGCGGTCAAAAACAGAAAGCGACCCGCATCTTGAGGTCGCGTCATTGCCGATCAATACTGCTGGAGGAAGGCTTTTGCGCGTGCCTCGGCAGGAGATTAAGGGCGGCTGCCCACCTGCTGTCTACGGACTGCGTCGCTATTCGGTTGATACGACATTGAATTATAATGCGGAGCTGGCGCTGGTCAAGGCGCAGTTTGCGATTTGACGCTGGGGCGCCGCTGCGTTACAAATGCCGCAAGCACATACAGGCGGAGACTATAGGACTCATGGAATTGGATCGCGCTGCGCTGCAAAAGAAAGTGCATGAAATGTATGCCCGGGAACACGCTGATTTGGGCGAGGCCGGCACGCTAGAGCATTTGGAACGCGGACGCGAGTGGCGGCTGGCGGAGACGCTGAGCGCCGGCGGCCTTCTGGTGTTTCCGCACGTGGGCGTACACGATTGCGGCTATCAGATCGCGGCCTGCGTTCAGGCCGCGCTGGATAGCGGCGCGGATAAAGTCGTCGTGCTCAGCGTTTTACATGCCTTCACCGCCAAGATGGAAGCGGCGCGCGTGGCGGTGGCGGCCGGTGAGGCCCCGGCGGATTACGAGTTCTGGGGCATCCAGGGGCCGGGCATCGACGGGCGGCGGGAATGGACCGGCGACCACGCGCTGATAAGCTGGCGCTATTTCTGGCGGGAGGAGCTGAAGCGGCGCGGCCTGTCAGAGCGGAAAGCGCCTGAGGTATTTGAGCGCTACCCCTACCTGGCCGGCGGACGCCCGCAGGATATGCCGGGCATCGACGAGTTGGCGCGCTTGATGGAAGACGCGGTCCTTGTCAGCACTGCCGATCCCTTTCATCATGGCATTGGCTACGGCGACGCTCCGGAAGACAGCCACGAGCCTGACGCCGCTGGTTTGGCGCAGGCCAAAAGCATGATCGAAACCGGCATTCGCATTTTGGAGCGGGGAGATTACTGGGCGTACAACCAGCACTGCATCGAGGCCAAGAGCGACGCTCGCGATACCGGGCAGGTATATCGCTACTTGCGCGGTCCAATGACAGGCGAAGTGCTTGATATCAGCTATACCGACTCGTCAGAACTGTATGATAAGCCGCCCCCGACCTGGGTGGCTGGCGCCTTGATCGAGTGGAAGCTGACCGGCTGAGGCTAAACCAGGAGCAGCTATTTTTACGCTAGCGGGGATGGCTGTCGCAGTCGCCGCTGAGGTGGCCTTCCAAAGTCTTGAGCGCGATCTGCAGCTTCTGTTGGCGCAGGCTCTGCGTCAGATCGCCGCGGGTGCGCTCCAGGACGCCGCGAACGACGTCCGTTTGCCGGCGCAGACCATGGGTCAACGCATCGGGGAAATCAAAGGTCACCAGTTGATCGTAAATGTCATCCATCGCCAGCAGCAGCCGCTCGGCTTCGTCGCTGTGCCCGTCGCCGCGGCGCATGATATCCAGGATAAAGCGGCGCAATTCAGTGGCCGCTTCGCCCAAGCCTTTGAGATAAGTTGAACTGCTGATTCCGAGCTCCGCGGCCGTCGGCAGCGGCTCGCCCTTGACGATGGCCAGCGTGATAAATGCCTCGGCCGCTTCTTTCAGCGCGTCTTGCGTATAGCCGGTGTGATACAGGTCAGGGAAGTTGCGGACGATAAACTTGAGCTCTTCCGCGCCGGCTTTCACCCGTTCAAGTTTCTGATCAGCTCGGTCCCATTCGCGGCGATGAATGGCGCGAATGCTCTCTGAGCAGTGTCGAACCAGTTGGCGCGAGCGCGCGATGGCTTGGTCGCGGGCGGCGTTGCGCGCTTCCAAATCTTGGCGAATCGATTCGCAAATCCGCTCCAGATTATTCATTGTCATCGTCCGTCGGTTTCACAGCGCCGAAGAGTTGGTCAGCCAGGGTTTGGCGAGCCGGCGCTTCAATCGTGCCGTGCTTGGCTTCATATTTGGACACATTCTCCTGCAGCGCATTCAGGAAGAGCTTGCTGTGAGTCGGCGTCATCATGACGCGCTTTTGCAGCCGCGCGCGGTCGTCGTTGGGCAAGACTTGAATGAAGTCAAAGATCACCTCGTTGGCGGTGTGGGTGATCATGACCATGTTGGAATAGATGGCGCTGGGGTCTTTTGGCAGCTCGATTTTGACCTGGCGTTGTTTTGACTGGTTCTGCGTCATTTTGTCCTCGCGCTTTTGTCCAAGGTTGCCGCCATTATAGCCGATGTTTGCGCCAGCCTCACGATCGGCGGAGATTGCCGCGGCGACATGCTTTGCGGGCTCCGATTCAGTCTCGGCGCGCGATGGAGTTGCGGGTAAGTTATAGTGAGCGGAATGCGCCATTATCGCGGAGATTGCCTATGCCCACCTACATTTATCGGATTCAGCCGCTGCGGCCGGCGATGCTGGCTGAGGGACCGACCGCGGAAGAGGCGCGCATCACCGCCGCGCACTTCGACTACTTGAAGCGGCTGATGGCGGACGGGTTGCTGGTTCTGGCCGGGCGTACGCTCAACAGCGATTACTCAGCTTTTGGCGTCGCCATATTTGAGGCGCGCGATGACGACCACATGAGGCAAATCACCGAGGCCGATCCCGGCGTGTCGAAGAAACTTTTTCGGGCGGAATGGTTTCCCTTCCGCATCGCGCTGCACGAGCCCGGTAACGCTGTTGAGGAGTAGACTGTGACAGACGAAACGCCTCGGCATATCGTCGCCGCCAGCGCTCTGGCGCGCAATGAGCAGGGCGAAATAGCGCTGGTATGGACCGAGCGCCGCGGCTGGGAACTGCCCGGCGGGCAGATCGAAATCGGCGAGTCGCTGACCGAAGGGCTTCAGCGTGAAATTTTTGAGGAGTGCGGAATCGAGGTCGAGTTGGGTCGGCTGGCGCAAGTGCGCAGCAACCTGCGCTCTTCCATAGTCATTTTCTGCTTCCATGCAAAATACCTAAGCGGTGAACTGCGCCCAAGCGCTGAAACGCCGCAGGTCCGCTGGGCGAACCCGGCCGCCGCTTTGGAATTGATAACCCATCCCATCTTGCGGCATAGCTTCAGCGACATGTTGGACGCCGACGAGCCCGCGCGCTATCTCGCTTATTGGACTCGTCCATTTGCATTGCTGGAATCGCGGACGATCTAGACGATCTGGACGATCTAAACCAGGGGCTGGCGCGACGGCTGGCCCGCCTGACGCGGGAAACGCTCCGGCGTGGGCTGGATCTTGTCTATGGCGACCAGATAGCGCGGCTTGTCCAGCGTGGGCAGCCGGACTTCTTCAATGCTGAACATTTCGCCGCCCAGTTGATCAATAGCCTTGGCCGCTTCGTTTGTCTCCTCGTAGGCTTCGCTGCCGCGCATGGCGATTACTTGGCCATTCAGGCGCGCCAAAGGCAGCGTGTATTCCATGAGCGTGGGCATCTTCGCGACAGCGCGCGCCACCACGATATCGTAGCGCTCTCGATGTTTCTGGCTGCGGCCCGCGTCTTCGGCCCGCATGTGCAAGGGTCGCGCATTGGCCAAGCCCAAGGCATCGCTCGCGTACTTGATGAAGCGCAGCTTCTTTTGCGTCGAGTCCAGCAGGGTGGCTTGCAGCTTTGGGAAGACGATGGCCAGCGGCAGGCCGGGGAAGCCGGCGCCGGCGCCCACGTCAATTAACCGCATCAAGTCAAAACGCGGGACGGCTCGCGCCAGGGAAAGCGAATCGAGATAGTGCTTAGTGACAATCGCGGCGGGATCGGTAATGCCGGTCAGATTCATCCGCTGGTTCCAATCCAGCAGGAGCTCAGTCAGGATCTGAAACTGGCGGAGTTGACCGTCCGTCAACTCCAAGCCCAGCAAGGCTTTGGCCTGGGAGCGCAGCCGGGACAATGAGTTATTCAGAACTATTCTGCGGGAAGCCGGGATAGGTCTTCAGCGGCTGCGCCGGCTGCTCATGCAAAATTTCAAGCCCCCAGGGATTCTGCTGAATTCGGAAGCGGCATCGACTGCCGAGCCGCTCGTTTGCCGTGCCGGGTCCATATTCGTCGTAGCCGTCGCTGATCGCTTCCGACCAGCCGACCGCAAACCCGACATCGTAGACGCCGGGCTCCCATTTGTCACGCATATTCACGGTGTAGAAGACCCACCAGTCAGGGCTGCCCGGTATCTGCTTGATCTCGCTCGCCGCTATACTGGAAAAGGGGATAGAGTTTATGTTTACTGAATACTGCGCCGTGTCAATGTGGCGTTGGACTTGTTCCGCCGTCGTGGCGTACCAGGACCAGAACAGCCGAATATCGTCCGTATCATAGAGAACGCCGGGGTCGGCGCCCTCGGCATCGACGCATTCGGCATAGATCAGGCCCGGGTCCGCCGTCCGGCCGGGTATAATGTCTGCGCTCTTCCGCGCGCCAATTTGCACAATCGGTTCAATGGGCCGCGAATAGACCGGATTCAGCAAAGTGCCGTTAGGCGTGAAGACGGCGGATGACGAGATGATCCGCGGCAAAGCTGCGACATCTGTGCCTTCCACCAGTGTGCCGCCCGGTTCTTCACATTCGCCCAAGGTATCATCGGACGGCTCCTGAAACAGTGTGCTGCCAGGGTCGTTTTCGCTCGCGATGCGAATGACAACGCTGACAGGTGTATCCAGCGCGCGGGTTGCGCCCCCAAGCCAATAGATCACCTGGCTAACGGAATAGTCGCCATCGACGCTGACGCGGCGCAATCCAGTAATGGCTGCGCCCAAGCCGCCGAGCTGGTCAAAGGCTTGGAAATAGACATCGTAGCCGGGCTCCATGACGCCGGAAAGGTCGATCACCATACGGTCTTCACAAGCGCTGTAAAACCAATTGACCGTCGAGCTGTATTGAGTTTCGTCCTGCGCCTGCGCGCTCAAAACCAGCAGGAATAAGAGCGGCAAAAGGGCAAAAGATTTCGCTAAACGCATGAGATCTACTTCCTGTCTGAGCCGACGATGACAGTATTCCAATAGTTATTCTACCGCATTTGCCCGGAAAGCTCAGCCCGATTTTGGGGAGTGTCTATTGTAGTGGATGCGGTTTCGCTTCGACCTAAAGAAAAATCTCTGTGTCTCTGTGTCTCTGTGGTGAATTAACCTGTGCCGAGCTCGGCATTCAGGAAATATCCACCGAGATAGGCACTCCCCGGTCAGTTGAATATGTCTATGTATAGCATACATCGCTTACAATGAGATGGTAAACCTCTCGCCATCAATCGCAAGACAATCGGAAGGCAATCAGGCATTGAGCAAGCACAGGATATGTATATTGCAGGGGGATGAGACCGGTCAGGAATTGCTGGAGGAAGCGCTGCGTGTGCTTGATCCCAGTGTTATCCGCATGAACGATCTTGTCTTTGAGACCTTCGACCTGTCGCTGGAAAATCGCCGGCGCACAAATAATCAGGTCGTTCACGAGGCGGCGGCGCGCATAGTAGAAACCGGCCTCGGCATCAAGGCGGCTACGATCACGCCTGGCGACCCGGATGACGTTGGCAGCCCCAACGCGCTGCTGCGCGACCTGGTGCATGGCAGCGTAATCCTGCGCACGGGCCGGCGCATACCATCGGTATTGCCGCTGGCCGGCGTTCATTCGCCGATAGCGGTGGTGCGCATGGCGGTCGAAGGCGCGTATTCCGCCGACGAGTGGCGCGAAGGCGAAGGACTGGATGAAGTCGCCTATAACAAGCGCTATATCAGCCGGCGCAACTGCCGCGCGGTGGCTGAATTCACCTTTCAATATGCGCAGCAGCACGCCGCGACCGTATTCGGCGGGCCGAAATACACCGTGAGTCCGGTTTACGAAGGCCTGTTCAAAGAAGAGTTGGATCGGGCGGCCGGCCTGCACCCGACGGTTCGCTACAACCCTCAGTTGATCGACGCCACCTATGCGCTGCTGCTCGAGACCTCGGGCGAGCCGCTGGTGATTCCGGCGCTAAACCGCGACGGCGATACGCTGAGCGATTTGGTGATCAAGATGTTCGGCAGCATTGCCGGCGCTGAGTCGGTCATCATCGGCTTTGACGATGACTTTAACGTCAAGGTCGCGGTGACCGAGGCGCCGCACGGCACCGCGCCCAGCTTGCGGGGCAAGAATATCGCCAATCCCATGGCCATGATCCTGGCTTGCGGCGCGCTGCTGCGTTACATCGACAGCAAGGAGGCGGCGCTGGCCAGCCGCGCGCTCTACGAAGCGACCCTGGAATCGGTCTACAACGGCATCAAGACGCCTGATTTGGGCGGGCGCGCCAGCACCTCGGAATTCGTTGACGAAGTCATTCGCGAAGCGCGTGGTAAACTTGAGGTATGGGATGCGCTGGGCGACTGAGCGCGTTGGCGGAGGCGGCCGGATTTGGACGACATGCTCAACCGCGATGTGGCGGAATTATGGTCGGTCCTGTTCGATATTGTCACCGATGGCGAAAAGCGCCTGGCCAGTCACTTCGAAGCGCATCAACTGACGCCGCCGCAATTCTATGTGCTCAAGACCTTATCCGAGAACGACGGCGCCTGCCGCATTGGCGATATCGCCCGCGATCATCATTTGACCAGCGCCACGATGACGGGCCTGGTCAAGCGCCTGGAAGGCATGGACCCGCCTTTGGTGCTGCGCCGGCGCAATTCTCAAGACGGGCGCTCGGTTGATGTCATCCTGACGCCCGATGGCGCGGCGCGCTTTGTGGCGGTGCAGCGCGCTCTGATGGATCAACTGCGGGCGATCTTCGCGCTGCTGCCCGAGGCGGAACGGCGTGATATTATCACTAAGGTACGCTTGTATTTCAGCGTTTTTTCGCAGCGGTTTCCCCTGGGCGGCTTATCCTGAATCGCGGGCCTGGCCAGCGGTATAGCGGTCGAACCAGGCGACCATTTCGGTCAAGCGGCTGATGCGATGGCCGGGTTCGCCGCTGCGCGACAGCTCATGGCCCTCGCGCGGATAGCGCAGCATACTGACCGGTGTATCGGTAGCGCGCCGCACCCAGGCGAATAGCTGCTCCGCTTGCTCAATCGGCACGCGAAAGTCGTTCTCGGAGTGGATCAGCAGCAGCGGCGTTTTGATGCGCGCGGCGTATTTCAGCGGCGAATTGTCCCAGTAGACATCGTGATCGTCCCAAGGCTCGGCATCAAATTCATTGGACATCAGCAGCGGCACATCGGTGGTGCCGTAGAAACTGGAGATATTGTAGACGCCGCGCTGCGAAACGGCCGCTTTGAAACGTTGGCTATGGCTGATGATCCAGGCGGTCATGTAGCCGCCGTAGGAGCCGCCTGTGATGGCCATGCGCTCTGGATCGGCAAGGCCCAGCTGCAGGAATGCGTCCAGGCCGGCCATGATGTCATCCATGGCGACTGGACCCCAAGCCGCGTGCAGCTTGCGCTCAAAGGCTTCGCCGTAACCGCCGCTGCCATGCGGATTGCAGTAGAAGACGGCATAACCGCGCGCGGCGTGGAATTGCCATTCATGCCACATGGACTTGGTGGAGAAGCCCCAGGCGGCGTGCGGGCCGCCGTGGATATTCAGCGCCAGCGGCGCCTTGTCGCCGTCTTTGTGGTCGACGGGCAGGATGTACCAGCCTTGTACCGCGCCGTTGGGCGAGTCAAAACGCAGCTCATGCACATCTTGCACGATGACTTCGTCCAGCAGCGGCTGATTGAAATTCGTGGCTGTTTTCAGTTCGCCGTCGACGAGGACGTAGAGTTCCTGCGGGTTATGCGGCGTCGAGACAGTCATGGCCAGCAGGCCGCCGCTGCCGCTGTCGATTTGCTCGATTTCGTAAGTGCCCTCGTGCGCCGGGCTCAGTTCGTCTTTCTCTGGATCGTAAGTCCAGGGCAAAACCTTGCCTTCGCTCTCCACGGTCAGCGTCAGCGCGCCATCCGGCGACCAGACATGATCGAAGGTCTCGCGGTCGATCGCTTCGTTGATAATCCGCGTTTCCGCGCCGCCGACCGCCATGACGAGTACGCGCGTGGGCATGTCGGTGACGCCGATGGGACTGCGCTCGCAGGCGATCCACTTGCCGTCCGGCGATGGCTTGGGCGCGTAGACGCTGTATTCGCCATCCGTCAGCGCTTCTTCGGCGCCGGTTTCCGCGTCCAGTCGATAGCAATTCAAGGCGCGCCAGGGTTCGTCGCCTTGGGGCAGGGCGCTGCGGGCGGTATAGATTGACGCGCCGTCGGGCGACCAGCGCGGCGCGTCATGATTGGCGTCGATCGCGGTCAGTCGTTTGGGTTTGGCATCGCTGGATTCGGCTGCCAGCGCCAGGCAAATCTGATCGTAACGCTCGTCCACGTAGGCCGTGCCTTGCCGATAGGGGATGCGCCACATCGGGCGAGGGTCCCAACGATTGCGTTCGTCTTCAGCTTTGCGTTCTTCCTGATGTTTACTCGCCAGCTTGTCGACCGGCTCGGGCTGAGGCTCGCTGTCGGCGTCTTCGGTTTCACGCTCTTCGCGGCTCATCGGCGCCAGAAAAGCGATCCGAGCGCCATCGGGCGACCAATCCGGGCTGTGCGCGCCATGGTCCATTTTGGTCAGCGCCCGCGCTTCACCGCCCGGCGCGGCTGTCGGCAGCAGATAAATCTGCGGCTTGTCGCCCCGGGCGGAGACGAAAGCCAACTGCGACCCGTCCGGCGACCAGCGCGGTTGGGAGTCTTTGTCGCCGCGCGTCAACTGCAGGACGGCGTCCTCCGCCAGCGAATAGAGCCAGATATTGCGCTTGTATGATTTCTCGAGCGGGTCGGGCGAAACTTTGACGAAGGCGACCCAACGACCGTCCGGGCTGATTTGCGGGTCTTGAACATAATGGATGCGATTGAGGTCTTCAGCGCTTATGGGGCGTTTCTTGGCGGTCATTGGCGTCTCCTCGTCATTGATTGCTGAGTAAAGCTAATCCCGATTGCAGCAGGTCGGCGAAATGCGGCTCCATTGCCAGCTCGCCGATCGGGCGTGGCGGCTGAGGCGCTTCCGGCATGGGGCGCAATTCCAGCTGCCACCAGCCGGTATGGCGCCAGGCGCCCGCTTTGAAGCCGACATTTTCGAAGACGCCGATTTGGCGAAAGCCGGCTGCTTCGTGGGCGCGGATGCTGCCAATGTTGGGCAAGGCGATCACGCCCAGGGCGTTGCAGTAACCTTGGGCGCGCAAAATGGCGACCAGCGAGCGATACAAGGCGCGTGACAGTCCGCGCCGCTGCCAGCCAGGATGTACGTATACCGTGGTTTCGGCTGTCCATTGATAGGCTTGGCGAGCGCGGAAAGCGCTGGCGTAAGCGTAGCCGGTCAGCCGTCCGCTGATTTCGCATACCAGCCAGGGATACTGCTTTAGCGTCTTGCTGATACGCGCCGCGATCTCGGCGACGCCGGGAACAGCCAGCTCAAAAGAAATATGCGTTTGGCTGACTATCGGAGCGTAGATTTGCTGGATGTCGGCGGCATCGGCAGGGCTGGCCAGCCGAATGACGGCGCTCATTGCGCTTCGCTGACTTCGCCGGCGAGCGAGTCCGCTTCCTCAGGGCGCCAGACGGCGGTGGCGATGTCAATGTAGAGGATGCCGTCGAGGTGGTCGATCTCGTGCTGGAAGACGCGAGCCAGCCAACCGCTGGCGCTCAAGCGAATCGGCTTTCCCTGCCGATCCTGCCCGGTGATTTCAATGCTCTCAAAGCGCTCCACATCGCCCAGCAAGCCCGGCAGGGACAAACAGCCCTCGACGCCGGAGACTTTGTTTTCGCTGCGCCAGACAACCCTGGGGTTGGCGACGATATAGAGCTTGCCCGCGTCTTCACCATACTCGGCGGCGCTACCCTCGTCAGCGGGCAGGCGCGCCACGATGATGCGCTTGCTCTGGGCGACTTGCGGTCCCGCCAAGCCGACGCCTTGCGCAGCCGTCATGGTTGCGATCATGTCGTCAATCAGCGCCTGCAAGTCGCCGCTGAAGTCAGTTACCCGCCTGGCTTGCCGCCGCAGCAGCGGGTTATCCGGCTGAATGATTGACAGGATGGTCATGGATCGGTCTCAGCTTGCTATCGCTGGTATCGTTGCTATCGTATTGCGTTTGGTATCGTATTGATTGATAGAGTGCTCGCGCGGTATTGTAACCGGTTTCAAGTCGCGGACAAATACAACAAGTTGACTGTCAGCAAGGAATCCAGGTCAGAGTTGGCTCGTCAAGCCCAGGCGGTGATAATGCCGGAATTTACAGATATTTTACAATGTGATTATGCAATGGTGACAATCTAATGCCAGATTCAATAATGAGGCGGCAACCAATTTGCGGAAACCGTTCGCCGGGGAGCGCCGGTTGCGACAAGCGCCTGGCGATCGCCCTGTCGGCTGCGATAGATTCGGGCGGATAAGTGAAAAGGCGGTTGGATTTGCAGCGGATCAAAACAGACACAATCCTAATCGTGGATGATGAACAGCGAATCATTGATCTCGCCAGGATGTACCTCGAGCCGGATGGTTTCTGCGTGACCAGCGCGACCAGCGGCACGGCGGCCAAAGGCATGATTCTGCGCGACAAGCCGAGTCTGGTGGTGCTGGACCTGATGCTGCCGGGCATGGACGGGCTGGAAGTCTGCCGGCGCGTTCGCGAAGAGTCCGATGTCCCCATCATCATGCTGACGGCGCGCAGCGAAGATATCGACAAGATCGTCGGCTTGGAGTTGGGCGCGGACGATTATATGACCAAGCCATTTAATCCGCGCGAATTGCTGGCGCGCATACGCGCCATCTTGCGCCGCGCTGATCGCGCCGATGCGGCCGACGAAGCGCCCGAGCCGATTCAGATCGGCAATCTGCTCATTGATCCGCAGCGCCGCCGCGTCTCGGTGGACGGGGTTGAGGTAGACTTGCGCATGAAGGAATTTGACCTGCTGCAGACCTTGGCGGAGAACAAGGGCTTGGTCTTCAGCCGCGACAAGCTGCTTAATGTCGTCTGGGGCTACGACTTTGGCGGGCAGACGCGCACGGTTGATGTCCACGTCGCCCATCTGCGTCATAAGCTGCGAGGCATGGATTTGGCGATTGAGACGGTCTGGGGAGTGGGATACCGGCTGGATGAAACGTAATCTGCCGCGCGTTGCCTTCAATTTGCGGCTGCGCCTGCTAACGTCGTATCTCTTGATGCTGACGGTCGCGCTGGGCGTGATTGCGCTGGCGCTGATTGTGTTGATCGGCAATCGCGCCGCCCCGCCGGAGCCCACGTTTGAGCGGCTGGCCGCCTTGATGCAGGGACTGAATTATATCGACTTCATCGCCGATATTCCCGTCGATCGCAATTCACAGTTCCTGCAAGAACGAGTCCATGAGCTGCTGGCGGTTTTCTCCCAAACGCGCAAGGTGCGCATCTTGCAAATTCGGGTTTCCGCTGAGGGAACGCGCGTCGTTTACGACAGCTCGGGCAGTTACAGCGCTGGCGACTTGATTCACTTGCAGGGCGACAGCTACAAGAACCGCCAGTTGCATCAGGTGTTGTCGCGGAGGACCGAACAATTCTTCGGCCGCTTTCATGATCCCGCCGGCGGGGAGTGGCTCTACGGCGGTGTTATGTTCGGACGCTTGCTCCATAGAGACCCGCAATCAGCCGGAGACCTGTGGCTGCTGGCTGAACCGCGGCCAACGGTCAGCTTGCATGAGACGCTGGCGGTATTCGGCAACGCCTTGGCGCCACCGCTGATTCAAGCCGGTGTCGTGGGCATCTTGTTCGCCGCGCTCCTGGCGGCGCTGATCAGCCGGACGATCGCAAAGCCCTTGCAGCGACTGGCCAAGGCAGCCAGCGATGTGGCCGATGGCGATTATTCGGTAAACGTGCCGGTCAGCGGTCCCGGCGAGGTGCGGACGCTGGCGGAATCATTTAATCGGATGACCTGCGAGGTCCTGGCGGCCAACACTGCTCAGCGCGATTTTCTGGTCAATGTCTCTCACGATTTGAAAACGCCGCTGACATCCATTCAAGGGTATGCGCAAGCCATCATTGATGGCGCGGCTGACGAGCCGGCGGAAGCGGCGCAGATCATCTTTGAAGAGGCCAGCCGGCTCAATCGCATGGTGGTCGAATTGACCGATCTGGAACGACTGCAAGCTGGCAAGCTGTCGATGAAAAACGACAGTTTGCGTATGGAGCGGCTGACAGAAGCGGTGGTTCAGAGCCTGGTGGTGATGGCGGAGCAGAATGACCTCAAGCTGGAATCGTCCGCGCAGCCTACGCCACCGGTCATCGGCGATGGCGATCGACTGGCGCAGGTGCTGGTGAATTTGATAAGCAACGCCCTGAAGTTCACACCGCCCGGCGGCGCGATCCAAGTTGTCACCGAAGCGGCGCCAGACGGTGTTGTGGTGTCGATACGAGACAATGGCAACGGCATCCCGCTGGAGGATTTGGCGCGCGTCTTTGAACGTTTCTACCAGGTGGACAAGGCGCGCGGCCCGCAACGCGGGACGGGCCTGGGCCTGGCCATCGCCAAAGAGATCGTCGAGGCGCACGGCGGTCGACTCACTGTCGAGAGCGGCGGACGCGGGCAAGGCGCGACTTTTCGCCTGTGGCTGCCGCGTATGGCAGAGCGGTCTCTGTAAAGCTTCAAATTGCCGGGCGTTATCACTTCTAAAACGGTATGTCACTTTCTTGATATCGTCCCAAATAGGCAAGATTGCCGTCGATTTCACAGCGAAATTCATATCCCTTGATACCGTACTTTTGTAATCCGTAAAATCTTAGCTTGCTCCGCGAGCTCGCTGTAAATGTAGATTCTACTATCTTTACATTGCCGCTAATATCGTCGGTAACAGTACATCTAATTGGAAAAGGTCCGCAGTCGCTCCGATTTTCGGGGATATTGAGCTCAATAGCTACATCGTCACTACCAAGCGAAACTCTCTCAATGTACAGCCACTTTTTGAAAAAGACGGGCTGGTGCCCGACGACTCTAATCTTACTTCTCCACTGTCTCCACAAATTGTCAGACAGCAAGCTGCGCAGAGTATTCATTTCTGCTTGGGATCGACAGCAGATTAGCTTCAAGTATTCGAGATTAATCTGTTTTGGAACAATTACTTCCGCATGTCGCGCTCTGATAATTGCATCTCTGTCCTCTTGGCTAAACCAGGAGTCGTGGTAAATCAACTCGAATGGCATTTCTGCGAATTCTTCAGTGGTACTAAATACGCGAGTCGATGGCTTTGCCAACGTTTCGCGTGAGAATTGCGAATTTGGCAAACACAGAATCGGAAGCAGGTCGAAGAAAAGGTAAATGGGAATCGGGCAATGAGCATCAAGCAGTTGCGCATTTTTTGAGCGAATACCTTCATTATGATACAGAGTAGGAGTACGCGGTCGAAAGTAGAATCGAACGTAATCCATCCAATGATCCTCAGTCCTTTCAATCACTTCTGGGCTTGCGCTATCGTCAAATTCTGGACGACACATATTTATGCGCAAACGAGAAGCAAGGACTCCTGTTTTCAGTATGTTGGCTGCGTTATTTATTGACGTGAAGTGAAACAGAAAGCTGGTCCAGAATCGATAGCTGGGATCTAATGTCTTCGCAACGCTTTCCAGGGTGGCGCGGAACTTACGGAAATCGGCGTTATATGCCGTCGTCATGCCGAACGAGACTCACGAAGCTCAATCGCTGGTGCGTCGAAGACATATGTATTGGGCAGCAAATGAATGCCACTGTCTTCAATGCCGACCACCGGCTTTCGTGAAATGTTTGCTACCCGGATGTAGTCCAACCTGGATAGCAGCGGCAATACGTACTCAGAGTATTGATTCAAGCCGGCAGGAAGTTCGTCGGCAATACAGTACCCGCTACTTCTGACTAATTGCCAAAAATCTCGGAATGCGTGATTGGTTAGGGGTATCTCCTTGTTCCTACAATGGATATTGAGGCACATAGTTTCTTCATCCAGTTTGACAGCAAACGGCTGTCTGTCTACTGCAGTAACTAGGTCTAGAGCATGCTTAGTTAGACTGACAAGATCGTCCCAGAATTCACCAAATGGCAGGGCTTTCGGTTCAGCGCGGAGCCACTGCTTCATTTCCTCAGTGATTTTGTGCTCAGGTACAAAGCCTCTATTCTTTTGGTTCACATGGATGTAGACGTCAATGGGAAGCTGCCCCAAATGGCTCTCCATTAACGGTTGAACCTCGTGCGTCCAATCCAACTCTCCGTTGCCGCATCCCAGCATGGGAAATGAGATTGAAGTTAACCCTTTAGCGTCATAAGTGTCGGCAAATTTAGCCAAACCGGCTTCTATATATTCTATCTTTGACTTATTCCGCCAGTGCTTCTTCGTGGGGAAATTGAGAATCCACTTGTGCGGCGACTTGTAGAGCCAAAGCTTACCAATGTCGAGCATACCGTGTTCGCAATAGTATTGGTATTCTTCAAACATCTCGGGATAAATGCGCTTGAATTCTCGTGCGATGCCTTTGCCCATCACACCAACGGTGTTGACCGTATTGACTAGAACCTTAGCTGGACTCGTAAATAGGTCGCCCACGACGTATGTAATCATCGCTTCATAATCCCTTCTGCGTCGACGCTCGCTTGCAGTATAGCAACGGCGCATGAGTAGGCGCAAATCGACTCATACACCACGAACCTAACTCTATGATAGTACAAATGTTCTGCAACTGCAAGTCCTGCTAGCTAGTTGTCTCAATCTATTACTCACTCAACCTTATCATAAGCCAAAGCCGGCAGCGCCAAGGTTATGCGGACTTCGTTCCCGCGCTGAAAATACCTGTCCACGCTGGTGCGCGCCACCAGTTCGGTGCCATCCGCCAGCGACAAACCCAGCCGCTGATAGTGCCCGTAGAATTCGCGCCAGCGAACCAGCGCGGGACTGCCTTGGTCGTCGAATCCAACCGCCAGCGCTTCCGGGCGAATCATCAGCTGCACCTGGCCCGATTTGGGATGAAAGAGCTTGACTTCGCCCAGTCGGCTGGACGCGGTCATGCCATGAGCTTCCGCCGGCAAGAAGTTGGCTTCGCCGATAAATTTCGCCACCTGGACATTGGCCGGGCGGTTGTAGATGGCGTGCGGAGTCGCCACTTGCACGAGCTTGCCATCAAATATGACGGCGATCTCATCGGACAGGCTCAGCGCTTCTTGCTGGTCGTGCGTGACGAAAACAGCGGTGGTCTCGGTTTTAAGCAGAATTGTGCGCACATCGGCGCGTACTTGCGCTCGCAAGCCCGTATCAAGATTCGAGAAGGGCTCGTCAAGCAGCAAAATATCTGGCTCGGGAGCCAGTGCGCGCGCCAAAGCCACCCGCTGCTGCTGGCCGCCGGATAATTCATGCGGCATGCGGCTCGCGAATTGCGACAAGCCGACCAACGACAGCAACTGTTTCGTCCGGCGCTCGTTTTCCGTCCGGGATCCGCGCAGGCCAAAGGCGACATTGCCCGCCACGTCCACATGAGGGAAGAGCGCGTAATCCTGAAACACCATGCCGACTTTGCGCTTTTCGGGCGGCGTGAAGCGAGAATCATCGGCGACGATGCGATTGCTTATCTGGATTCGCCCGCTTGTGGGCCGCTCGAAGCCGGCTAGCAGGCGCAGCGTGGTGGTCTTGCCGCCGCCGCTGGGACCCAGTAAGGTCAAGAACTCGCTGGGTCGAACGCGCAGCGTGATGTCGTTCACGGCCGGCGACTGGCCGTTGTAGCGTTTGGTCAAATGATCCGCTTGCAGCGAGTATTCCATAATTTCAGCCAGGCGTGGTTTTGGTTGGCCTGCTCAAGCATAGTAGAAATGTCGCAGGCATAAAGGGGAAATCGAGCCGGCCCGCCGGACCCGGCTAGGGCGCGGTCTTTTCCTGCCGCAGGATGACAAAGAGCACGGACGCCGATACCAGGATCAGCGCCAGGCCGGGCAGCGCAATCGAGGACAGAAAAGCTTCGTCGTAGGCGCTCCAGATGCGCGTGGCGAAGGTGCGGAAGCCGATGGGGCGCAATATCAAAGTGATGGGCAGCTCTTTCATGACGTTGAGGAAGACCAGCGCCAGACCTGCCAGAATCCCGGCGCGCGCCAGCGGCACGGTGATGCGCAAGAGCGACTCGCGCGCGGTCAAGCCCAGGCTGCGCGCCGACTCTTCAAAGCGCGGGTTGATCTGTTCCAAGGCGCTTTCGGTGGCGCCGATGCTGTAGGGCAGAAAGCGAATGGCGTAGCCCAGAATCAGCAGCGGCAGCGTCTGATACAGGCTGAGCATGTGCTGCGAGGCGAAGAATACCAACGCCAGCGCGATGACGATCCCGGGCAGGACATTGCCGGCATAGGCGAGCTTGACCAGCCAGCGGTCGAAGCGGGATGACGCGCGCGCCGCCAGCAACGCCAGCGGCAGCGCGGCGGCCGATACAACAAGCGCCGACGCCGCGCTGACGCCGACTGTGTTTTGCGCCAGCGTGTCGAGGGGGACATGGATGGGGCTGGTTATCATGTGGCCCGCCAGCCACTTGAAGAGGACCAGCAGCGGGACGGCCACGCCCATGAAAATAACGGCGGCGCAGAACAGGACGCCCGGCAGCTTTAAGCGACCCAATTGCACAGTCTGCAATTCGCGCGAGGCGCCGGTGCCGATACGGTAGTGCCTGCCGTTGGAATGCAGGCGAGATTGCAGCAGCAGCAATAGCATCGTCAAGGCAATCAGAACCAGGCCCAGCACCGAGGCCTTGTCCATGCGAAAGGACTCGGTTTGGATGAAGATGGCGCGCGTGAAGGCGTTGAAGCGCATAACGGCGACGGCGCCGAAATCACTCAAGCAATATAGCGCTGTCATCAGCATGCCGGCCGAGAGCGCCGGCCGCAGTTGCGGCAGCGTGATCTGGCGGAAGACTTGCCAGCGGTTGAGTCCCAGGCTATGCCCGGCCTCTTCCAGCGCGCGGTCGGCCTGCAGTAGCGCCGCGCGCGCGGGCAGCACGACGTAAGGAAAGGTGACGAAGGTCAGGGTTAGGGTCGCCCCGACAAATCCCTTGATATTGGGCAGGCGATCCACCCCGAGGGGTTCCAGCAGGGATTGCAGGAGGCCCTTCGGTCCAAAGGCTTCGCTGAAAGTAACCGCCGTCAAATAAGAAGGGATGACCATAGCCGCCAAGCCCAGCGCCAGGAAGACCTGCCGCGCCGGAAGGTCGCAGCGGCCGGTCAGCCAGGCGAAGGGAATCGCGATCAGCGTGGCCAGGAATGTTGTCGCCAGCATCAGCGCCAGGCTGTTGCTCACGATCAGGATGGTGCGAGTTCTCAGCAAATAGTCGACGCCATCCTGCCCGGCGCCGACCGCGCCGATCACCAAATAGGCCACGGGGATCATGACGCAAGCCACGACTGCCAGGCTGATTGCCTGAAGAAGCTGGCGATTGCCAACATGCCAGCGCGCCGGCAGCCGGCCTTGACGTCTGTCGCTGCGGAATCTCGGCGGAATGATGCCGGATAGCTGCATAGACTCCCTAACGATTCAAATGGGCGAGGCTAGACCCCGCCCATATTCTGCCCAATTTTGCGCCGCGCCTAGTCCAGCGCGCCGCTGTTTTCGATCATTTCCAGCGTACCCTGCAAGTCATCGAGATCCGACAGGTCGATTTCCGGCGCTTCAATATCCGCCAGCGCTGGCAAGTCGACGCTGGGATCGACGCTTGTCACCAGCGGATACTCGTAGGTCTTGGCAGCGAAGTAGGCCTGCGCCGAATCACTCAGCAGATAGTCAACCAATTGCAGCGCCAGATCTTGCCGATCGCTGCTCTGCAGGATTGCCGCGCCGGCTATATTGATCAGCGAGCCGACATCGCCGCCGGGGAAAAAATGCAGGGTCGCCGTAATCTCAGGATCTTCGGCCAGGAAACGATACAGATAATAGTGATTGACCAGGCCGACCGGGATTTCGCCATTGATGACCGCTTGCACGATGGGCGTATTCTTGGGATAGGCCTGCGCATCGTTGGCTATCATCGCCGCCAGCCAATCTTCGGCGTCGCAATCTCCGAGCAGTACGCGCATGGCAGTGACATTGGCGACGAACGAAGCGTTGGTCGGCGCCCAGCCAACCAGCCCGCGCCATTTGTCAGCGGTCAAATCGAGTATGGAACCGGGCAGCTCAAGCCCCATCTCGTCGAGCAATTCCGGGTTGTAAACCAGGACGCGCGCGCGCCCGCTCAAGCCGACCCAGAGGCCAGCCGGAGAAACAAAGGCGGCATCGAGAACGCGGCTCAGCGTCGCTTCCGGCAGCGCCTGCAGCATATCGGCCGCCGCCAGCGCGCCGAGGGCGCCGCCGTCCTGCGCGATGAACACATCGGCCGGGCTGTTCTCGCCCTCGGTGAGGATCTGATTGGCGACGGCGCTAGTGCCGCCATAGAGGATTTCCACGGCAATGCCGGTATCCTCGCTGAATTGCGCCAGTATGGGACCAATCAAGCTCTCGTTGCGGCCCGAGTAAACGGTGAGGACCGGCTCGTCATCTGCGAGCGCCGGCGCGCCAGCAAGCGCGACCAGCAGTACCCCCAGACTGAAGAGGGTAATTCGTGTTGCGGACATAAGGTTTACGCTCCTTGCGTATGCTGCAAATCCACGTTAGGATTCGCATAGATTGACGAAGGTCAATCGGGAATGTGAACAGGTGACGAAGCCTTCCCATCCCGATTGACCTTTCTGTTTTATCAGAGACAGCCAGCGTCTGTCCACGCCACTGGTAAAGTCCTAATTGTCGGCGCCGCAGAGCCTGAATTCATATCGCTATTGCTTAGGGATTAAATGCCGCAATCGCGCGAGTTGCAGCGGGTTAAACTTGATGTTGTGATTCGCCGGTTTCTATGCGCTGCGGCAGTGAACTTATTGGCTCCGCCTTGCTGAACCTAGACAAGGATTGACTAAATCAATACAGTTGATTCAACCGGCTAGATCTTGACCGCAGTTCGGAGAGCGCCCAATGTCAAATTGGTGGGGTACGCGCAAGAATGTCTCAGCCCGCCTTGTCTGGGAAGTCGAGGCGATGAAAGCCGCCTTTGGCAACACCTTTAAACTGGTCGTGCCTCCATTTGGCGGGTTGCTATATTGGCAGGGAATTGTCGAGATCAATATGAGCATCCTGGATTCGCCGCGTCACAGCTTGAAGCTGGTTTATCCCAAAGAGTATCCCAATCGTCCGGCTGAGGCTTACTGCGTCAAACCGCGAATTTACAGCGAAAAACATCAATACGAAGACGGCCAGCTATGCTTGTTCAACCCGAAAGATGGCGAACAATACGGCTGGAACCCGTCAAAATCGACCGCGGTGACCGTTGGCGGCTGGGCGATACAGTGGCTCTATGCTTATTACACCTGGCGCTCAACCGGCAACTGGCCCGGCATAGAAGAACGGATCAAAGCGAGTACGCCCTTGCCCCGCCGCCGGAGACGTTGATCATGCGGACAGCGGATGAACCGGAATTCATCAGGCTGGTACAAGCCGAATTCGAACATATCAGGAAACGCTTGCGGGGGATGGCCATGATTTCACGCGGGATCGTACCCAATCTGGTCTTGTCCCAGCGAGCGGTGGAGCGCATGTTATCGGCGGCCAGCCAATTTATGGCGGACGAAACCGGTGAAGCTATGGTGGGCTTCGTCATCGAGGATGACACTCCGGAAGGACTGCCCACGATCTATGTGCTGGACACCATTTCGCCGGACGAGACGGCCGTGCGCCGCTCACACACATTTCAGCAAGGCGACGCGCTGCAAGACGAAGTCATTTGGTGGCTGCAGGAGAATTGGCATTTTCACCGCGAACGGCATCGCGGCAGTAACGCGCTGCAGGATCGTTTCGATGTTCCCCTGAGGTATCTGGGCGATTGGCACAAGCAGCCCGGTTCCATGATTCAGCCCAGCCATGGCGATCACATGACGGCGCTGTCCTGGCTTGACGATGATGATCTGGGAATGGACTCGCTGCTGGTTCCGATTGTTACTGTGGGCCATGCGCCTATCATTGGCGAAACAGACCTGGCGGTAAATTATATTACTGTGCCGATGAACAACGGCTTCGATATGCGCGTGGACTGGTGGTATATCCATCGCGATGTGCGCAAATTCCAGCCGGTGCACCCGGTCGTTGTGCCCGCGGATACATTGCCGTCGATGATGAAATATGGCTGGCATGTGGTGCTGGCTGATCGCCTGACTGACGAGACTTTCGCGCTGGCGGATGATGGTTTGCTGGTCCGCACGCTGTTTTACGAGTGCGATGGCGAAGTGCCGCTGGAATTCTGCTTTATCACGCTCCGGCAAGACGCCGTTTCCTTTATCCTGTTCGTCACGCAGCATGACTATCCGCAGAGCGCCCCGCAGGCTTATCATGCGCCGGCTGTCGCGGGCGTCAATTTGATGGACCCGGTCGCCAGCTTCCAGTTGTTGTGGGAAGTCGCCAGGCCAATCCAGGATCCGCCGGACTGGCGCTGGTCCAGCGAGAGCAAGCTGATCGACTACCTGGTCGCCATCGAAGTCGAGCTGGGATTGCGGCAACCGCCGATTCAGATCATCCCGGTGATCGATCTGGCTGACGAGCCGCTCGGAGACGCGGATGCTTATGGCGGTGGCAAGAATCGGCCGCCAGATGCTGGCGGCGCGCGAATGGATTCCGAGGTCTAATGGCATGACTGACATGTGGGAGCGCGTAGAACGGCTCATCGGAGCCGACAACCTGAGTTGGTTAGCCGAGAAGAAGGTAGCGGTCGCAGGCTTGGGGTCGGGCGGCGGATTTGTAGCCCTCAGCCTGGCTATGAGCGGCGTCCGCAGATTTGTGCTGGTGGACAGCGATGCGCTGGAAGCGGGCAATGTAACCCGGCACGTCGCTGACCTGCGCTACATCGGCCAGAACAAAGCCGCGGCCCTGGCCGATCTGATCCTGAATCGTAATCCCGAGGCGCAGGTTGAAATACGCGCCGGCTTGATTGAAGACCATTGGGATTGCCTGGATGATGTGGATATTCTGGTTGCGGCGGTTGACAGCGAGCAAGTGAAATTCGCTATCAACGAACAATGCCTGGAGCGTCGCCTCAGCGCTTCCTACGCCGGCGTGTACGAACGCGGCGAAGGCGGCGACCACGTCATCATTCGACCCTATGACGGTCCCTGCTACGCCTGCTGGTCGGAAGCGACGCGCGTTGGCGTCATGGTCGCGCTAAGCCCGGCTGGAGAACTCGATTACGGCATGATCGGCGAGACGGGCGCCCTGGAAGCCGAACCGGGCTTGTGGGTTAATGTCACCAAAGTGGCGGGCATTCAAACGGATCTCATCATCAACGAGCTGCTGCGCGGCGCCGGCGCGCACAAGCCTATGCCGGCTAATACCTTGATTGTCGCCAACAGCGCCATGGACATATTTGAAGGGCAGGAAAGCGACCCGCATACCGGTACCTGGATCGAGATCGACCGCGATCCCGATTGCCTCGTCTGCGGCGAACGGCTCAAGCAAGGGGTGAGCAAGCTGGTTGATGGCGACGAGCGCAGCATTTCTCTGGCGGATCTGGCGGCTTCCGGCTTGACCACCGATATTGAATTTGAAGACGAGGACGACTAGCTGGTCTCCAGCTTCCGTTGCCATTGCGAGACAATATCTTTGAGCGTTTGACGCTGCGCCAGGCGCTCTTTATCCTGGTAAGGGCAGCGGTGCAGCAGCTTGTCCGCGGCGCCAGGCGGGCCGCCGGCGTCGTCGTAGTAGAGGTTGAAGCTGTTTTGTATAGCCACGCGATAGACGCCGGCATCATATACCGGCGCGCGATAGGGCAGGTGGCGTTCAGCGATGCTGAGCAGCATCTGGTCGCTGTCATAATGCGCCCAGACGCCCAGCAGGTACAAGGTCTGGTAGCCGTGGTAACCCGCCTTATGGTACCAGACGACCGCCGCGGACCAAGCCGAGCCGCGCAGCGACTTGGGTCCGTAGCAGCGGGCGCGCTTATAGTCTCGGCGGCTTAGCTGGGCCAGGGCGTCGACGGCGTTGATGCGATCCAGGGCGCGATCCTGCGGCGTAAGCGGCTGCAATTCGCGCCGCTTGCTGCCGAAGGGGCTCGCCTCAGCGATCTTTTTGAGGATGTCGCGGTAGCGTTCGTCGTCGCGATCAGCGTTCATGGTCGCCGCCGTCAGCTATTGCCAGGCGGAGGCGAGCACGGTCGCGAGAAACTCGCGCAACTGCGCTTCGAAAAAAGCGGGCTGCTCCATGTTGGGCAGGTGCGCCGCATCGGGCGCGATTAGTTTGCGCGCGTTTGGAAGCTGCTCCGCCAAAAAATCGGCTGCTTGGCGCAGAAAGGGCAGGTCATGCTCGCCGATTACGACCAGGGCGGGCATCGTCAACTCTTGCAGGCGCTGCGCCGCTGGTACAGGAGCCGTCTTGCGCTTATGCTCCCCGGTCCCGCTCAGTTCATGCTCTGTAACCTGGCGCGCCATTTCGAAAGCTTTGGCCCGGATTGTCGGATTGACATCGCTGCGCGAGCGACCGACGCCATCGAACCAGATCTGCATATCCAGCTCGGCTACCGCATCGATATTCCCTTGCTCGAACGCGGCGTTGGACTGCGCGATCAAGTCCTCCGGCCAGGGGGCGTCGGCTTCAAAGCCGGGCGGGTTGCTGCCGACCAGAATCAGCGCCGATACCCGCTCAGGCTGCGCCAGGGCAAATTCAATCGCCAGGCCGCCACCCATCGAGCAGCCCATAAGGATGTAAGGCGCCGGCGCATTCAACTGCTCAAGCAGATCTTCGAGGTCGTCCTGCAGGTTGAACTCGCCGGCCTGCGGCAGGCTGCGTCCGTAGCCGCGCATATCATATCGCAGCGTCTGACAGACGTCGGCCAGCGATGCAAACTCATGGTCCCACATGCGGCAATCGGCAATGCCGGCGTGAATCATAACCAGCGTTCGACCCGCTCCCGCGCGCTCATAGTAGAGCTCCGCGCCATTGACCTTGACGTATCCCGATTCCATATCCATTGCCTGATCTATCTTCTATCAGGGGGTCACCTTGGCCAATTCGACCCCTTCGCGCAAGACTTTCTCGTAGACGTTGTAGCGCTGATAGACGTACATGCCCACGCGCTCATAGAGCGCGACGGCGTTGGTCAGGCTTTGGCCGTCTACGTCAAGGTGAACCAGCCGCTTGCCGCGATCCCAAAAAGCCGCGAAACTGTGTTGCAGCATCGCCGACGCCAGGCCGCGCCGGCGATAGTCGCGGCGGACGCCAACCGTGTCGATATAGCCGGCTTCGGCAGCGCGGAAATCCTGCGTCAGCCCGAGCAGGCAGCCCACCACGGCGCCGGTTGTTTTGTCCACTGGAAAAATCACCAACTCCGGTTCAAAGTAGGGATCGTTGTCCAGCCAGTGGCGGAATACCTCCAGATCTTTCTCGAAGGGATCTTCGATAAAGCCGAAGTGATCGGAGAAGGAATCGCGCACGACATCGACCAGCAAGGGCAAATCAGCTTCATGGCAGTAGGGACGGGTGACGATCCCCTCTGGCCAGGGCGGGCGAATAGGGGGCGCCGTCAGCTTGATTTCCATGTCGTAAAAGCTGCGGCTGACGCTGAAGCCGGCTTTTTGCAGCGCGTTCTCGGCGAAGGAGTAGCCTTGGCGGGCGCCGCTTCGCAGGCTGATCCGCGCCTCCGGCGGGCAGCGGGCGATGACCTCGCGAGCTTTGGCATCAGCCCAGGCCAGCAACTCTCGCTCAATTTCGCGCTCGAGATAGGCGGGATGCACACCCCAATTGACCCCGGGACGAACTGGCTTATCGGCGGTCGCCCAGAAGGTGGCGTAACCCGCGAGCAAGCCATTGGCGTCGACATAGGCAATCGACGAATCGGACAGGTCGAAACCTGGCTCCCGCCACTGCAGCAGCACAATCTCGGGGCCGATTCGTTCATTGAGGCCAATTGAGGCCGAGACTGCATTTTCGGTGTTGACGTAGCTTTGCGCGTCATCCAGGGAAAGCGGGCGAATTTCAAGATCGGAGTTCTTCATAATGCGGTCGGTCTCGCGCCTGACTTTGGATATGATGATGGCTATGAAACGGCGCGCCGTTTTCAAATCGGTCGCTTTGGCGGCGGCGGCGCCGGCTGATTGTAAGGTGAAAAAGTCTTGCTTAACAGTGTTTCCCTTTTGCGGTATCATGGCCGCGCTTTGACGGCGCGCCTGGAATGGGGTTTGAATGAACAGAACTACCAAAACCTTAACTTATGTTATCGGCATAATCATGACGATCGCCATGGTCGGCAGCTTGATCCTGCCGATGTTGACGGGGAATATCGGTCAGGCTGAAATCGATGCCGAAGCGGCGCGTCCGACGCCTTTGCCGGAGCCGACTCTGCCGCCGCCTCCCGATACCGCCGCCATCAATTTCGATGCTTCATTCCTGCATGAGTCGGGCTTGTTCACGATAGGCGCGCCGACCGGCTGGAGCCCAGGCTCAGGCAGCAATAGCGCCGATGAAATCCGCGCCAGCTTGACAAACGCTGACCTGCTTAGCGTCATCGAAGTGCGTATCAGCAAGGATCGCTCGGGCCTGGCCGATAGCGAAGCGCTCAGCGCCTACCTGGACAGCGCCTGGCTGGGCAGTACCTGGAGCGGCTATTCGCGCTGGGACGAGACTGGCCGCAAAATCACCGCTGACGACATCGTCCAGATTGACTTCAACCTGGCGCGCGGCCGCTCTCACATGATTGCGCGGCAGGAATCCTGGCTTGAAGATGGCGACATTTATAGCGTTCGCGTGGTCATGGCCGAGAATGCGCCGCAGGAGCTCAAGTTTGTCTTGCAGGGCGTCGCCGACAGCATCGAGCGGCTGCCAATTTATGCTGAGGCTCCCTTCGGCTGGGAAGTTTACTTCGACAACCTTGACAAGCACATCGCTCGCTATCCGGCCGAATGGGAAGTGACCGATGCAGCCGAAGGCGTACCGGCCACCATCGTCGGCGATGCGGGCTCGCTGGTTCTGTCGACTGTCGACGTGGCGATCAACAGTGACGCCGAGGCGATCGACTGGATTCAGAGTTGGCGCAGCGGCGTCACAGCTCGTTCCGCAGAAGCGGTCGAGGTCGATGGCAATGCCGGGTACAAGGTCTCGTATCTTCTGGCTTCGCTTGACGGCGAGACTGAGAGCGGGCTGGCGATCATGCTAAACGGCGCTGACAATCGGCTGCATGTGGCGAACCTGCGGCTGAGCAACCTCAAGGAAGACTTGCTTGCGGTTGAGGCGAGCGACTTTCCCTGGCTTGCTACGATTGACTCTTTTCATCTCGTGCCGGATTTCCAGGCGGATCTGCAGTAGGGGCCAGCCTGGGGAGAGCCGGGCGGTCGCTTGCCCGCGCGATTTTGCTCCAGCTTTGGAAGCGCAGTTTATGGGACAGCCTAAAGAAATCATACCCAACCTGTGGCTTCACGAGGCGGTGGCGGCGGGTGTCGGGGCGCGAGCGGCGGTCCTTGTCGGCGAGCGCCGGGCGGTGGTTTGGGATACGCTGTCACACCCGCGTGATATATCCGCGTTTGCCGCCATTCTGGGCGACAAGCCATTTTATGTAGTCTACAGCCACGCCGATTGGGATCACTGCTGGGGGACGTCCGGGTTCAGGCGACCGCCCCTTGCCATAGTCGGCCACGAGGAATGTCGCCGCCGATTTGAATTCGAGATTCCGCAGACCCTGGACAGCATGCAAGCTGCTGATCCGGAAGCGTGGAACCAGGTTCGCTTGATGCCGCCCGATTTTACCTTCAGCACGCGCATGAATCTGGATCTCGGCGCTGTGACGCTGGAACTGCATCACCTGCCGGGCCATACGACAGATTGCATCGTGGGCTGGATACCGGAATGGGGCGTCATGCTTGGCGGAGACGCCATCGAAACGCCCCTGCCCGTGTTAAATGCAAAAAGCGAACCGCTGCTGGGCGCCTGGCTGTCCGCGCTGGAAGCCTGGGCGAGCAAGCCCGGTCTCAAGCGGTCAATCCCGTCTCATGGCTCGACCAGCGGGCGCAAAGCTCTAGACCGGACTATCGCCTATTTGCAGTCTCTGACGGGCGGTCAAGATTTTAAGCTGCCGCAGCGGCTGGACAAGTTTTACCGCGAGACGCATCGGAATAATCTACAGTTGCTGGCAAGAAGCTCGGATTGACATGAACGACGTGCTGCCGGATGTCATGCGAGAAGGCTTGGTGCTTGTATTCTGCGGAACAGCCGCCAGCATGGCCTCGGCCCGCGCGGGCGCGTATTACGCCCACAGCTCGAATGCCTTCTGGAGCGCCTTGCACGAGACCGGCCTGACCCCGCGGCGATATGCGCCGAGCGAGTTTCGCCGGTTGCTTGACCTTAATATCGGGCTGACTGATGTGGCCAAGTCCGCTTATGGCAGCGACAGCAGCTTGCGCAGCAGCGACTTCCGCCCGAAGCGCCTCAGCGAGACAATCCGCCGCCATCGGCCTCAGATAGTGGCTTTCACCAGCAAAGCCGCCTGGCGCGCCTGGAATCGCTTGTCTGCCGGCGCTGCCGTTGCCTATGGCTGGCAGCCGCGCCGTCTGGGCGAGACCGAATTCGTTGTGCTTCCCTCGCCCTCGGGCGCGGCTCGCGGCTTTTGGGACATTTCGCATTGGCAGGAATTGGCCGACGACTATCGCCGCCGAGCGCGACTGAAATAGGTTGGCAAGATGCGTGTTTATCAAAGCGAGAAATTGCGTACGCTCAACATTGACTTTGCGCCGCCGCGCATGGGCGATGCCGGCTACGATCTTTTCACGCTAGCGGATTACCGGATAGAGCCGGGGCAGCGCGCTCTGGTTAATACCGGTTTGTATCTGGAAATTCCGCCCGGCTTCGTCGGCTTGGTCAAGGATCGGTCGAGCATGGCGGCTGCAGGCATTCACACGCTGGCTGGCGTCATTGACAGCTCCTACCGCGGCGAGCTCAAGATCTTGTTGGTCAATCTCGGCAGCAATGCTTATCGTATTAGCCCGGGCCAGAAAATCGCTCAGTTGCTGGTCGTGCCGGTACACACCGAGTCGATTGAGTTGGTTGATTCGCTGGAGGACTTGTCGGCTTCCGCGCGCGGCGCCGGCGGCTTTGGTTCCACTGGCGAATAGGCGCCGCGTCGATCGCGATTATCGATCTACAGCAGCATCGCCGGCGCCGCCAATCACCTGGCCGGTTAAGGACTCGGCGGCGTCCGAACATAGATAGAGGGCTGTCTCGGCGACCCTCGCGGCCGATTCGCTATTGCTTGCCGGCGCGAATCCAGGTTGAGAGTCGCTGCCGGTGACGATGGCGTTGACGCGGATTCCCCGCGGCGCCAGTTCGCGGGCTGCTTGCCGCGTCATGGCGATGACCGCCGCTTGGCTCGCGACATAAGCCATGCCGGCCGGGAGCGTGAAACCCGGCCCGTCGGCGGCAGCGAGGTTAATCATGACGCCGCCGCCTTCGTCGGCCATGACCCGCCCCATCAATTGCATGCAGAAGAAGAGGCCGGTGATGTTTATCTCAAGCTGACGACGCCAATTCCATTCATCGATGGTCAACATCGCTTCGGGATGGAAAATGCGCGTGGCGTTGACCAGGATGTGGATTTCCCCAAGCGCGGCGCGCGCCGTCTCAATCATGTTGGCTGCCTGAAAGCGGTTGGAGATATCGGCTTGCAAGGCGATGCCTGCGCCGCCCCGCTCCAGAATTCGCTCGCAAGTGCGCTCGGCGCGCTCAATATTGATATCGCTGACCGCTACCGATGCGCCGCTGGCCGCCAGAGCCAGCGCTATCGCGCGGCCCTGCCCGGCGCCGGCGCCTGTGACCAAGGCCTTGCGAGCGCTCAGGTCAGCGGCGAAATCAGGCATGAGGAGTCAACTGCTGTGAAATGCGGCGATCGCTGGCGTCTAGAAGGGTATATCGTCGACCGAAGCCGGCTGATCGGGATAATTCGACGCTCGGTCGCTCTGCTGTGACTGGCCGCGCTGTCCTCCGCGTTGCCCGCCGCCTTGCTGCCCGCCGCCTTGCCAGCCACCGCCTTGCTGCCCGCCGCCATCACGCCCGCCGAGGAAGCGCACTTCACGCGCGGTCAAGTCCAATGAAGCCGCCGCCTCGCCGTTGTTGTTCACGTAGCCGCGCGCTTGCACATTGCCGATGACCATGACCTGCCGGCCCCGCGCAAGATAGGTGTTGCAAGGTTCGGCTTGATTTCCCCAAACAGCCACGCGATACCAGGTGGTCTTTTCACGCTGCTCTTCGGTCTGCCGGTCGCGCCAGCGTTCAGAGACGGCCACGCTGAAGTTGCAGACGGCGCGTCCATTTTGCATATAGCGAAGTTCAGGATCGCCGCCCAAATTGCCCACGATTATTGTTTGATGCCATGACATAATGGATTGTCCCCCATCGGCTGTAACTTAATCTTTCAAGCGCAAAAGTTTTTCGTTAAGCAGTTTGCGGACTACTTTCGGGTCGCCTTTACCGCGCAGCTCGCCCATTATACGTCCGAATATCGCGTTTACCACTTTGTGATTGCCGTCGAGGTAGCGCTGCGCCATGTCGCCATTGGCGCGCAGAACTTTGTCAACGGCGTCCGCAATCAGCGCCGTATCCGATACCTGCGCCAAACCCTGTTCGTCTACGATTGCCGGGGCGCGCTTGCCGGTCTCCCACATGGCTGGCAGCACGGTCTTGCGGGCTGTACTTTGATTGATGACGCCTTCCTGCGCCAATGCCAGCAATTCCGTCAAACCGGAAGCGGAAATTGGGATGCCGCTGATGCCTTCCCGCCCGATTTCCTTGGCGTTCATCAACCGGAACAAATCAGATGTGATCCAATTGGCCGCCGACTTCGGCTCGGCGCCCTTGGCGATCATCTGCTGGAAGTAGTCGGACACAGCTCGTTCCGCTGTCAGTACGCCGGCATCGTATTCGCTCAAGCCCAGCTCCTCAACATAGCGCCGTTGCAGTTGATCGGGCAGGGCAGGCAGCTTGGATCTGATCTCGTCGACCCAGGCGCGGCTCACTTCCACGATGGGCAGATCAGGCTCGGGGAAATAGCGATATTCGTCCGCGCGCTCTTTGTAGCGCTGAATCGTGATGCGTTGCGCCGCCTCGTCCCAGCCCAGGGTCGCCGGCTTTACCGTCTCGCCGGCTTGATACAGCGCTATTTGCCGCCGCGCCTCGTATTCTATCGCTTTGACCATATTGCGGATGCTATTCAAGTTCTTGATTTCGGTGCGCTCCCGCAGGTCGCCGTCGCCCGCGCGCCTGACGCTGACATTCGCTTCGAAGCGCAGAATGCCTTTAGACATGTCGCCGCTGTTGACTTCCAGATAGCGCAGAATCGAGCGCAATTTGCGGGCGTAGCTGGCGGCTTCATCGGCGCTAAACAGGTCAGGTTCCGAAACGATCTCGAGCAAAGGCACACCGGCGCGATTGTAGTCGACCAGGCTGCCGCCCATGACATGACTCAGCTTGCCGGTATCTTCTTCCATATGCGCGCGGCGTACTCGTATCCGTCTGGTCGCCCCGTTTTTGGTATCAATGGCGACATAGCCGTTGACAGCCAGCGGCCGGTCGTATTGGCTGATTTGATAGCCCTTGGGCAAGTCGGGATAGAAATAATTTTTGCGCGCGAACTGGTTGATGGGCGGGATTTCGCAATTGAGCGCCAAGCCCACCATGATGCCGTATTCCATCGCCTGAATGTTGATGACGGGCAAGGTACCCGGCATGCCCAGCGACAGCGGATCGACCGCCGAGTTTGGATCCGCTTCGACGCTGTCAACTACGGGGCAGGGGCTGAACATCTTGCTGGCTGTTTCCAGCTCGGCGTGGACTTCCAGGCCGATAACGGTTTTCCATTCGCTCATCGGGGATTCACCGGGCATACGATTGACATGACTCATAATCTAGCACAAAAGTTCGCAAACGCAAGTGTTTGAACCTGGAATGAAATTGCAAATTAAAACCTCGGCTATTGCGCCGAGGCTGTATTGTACTCTTTCTCGCGCGCGAGCGGCTAGGAGGCCAGGGCCGGCTCCATAAGCGGCTGCAGCAGCCCGCGCCGCTCCAGGAAGCGTTCCAGCCGTCGCAGCGCCTCACGGATATTGTCTTCGCTGGTGGCGTAACTGGCGCGGACGTAGCCGCGGCCGCTGCCGCCGAAGGCGCTGCCCGGTATCAGCGCCAGTCTTTCTTCATCCAGCAGGGTTGCGCAGAAAGATTCATCATCCAGGCCGCTTATCGCGATGCTGGGAAAGGCGTAGAAGGCGCCGCGCGGCTCAAAGCAGCGCAGGCCCAGCCGATTGAAACCGTCTACAAGCAACCGGCGGCGGGCATCATATTCCTGACGCATGCTCTCAACATCGTCTTCGCCGGAGCGAATCGCTTCGAGCGCGGCGGCTTGCCCCATAGTCGGCGCCGACATGATCAAATACTGGTGGATCTTGTACATGGCTTCGGTGAAGACTTTGGGAGCGGAGACGTAACCGATGCGCCAGCCGGTCATGGCGTAGGATTTGCTCATCCCGCTCAAGACAATTGTACGCTGGAACATATTGGGCAAGGTGGCGAAATTGATGTGCTCGACGCCATAGACCAGCCGCTCGTAGATCTCATCGGAGATCACGACCAGGTCATGTTTCTCGGCCACCTGGGCAACCTGCAGCATGTGCTCCATTGTCAGCGTGGCGCCAGTCGGATTGCTGGGATAGCTGAGCAAGATCGCTTTGACGCGCGGCGTGATTCGCGCCTCCAGCGCGGCGGCGGTGATTTGAAAGTCGTCTTCCACCGCGGTGGGCGCCATCACCGGCACGCCGCCCGCCGTCTCCACCAGGGCCGGATTAGCGACAAAGCAGGGCTCCACCACCAGCACCTCGTCGCCCGGATCGAGCAAGACCTTGAGCGCCAGGTAGAGCGCTTCGCTGACCCCCACGGTTACGAGGATTTCGTCTTCGGGCGCATAGCGCAGCCCGTATCTGCCTTCAATATGCGCCGCGATCGCCGCCCGCAACTCGAAGGCGCCGGCGTTTGAGGTGTAACCTGTGTTACCATCAAGCAGGCTTTTTATACCGGCGTCTACGATATGGTCGGGCGTGACGAAATTCGGCTCGCCAATGCCTAGCGTCACCACATCGTCCATGGTGGCGGCGATATCGAAATAACGCCGAATGCCGGACGGGCGCAAGTTCTGAACGCTCTTGGATAGGTAGCGGCTCATCAAATGGATCTCCTGCGATCTGATAATCACCCACTTTATAGCATTGATTGCTGGCGCGGTCATCACACAGCTATCATCAAGTGTATCCTCTTTTTTGCTACACAGTGTACAGGGATACCTGCTATGAGACTTTATTGTCGCGGCGGATTAGCGCAGAGTGTATGAAGTATCAGGACAATCTTGGTTCTGATTCAGGGAGTGGTGAATATCGTGGATATATTCCCTTAGTGAACACGGCACAGATTTTTTGCCACAGAGGACACAGAGGGCACAGAGTTTTCTTGTTCACTTGGCGGAGTTATCAAGTCCGCGAAATTAACCACTCCCCTGATTCATGATTGTCGTCCCGCCCAATAAGCAGAGGCGCCAAGAGCAGCGGAAGGCAAGGACATGAAATTACCTGGCTTGGAGAACTGGGATACTACGCGAGATGCTTTGCACCAGATCGCCAATATCCTGGGCGCTATTCGCGTCGCCTGTATAGATCCGCAGCCCAACGATCTGCACTTCAGCCTCTTACTTAGCAAGAGCGGGTTCTCAACCTCGACCATGCGCGGCGGCGGGGACCTGGAATTCGACCTGTCTGCGCTGCAGTTGAAGTATTCGCGCGGCGGCGCGACAGTCTTCACCCTGAGCGCTCAAGGGCACTCGCAGGTCTCGCTGGCTCGCGCGCTGATCGGGCTTTTCCAAGACCACGGATACTCGATTTCGCCCTCGATGAAGCGCATCAGTATAGGCGGCGCCTTGGAATTTGACGCGGCGCTGGCGCGGGATTACTTGGTAGCGCTTGACCGTCTGTACACCGCGCTGGCGCGTTTTCGCGCAAAATTAGGCGGCGCCATGACGCCGATTGCGCTTTGGCCTCATCATTTCGACATGGGGTTCATATACTTTCCGGAGGGCGGGTCCGACGAACACAGCGATCCGCACATAAGTTACGGATTCGCGCCCTTCAGCGCTGGGCTGGAACGGCCCTACATTTATGCCTATGCCTGGTCGAGAGCCGCCGGCTATATTCAGGTGGAGGCAGCTGCGCCGGCGCAGGCCATCACTGAAGGCTATACCGGTTTATACCTCGCTTATGACGACCTGCGGGCAGCTGAGGACCTTGATGGCGTCCTGGAGTCCAGGCTGCTTGAGTTTCAGCGCGCGGCTACGCGGCAATGGCAATCGTCCCGTCCGCTTGAAAGGCGCTAAACTTCGGATACTTGGCGGACAGCAGTCGTCAGCATTTGGCAAGCAGCGTTTTGGGGTCGGTACGAGTTCGCCGCGCTACGACCTTTTCGCGGTTGCCGCGTATGAGTAGGTAAGCAAGCTGCGCGGAAGCATGCGTCGGGCGCAGGGAAGGGCAACTCACTGGGTGACGGCGGATGCGTAAATTGGTGAATCCGCGCGCCGAATTCAAGTTGGCAAATGCAGCGACTTTCGTCTACACTATGAATTGAAGGCGCGAGCGCCGCAAATCACCGTCGATGCAGCGATGAATAGCATTTCAGCGTCACGACAGAGGTAGGGCATGAGCGACGAAAAGAGAAACAGCAACGAAGACTTTGACGATAACCCAAACGGACCTTCGACCGGAGATATGGATGATCGCCTGGAGCGCCTCGGCGGAGAGCCGGCGCCTGCCATAACGCCGGAAGAGTTTGAGCGTTTGCAGAAGGCCGGACAGGTTCACATCGACTCACGCGGGCGAGTGCGAACTGCGCGCCGCAGCGGCGCTGAAGCGGGCGTATCGCTGCGAAAACGCCGGGCTTGGTACAGCGCGAACTAGATGCGGACAGCGCCGAACCCGCGTGGCGGATCTGCCTGACCTCAAGCCGCCTCGCGCGTTTGCTGGCGTCGAACGTAGGCAAGCCTCCGACGACCGCCTTTCTCTCGTAAATTTGCTGGTAACTGATAAGATGCTCGCGGCGATTGCGCGCCAGGAGCCAGCTTGTCGCTCGGCCTGCTCTGCCGGCTGGCAGGCGCCTATCACGCGACAAAAGGCTGGTGTATGGATTCGGGCTATGACTGGACTGGTCAATTTTGATCATATAAAAGCGGCGCTGGAGTTGCGCGGCTTTGACTCAGCCAAGGCTCGGCAGCCTATGACGCCGGCGCCGCGCGGCTGGCAAAATCGAGATAGTCCACCAGCGCTCGCGGCCGTCATGATCTTGATCTTCGCCGACGAGCGGCAGCGCCTCAAGCTGGTGTTGACCTTGCGTAATGCTGAACTGCGCGGGCACAGCGGGCAAGTGAGCTTTCCCGGCGGTCGGCAAGACCCGGGCGACGCTAGCCTGACTGGCGCCGCGCTGCGCGAGACTTACGAAGAAATCGGCATCCACAGCGACAGCCTGCAGATACTTGGCGAGCTGCCAAGCATTTACATCCCCACTTCGCATTATGAGGTATTCCCAACGGTGGCGCGCATCGAGGGCTTGCCGGTCTTTAGCCCCAATCCAGCCGAGGTCGCCGAGGTGTTTTGCTTTGGCTTGGACGAGCTGCTTAGGCCGGAGTACAAGCACGTCGAACAGCGCCGAATCCGCGGCCTTGAGGCGCGCGTACCCTATTACGCCGTGCGAGACCAGAAAGTGTGGGGCGCTACCGCCATCATGCTGAGCGAATTCGAGGGCCGTTTGCGACGCGTCTTGCCGCCGGGCGCGCTGCCTGCCATGGCGGCGGCGAAATCGTAGTGGACTGGTTCACGGCCGCGGTGGCGTCGGCTTTTGGCTTGTCCGCGCAGGCGCTGGTATTCCAACGGTTGCAGAAACATTATCCGATCAACACCTTTATGACCTGGGCCTGGCTCGGCGCCACGGTGACTTTGGCGGTCTTGTTTTTGCGGCCGGCGCATTTCGACGCGATCGCCCGCAACATCGTACCGCTGATTTTGTCCGGCATCAGCAGCATGGCGGGGAATTACGCCTATAACCGGGCGATCCGGCTTCAAGGCAATATCGGCTATGTTGAAGCGGTGATGTCCTGGCGTCTGCTCATTACCTACCTATACTCGCTGCTTTTGCTCGACGCAACGTTTGAGCCTTTGCGCCTGGCGGGGATGGTATTGATTATCTCGGGCGTTCTGGCGGTGTCGGGCGCCTGGCGCCTCAGCGTGAAAGAGGTCAGAATTGCCTGGCTGAGCTGGTCGCTGCTGGGCGGCCTGGCTTTCGCGCTGGTTTCGATATTCGTCCGCTTCGCCAACGATGACGGCGTCAGCGGCGAGGTATCGTTGATCGTGGTCCTGCTGGTCGCTGGAATCAGTTTCCTGTTTGCCGCCATCGGGGAGAAGTCGTCGCTTAGGGTCAAGTTCGAGCACAGTCATCTGATAGCGGCGGTTATCTTCTGCGCCGTCCTGGGCAATGCCGCGCTGTTTATTGCCTATGCCAAATCGCCCAACCTGGCTTATGCCATCGCTATTGATAATTCCCGCATCATCATCTTGTTCCTGGCGGGCTTGGCTATGTTCAGTCAATCCTGGAGCATGGCCAAAGCCGTTGGCATCGTTTTGACATTTGCCGGCATCTTGCTGCTAGCGTAAATCGAGACCGCTGTCTCTGTGGTATCGGACAACGGATGGGAGTGTCTATTGTAGTGGATGCGGTTTCTCTTCAACCCAAAGAAAAAACTCTGTGCCCTCTGTGACTCTGTGGTGAATTAACCTGTGCCACGCTCGGCATTCAGGAAATATCCACCATGTTAGCCACTCCCCAGCAGATTACTTACTTGTGCGCATCACGCTTGATTGCTATGCTTTACACAAGGTAACGCCTGCTTGCGCTGATTCAGCGCCATCCGCCCGTTAACGGAAGACATGGATAGCATCCCGGGTTTCATACCATTGCTAGCGGTCACAACCGGCGCGCAGGGCGCGGGCGAATGGGGCGCGCTGATTTTCTACGTGGTCATCGCGCTGGGCGTATCCTTCCTGTGCTCGGTGTGGGAAGCGGCCATGCTGTCCACGCCGGTGTCGCATATCGAGCTGCTGGTGCAGCAGGGCAGCAAAGCCGGCGCAATCATGCAAGGCTTGCGCCAGAATGTCGAGCATCCCATCTCGGCTATTTTGACGCTCAATACTATCGCGCACACGGTCGGCGCCGCCGGCGCCGGCGCTGAAGCCACTGCTATTTTCGGCAGCGAATTCTTCGGCATCATTTCGGCCGTGCTGACTCTGATGATTCTGGTCTTTTCTGAAATCATCCCCAAGACGCTGGGCGCGGTCTACGCCAAGCCGCTGACGCCCTTCACCGCCTATTCGCTGCGCGTGCTGCTGGTGGCGCTTAAGCCGGCTGTTTTCGCTTCCGAATTTGTGACGCGCTCCCTGCGTCCTAGCGAAGAGGCGCCGACGGTGACCCGCTCTGAATTGCAGGTGATGGCGCGCATCAGCGCCGAAGAGGGCGGCATCAAGGAACGCGAGAATCGAGTGGTGGCCAACTTGCTGCAATTGGCTGACGTGCAAGTGGAAACCATCATGACGCCGCGCACGGTGATGGTGACGCTGCAGGAAGACGAGACGATCGGCGACGTCATGCGCTCGCATGCCATCCTGCCGTTTTCGCGCATACCGCTTTACGGCGAGTCCGCCGACGACATCAAAGGCTACGTGCTGCGGCACGAGCTTTACAAGCGCGCGGCGGCGGACGAGCACGAGCTCAAGCTGCGCGATATCGCGCGGCGCCTGGAGGTGGTGCCGGAGACCAATTCTGTGGCGGACGCGCTGGACGACTTCATAGCCAAACAGGATCACATTTTCCTGGTGATCGACGAATACGGCGGCACAGCCGGCTTGATTACCATGGAAGATGCGGTTGAGACCTTGCTCGGCATCGAGATCCAGGATGAGTCGGATCCGGTTCCCGACCTGCGCGAGTTGGCGCGCCGCCGCTACCAAAGTCAAGTTTCGCCGCGGCTGGATAGCCCACCGGACGCCGCCGCGGGCGCTCCTGAATCGCCCGAGTCCGGCCGGGCCGAATGACGGAACTTTGTCTGCCGCTGCCCGCGCAGGCCTATCGCTTTGACTTGCTGCTCGAATTTCTGCGGCGCATCGCTTGTCCGGCGCGCCTGATTGTCCATGGCGACACGCTGTGGCGCTTTACCGAGGGGCAGTTGCTCTCATACCATGAGTCTGCCGATGCCATCATTGTCCGCGGCGAGTCGCTAACCGCGGACAATGTCGACCGAATCGAGCGGGCCTCGCGGCGCTGGCTGGGGCTGGACCGGGACCTGACAGCATTCTACGAATTCGCAAAGCGCGACCCCGACCTGTGGTCGGTGGTTGAACCGCTGGTAGGCCTGCCTATTTTCTGTAGCGAGACGGTCTTTGAGGCGCTGGTTACGCTGATCATTGAGCAGCATATCACCTGGAAATCGGCTTTGCGCTCACAGCGCGAGCTGCTGCGGCTCACCGGGACCTGCGCGCGGGCGGGGCAGACGGCAATATATGACTTCCCGACGCCCGCCCGGCTGGCGCGCGCCTCCCAAGCGGAGCTAAAGCCCCTGAAGATTACCAACAAACGAATCGATCTCATAATCGCGATTGCGGATGCTGCGGACCGCGGCGAACTGGATATCGAAGGCATCCGCTGCCTGCCGCCGAAAAAAGCCTATGAGCAGCTGTTAGCTATCAAGGGCGTGGGGCATTGGACGGCGAGCAATGTGATCGGGCGCGCGCTGGGCCGCTACCCTTATGTCAGCCACAATGATGTCGCTTTGCAGGCGGCGGCGCGCCACTACTTTCATGACGGAGCCGGGCAAAAGAGCGCAGCCCAGGTTACTGAAACGCTCAGTCGATACGGCAAACAGGCCGGCATGGCCGGGCATTTTACCTTGCTGCGCTGGGTGCTGGATCATTACCCGGCCTTAGACCATCGAGGGCCGCCCGGTCTCGATTCAAGGCCGAAGGCGAGGCTGCGTCAAGCGCCCAGCTCGTCATAGAGCTTGTTGGTATTAAGCGATTGCAGCACGGTAGCTTCGCTCTCCAGAGTTAATGAAGCCGCGCGGGCGCTCGAGCACTGCCGAGCCGATTACCAGGACAAATTCGCCGTCCATTGCTCAGCTCCTTGCGTCGATCTAGCCGGCGGAACTTGATGTATTGCTGTCGTCCGTTCGCCCGGCTTCCGGCGGGGGCGGCTGCGTCGGCTGGGCGCTGGAATCCCCCGCAGTTGGCGGCGGCGGCACATCGGCGCCCAGAGTGGCCGGGTTCAAGTCAGCGCCGCCGATCAGTTCAGCGTTGGGCGGGTCGGCCGCGCAGCGGAACCCAACCCAGCGCTGATAGCCTTTGGGGTCTTCCGCTTGCCGATGCACGGTTCGGCTGAAGAAGGGCACGCTATTCCAGGAGCCGCCGCGCAGGACCTTTTGCTGGCCGGCGACTGGTCCTTTGGGGTTTAGCGCGACGCCGGCCGCGGCCTGTTCTTGATAATAGAGCTCGCTGTACCAGTCACTGACCCACTCGGCTACATTGCCGGCCATATCGTAGGCGCCGTAAAAGCTGGCGCCGTTGGGATAGCTGCCCACCGGGAACGAGCCGGGCGGGGTATCCAAGGGGCGATTGGTCTTGGCCAGCGCGTTGTCCCAGCGGTTGCCCCAGGGGTAGATGCGTCCGTCATCCGCGCGCGCGGCCCGCTCCCACTCCGCCTCGGTGGGCAAGCGACGGCCAACAGCTTCGCAGTATGTCAACGCGCCGTAATAGGTCACGCCATATACCGGGTGCGGTCGCAAACCGACGCCGATGCTGTAATTGGCGCCGTCAAAGATGATGGGGGCGTCCGGGCTTTCATTTTGCGTTTGAATGCAGGGGAAGCCGGCGCAGCCGTTCACGTGGGTATCGGGCCCGCGCACATTGAGAAAGGCAACGTACTGGTCGAAGGTCACTTCCGTTATTTCCATTTGGAAGGAATCAACCGAGACATCATGCGCGGGGTAGGAATCGAAAGCGTAACTCGCCTCACAGGTGCCGCCGTCGCGCGTGCACTCGTTGACCGCTTCCGCTACTTCGACCGGCGTTGTACCCATGCTGATCGTGCCGCCCGGGATACTTACGGTCAGGCTGCGAATCAAGATCAGCACTTCGGGAATGGCATCCGCCTGCTGCGGCGGCTCGGTTGGGCTCAGCGGCGGGACCTCGGTGGGGACCGGCGTGGCTTGCACTTGAACGGAAACGATCTCATTGGGTCCCGCTTGTATCGGCGTGGGCTGCGCGACTGTTACGGCTTGGCTCTCGGGCGTGGCCGTCACCACGATGAACTGCGACAGCGGTGTAACTGTGGGTTGATTCGGGTCGACTGTAGCGGTCATCACCACATGAACCACGGTCGTATATACCTCTGGCGCCGGTGTAGGCAGGAAGTATGAAGGAACGGTGCCTTCAAACAGTACAGCGGCCATCGCAATCACGCCGCAAAGCAGACCCGGAATAAAGCCAATTAGTCCCCATTGCCAGGCGGCGCTGCGATTGCGCCTGCCGCCAATTGGTCTATAGGACATTAACGCTCTCCTTTGGTCGTTCCGCCAGTCACCATGGCGCTGCACAGTTCTATACAATTATAGTCTAATCGACAAGGCGATCTTGGTAAACGGCAGCTCGCCGTCGCATACGGGCTGTATCAGCCCAACCTCGCTTGACACCCGCATTGGCAGAGTTTAGGCTTAGTTTATGCCGTCGATAGCCAGCGGTTGGCGTCCTGCAACATGCGCCGGCGCTGACGCGATCCGGTTGGAAGTTGACAGTGGCGATGTATCCCGCCGCAAGGAAGTCCAAGTTGACTCGAATTTCACTGGGGCCGATTGCAGCGCCGGCATTCGCGCAGGCTGGCTTGCGTCCGGTTAACCTGCGGACCGACCTCCGTCCGCTGGCGGACCTGATTGAGTTGGTCTTTGCCGATTCGATGGACAGCAGCGGCCGCTCCGCCATTCGCGAGATGCGTTATCTGAGCAGTTTGGGTTATGGCTTGAAGCTGGTCGCCCGTATGAACGAACTGGCGCTGGGCATCAGCCTGGGCTTTGTCTACGTTCTGGACGGCAAGCTGGTTGGTAATGTGTCGGTGTATCCAGCCAGCTATCCGGCCGGCTTCGGCGAGACCTGGATCCTGGCGAACGTCGGCGTTCACCCGGATTATCAGCGGCGGGGCATCGCGCATGAACTGATACGGGCGAGCCTGGAGATGGTCCGCCGGCGGGGCGCGGCTCGCGTAATTTTGCAGGTGAACTACCGCAACGAAGCTGCCTTGGGGCTTTACCAACAGCACGGTTTCATTTATGAGCGCGCCTGGCAAGTTTGGCGCCGCAGCGGGTACTTGCGCGCGCCTCCACCCAGTGGGCGCGACTTGCGGATTGCCCGCCTGCGGCAAGGCGACTGGCAGGCGGAATATGCCCTGGCGCAGGCCGCGCGCCCCAATAGCCGCGGCGGCTTGGGCTGGCTGAAGCCGGTGCATCGGGGAGCATTTAATCAGTCGCTTTGGCGCCGGTTGCGGGGTCTTTTCGCCCTCAGCAGTGTTGATAAAATGATCATACGGGGCGACGATGCCGACTCGATTCTGGCATCGTGCTGGGTTGAGAGCGCCTTGGGCTTGGGCAATATCCGCGCCTGGTTTTTCGCGGATCCCGCAATTGATCATCAGCCCTATGCGCAGGCTCTGCTCAACAAGCTGGTGTCGCGCTTCGACCGCTCGACTATTGTATTCGAGCACCCCAGAGATGACACAATCGTGAACGACCTGCTCAAGACCTGCCAATTCACCATCAAGCGCGACCTGTGGCATATGCGCTTGGACCTCTAAAGACTGCGACAGCAGCCGGTCGGGCTCAGGTTTCGGCTTGATCTTTCGTCGATGCGCTAAAGCGCGCCGGGCGATGATCCTTGCGCAGCTTGGGACCCGGCCGGGTGGGGGGCTGATGAGCCGCAATGATCCTTTTAGGCAGGCGCGGCGGCCGATTGCGGTCTGTGTTATTCGCCGCTTGCAGGCCATCGTGGTTTGCGTCAGGGGTCGGAGCGCCGCCCACGGCCTGCTGGGCGCCGTAGTTGGTCAGCGCTGGCGCGCCCCGCCCCGGCGCCCTTTGCGACAGGCTTGCGGGAGACTCGCCCAGGTATTCGCCGAGAATCTTCCGCTGCTGCATGGCTTCCAAGCGGGCGCGGCGCAGCGACTTGTTGTGTTGTCGGCGGGAGATTTCCTGCTGGATTTCCTGCGGTCGCGATACTTTTATGAAGAGTTTCGGTTCGTCAGCGCCTACGAGGGACATGCGCACGTCGCCGTACTTGAGCAATGCGGCGAAGAAGCCCTTGGTCACAGATTCCACGTTGTCGATGCGCTCGACCAGGATTTGATCGCGCAGATTCTCCAAAAAGAAGGGGCGTTTGCGCACCAGCGTTATGGTGTCGTCAGAAATGATATAGACATCGTTGCGCCAGTCCCAATCCAGCCAATAATAGGCAAGACCGCCCGCCAGCAGCGCTGCCATGGCGACCGGAAATGTGACCATGCGCAAGTCGGGGCTGACCAGCGTAAAGGTCAGGATCAGCGCTGCCAGCGACGTCAGCATGAGGAGTATGGGCAGCGCCGTATGCTGCGCCCACACGCTGATATGTTTGCGATAGACGATGTCGCCGTTGCTCATCTCAATGCGAGCGCTCAGGAAACCGTTGCCGCCCGCCAGCGGCTTTGGCGGCTCGGCGGCGGCGCGGCTGGATGAAGGCAGCCCGGCCTCGGGCGGCTCTTCGGACACCATTCGCTGCATCTCGGCGCGCACCAGCTTGTGATGGCGCTGCGCTTTGCGGCTTTCGAAATACTGCCTGTTTTCCATGATCAGCTTCTGAAAATCAGCGGGTGAGGGCATCAGCGCCATTTCCAGATTGCCTTGCGCGCCGGCGGTTTTCACGATGACGGTGCCGTAACGAAAGAGGCGGGCGAAGGGATCATAGGGCGGCAGCTCATAATTGACTTCATGGACGCTGTCCAAGCCAACCTGGGTTACTTGCCGGTACATGGTCAGTATGGTCCGGTTGATGCGGATGATCCGCTGGTCTGTGACAATGACCGAATCGTTGCGCCATTCGCGATAAAAGTAGGCGAGCGCCAAGACCGGCAGCGCCAGCGATAGCGCGACAAAGACCGGCGAGAGCCCCTGCGCGTCCAAGGCGGCCGCGCCCAGCCACATGGCCGGCATGAGCAGCAGCGGCAGCCAGGCGGCGCGCAGGAAGGACCACCAATGAGGGTGCGTCTGCAGCAAGATCTCTTCATCTTCCCGCTGCTCGGCAAATTGCGGATTGATATTGATAGACCCAGTTGCCGGCTCGGCGCTGTCGACGCCCAGGGCTGCCGCCATGTCTGGATCCTGGCGCAGGAGCTCGTTGAAGCTAGCGCGCGTCAATTTAAGCAGAGTGACCGGCTGGGCTGCCCGCAGCGTGGCCGATTGCCTGGCTTCGGCGAATAGCGCCTGCTGGTTTAGGCTTTGACCGGCGGAAACCGTAGCCAGCGGAGTCTGGCTGCCGTCTTCACTGGTTTGGAAAAGCACAGCTTGTCCGTTCACAAGCGCTGCCATGCCATCAGCCGGGGCGCCCTGTACAAAAATATCTTCGCCGGCGCGATAACTCTTGAGCTCCAAATGGCGCTGGATCCGCTCAAGTTGCGCTTCGCTCAGCATGGCGAAGAGTGGAATGCGATCCAGCCGGAACGTCTCTTGCATGTTGTGGTCTTTCGCCCAAGCCTACCCTGCGTCAATTATAACATTGCGCTGGCAGGCCGGCGGCGCTCATAGCGGGTCCTTATCGATTTGACGGGGCGCGCAATCGCACCAGAATCAGTTTATGTCGATTACAGCATAATTCTAGCGATTTGCAGGGGCGACTCGGTGAATCGCCCACAAATTTGCATGGATATTGCGGGCGATTCAGCGCTGCGCGTAGACACAGCAGGTAAACGCCCCTACATCACCTGGCTATTTTGCGAAAATGCGAAGAAAACCCGGTGTACCCGGCGGTAAAAATAATCTGGCGCGATTGCTCTGAATAAACCACTCCGCCCAATTCGAAATGCCGGGCATCTGTGGTACAATCACTCAACGATTCAAAACAATGTACGAGGAAAACACTATGGGAAGTCTTGGTGGACCCGAACTTCTTCTGGTTCTTGCGATAGTTATTTTGCTCTTTGGCGTGGGGCGCGTATCACGCATCGGCGGTGAACTTGGCTCAGCCGTGGCGAATTTCCGCAAGGGTTTGCAGGAAGGCGCCAAGGGTAAAACCGACGAGGCTGAAGAACCGGAAAACGCTACGTCGGTATAGCTCAGGTCTTTAGTTTGGTTTGGGCGCGCGCCTGCTTGAGCAAGGCGCGGCTGTTCAGCGTTGACCGGTGCGGAATACCGCGCGGTACTGTCAGGTTGTGCAGCAGCACATCGCGATTGTGTCTTTCGATGCGCGATTCAAGTTGAGTGAGGGTGCGCGACCGCTCGGGCGCGTTGGCGCCGCTTGAGATTGCCGCCTCCAGTTGCGCGGCATTTGACGCGACCTCGGCCCGAATCCGCGTTTCGCCCTGATCGACAGACTTGGCCAAGGCCATCCAGGCCGGCACGACCTCATTATCCTGCATTATCTTGAAGGCGGTTCGCTGATCCGGCGGCGTATGGCTGTCCTCGTGCGAGGCTAAGGGCTGGCCGGCGCCGGGCAGATCGGAAATGTCGCCGTCGCCGATGGCCTCGCCCAGCAAATGGTCAACGATGCGAGTCCAGCGCTCCATCAGAAAATGCCTCTGCGGTCCTTTGGCGCAGCTTGTCAGCTCTCATCAAGCCCGGGCAGTCGAAGCGTCTGCACGACGCGCCCTTGCGAGTCGGAGAGCGTCATTGCTTCTCCGGGCGACCAAACACTTTCCTCTCGGCCCCAGAAGCGCGCATTCGCCGTGCTGGTTCCGCTGCGTGTATACAGCACGACGCCAGTCTGTGGAAATAGCAGGACATCACGGAAGCGGTAGCTATTGCCATCAGCGTCCGACAGCGTCCAACCGCTGATATTGATGTTGCCGCCGATATTTTGCAGGCGAATGGATTCGGCAGTGATGTCGCCCAGGCCTTGCGCGTCCTGAATTGCGAATTGCGCTTCGGCTGGCGTACTGGTGGGGGGGGGCGGCGGCGTCGAGCTGGGCTCGAGCGTCACCGGCAGCGGTTCGCCCGTGCGTTCGTCAACGCGGCAGCCCGGATGCGGGATCAGCAGCCGTTGGCCGATTTGCAGGTTGGAAGCCGAATTAACTGTCATGCCATTGACTCGCAGGAGGTCGTCCAGTTCTACACCCTTGCGCAGCGCAATAAAATAAGCGGAATCACCGGCCAAGACTGTATAAAACTCGCAAGTCGAATCAATAATTGGTCCGCCGGCGATCGCCGGCGTCGGCGTACTTATGGTGACATCGCGGGCGCCAAGAGCGCCGGGATCAATCGACCGGCCGGACGCCCCTTCCGCTTCAGCCGCGATGTCCGCCGGCAACTCGACCTGAGCGCCCGGCGCCGCTGCGGGCAGGGCGGTCGCCAGCTTGGTGGGCAGGGGCGTGGCGGTGTAAATCACTTCAACGGTGATGATCTGCGGGATCTCATGGCCTTCGCGCTGGCCCTCGTATAAGGTGAGCGCCAAGTAGGTACCGCTGACGGCGGCCAGGAAAGTCAAAGCCAGGAACGTGATTTGCGGCAATAGCTTTTGCTGCTGCTGTGGGCGCTGTCTTTGAATCATGAGTTGTCCCGCGTCATGGTTGCCGCCTGACAGGAATACTAGCACAGGCGATAGGGACTGGCAACGCGGTCAGAATCGTGTTTGAATCTAAGCGCTACAAGCAGTTCTTTGCTTGTCGTTTTTGTGGAGAATCCGAGCCAATGAAGGTTTTGCTGGCAAGCGCTGAGGCAGTGCCCTTTGCCAAAGTGGGGGGGCTGGCCGATGTCGTCGGCTCGCTTCCCGCGGCTCTGCGCCGGCTCGATGTCGATGCGCGCGTCATTCTGCCCGGCTACGGCTTCGTCCATCACGAGCAATTCGGCGTCGAGCCTCTATTGAACTTCGAATTTACGCATCGGCTGGGGACAAGCCAGGTGACGCTTTATGCCGCGGAATATGACGGCATTCCATTTTATCTGCTGCAGTCGCCGCCCCATTTTGGATTGGAAAGAGAGGTCTACAGCCAATGGGACAGGGATATAGAGCGCTTCGTCTTTTTTAATCAGGCCGTGATGGCGTCTTTGCTCCATCTCGATGCGCGCGAAGGCTGGTTCCCGGATGTGCTTCACGCCAATGACTGGCACACGGCTCTGCTGCCCTTCATGATTCGCGAGCATGGCGGCGGTAAGCTGGCGAAGCTGGCCAGCGTGATCAGCATCCACAATGTCGCTTATCAGGGCGAGCGCGCCGGCGGTTTTCTATGGCGCGCGGGCATAGACGGCCGGCATCATCCCGACTTGCTAGCGCTCGGATTGGCGGATAACCTGCTGGGGATTGGAATCGCCTATAGCGACATGATTTCCACGGTCAGCCCGCGTTATGCCCTGGAAATCCAGTATCCCTACGCGGGTTACGCCCTGGCGCCGCTCATTGAACGGCGGGCGGCCGATTCGCGCGGCATCCTCAACGGCCTGGACAGCGACCTGTGGGACCCCGCGACCGACTCCAAGCTGGCCAACAATTTTGACGCGGACAACTTCATAACCGAGCGCCCGCCCAACAAGCGACATCTGCAGTCCGCCGCGCGGCTGCCCTTGCGCGCAGATGCGCCCCTGGTCGGAATCGTCAGCCGATTGGCGGCGCAAAAAGGCTTCGACCTGGCTTTGCCTGCCTTGCGCGAGGTTATGGGCGCTCGCGATTTGCAGCTGGTGGCCTTGGGCGCGGGCGAGCCGGCAATCGAGCAAGCCTTCCGGCAATTGGAGCAAGATTTCGGCGACAAAACGCGGGCTTTCTTGCAGTTTGACGGCGCGCTGGCGCAGCAAATCTACGCCGGCTGTGATATCTTTTTGATGCCGAGCCACTTTGAACCCTGCGGCATGGGCCAGATGATAGCCATGACTTACGGCGCTCTGCCGCTCGTCCGCGAGACCGGCGGGCTCGCCGATACCGTCATTAACTATGATAATGCCGCTGCGGACGAAGGCACGGGCTTCGTTTTCCATTGGCAGCAGCCGCAAGCCGTAGAAGGAACGCTCAATTGGGCTTTGGATGTATACGAAGAGCGGCCGCAAGCCTGGCGGCGCATGCAGCGGCGCGGTATGCGGCGCGACTTCAGTTGGCGGAAGAGCGCCAAGAAATACGCGGCCATGTACCGGCAAGCTCGGGACAAAGCCTTGAGCCGTCTCGGATGAATTAATGCGCTGATATTGGGCTGATATTGGAAGGAAGACTTGCGATGATGAAGGAGTAGCGCGTGAAAATTAAGGCAGTTATATTGGCGGGCGGCAAAGGTACGCGCCTCGGCGTACTAACCATCAAGCGCGCCAAGCCGGCTGTGCCCTTTGGCGGCAAATATCGCATCATTGACTTTGCGCTCAGCAATTGTGTCAACTCCAATGTCTTTGATGTGCTGGTCTTGACGCAGTATCGTCCGCATAGCTTAAACGATCACATTGGCAAAGGGCGTCCCTGGGACCTCGATCGATCATTCACCGGCGGCGTGCGAATGCTGCAGCCTTTCCAGGGCAGCTTTGATACCGACTGGTACGCCGGCACAGCCGATGCGGTCGCCCAGAATCTCAACTTCGTGCGCCAGGGACGGCCCGAGTTTGTGCTGATTTTGTCTGGCGATCATATCTACGAGATGGATTATGACATGCTGGTGCAGTATCACCGCGACAAAGGCGCTGACGCGACGGTCTGCACTATTCGCGTACCGCTGGATGAAGCCAGCCGCTTTGGCATTGTTGACACGGACAAGGACTTTCGCGTGGTCGATTTCGTGGAGAAGCCGGCGAAGCCCCCCGGCAATCTGGCGAATATGGGCGTGTACGTCTTCGACTATTCGACGCTGGAGCGCGTCCTGCTTGAAGACCAGAATGATCCCGATTCCGAGCGCGACTTCGGCAAGAATATCTTGCCCAAGATGGTGGCGGAAAGCATGAATATATTCGCCTACCCTTATGGCGGCTACTGGATAGACGTCGGCACAATCGACGCCTATTGGGAAGCGCACATGGACTTGCTATCGAGCCCGCCGTCGCTCAACTTGAACGACCGCACCTGGGTGATCCACACGCGCAGTGAAGAGCGGCCGCCGGTGCGCATCGGCGCCGACGCGCGAATTATCGACAGCATGATCACCGACGGCTCGGTTATCGGCGCCGGCGCCAGGATAGAACGCTCGATACTGTCGCCCGGAGTCTTCGTGGGTCCCGGCGCGGTCATCCGCGAGTCGGTGATTCTCAACGACGCCTATGTCGAAGCGGGCGCTCGCATTGACCGGGCTTTGGTGGATAAAATCGCGGTCATCGGCAAGAACGCGCGCGTGGGTTCCTGGCAGGATATGGGTGACTTGAAGATCACCAGCGTGGGCAAAAATTCGCGTATCCCGCCGGAATTCACAGTCGGCGCCGGGTCCATTATTGGCGCCGACTGTACGCATGAGAGTTTCGCCGGTTTCAGCGATATGACCGTGCCGGCTGGCAGCGATGTCGAATTCGCCTCAAGAATACGCAGGTAAAGGGATTGAATAACCGCCCCGCCTGGAGTTAACCCGCGCGGGCAGAAAGGCACCAATATGAGCAAAATCAAAGTTGGCGTACAGTTGCATCCGCAGCATGTCAGTTACGCCGCCTACGCCGAGGCGGTGAAGACGTCGGAATCGCTGGGTGTGGACTCAATCTGGAATTGGGATCATTTCTTTCCGCTTTATGGCGACGACGTAGGCAATGGCAATCACTTCGAAGGCTGGACCTTGCTGACCGCCATCGCCATGCTGACCTCGCGCGTGGAAATCGGCACGCTGGTCACCTGCAACAGCTACCGCAATCCGGCGCTGCTGACGCAGATGGCCAATACCGTCGACCACATCAGCAACGGACGCCTGATTCTGGGCATTGGCGCTGGCTGGTTCGAGAAGGATTATGCGGAGTTTGGCTACGAATTCGGCACAGCGGGCAGCCGCTTGCGCGACTTGGGCGAGGCGCTGCCTGTCATCAAGGCGCGCATGAAACAGGAGTTGCCGCCGCCAATTCGTAATCCCATTCCCATCATGATCGGCGGCGGCGGCGAAAAAGTCACGCTCAAGCTAACTGCTCAGTACGCTGACTTGTGGAATGGCTTTGGTCCGCCCGATGTCTACGCGCATAAATGCGCTGTGCTCGACCAATGGTGCGCCGAGCTGGGACGGGACCCATCTGAAATCGAACGCACGGTGTCGCTGACCGACGAAGGCGACATTCCCGACAAACTTGACGCCTACGCTGAAGCGGGATGTACGCATTTCATCATGATGACGAAGGTACCGCCCGATTATGGGACTTTGGAAGCGCTGGTCGCCTGGCGCGATCGCGTGAACCGCTGAACGAAAAAGGGCAGGTCTTCCTGGTGGGGAACTGCTCGGTCGCTTAGGTCGTCACGACGCAGTTGTCGCCGCCGTGTGGATTGGGCGCGTAGCTTTCCGCATCCCAATCGTTGACCCAGGTTTCGCCATTCACCAGAAAGCGATATTCGTGACTGGCGCCCGCTGCGAAAACACACGATGCCATAAAGCGGCCGTCCTTGAGCCGCCGCATGGGATGCGCCTTGGTGTCCCAGCCATTAAAACTGCCTACCAGGTGGACGGTTTCGGCTTCTGGAATCGCTTCGGTGTAGAAGCCCACATAAATGCGTCCATTTTTGCGCAGCGTCTTCTTTATCATCGCTAAACCTCGACTATTGAGTTGTCCCCGCTGAATGGATTGGGAATATACCGGTCAGCTGCCCAATCGTTGCGCCAGACTTGGCGGTCAACCAGATAGCGGAATTGAAAGCGCTGATCGACCGGCAGCTCGACCGTGGCTTTGAAGCGGCCGTCCTTGAGCGGCTTCATCGGCGTAGCGCGTTCATCCCACTCATTAAAGTCGCCAACAAGCGCCACATTCTCCGCGTCAAGCTCAGGCGCGGTATAGAAAGTTACTTTACATACTGGCTTGCTCTTCAAGTACCGTTTCTTCAGCATGTGTCCTCTTCGCCGGTTCAGGTCGACGCCGTAAGTAAACGCAAGACAATCTTATCCTATCATAACTGATAAACGGATAGTAGCGATTCTGCCGATATTGCCAATTAACGCGCGGCGGACATTGTACGGATTAGCTATATGCTAGCGCTGCGCGTCATAGTTCACTGCGCTCAATCGGCGCGAGTCGAGATGTAATTTTCTCCAATAACGCGATACAATGCGCGGCTTGTAATGCTGACAGATTCGCTAACTACTCAGGAGAATACAATGGTACAGCCGGTTGCCCGGGTCAATGTAGCGCCGAAACTTCCCATGCAGTTGCGGCGCTTGCGCGAGTTGACCTACAACCTTTGCTGGGCTTGGGATCACGAAGCGATTTCGCTATTCCGGCGCCTGGACCCCGACTTGTGGGAAGAGACGCAGCATAACCCGGAATGGATGCTGGGACTGATGGATCAGGACCGGTTGAATTCCTTGGTCGACGATAGCTCGTTCATGGCGCATTACGCCCGCGTCTGCCAAGCCTACGACGATTATATGCGGGCCGAAGACAGTTGGTTTGCCCGGCGCTTCGGGCATTTGGAGCGTCCGCCGGTCATCGCCTATTTCTCGATGGAATTTGGCTTAACGGAATGCTTGCAGAATTACTCCGGCGGCTTGGGCGTGCTCAGTGGCGACCATCTCAAAAGCGCCAGCGACCTGAACCTGCCCTTGGTTGGCGTTGGCATTCTGTATCAGGAGGGCTATTTCCAGCAGTACCTGAATGCCGACGGCTACCAGCTGGAATCCTACCCGATCAATGATTATGTGAATCTGCCGGTGAAGCTGCAGACGGACGAGGCCGGCGCGCCGGTAAAGATATCGATTCCGCTGCCCGGGCGGGAGGTCTTCGCCCAAATCTGGAAGGTGCAGGTTGGGCGCGTGTCATTGTATCTGCTCGATACGAATATCGATGACAATGGTCGCCCGGAAGACCGCAATCTGACCGACCGGCTATATGGCGGCGATCGGCGCGCGCGCATCCGCCAGGAGATTCTGCTGGGCATCGGCGGGGTGCGGCTGCTGCGCGCTTTAGGTATCGCAGCCGACATCTATCACATGAACGAGGGGCACTCCGCCTTTTTGCTTCTGGAGCGGATTCGCCAAAGCATGCGCGAGGGTTCCTTGACCTTTGAACAGGCGAAAGCGCTGACCGCGGCCAGCAGCGTCTTCACGGTTCATACGCCCGTGCCGGCGGGCTTGGAGCGCTTTGGCTTCGACCTGATTGACGAGCATTTCAGCGAATTGATGGCTGAGCTGGGTCTGTCGCGCGACCAGTTTCTCGACCTCGGCCGCGAGAATATGGGACATTATGAATTGTTCTCTATGTCGGTGATGGCTTTGAACCTGTCATCGGGCACCAACGGCGTGGCCGAATTGCACGGGGCAGTTTCGCGCGCGATGTGGAACTGGATGTATCCCGGCGTCCCGGAGCATGAAGTTCCTATCGGCGCCATCACCAACGGCATCCATGTGCAGACTTGGGTCAGCCAGGAGATGGCGCAGCTCTTCGACCGCTATCTGGACCCGGCCTGGCGGGAAGAAGAATCGCGCCCGGAAGTATGGCAAGGCGTCAATAGTATTCCGGACGCCGAATTGTGGCGCACGCACGTCCGGCGCCGCGAGCGTTTGGTGGCTTTCGCTCGCGATCGGCTGCGCCTGCAATTGCAGCGGCGCGGCATGTCGCAGACCGAGATTGAATCGGCTGACGACGTGCTGAATCCGGAGGCGCTGACTATCGGCTTCGCGCGGCGCTTCGCAACCTACAAACGAGCCACCTTGATCTTCCGCGATTTGGGGCGGCTGCGCCGGCTGGTGACTGATGCCGAGCGCCCGGTGCAATTTATCTTCGCCGGCAAAGCCCATCCGCATGACAATGAGGGTAAGGAATTCATCCGCACGATAGTGAACGTAGCCCGTGATGACGACTTCCGAAATACGGTGGTTTTCCTTGAAAACTACGACATGAATGTCGCCCGCTACATGGTGCAGGGCGTCGATGTCTGGCTGAACACGCCGCGCCGCCCCAAGGAGGCCAGCGGCACCAGCGGCATGAAGGTCATCTACAATGGCGGCTTGAATTGCAGCATTCCTGATGGCTGGTGGGCTGAGGCTTATGCGCCGGATGTAGGTTGGACCATCGGGCACGGCGAGGAATATCCCGAGGACGAATGGGCGCACCAGGATTATGTAGAAAGCCAGGCTTTGTATAATCTGCTGGAGCAGGACATCGTGCCGCTGTTCTACGGTCAGGCGCGCGGTAGTTTGCCGCGCGAGTGGATCCGCCGCGTCAAGCACAGCATGTCGTCGCTGGCGGCGCGCTTTAATACCCATCGGATGGTGCAACAGTACGCCGAAAAGCTCTATCTGCCGCGCTTCAAAGTCAGCCAGGCGATGACCCGTGACGGATACGAGGATACGGCGGCCTTTGTGAATTGGGGCCGGATGCTTGACCAAGTTTGGCACGACGTGAAGGTCCTGGATGTGGATATTTGCGACGGTCATGTTGAAGTCGGCAGTCGGGCTGATATTCATGCGCGCGTGATGCTGGGGAGCTTGCAGCCGCAAGATGTAAGCGTACAACTCTACTACGGCATGCTGGACAGCGCCGGCAATATACGCGAGGGGCAATCCGTTGACATGTACGTCCAAAGCGAAAATGGCGATGGCGTCCATACCTTCACCGCGGAGCATGTATTCCAACTGACCGGCAATGTCGGCTTTTCAGTGCGTATATTGCCCTTTCACGAGTATTTGCACACATCCTTCGCGCCGCGGAAAATCGTCTGGGCTTGAGCGGCGCCGCTGCTCCCCATTTGACGGCGCATTGACCGGGGCCCCGGCTTCAACTACAATATGCGGCGGTCAAGAGGTTAAGCGAATTATGCAATATCATATCTGGACGCTCGGCTGTCAAATGAACGTGGCCGACTCGCAGTTGCTGGCGTCTGAGCTGGAGAAGCTGGGCCACAGCTCAACGCGGAACGGCGATGAAGCCGATATCATGGTCGTCAATACCTGCGTCGTGCGCCAAAGCGCCGAAGACAAGGGGCTGGGGCGACTGCAGCTGCTGAGCAAAATCAAGGAAGCGCAGCCTGACAAAGTGATCGGCGTCATGGGCTGCATGGTTGGTGTGCGCGATCCGCTTTGGATGCGGCAGCGTCTGCCATTTGTCGATGTCTTCATGCCGCCTTCGGATCCTGCGCCCATGGTCAGCTTTCTCAAGGAGCGCATGGACGAAGCCGCTGTGCTCGAGCTGGAGGCGCGGGCGCGCGAATCGCGCGACGCCTTGCAAGATGGCGAGCTTATCCTGCCCCTGCATGAACACGGCCAACTGGTCAGCGCGCACGTGCCGATCGTCTACGGCTGCTCGCATGCCTGCTCCTTCTGCATCATTCCCTTTCGGCGCGGAATTGAGCGCAGCCGGCGCGTCGGCGAAATCGTGGCGCAGGCGCGCAGCCTGGCGCTGCAAGGCGTCAAAGAGATTACGCTGCTGGGTCAAATCGTCGATCGCTATGGCAAAGACATCCCCGACGGACCTGACTTGGCCGACCTGTTGCGCATTGTGCATGACGCCGCTGAAGAAGTCGGGGTGGAGCGAATTCGCTTTTTGACCAGCCATCCTAATTGGATGACCGAGAAACTGCTGCGAACGGTCGCCGAGTTGCCGCGCGTCATGCCCCATATTGAAGTGCCTATCCAGGCCGGGGACGATGAAGTTTTGGCGCGGATGCGGCGCGGATACACTGCTGATCAATATCGCAAGCTGGTGGCCAAAATACGCCGGATTATCCCGCACGCAGCGATCCATACGGACATAATCGTGGGCTTCCCGGGTGAAACCCGCGAGCAATTCATGCGCACCTACGACCTGCTCGAAGCGCTCAAGCTGGACAAAGCGCATCTGGCTCGCTACAGTCCGCGGCCGCAAACGGTCAGCGAGCGGCGCATGGCGGACGATGTGCCCGATGCCGAAAAGCGCGAGCGCCACAAGCTGCTGGAAGATTTGCAGGCTCGCGTCGTGGCCGAGATCAATTCGCAGTACCTGGGCCAAACTGTCGAAGTCCTGGTGGAAGAGAAACATCGCGGCCGCTGGCGCGCCCGTACGCCGCAGAACAAGCTGGTCTTCTTTGAAGCTGAGGGCGATTGGAAAGGGCGTCTGGCGCGGGTCGAAGTCACCTGGACGGGACCCTGGAGCATGCAAGCGCGCCTGCCTGAGCGTCAGAAACAGGCTGACCCCCTGCTGGTTGTCGCCGGTTGATGAATCGCGGACGCAGAATGACAATTCGAGCTTTCACCGCGCGATTGCTGGCAATCAGCATTTGCCTGGCGCTCGCCGCTTGCAACTTGCAGGCGCGCGCTACTGATTCAAGCCCGGCGCGGGCTACCGAGTCGCCGACCGGCCCGCCCAGCATTCAAATCGCCTCGCCCAGCGGCGGCGCTGAATTTGTCTTGGGCGAAGAGATCCTGGTGTCAGTCATGGCTGGCGACAGCATCGGCGTCAATCGCGTACAGTTGTTCGTCGACAACCAAATCGTGCGCACGGTCTCGTCCGAGTCTTTGCAAGGGGACCTGGCATTGCAGGCGATTCTGAACTATACGCCGCAGCGGCGCGATTTGGGCACAATCACCTTACGGGCTGTGGCTTATCGCGGCGAGATCGTCAGCCAGCCGGATGAAATCGACGTGGTTGTGCGTGAGTCGCCAGCGCAGGTCTTGGCGACTCCGGCCCAGCCGGGCGATATACCCTTTATTCCTGATGACGGCGTTTGCCGCGCCTTGGTCAATGTGGGCGGGCTGAACTTCCGCACCGGGCCAAGCACCGGGTATCAGATCATCACCGTGCTCGCTAGCGCTACGCTGGCGCCGATCACCGGCCGCAACAGCGAGCGCAGCTGGCAGCGCCTGAACGTCGAGGGGCGAGTCGGCTGGGTTAGCGGAGATTTCACCACCGAATACGGCGATTGCGGCGGCATCGCGGTGGTCTCCGGCTGACCCGCGATTCGTTGGTAGCGTCGGCTACTTGTGCTAAAATCGCTGTAAGTTCTTCCGATTGCCGCGGCGGAATCCACCATGGCCATTGCCATTAAACAGATCATGCTAATCACGCGCAACGTGCAGTTCGCGATTGACGTCAAACGCGCCCTGGAGGCGCTGGGTGAATACAGCGTGACTACAGTAGCGGAAGTGCGCAATGCCATGGAGCAGCTGCGCGAGGCGCCGCAACACCTGGTCCTGCTGGATGTCGACAACCTGACTATAGCGCCGGCTATCATGATTGAAATGATTCGGTCGCGCCAAAAGGACATCGCCATTGTGCTGGCGCCTGACCGGCCGGACGCGCACGCGCTTGCCGAGAGCTATCGTGTGCAGGGTGTTGTCGATGTACCGGTGCTGGCGCGGGATCTGATTCCCGTGCTTAACTGCTCGCTGGAGGCCGATATCGGTACGCTGCTTCAGACGCCGGGGAATCAGCCGGGGGAACTGAGCGACGATACCATTAAGCTGGAGGCTTTGGTCGGCGACGCCCTGGAAGACGAATTCGGGCTCAATTACACGCGGCGGCGCTTGCAGGCATCGCTGGACTTGTTGAATCCGCAGCCGCCGACCCACCCCGTATATGACACCATGGAGCTATTGCTTGAGCCTGAGGACGAGGGCGATACCGTTCGTTATCGCGTCCTGCGGATTGACGACGCTGGCTCACCGGATACCCAAATTCGCGCTGTGGAATCGGATGAAAGCCCACTGTCCGCCGCCAGTGAACTCGAGACGCTGCGCGACTTGGCGGAGCGCTTTGGGGCGGATCTCAGCAACGACCGGACGCCGGCGCAAGCCGAGCTTCCGGCGGAAGCAGCGCCGGCGCATAATGCCGACGACATGCAAGACAGCGCCGCCTTTGAACGGATGCTCAACACCGTGCTGGATGAAAGTACGCTGCTGGAAGACCTGACGATGGAATCGCTCTTTGACACGACGCGGGAATTGCCGGGGGCGCCGGGCCGAGAAGCCATACCCGCCTGGCTGCGCGAGACCGGGAAGTTCATCCGGGAACCGAGCTTTCTGCCCGATACCCTGCCGCCCATAAGCGCTTTGGAAGGCGCGGGCGAAACCACCATCCCCGCGAAGTTAGCCGGCAATTCGCAGGAAGACTTGTCGGCGGATGCCGGCATAGCATCTTCAGTCGAAGAGCAGAGTGACAGTACCGCCGTTTCGGCTTGGGGGCTGCTGTCAAGCAGAGACCGCGACCCCTACCTGGCTCAATTGGCTCTGACCATGACACGGGTTATGAGCGATATGACAGCCGATGCGACCGTGTTGACGCATGGGGGCCGAATCGTGGCTTTTTCGGGCAATATGAGCCTGGAGCAATTCCGCGCTATCCGCGGCTGCATCAAGGACGACTGGGGCGCGCAAGACCAGCAGTCACGCATACGCTTCATCAAGCTTCCCAGCTCCGGCGCTGATTACATGCTCTGCTCGCGCGGCACCGTGGGCGACCATACGCTGACGATGATCTTCGCCGGCGGCAAGCAACTGCATGATATTCGCCGCCAGGGCGACCGCATGCTGAGCGCGCTGGCGAACGTTGCCGAAGCCGAGGCGCCGCCTGAGGAAGCCGCGGCGGCGGAGTCGCTCGCTGACCCGGCCGATTCGCGCAGCCCCATCGCCTTCGTCTGGATGGTGGCGGATCCGGCCCTGCTGCTGCGCCGAAGCGTCGCCGAGCAGCTGATATTCTGGCTCGAAGTTCAGTTGAACGCGCTGAATTGGCGCGTACACCGCCTGGATGCGCACCAAGACTTCATCTATCTCTACGCGGACGCGCCCGGACGCGCGTCGCCCGAGTCGCTCATTCGCACGGTGATGGATCGCTCGCGCAGCATCGCCTGCTCGGAAGACAAGGCTTTGCCGGACGATTTGTGGGCTGATGCCTATCTGGTGTTGCAGCCCGGGCGCGAATTGAGCGAACGCGAGCTGCGCAACTTCCTCCATTTCGCCCGCCACTAAACGTCAGCATTCTTAGCTTACGCATCTCGAATTCCCGCCCGTGGCCGCGGGTCAAGTCCGCCTGTGACAAAATCCCAGCCGTCGATTATACTCTTTCCCAACCTGACAGCAGTCGAGCGTCGAGCGGGAGCTTATGGCAGCGCGAGAAATCCTGTATCTGATAGACGGCCATGCCTTGGCTTACCGCAGCTATTTCGCGCTGCAACGCGGCGGATTCACCACCTCAGCGGGCGAAAGCACCGGAGCCGTCTACGGTTTCAGCCGAACGCTGCTTGATGTGGTCGAGCATCATCAGCCCAAGTATTTGGCTGTCACCTTCGACGAGGGGCTAAGCGCGCGCGAAGAGATTTATCCCGAGTACAAAGCCACGCGGGTCAAAATGCCCGAGGACTTGTCAGCCCAGATCGACCGCATCAAAGACCTGGTGGCAGCCTTTAACGTTCCCCGTTTGACCATGGCGAATATGGAAGCGGACGACATCCTGGGCACGATCAGCCGGCAAGCGGTTGAGCAGGGCTTGGACGTACACATCGCCACCGGCGATCGCGACATACTGCAATTGCTGGGCCCGCATGTTCGTGTGCAGTTGCCGCAGCGGGGCGGGCCCGATGTCGTGATGGATGTGGCGGCTTTTCGCGACAAATACGCCTTGGAGCCAAACCAGCTGATAGACCTGAAAGCGCTAATGGGAGACAGCTCGGACAATATCCCCGGCGTGAAGGGCGTCGGCGAGAAATCGGCCACCAAGCTGCTGCAAGATTACGGCGACCTGGACACCATTTACGAGCATCTCGATGACATCGGCACGCGTGTGCGCAATCGCCTGATCGCCGAGAAAGACATGGCTTATCTCAGCCGCAAGCTGGCGACGATAATGACCGACCTGCCTGTTGAGCTCGACCTGGATGCCTGCCTTGCTCAAGACTTTGAACTCTCGCTGGTGGACGGCCTCTTTTCCGCGCTTGAATTCCGCACCATGCGCGAGCGGCTGCACCGCGTCTACGGCCAGCTGCACGGCGAGGACTTCGAGTCCACTATCGCGCAAGCCCACGAAGTCGTCGAGACCGTCATCATCCGCGACGAGGCGCAACTGAGCGAGTTTGTTGACGCCCTAAACGGCGCCAAGATGATCGCTTTCGACACCGAAACCACCAGCATCGACCAAATGTCCGCTGAGCTGGTCGGCATCTCGCTGGCTGTGGATGGCGAGCGCGGCTATTACCTGCCGGTTGGGCATCGGGTCAGTGGCGGCGAGGGACAGCCTGATATGTTCGCGCAGCCGGTCGGCGAGCAACTGCCGCTCGACACGGTACTTGACGCGCTGCGCGGCCCGCTGGAAAACCCGAAGATTCCCAAGACGGCGCACAACGCCGTCTACGATTTGATGATTATGCAGCGCTACGGCATCCATGTGACGCCCATCGCCTTCGATACCATGCTGGCGGAATGGGTCAAAAACCCGATCAGCAAGTTTCTGGGTCTAAAGGCTTTGGTGGCGCAGACGCTTGATATACAGATGACAGAAATCTCTGAATTGCTGGGTAAAGGCAAGAACCAGATTTCAATGGACAGGGTCGAGATTGAAGCCGCCGCCCCTTATGCCGCTGCTGACGCGACCATGACCTTTCGACTGGTCAAGCCAATACGCGCCGAGCTTGAACAGGAATCCCCAGACCTGGCGGCGCTTTACCGCAGGCTTGAGCTGCCCCTGATTCCCATTATCAGCGCCATGCAAAGCAAAGGCGTTACGCTTGATGTCGACTTCCTGGGTGAAATGAGCGACGGCTTGGCGGCTCGCATTCATAGGCTGGAATCAGCCATCTACGAAGCCGGCAATATCGGCAAATTCAACATTGGCAGCCCCAAACAGCTCAACACCGTCTTGTTCGAGGTGCTTGAGCTGCCGACCGACGGCCTCAAGAAGACCAAGCTCGGTTTCTCCACCGACGCCACCACGCTGGACACGCTGCGAGATCAGCATCCTATCGTGGACATGATCGTGGACTACCGCGAACTCTCGAAACTCAAAAGCACCTATGTCGACGCCTTGCCGGCGCTGGTCAATTCGCGCACCGGTCGCTTGCATACCAGCTACAATCAGACCGGCTCGGCCACCGGGCGCTTCAGCAGCAGCAACCCCAACTTGCAGAATATTCCCATTCGCACTGAAGTTGGCCGCGAAGTGCGTCGGGCTTTTGTGGCGCCGGACGGATACCTGCTGCTGGCGGTCGATTACAGTCAGATTGAGTTGCGTGTCATGGCGCATATCAGCGGGGATGAGACCTTGATCAGCGCCTTCCATCAGAGCCTGGATATTCATCGCGCCACCGCGGCCGCGGTCAACGGCATTGACCCCGACGATGTTACCTATGAGCAACGCAGCTTCGCCAAACGCGTGAACTTCGGCCTGATGTACGGCATGGGGGCCTTCCGGCTGGCGCGCGACAGTGATTTGACCCTGGCTGCGGCGGAAGACTTCATTGCGACGTATTTCGAGCGTATGCCGGGCGTTGAGCAGTACATTAAAGATACCAAGGAATTTGTCTGGAAGCATGGCTATACCGAGACGCTCTACGGCCGGCGGCGCAATTATCCGGCGATTAAGTCCAAGGGCAACCGGCGCAGCACCGCCGCCGAAGAACGCGCGGCCATCAATATGCCGATTCAAGGCACAGCCGCCGATATACTGAAGCAGTCGATGATCAACCTGCACGGTCGGCTCGCCCAAGCGGATTTCGACGCGGCGATGATCTTGCAAGTCCACGATGAACTGGTGCTGGAAGTGAAAGAAACCGAGCTTGAGGCGGTGAAGTCGCTTGTGGTCGAGACCATGGAGTCCGCCTTGCCCGATGGCAAGCCGCTGCGCGTGCCTTTGCGCGCCAACGCCAGCTACGGCCGCGACTGGTGCGACATGCAAGACATGGAGTGACCGCCAGCGAGCGCCGCGATTCACGCTGAACCGTATCTACCTGAGATTCTGATATCGAAAGCGACTTGGTGCTGCTGTGAAACATTTTCTTGATTTGGCGAGCTGCTCCAGCGATGAGCTGCGCGAGCTAATTGACCTGGCGCTGCGCTTGAAAGCTGAGTGGCGCGGCGGCGGCAATGCCCCGGTCCTGCAAGGCAAGACCCTGGGCATGATCTTTCAGAAGCCGTCCCTGCGCACCCGCGTTTCATTCGAGATGGCCATGAAGCATCTGGGCGGGGGCGCCATCATGCTGGGTCCCCAGGAAATCGGCCTGGGCGTACGGGAAAGCGTCCCTGACGTGGCGCGCGTCCTGTCCAGCTACGTGCATGGCATCATGGCTCGCGTATTCGATCACAGCGATGTGGTTGAACTGGCGGAATACTCGCGCGTGCCCGTCATCAATGGCTTGAGCGACGACTACCATCCCTGCCAGGCACTGGCCGATATCCTGACCGTGCGCGAGAGTTTCGGCCGGCTGGGTGGCTTGAAGCTGGCCTTTGTGGGCGACGGCAACAATGTGGCGGCTTCGGTCGCTCTGGCCTGCGCTCACTTCGGCCTGGATTTCAGCATCGCCACTCCGGAAGGTTATGAGATGAAGGCGCCGATCCGCGAGCAAGCTATCGCAATTGCCGTCCGCAACGGCGTAAATATCGAAATGCATACGCATCCGCAGGCGGCTGTCTCTGGCGCGGACGTGGTGTATACCGACACCTGGGTCAGCATGGGGCAGGAAGCCGAAGCCGGCGAGCGTGCGGCTGAATTCAGCGCCTATCAAGTAAACGCGGGATTGTTGCGGAAGGCCAATTCAGCGGCGATCGTTTTGCATTGCCTGCCGGCGCATCGCGGCGATGAAATCACGGACGAAATCATGGACGGCGTACGCTCGAGAATTTTCGAACAGGCCGAAAATCGCCTGCATGCGCAGAAGGCGATACTCCTAAGCGTTTTGGCTTAGCATTTGCTTTTGCCGCGCGCTTCAACAAGCCAGCGCAAATTTGTGCCCGACTAACAGTCCCCGCCGGCTGCCCGACGATAGGTCGGCGTCTGTCAAAATGCTCAGGCGTTTCCACAGCCCGCCTCATAAATTGCTGTTAAAATAGCATAACCCGATGCGGCCTATTGGGTTAGTAAGTTTAGCTAAACTTGGCCTTCGCAAAGCGCGAGCAACGCGGCTTCTGGCGTCGAAAGACCAAACGTGGAACAAATCTTTCTCATATTACAGAGCCTTGTACTGACCGACATCGTCGATATAGGCATTGTCACTCTGCTGTTTTATAGCATCAGCTTTATGTTTCGCGGCACACAGGCGGTGGCGCTGTTCCGCGGCATCGCGCTGTTGGTGATCGGGCTTATTTCGGTAGCTGCCGTACTGCGTCTGGAAGCGCTGAGCTGGTTGATCGCCAACAGCCTTACCGCGCTAGCCATTGCCATTCCAGTGATATTCCAGCCGGAAATCCGGCGCGTCCTGGAGCGCCTGGGACGAGGCTTGATCATCGGATCGCGCCAAGCGCCGCAGGAAGCGCGCGTTACAGTCATTGAAGAGGTCTGCGCCGCTTCGGAAAAACTGTCGGCGCGGCGGCATGGGGCGCTGATCGTATTGCAGCGCAACAGCAGTTTGCAGGAATATATCCGCACCGGCATCAGCCTGGACAGTATCGTGACGGCTGACTTGCTGGCTACCGTATTTTGGCCGCGCACCGAGCTCCACGACGGCGCCGTGATTATCAGCAGCGATGGGCGCATCGCCTCAGCTTCCAGTGTGCTGCCCATCACCGCCAGCCGCAATCTGCCCAATCCCAATCTGGGCACCAGGCACCGGGCGGCGGTGGGCATCAGCGAAGTTGGCGACGCGCTTTGTGTACTCGTGTCGGAAGAGACCGGCAAGATCTCGGTGACGAACGCGGGCCGCATGATACTTGACCTCGACTCGCAACGACTGCGATTGATTCTGAACGCTTATTATGGCCAGACCGACGAATCCTGGGCCTCCTTCCGTTCTCGGGCGCGTGAGATGTGGGATGATTTGCGTCTGCGCATGCAGACGCGCCGCAGACAGCAGGCTCAGCCATGATTCGGCGGCTGCTGCGAGCGGAAATGACGGGGAATCTGCTCTGGCTGGCGGTTTCAGCGCTGTTGGCGACTGGCGTCTGGTATATTGCGGTGACCTCGGCCGATCCGATCAGGCAGCGTCGCTTTTACGGGATACCTATTCAGTTCGTCCCCAGTTCGACGGCTGTCATGATCAACAGCCTGGCGCGCTCCGCGGATGTGACCATCCAAGGCTCTCAGACGATTGTGTCTTCGCGGCTGGCCAGCGACATCGTCGTACGGGCTGACCTGTCGCGCCTGGGTCCCGGTACGCACTCCGTGCCGCTGGCCGTCGAAGTGGTCAGTCCGAATCCCGACGGTTTCCGGCGCCTGGTGTCGCGCGTTGAGCCGGCGCAGATCAGCATTGAATTGGAGCCGCGAGAGTCGCGTGATAACCGCATTGCTATTGAGCTTGTAAAAGCGCCGCCCATCGGCTTTAGAAATGATGAGCCTCAGCCGGATGTCGATGTGGCGCAGGTGAGCGGAGCCGCCAGCCTGGTGTCTCAAGTTGTGGCGGTTCGGGGGCAGCTGGATCTCTCGGCGAGCCGGAATCCGCTGGAGGTCGATTTGCGTTTGCATGCCATCGACGCCGACGGCAATCGCGTGACCGGCGTCGAGCTGCAGCCGCAGACAGCCTCGGTCGCGGTGAATATATCGCGCCGTGACGACATTCGTCAGATTGCCATACGCCCCAACGTCTTGCTGTCGACACTGCCGGATGGATTCACGTTGAAGAACCAGAGCTACGAACCCGAGTCGCTATTTGTTAGCGGCGCGCCCGATCAGCTGGAGAAGATTTCTGATACCCTGCTGACGGCGCCTATAAGTTTGGAAGGACGCGACGAGGGGTTCGTCACCAGCGTACCGGTGCAATTGCCCGATGACGAGCTCTTCGTCATGGGCGGGGACAGCAATATCACCGTATCCATAGAGATCATACCTATCGTTGTGTCGCGTCAAATCGACAGCATTGAGGTGGGCCACATCGGGCTGGGCGATGGCTTCGAAGTGTCCATCGTTCCCAAAACCGCGTCCGCCATTGTGACCGGGCCGGTGGTATATGTGGAGGCGCTGTCGCTTGAGGACATTCAGATCGTGGTCGATCTGGACGGATTGACGCCGGGCGTCTACGATCTGACGCCGTCGATTTCTATCACCGCAGCTGATCTCAGCGAAGCCAATGTGTCGCTTTCGCCGGCCGAGTTGAACGTGGAGATCAGGTCTCCCGAAGCGGCGGCAGACAGCGCATCGGCCGCGGGTATAAGGGCCGAGAACTGATCCAGCGCTGGTCTTTCCTGGCGCCGGCGCGGCCTGTGTCATTGCTATTCATTCGAGGCGGTTCCTGGCAATGGCGATGCGCGCCGTCTACCAAAAGCCGCGGGCGACGTCTACAATAGATCCGCGCAACTCACACCGAATCTGGAGCGAATGCAAGGCAATGTCAAGCAAGAAGATTGTCGCCCTGGTTGGCAGGCCGAATGTCGGCAAGAGTACGCTGTTCAACCGCCTGGTGGGCGAGCGCGTCGCTGTTACGCATGAGATACCGGGCACTACCCGCGATCGTTTGCATGGCGAGTCTTTCTGGAACGGCGTGACTTTCCAGGTGGTTGACACCGGCGGCATCGAGATATACCAGCCGGCCGGCGCGCGGGATGAATCGCCATTGGCCGAAGGCAGCGCTGATTTTGTAGCTGAAATCATTGAGCAGGCGCTGATTGCTGTTTCCGGCGCGGATGTGATTATCCTGGTGGTTGACGCGCAATCTGGACTTACCGCCGCCGACGAAGCCATTGCCGAAATTTTGCGCCGATCCAACAAGCAAGTTCTGGTCGCGGCGAACAAGATCGATGACCTTTCGCACGCGAACGACGCCTACGATTTCTACAGCCTTGGCCTGGACGCCGTCGTTGGCGTGAGCGCGATTCACGGGCTTGGAGTTGGCGATTTACTGGATGATTTGGTCGTGGCTTTTGGAGAAGCGGCGGCTGAGTTCGACGAGGACGATCAAGACGATCATCTGAAGATCGCGATCGTCGGGCGGCCTAACGCCGGCAAGAGTACGCTGTTAAACAAACTAATCGGCCGCGACCGCGCCATCGTGAGCGATGTAGCCGGGACCACGCGCGATGCCATCGACACGGACATCAGCTATTTTGGCGAGCGCATTACCTTGATTGACACCGCCGGCATCCGCCGCCGCGGCCGCATTGAAGCCGGCGTCGAGAAATACAGTGTGATCCGCGCCATGAAAGCCATCGGACGGGCTGATGTCGCCTTGCTGGTTATCGACGCCCACCTGGGCGTCACCGAACAGGATGAGCATATCGCCGGCTATATTATTAACGAATACAAGAGCTTGGTGATTGTCGTCAACAAATGGGACGACATCGAAAAAGACGCCTTCAGCATGAATGCTTTCAGCGAAAATATCCGCGACCGACTGCATTTTGTCCGCTATGCGCCGATACTATTCATCAGCGCTCTGGAAGGGCAGCGCATCCATCAGGTCTTGGAGGCGGCGCATCGGGTCTGGGAGACGCGCTTCTTCCGCATGCCGACATCGGATGTAAACCGCTTGATGCGCGAAGCGATTAGCAAGCATCCGCCGCGCGGCAAAGGCGCCAAGCGGCTGAAGTTCCTCTACGCGTCCCAAGTGCGCGCCGATCCGCCGCTGATACTCTTCCATGTTAATGATCCGTCCCAGGTGCATTTCACGTATAAGCGTTATCTGGAAAACCAATTCCGCGAAGCCTACGATTTTGAAGGCACGCCGATTCGTCTGAGTTTTAGGTCCCGCGCCAGCAAGGGAGAGGCCGGCGACGGTTGAGTTGGAGGCAGCCGCGACTTGAGAATGGTGAACTGACGCAATGCGCATTGCGATGGCCGTGGCGGAATCTTATAATCAATGCCGCCTCTGCGCGCCTGATCAAGCCGGCTCATCGCTCCTGTGGGCGGCCTAGGAGGGATAATGTTTCGCAGCCATATCGACGAGTTGCCGCGGCCGCGCCTGGATACGCCCGGTTTCCTGCTGGAGATCATCAGCACGGTCGTATTCGTGGTTGCCGTCACCGTGCTGTTTGACTTGGCGATACCGCGATCGCTGGTGGACGGGCATAGCATGGAACCGACCTTTTACGAGAGCGACCGGCTAGTGGTTAGTCGAGTGCACTATCTGCTGGGGCAGCCCGGTCGCGGCGACATCGTCGTCTTTAATTCTCTCGTGCCGAGCGAAGCCGAACGCGGTATCATGCTCATCAAGCGCATCGTTGGCTTGCCGGGCGAAACGGTGGAGATCCGCGAGCAACGGGTGCATATCAACGGCGAACCCTTGGACGAGTCTTATATCAAGGAAGCCTGCCGCATCCAGCGCTGCAGCGACCAATCCTGGACCCTGGGAGCGGATCAGTACTTTGTCATGGGCGACAACCGCAACAACAGCCGCGACTCGCGGCGATTCAACGCTGTGCCGCTGCAAAAGATCGTGGGCCAGGTGATATTCCGATATTGGCCCTATACTTCAATCGGGATCATCCCGAATTAGGATGCTGACGTGATGGACGCCAAGACCACAGCTTACGCTTGCCCGCGCTGCACCGTAGGGCGCTGCGCGCCACAGAGAACCACTTTCGCCGATGTCTACCAGGGACAGCTGCTCTGCATTCCCAATACACGAGCCTACATCTGCGACATTTGCCACTTCGTCGAATTCGAACAGGAATTGCTGGACGCGCTCTGGCATGAGCTATACGACGAGGCGGCTATGGATGAAATGCCGCCGGTGGCGCCTCACAAACGTGGATCAAGCTACAGCGACGGCTCCGGCTAGCAGCGGTCAAGAATCCAAGTCAGCGCAATGGATATACTAACCGTCCCGGGCGCAAATGAATCTTGACTGGCGCAGCCTATCGTTGTAGCCTTGCCAGTCATAGCCGGCCCCTTCGTCTAGCGGCCTAGGATGCCACCCTTTCAAGGTGGAGACACGGGTTCGAGTCCCGTAGGGGCTACACAATCCGAGCGGATCCGAGCGCCTTTCGCAGCGGATGCGAGAGGCGCTTTGTTTCCTGACCACTGAAACTGAAGTCCGCGCAACCGAGCGCATGGCGAATCCGCCCGGTCACTTGACTTCTCCACCGGCTGAACTTGTAGGCAAGCCGGGCTGAATGTGATATGTTTGGCATTCAATGAGCGTAGGATGGTGATGGGAGACTGGCCGTGGCGAACAATAATCGAGATCGAGCTGCGCCCGTGCCGCTCAGCCAAGTCGTGATTGATTCCGGCTTCTGGGCCGAGCGTCAGCGGGTAAACCGGGAGCGCACCATCCCCGCCATATACCGCCAGCTGGAAGAAACCGGGCGCATCAAAGCCTGGTCAATGGCGCGGACGCATGACATTCCCAAGGAGCGCTCGACGGTTCATATGTTCTGGGATTCCGATACCGGCAAGTGGCTTGAGTCAGTCGCTTACAGTCTGGCCACCCATCCTGACCCCGACTTAAAGGCGCAGGCTGAGGCCCTCATCGACGCCGTCGCGGGCGCGCAGCAAGCTGACGGCTACCTCAACACCTATTTTCCCGTCCTGCATCCGGAAGGCAAATGGACCAACCTGCGCGATTGGCACGAAATGTACAACGCAGGACACCTCATCGAAGCCGGGGTCGCCTACCATCAGGCCACCGGGGATCCCAAGCTGCTGGATGTACTTCTGCGTTTCGCAACGCATATTGACGCCACCTTCGGCGTTGACGACGGCAAGCTGCGCGGCTATCCCGGGCACCCGGAACTGGAGTTGGCGCTGGTCAAGCTTTATCGCGAGACAGGCCAAGAGCGCTGGCTGAATCTGGCTGCTTACTTCATTGAAGAACGCGGTCAAGAGCCGCGCTACTTCGACATTGAAGCGGCCAGGCGCGGCGAAAAACGCGAGGATTTCTGGGCGCAGACCTACCGCTACTGCCAGGCGCACGCGCCGCTGCGCGAGCAAACCGAAGCCAACGGACACGCCGTGCGCGCCTGCTATCTCTACGCCGGCATCGCGGATGTCGCGCTTGAGACCGGCGATGAAGAATTGCTGACTTTGTCTCGCCGCCTCTGGGATGATCTGACGCGGCGGCAAATGTACCTGCATGGCGGCGTTGGTCCATCGCATTCCAACGAGGGCTTCACTTTCGCTTATGATATGCCTACCGAGACGGCCTATGCCGAGACCTGCGCCGCGATTGCTTTGGCTTTTTGGGCGCAGCGAATGTTTCACCTCGACCCGGACAGCCGCTACATCAATATCATGGAGCGCGCCATCTACAACGGCAGCCTCAGCGGCCTGTCTTTCGACGGCGCAGGATTCTTCTATGCCAATCCCCTGGCGGCCTACCCCGGCGTCAATCCGATGGGGCGCTGGAGCGGCATCCTCGATAGCGGCCACTTCAGGCGCGTGGATTGGTTCTTCTGCCCCTGTTGCCCGCCGAATATCTCGCGCTTGATCGCGAGCATCGGCGAGTATTCTTATTCGCAGCAGGGAAACCGCGTCTACGTACAGCTATATCACGAAAACTCGGCAGCGTTTGATGTTGCCAGACAGGGCTTTAGCTTGGAGCAAGTGACGGAGTACCCCTGGGACGGGACTATCGTGTTTGAGGTCAATGCTGAGCAGCCCGTGAGTTTCGAGTTGGCGCTGCGGATTCCGGACTGGTGCCACGACTATCAGCTGTTGGTGAATGGCGAGCGCATCGAGGTCGAGCTGGAACGCGGATACGCGCTGCTGCCGCGGCAGTGGTCAGGCGGCGACAGGGTTGAACTGGCGCTGGCGATGCCGGTTGAGCGTGTGCTGCCGCATCGTGAAATCAGGCAAGTGGCGGGGCAGGTCGCTTTGCAGCGGGGACCGCTGATCTATTGCCTGGAAGAAGCCGATAATGGTCCGCGTTTGGCGAATGTCTGTATTCCATCGACAACGGAACTCGAGGCGATTTTCGATGGCGAATTGTTCGGAGGCGTCGCGGTAATAAAGGGCGAGGCGCTGCGAATCGAGCTGTCGCCGGACAATTCAGCCTTGTATCGTTTTCACAGCCGCGAGCAGGTTGCGGAGTCCACATTTCGTTTTCGGGCGATACCGTATTACTTGTGGGCGAATCGCGAGCCGGGCGAGATGCGCGTTTGGCTGCGGTCATGTTAAGGAGAATGAGAGAGTGACAACGGTTTCCGCAAGAATTCTGTGAGCGATTTGCTTGTATTTAGCGCGGGGGGGTATACTTTGCAGACCGGTGAGGGATGCGCCCGGGCGCAACTGATCCTGTAGGCGGCCGGTCAATCGTTTATCGAGATTGGTTTGTAAGGAGACAATCATGAGTATTTCACGTAGAGAGTTCTTGAAGTTGACGGGCGGGTCAGCAACGGCGGCGGCTATGCTGGCGCAGCTTGGCTATCTGCCGCCGGTGCTGGCGCAAGATGTCACCACGATAACATTCGGTGGTTGGGGCGGCGTCGCCGAGGACGAGGGCGTTAAGGCGGCTATCGAAGTCTTCATGGAAGAGAATCCAGATATCGCCGTCGAGTGGCAGCATACACCGGATGCGGGCGAATACGGGCGCATTCTGCTTTCGAGCTTCGCCGCTGGCACTGCGCCAGACACCGGCTTTATTCTGTCCGACAACTACGAGACTTTGGCTGTGGGCGGCGCTTTGATGGATATTACCGACTTGGTCAAGAACGATCCCCTTTTGGGGCAGCCCAACTACTTCATCGAGCCGCAAGAGTCCAATCGCTGTGAGGTCAACGGACGTTGGTACGGCATCGGCTCCACTTGGGTGGCTCATCACTTTTACTACAACGCCGAAATGTTTGAGGCGGAGGGCATCACACCGCCGGGATTCCAGGACGATGAGATCTGGGAATGGGAAGAATTCCTGGAAATCTGCAAGGTCTTCACCAGAGACAGCAGCGGTCGTAATCCGGGCGATGCCGGCTTCGATAGCGAGGACATCGTTCAATGGGCGGTTGACTGGCCCTTCTGGTGGATGCCTCTGGGGCTAGCTGCCCATGCCAACGGCGGCGAATTCCTCACTGAGGAGGGGCTGATCGGGCTCGACTCACCGGAAGCGATGGAGGGTTTGCAGCGCATTTCTGATCTAGTGTATAAGCATCATGTCGCGCCTCGCAGCGCCGCCCTGGCCAGCCTGGGCATGAATAATGTTCAGATGGTTGATACGGGCCGTCTGGCTATGGCGGTGGACGGATCTTGGGCGCTTTCTTGGATGAACCCGTCGCTGATGAATGTCGCTATGGGCACTGGCGCGCTGCCGAAGATGGCGCAGCCCGCCAGCATCATGCAGGCGCATTTCCACTCGGTGCTGTCGTCCACGGAACATCCGGAGGAAGCCTGGCGCTGGGTGCGTTTCCTGGCGACGCCATTCTACCAGGAGCATTTCTGCAAGATCGGCTTGTGGATCCCCAACCAGTCCGCCATGCTGACCGAAGAAGGCTTGGAGGGCTGGATCCGCGAAGGCATCCATCCGCCGAATTACTCACAGTTTGCCACCGACTATCTGCCGAAGCATGGCGTAGCCGTAGCGATCCCACCGGGTTACATTGAAGCGGCCAACGACTATATCAATCCGGCTTTTGAGGCGCTGGCAAACGGCGAAATGGCAGTGGATGTCATGCCTGACGCCGTTCGCGCGGCAAACGAGATCTTGACGGCGGCCAAGGAAGACATGTAACGCGCCCTGAGGCGCCGCGCTAAATTGGCGCTACTGTGATTCAAAAGGCTTGACATTTGTCCGGGCGGGAGAGATCAGAAGCTCTCCCGCTTCACCTGCCTGTTGGATAGATTAACTTTAGGTCGTGATGACTTCGCTAACGGCGAAACGGGAAGCAGAACCGGGTTTTTGGCTGAGCCGACAATATAATCGGTTGACGCTCAAGCAGCGCCGCACCTTGATGGGTTATCTCTTCATCATGCCCTTTATTCTGGGCTTCCTGATCTGGTGGTTGGGTCCAGCTATGGTCGCCGGCTACTTGACCGTGCACAAGTGGAATTTCTTATCAGCGCCTCGGTTCATTGGACTGGCCCACTTCGAGAAGCTGGTTTCCGACCCGATTCTGGCGCAGAGTCTCAAGGTCACCATCGTCTTTTCGGCAATATCGGTCCCCCTGGGCTTGGTTTTCGCCTTTTTCCTGGCTAGCCTAATCAACAGCAAATTCCGGTTTATTGCCATATTCCGCACCATCTACTTTTTGCCGAGCATAGTGCCTGCGGTAGCAAACGCCATCTTATGGGCTTGGCTCTTTAATACCGAGTTCGGTTTGATCAACTACATCATTCGCGCCTTTGGCGGTCCCAAGATTGGTTGGTTGCAGGATCCCAACTGGGTGATGTTGGCTTTTGTTATCCTGACCGTTTGGGGCGTTGGCGGTTCGATGATAATTTTCCTGGCCGGCTTGCAGGGCATCCCGCAGATTTTCTATGAAGCGGCGGAAATTGATGGCGCTGGTCGCTGGCAGCGCTTGATTCACGTCACTTTGCCTATGATGTCGCCGATCATCTTCTTTAATCTTGTTATCGGTTTCATCAATTCATTCCAGGTCTTTGTGAGCGCGCTTTTGATCACTGATGGCGGACCGCAGCGCGCTACGCTTTTCCTTGTGCTGCATATATGGCGCACGGCCTTTAGCAGTCAAAAGATGGGCTATGCCTCTGTGCTGTCTTGGCTGCTATTCGCAATATTGATGTTGCTGTCGTTCTTTGTCTTTCGTTATATCGGGTCCCGCGTCTACTATGAGAATCCGGGCGAATAGGAGAGAGCTTCGTGGGATTCAGCGAGAAACCCGACAATTTCATCGAAGCCGGACGCAGCGCGAAATCCCGGGCGGAGACCTTCTTCCATTGGCTGACGCTGTTTCTCCTGTTGTTCTTCGCCGTTGTCATGATAACGCCCTTCTTGTGGCTGCTATCAAGCTCGCTGAAAACGCAGATCAATATCTTCCAATTTCCGCCGCAACTGATACCCGACCCTTTCATGCCACAGAATTACGTCTATGCGCTCACGTACAAACCATTCGGGCTTTACTTTCGCAATACGCTGATTGTCGCTGGTCTGAATGTTTTGGCTGTCGTGTTTACGTCTTCATTGTGCGCTTATGGTTTCGCGCGTATGCGCTTCCCCGGTAGAGACTTCTGGTTTGGCATCGTTATGGCGACGCTGTTCTTGCCCTATGCGGTATTGCTGGTGCCAAGCTTCATCATCTTCTCGCGCCTGGGCTGGGTGGATACTTTCCTCCCCTTGGTGGTGCCGCCATTCTTCGGTGGGGGCGCCTTTAATATTTTCCTCATGCGGCAATTTTTCCGGACGATACCGGAGGAAATCGCCGATGCGGCGCGGATTGACGGCTGCAGCGAGTTCGGGGTCTATTGGCGGATCATGCTGCCGCTATCCAAGCCGGCGCTGATCACCATTGCCATTTTCACCTTCTTGTTCGCTTGGAACGATCTGATTGGCCCGATGACGTATCTGCGTTCGCCGGACAATTTCACGATCGCGGTAGGGTTGGCTTCCTTCCGCAGCCAGACAGATATCCATTGGGACTTGCAGTTGGCAGCCTCAACAGCGGTGACCTTGCCTGTTATCGCGCTATTCTTCCTGGCCCAACGCTACTTCATTCAGGGGGTCGTCATGACCGGGTTGAAGGGCTAGCTGGCATCTATGCGGCGGAAGTCGCCTGATCGCCAATCAGACCATCTATACGCATTAGAATGCGCCATCAAGCCCAGAAGGCTTTCTCGAGGTCGTCAAATTCGGAGGCGGCGCCTTCAAATTTGTTGCGGCCCAATTCCAGCACATAAACATAATCGGCGATCTTGAGCGCTTCGCGGATTTCCTGATCGACCAGCAGAATAGTTAATCCCTCTTTGTCGCGCAGGTCGATCAGCATGCGATAAACCTCTTCGCTGAGCATTTTCGCCAAACCCGCCGTCGGTTCGTCGACCAGAATCACTTCCGGGTCGGTCATCAGCGTACGGCCGATTTCCACCATGCGCTGCTGCCCGCCGGAGAGGCTGCCGGCTTGATCATGCTGCTTTTCATGCAGAATCGGAAAGCGCTGGTAATTCTCTTCGATTTTGCTTTCCATCCGTTGCTTGTCTTTTTGGAAAGTCCAGGCGCCCATCATCAGGTTTTCACGCACGCTCATGTGTTTGAAAACGCCGGGCTGCTGCGGAATATAGCTGATGCCCAAGCTGATTAGCTGGTGCGTCGCCGTGCCGGTTACATCTCTGCCGTTGAGCAGAATTTGCCCGCTGTGAGGATTCAGGAAACCGTATATCGCCTTGAGCAAGGTCGACTTGCCGACGCCGTTCGCGCCCAATATCGCGGTGATCTTGCCGGTTTGCGCCGCCAGGCTAAGCCCGCGCAAAATATGCAGGTCTTCGTAATAGCCGACGTAGAGGTCCTTAATCTCAAGCATGCTCATCATCCTCGTCATGGCCGAGGTAGGCGTCGATTACGGCGGGGTCATTCTTCACCGTTTGCGGCGCTCCATCGGCGATCAGCGCGCCATGATGGAGCACCAGCAATCGCTGGCTCAATTCAAAGACAGCGCCCATGTCGTGGCTAATCAGGATGATGGCTTTGCCATCTTCGTGAACGCGGAAGATGTATTGATAGATCGTCTCTTGCAGGCGCGGGTGTACGCCCGCAAAGGGTTCGTCGAGGATAATCACCGAAGGATCGAGCATCAGCAACCGGCCCAATTCCAGCAATTTGCGCTGCCCGCCGCTCAAAGCCCGGCTGTATTCGTAGGTCAAATGCTCAATGGTCAGCAGGCCAAGTATCTCATGCGCCCGTTCTTCCAAGTCGGACTTACGCGCGTTTGGCTTCAGCGCCAGCCCGGGCACCAGCATATTTTCCATCACCGTCATACGGCCCAGCGCCCGTGTAATCTGGAAGGTGCGCCCCAAGCCGGCGCGCGTCACATCATAGGCCGGGTGCCCGTCAATGCGCTTGCCATTGAGGTAGATTGTGCCTGAGCTCGGCTTTAACATGCCGCTCAGGACATTAGTGAGCGTGGTTTTCCCCGCGCCATTGGGGCCGATCATGCCGATCAACTCGGGCTTGGTAACTGAAAACGAAACATGGTCAACCGCCTGGTTGCCGCCGAAACGTTTGGATATCTTGTTCAGTTCCAGGTTGATATCACTCATCGTCCGCCTCCATTGGCTGGGCGATGTCCTCATCATCGTCTTCGCGCTTGGATACGGTTTCTTTCATAGCCAGGTCGCGGCTGCTGAACCAGGTGATGAAGGGGTAGAGCAAGCCATTACGCATATAGCGCAGGGTGAAGACCATCACGACGCCGAACAAGGCGAAGCGCCAGGCGCCCGTCTCCCAAACGAAGGCGTCCCCGCCATCGGCAGTGGTGAGTCCAAATGGCAGCGTAATGACCACTTCACGCATGGCTTCGAGCATATAGCGTGAAATAAATGCGCCGGCCGCCGCGCCAATCAAACTCTCCATGCCGCCGATCACCGCATAGGCGATAATCAGCGACATCTGCAGCACTTCAAGCTGTTCGGGGATAATCCGCTCCGAGCCGACATCGCTGTAAAAGATGGCGCCGGCCAAGCCCACAATCATGCTGGTGAATACAAAAATCAGGATCTTATAACGCACGACGTTGACGCCCAGGGCTGAGGCCGCGTCTTCATCCTCGCGCATGGCGCGCAGGAAGAGACCGATCGGCGAATTAGCCACCCAGTGCATGACCAGCAAACAGACGATCAAAAGCGCGAACATCAAATAGTATTCGACCTGCCGCGCCGTATCGACATCGGCGATTTGCAGCAAGGGGCGCAGCGACAAGCCGTTGGAGCCGCCGGTATAGTCGTATTCCGTCAGCATTATGATGCGAAATAGCTCTGAGAAGGCGATGGTGAACAGCGCCAGATAAGCCGCGCGCAGCCGCAGCAGCAGCCAGCCGATCACCAGGCCGACCAAGCCGGCGACCAGTGTGCCGATAATTATTGCGCCCAAAGCCGAGAAAGACTCCGGCGTTATCGCGATCCCCAGCATGACGAACACGAACCCGTCGCGGGCGACCAAGCCGGCGACGTAGGCGCCGATACCCATAAAGGCCATGTGGCCGAATGAAAACTGACCGGCGATGCCCGCCAGCAGCGCCCAGCTGGACGACATAATCGCGTAGAAGAAGCCGCTGATGAAAACCGTCTTGGCGTAATTGGATTGCGAGCTGTCGTTGGGGAACCACAAAAAGAACAAAATTATGAGACCCAGTACCACGTAGCCCAGGCGGCGGCGGCCGATTCCCCGGTCGATACCGGCCTCGAATTGGCGAAAGAGTTGCATAACTAATGCTGCTCCCGGCCGAAGAGGCCCGTGGGTTTGAGCAACAGCACCAAAGCGAATATGACCAGGGCAAAGGCTTCTTTGTAGGCGGCGCCGCGGCTGGGATCCGGGTGGCAGCCGGCGCCCAGCGCTTCCACGATGCCGACTACAATGCCGCCCACCAGCGCCCCCGGCACCGAACCCAAACCGCCCAGCACCACGATAACGTAGGAGCGCCCGACCATCTCAGCCCCGACCCAGGGCACCCAAGCGAAAATTGGAATCAGCGCGGCGCCGGACATGGCCGCCAGCATGGAGCCCATGCCAAAGGACAAGGTGTTCATATTGGTCGGGTTGATGCCGGTTACCGCCGCGGCTTGCCGATCCTGGCTGGTCGCGCGTAGCGCTCTGCCCGTCCAGGTGCGCTGCAAGAAATAGAGCAGGGCGAAGATGAGAATGATGCCCACCACCATCGCAAAGGCGCGGTCGCCAATGATGTTGATGGGTCCAAAAGCGAAGTCCTCAGTAATCTGCGCCCGCTGCAGCGTGAAGCGCCGAATCTCGATGAAGCGGTCAGTGCGCTGCGGAAAGGGTCCGGCGACTGCCAGGGTGGTGTATTCGATCACGAATCCGAAGCCGAAGGTGATCAATATGGCGTATTCCGATACGCGCTCGATCAAGCCTTCATGCATAGGCTTCAAGAAGATGCGCTCAAAAATCGCGCCCATCAGAAAGACAATCACCGCCGCCACGGGGATGCCCCAAATCGGATTGACTTGCACCTCTGTGCCGGTCAACTCGCTGAGTAGATTGCCGGCATGCAACAAAAAGTAGAATGAGAAATAGCCGCCCACCATGTATAGCTGCCCATGGGCGAAACTGACGATGCCCTGCACGGAATAAATCAGCGTCAAGCCAACCGCCATCAAGGAATAAATACAGCCGATGACCACGCCGTTGGCCGTTTGTTGCGTCAAGTATGTGACCGAGAAGGGCGCTTGCACACAGGGGTTGGTGGGATTGTGAATGGCGAAGAGCGTATAAATTTGCCAGGCGCCTAAGGAACCCAGGATGATCATCCAGTCGCGGCTGATCTTGGGCGTGGTCTTCCATATCAAACCAAAGATCAGGGGTCCAATCGCGAAACCGCCGAGCGCTGCCGCAGTCAGAACGTTCTGATCGTCGGCTTCCTCATCGCGATAATGGCGGGGAATGAAATAAGCCGCCAGCGCCGCCCACAGCGGGCCGGCCAAAACCAGCCAAAGCGCGGAGGGCAAATGCGGATTGATCACCCGCACCAAAACTTGCGACGATATAAATACGGTAAGCAGTACGCCAATGGTTAATGTCGTCCGGCGAATGAGCGTCGGCTCAAAATAAAACAAGCCCACGCCGACGGGACCCAGCGCGAAACCGCCGATGACGCCGGCGATCTTCAGGTCCGTATTCGGTAAAGCGTCTTCAGTTTTGCGCCCGCGGTTGACGTTGGGAAGCACAAACAAACCCACCGCCGCCCACAGTGGGCCCGCAACCATTAGCCAAAGTACAAACAGCGTATCTTGAATGACCATGCGTAGGCGCCACGCTATCCGTTGACGGCGGAAGGACTGACGTATCCGCCGGCTTCAACAATGCGAACAAGGGCGGCCGTTTCACAGCCGCCCTCGTTGCTACGGTTACTTAGGGTGAGGTACCTGGCATGATATAGCTGCTGCCGTGGGTTTGATAAACCTCGGGATAGACTACGGCCGCGTCCAGACCACTCTGGCCCGGCTCGTAATACTGCATGACCGTCACGATTGGGTCGGGCCATTGATGCCACATGAAAGCCGGTGTGCCTTCCGGCAAGTCCGGATTGTGGCTGCCGTAGGCGAAGTAGTAGCGCCCCTGGGACAGCTCAATATCGACTGCTTCAATCGCGCCCACTATGGCGGCGGCGTCCGAATAGCTGCCGGCGCGCTCCATCGCGTCCCTCACGATATGAACCGCGTCGTATGAGGCCATGGCGAAGCTGGGAATGATATCTCCCCAGGCTTCTTCGTACTTGGCGTTCAACTCAATTGCCGCATCGCTGAACAGACTTGGGATTATGCCCACGCGATTGAAGGCGCAGAAATTGCCATCGGGAACGGTCGCCCAGTATTGATCCGATTGGAAGGCAAACTGATTGGTGACGCAGATCGTGTCCTCAGACGGCGCGATGCCCAGTTCAGACATCTGCTGCGTGAGGTTAAACGAAGTCTCGCCCGTCACCAGGATGCGGATGACGTCCGGCGCTTCGGCGCGAGCCTGGATTCGGCTCAGAATCGGGACGAAGTCCTCAGTACCCAGTTCAACGTCAATCTTGGTGACCGTGGCGCCCGCCGCTTCAAAGCGCGCCGCCTCGTCGGCCGCCGCCGGCTGACCGTAGTCCGTATTTTCCACGATCAAGACGACATCTTCGACGCCCAGGCTCAGCAGCCAGTCAACCACAACGCTGCCGACCATCGAGCTGGCGGGCGAAATACGGAAAATGTGGTCGATTCCGTCTTCAAAGCGCGGGGGCGCTCCGTCGTACTCGCGAATGCCGTTGGCGCTGACGTTGTCATTCCAAGGCTCGGAGAATACGGTCGGAATCTGATTCGCTTCCAGCATGCCCATAGTGGCCAAGCCGACCGCGCTGTGATATACGCCGACCATCGCGTCCACGCCGTCTTCCTGAATCAGCCGTTCCGTAACAGCCTGCCCGCGCTCAGGGCTGCCTTCCGAATCGCCGGTTACGACATCAAGCATGTAATTGACGCCGTCAATCTGGACGCCGCAGTCAGCGTTGATGTCGTCCGCCGCCTGGTTAAATGCCCAATCCATGGCCACGCCGCCGGCGACCGCGCCCGGCGCTGAGAGCGGCGCCAAGCCGCCCACCGTGATCGTATAATCCGCGAATTCGCAATGCCCGTCCGCCTGCGCGATACCCAAGGGCAACAGGGCAAGCAAGGCAATCAAGCATAGCAACAGTGTCTTGCGCTTCATATGGTTCCTCCTCCGATTCAATAAGTCACTTGGACTGCGGCGAATTGCCGCAGCTACCCGCCGGCTACAGCTATCGACGCCGTCCTCAGCATGTTGCGGCGTCCCGCCAAACCGGTCTAGCCATGCCTTTCTACGTGTCAATTGAGCAATTGAGACGGCAAACAGAAAGCAAATTCAGCAACTGAGGGCGTAACTGGCGCATCGAAACCAGCATGACTGTAAGCCGAGATTAGCTTGAATAGCCGGCTTTGTCAAGCCGCTCAATGGGCGGGAGTGTCTATTATCGTGGATGCGGTTTCCCTTCGACCCAACGAAAAAATCTCTGTGCCGGCGGGCAGTGTCTACGCGCCCCTCAGTGGAACAAAGTAAGTCATGCAAATTTCACAGCATCGGGTCAGCCAAGGCTGACCCCTGCAGGGTTCAAAATATAGTCGAAAGTTGTAGGGGCGAGCCTTGGCTCGCCCACACAAACACAAAAATTCGCTATTTTGTGATGATTAACCTATATTCTCATTATTTACTCGCACTTACATCTGTGTCTCTGTGGTGAATTAACCTGTGCCAAGCTC
>JAJDXR010000058.1 GCA_022823165.1 Anaerolineae bacterium | reverse complement strand
CATCAATCAGAACAAAGAGGATGGTGAATACGCTTTCAATGTCTATACTATTCATGTGGCTGACTCTCCTTATATGGTCGGTTGGTACTTACCATTTTGGAGATCAGCCCATTTTTCGCAAATCAATTTCACATAAGACGTGAGATGGTATGTTGATGGCGCCAGTTATCGCAGGATAGCGCGTCATTTGGGAGTTGATCATGGCGCCGTGATGAATTGGGTGAAAGCCCATGCCGATCAGCTTCGGCCAGCCGAATATCCTCTGCATTTCGTGGAAATGGAGTGATCCGTTTGACCCCACCCGCCACCCTCACCCCTGACACCCTGCCATTCGCTCAGCCGGGCCGCTTCTACCGCGGCAACCTGCACGGGCACTCGACCAACTCCGATGGCGATTGGAGCCCGGCCGAGTACTGCCGCATGTATCGCCGCAGCGGCTACGACTTCGCCGCGCTGACGGACCATTGCATGGATCATTACGGCTATCAGATCAGCGACACGCGCGAATTCCGCAGTGACGACTTCACCACGCTGATCGGCGCCGAGCTGCACCCGGGGCGGATCGAATCGGGCTCGCCCTGGCACTTGCTGGCGGTGGGCTTGCCGCTGGACTTCGAGACGCATCGCGAAGGCGACACGGGCGCCAGCGTGGCCCGGCGGGCTATGGAAGCGGGCGCATTCGTGGCTGTGCCGCATCCCAACTGGTTCGCGCTGACGGTAGCAGATTTCGAGACGCTGGAGCGCGCGCACGCGGTCGAGTGTTTCAACGGCGTCTCCGATTATGACAGCGACCGCGGTTTCAGCTGGCATTATATCGACCTGCTGCTGCATCGCGGGCATCGCGTGGGGGCGATCGCAACGGACGACACCCATGCGCGCGCGGATGTGAATGACTTCATGCGCGGCTGGGTACAGGTCAAGGCGGCAGCGCTGACGCCGGCGGCGCTGCTGAGCGCGCTCAAAGCCGGGCACTATTACGCCAGCACGGGCGCGCATCTGCATAATGTCGAGTTCGTCGGGCGCGACAAGCTGCTGGTGGAGTGCTCGCCAGCGACCTACATTTATCTCAGTGGCGAACGGGCGGGAGTGCTAGGTCGCGCCAGCGGCGCCTGGCTGACGGAAGCCGAATTTGATTTGCGCGAGGTGGAGTCGCGCTGGCTGCGGGTGACGGTGCGGGATGCGGCGGGCGGTCGCGCCTGGACGAATCCGATTTGGCTGGGCTGAGTGTTGCCTTGCGGGGGTGGGAATACCCGCTCACGAAACAGAATGGAATAAGTTCGCCACGGCAATCAGCGCAATGAATAGCGCGATGCCGGCGCCGACGATCCATTTGATGAGTGTCGACTGCAGTCGTTCAAGATCCGCTTTTGTCGCCGCGTTAGACAGAGGCTCGTTTGTCATTACCGTTGCCCTAGCGAAACTTCAACTTGCGTTGCAGTTTATTGGTCAGAATCAGAAGGCAATTGTTCCGAAAAGCCCATGCGCCCACGAATCCAGCCTAGAGTTTCACGTAAGACGGCGTAATTGTCGTTCATTTTATCAAATTTCGCGTTGAGGGTATCAACCCTTGAATTGAGCTGGTTAATATCATGTCTTAACCACAAAAATACCCCGATGACCGTGCCAACAGTGATGATAAACTGCGTATTCTGATCCATGATGCCTTCCTGGATTGAAGCATTCCTATCAGAAGCTTACCGCCATGGTAGCACAAGCTTCGGCCTACATCAAATCCCGCTGCGACTTGCCATCGCCGCTCTTCACTCGCGCCGCCTGCTTGAAAGTCCCATGCTGCGGCGGCATGTCCACGGCATCGCCGCCCAGCAATTCGCGAATCGACAGAATTTGCAGCTTGCGATAGCGCTTGTCCCAAAAGTCGGATTCATAATTGCCAGCCGCCAGCGCTTCTTTGAGCATGTCCTGAGTCGGCAATTCCAACGTGATGAAGACGCCGATAGCGGCTTTTTCACGCTCGAGCGCGCCTTTCAAATCGCGGATGTCTCCCGATTTCACTTTGCCCGACTTTACCTGGACGATGACCTTCTTCGCCTTTGGCTTGCCCTTCTCGCTGGGCTCAAAGAAGTTGATGATGCCGTCGATGCCCTTGTCCGCGCCTTTTTTGCCTTTGCGCGAACCCGCTTGCCCGCCGACCGGTTTCGCGCCAACCAGCGACAGCGCCCACCACTCGAACTGATAGCGGCCTTCGTTGGCGGAATCGGTGGCCAGCGCCCTAGCCGCGCCCTCGGTGGTCGGCTCGCCAATGACCTCATAATCTTCGCCCGATTTCAGCTCGAACATATCGTATAGACGATGCTTCTGCAGGGAGATGCCGAGGTGGGTGATGTCGATGCCAATCCAGCGGCGCTTGAGCTTTTCAGCGGCGGCGCAGGTGGTGCCGCAGCCGCAGAAGGGGTCAAAAACGAGGTCGCCTTCGTTGCTGCTGGCGCGTATGATGCGCTCCATCAGCGCCAGCGGTTTTTGTGTCGGGTAGCCGAGTCGTTCTTTAGCATGAGCGCTAATGGGCTTTATGTCTGTCCAGGTGTCTCCCAATAGCCTTCCTGGCCTGTCATCCAAATAGTATTTCAACCTTGGCATACCATTCTCTTTGAGGGGCCAGTGGATCATGTTTAAATCGTCTAGTAAATCTAACTTCTTGTGGATTCCCATCTGATCCCACAACTTCTCAGAAGGGAGAAACTCTTTTAGCCAATCAGGCAATCTGCGATATCCGGGAAGAGCCCAAGCTCGTCCCCGACTTGGTGTTCTGTTGCGCCACGCTTGATATGCTTCAGATCCCCCTGCTTTGCCCCCAGTTAGATTGTCAGCCCTATAAAATCCTCTTTCATCGGAATAACTGAAATTCTTCCGTTTTATGTCTTCATCATAATCAATATAGGTTGGAGACCAATTCCAATCTAGACTTCGGCTATACATCAAAATACTGTCATGCATTGCTGGCCATTGTTTCGCACCCAAATCATGTGCCCATGTCCGCTTCCAAACAACTTCACTGCGAAATTTCGTCGGTCCAAAAACCGAATCCAGCACAATTTTGAGATAGTGGCTGGCGGTCGGGTCGCAGTGCAGGTAGAGGCTGCCGGTCGGCTTGAGTACGCGGTATAGCTCGACCAGCCGCGCGCTCATCATCACCAGGTAGGCCATCATCTGATTGCGATTGATGAGGTTCATCAGCGCTTCGATCGCCGTGCTGACTTTCTCGGGCGCGTGGATGATGAGGTCCTGGTAGGTGTCCTCAGCGGTTTCGCCCCAATGCCAGGTGTCCTCAAAGGCGGTGATTTGCGCTTCGCTGTCCGCGCCGCTTTCGGCTTTGAAGAGCACGTTGTGGTCGCGGTTGCTGTTGAAGGGCGGGTCGAGGTAGATGAGGTCAACAAATTCATCTGGGAAGTATTCGCGGCTGCGCAGGATGTCGAGATTGTCGCCGTAGTACAGTCGATTCTTCATTGTCTCTTCCTTAACGGAGCCTCTCCCTCATTTTAGGATGCCCGCCATAGAGATGGCGGGAGGGATTTAGGGTGGGGGCCTCAATTCGCCCGCATCTGACGCGCCAGCAGACCGCTGACCAGCCGGATCAGCGCGTAGGGCAGCAGCACCGGCAGCAGCAACTCAATCGCGATCGTCATGGCCAAAGCCAGCGCCAGGCGCATATTGGCGGCGACTATCGCCGTCTCCGAAGCCTCGCGCGCCAGGTCCAGCGCGGCGCTCAAGTTTTGCAGGTTCAATTGCTGCAGCATATTGATGAGGATGAAATAGAAAGCCACCCAAGCCAGGGACGAGGTGATGGCGATGGCGCGGAAGGGCGCAAAGGCGCCGATGCCGACGCCCACCATGCCGACCATCAGCGGCTCCAGCACCAGGCGCAGCAGCGCGGTGATGGTCATGGCGATGATCAGCAGGTAGGTGGCGGGTCCTGATTCGCGCAGGGGGAAGAGCCCGGCGTAGTGCATGATGATCAGCGGCGGGCCGAAGATGGCCGCGCCCTGCACGATTAAGATCAGGTCGTCCATTTTGCGCCAGATGGCTGAAGCCGCCTTGCCCAGGAAGATCTGCTCCAGCGACATGGGCGTGGACATCAGCAGGTGCATGGTGTTGTTGCGTATCTCGTCCGCCATGACGGCAGCTGCGTTGGCGGCGATAGAAAACAGGGCGCGCAGATAAAAGATGATGCCGACCGGAATCACCAGCACCGAGACCACGATGACGGTGGTGGCCAAGTCGGTGACAAAAGGGAAGACGATGCCGATCAGAAGCGCCGCCAGCCAGAAGCCGCAGATGTAGAAGATAGGCTCGAATTCGGGCGGCAGTGTGCGCCAGTACAAGCCCAGATGGCGGCGGACGATGGGATTGGTGGCGCGCGCCCAATAGGGCAGGGACTCCATCGGCGAGCGTTCGTCGGCATCCATGAGGTTCTGAGGCCTGACATTCGCGGTCATCGACGCCTTCTGTCTGTCGTCGGCTCGGTCGTCAATCCTAGGCAAATACGATACCGCGATAAATCTCGGATAGCGGCAGATTGCAGCCGATCATATCCAGCGGGATGACAGCGTCGAGTGAATTATAGACCTGATGAAGCCAGCGGTCATCTGCGCGGATGTAAGCATCAATCCGGACGCCGTATTGATCAACGATGAGGCAGCCGCGCAAGCTGGGCAGAGACTGATAATACGTCAGTTTGGCGCTGCGGTCGTAATTTGCCGTGGTCGGCGAGAGCACTTCTACCACCATAATCGGATTGAGCAAGGTCATGTCACCATCTGTGAGTTGCGCTACGCCATAAACAACGCTCAGATCTGGATATACATAGCGCCCTTCGCCGGTTCCCACTCGCATATCGCTGTTTAAGACTTCGTATAACGAACCATCTAGCTGCGAAAGCAGTATGCGAATGAGATTCACCTTGATTCTAGAATGATTGAGTGTTCCGCCGGTCATATCGTAGATAACTCCATCGATGAACTCGTGCTTGAATTCGCTTTCGGCTTCAAACGCGAGGTACTCTTCAACGCTGAACAGATGCGGCATGGGATAACCCGGCGCATAGTCGGGGTGGATGGGATCACCCGGCAGGACATCGCCACAATCGTAAATGACGCCGTCGATGAATTCGTGCTTGAACTCGCTCTTCTCCTCAAAAGCGAGATACTCTTCAACAGTAAACAAATGGGGAGGCGGAAGGCTAGCTACCCGTTCGATCGCCATTTCAGTCCCTCTGGGCCACTTTCCGTCGCGCAATTATACCATGACGGCGACCCAATTTCACCAAGGCATTCCCTGGAGCCGGCCGCAGCAAGTTTCCTGCATTTCCTTGCCAGGACTTGTCTTGCGGCAGTCAAATATGTTAATAACAGAGATGGAGCTTCGTCTGTCGGAGCTAATTATGCGTGTAGCGATCGTAACCGAGACGTTTTTGCCCAAGGTCGACGGCATCGTCAAGGTAGCTTGTTTGCTGCTTGACCACCTGGCGCGGCGCGGGATTGAGGCGCTTGTCATCACGCCGCGCTACGGCGAGAATCCGCGTTATAAGGACGCGCCGATTCTCAGCCTGCCCAGTATGGCGCTGCCGCTGTATCCGGAAGCGCGGATCGGCTTCGCCACTTTTGCGCTGTACCGCGATCTGGCCGCCTTCCAGCCCGATGTGGCCCACCTCTTCCATCCGGTGGCGACAGGCATCCCGACCATGGCCATGCTGAAGTGGATGGAAGTGCCGACAGTGACCTCGTTCCACCTCGATTACGCGCGGCTGGCGCATCAATTCCGCCTGGGCGCGCTCGACCTGGGATTCACGCGGCCCTTAATTGACGAGATCACCAAGAACGTCTTCAACTGGTCAGATTACAGTCTGGCGTCGTCTACATTGGTGCAGCGGCGGATGCGGCGGCTGGGCATCGGCAAGGTTGGCTTGTGGCGGCGTGGCGTGGACGCTACGGTCTTTCACCCCCGCTTCCGCTCGGATGCTATGCGCGCGGAGATGACCCAGGGCAATCCGGAGGAAACGGTCCTGCTGTATGTGGGCCGTCTGTCACTGGAAAAGCAGATCGAGCATATCCGCCCCGTGCTGCAGCAAGTGTCAAATACGCGCCTGGTCGTAGTTGGCGATGGCCCGGCGCGCGCCACCCTCGAGCGGGAGTTCGCGGGCCAACCTGTCACCTTCATGGGTTACTTAAGCGGCGAGCGGCTGTCGCGAGCCTACGCCAGCGCGGACATCTTCGTTTTCCCCTCGCGGCTGGAGACTTTCGGGCTGGTGGTGATTGAGGCGATGGCGTCCGGCTTGCCGGTTGTGGCGGCTCGGGTGGGCGGCGTGGCTGATATCGTCGCGGAGGGCGTGAACGGTTATACCTTCGAGAGTGGCGATGTGGCGGCGCTGCTGACGGGTGTGCGGCAGATCGCGAGCAATGGGAAGCAGCGCGCCTGGATGGGCCGGCAGGCGCGGGCTTATGCCAAGATACAATCCTGGGAGGCGATTATGGATGAGGTCATCGAGGTCTACGCCGGGCTGATTGCCGATCGGCATCCGCAGCGGTTGGCGGTGTGAACCGCTAACTATTCTGTCCCAGAGGCCTGATATACGACACTTCCATGCTCGCGCGTCCACGAAATAGAGAATCCGATATGGGAAATATCATTTGCGCTTCTGTCCAACTGACGAACTGCTTCCGCTTCCACAACGTAAGGCTCTAGCTCATAGATAGTTTTGACTTCCAACTGATTATGGGCATAGAAAACGGCAAGGTATATCTTGGAATTCCGCCTTATTCTATCCAGTGACCTTTCGCGCTTGTCTACTGGGGATTTGAACATCCTATCAAACTGTCCCGAGCCACCTTCCTTGCAACTCAGATACTCGTACATAATTTCGGGATTTTCCGGATCACGCGCATCGGGCTGACGCTTGGCAGAAATAACTTCGTGGCCAAGAATGTCCGCAATCACAATTTCTTTCGCCAGACCCGGTTGCAGTAGATTTGGTATGCCTAAGTCACGGGCCTGGGCAAAGGCTTCCTGAATGAGTTTTATCAGGTACTTGTAACGTTGTCGCGCCATTGGTCAAACTACTAAGGGCAACTGCTTGACTTGTTTTTCCAGGCGCGCGTTCGCCAAATTAACGAACTCCGGATTGATCTCGAAAGCAACGAAGTTTCGCCCATGTTGCTGGCACACAACAGGACATGTACCTACGCCAGCAAAGGGATCAAGCACCAAGTCTCCTGGATTTGAACTAGCCAGCACCAATCGTTCTATAAGTTTTTCAGGCTTCTGGATTGTGTTAAGCGCGTCTCTGCATACGAGTTCTTTGGACTTATAGGTAAGCTGCTTTATGTCTCCCCATACATCTCCGGGATTCTTGCCTTTTCCGTTAAACTTTGTCTTCCCATATTTGCCATTTGTCACCGAAGGCACTCTTTCACAGCGCAGTCTGTGCTCAAGCTCTACTAACTGTGACACTCTGATACTGTCCAAGTTGTAGCAGCTTGGTCTATCTCCCTTGATGAAATAACAGATAATATCGTAGTTATTCGTATAGTTGATTCTTCCTTGCGCCAGCCTGCTAGGCTGATACCAAACAATCTTTCGCTTGAGATTCAAATACGGGCGATAGTCGATAAAGTCAATGCAGTTGGGCTTTCCAAATAAGTATAGAGCGCCTCCATCCTTCAACTTTGATGAGAACTTTCTAATAAGTTCGAGATTATAAGTCTGAATATCCGCTATACGGTCCCATTCATTTTGCGTGACACCGTAAGGTCCATCACACACAATAAGGTCAATGGACTCATCATCGACCTCGTCTATCAATGTCAGCGCATCGCCAACTTGAATAACATTTCGTTGCAGCGCCATGCAGTTAACCTCAGCGGAATTCGATTAGCACATTTATACAATATCTTCTTTTTTCACGCAAAATCACCCCGCCATGACACGCTGGACAGCTTCGACCATGCGCCCGTGAAAAGCGCCATTGCTGGCGATCAGACCGGCGTTGGGAAGAGTCTCGCCCTGGGAGAAATCCAGCGGACCGCCGTCGAGATCGGTGATTGCGCCGCCGGCGTTGCGCTCTTTGTTGCGCTGCTCGCTGCGGGACAGTTATTCCTCCCGCTATCTTGAATAAATTCATCAGCCCTTCACCGCGCCCAGCGTCAGCCCCCGTATAAAATACCGCTGAAAGAACACGAAGATAATCAACGTCGGCAGCGAGCCGATCAAACTCGCCGCCGCCTGCCCGCCCCAATCAACCGAGTACTGTCCGGTCAAATTGAGGATGCCCACCATCACCGTGCGGCTCTCAGCCCGCTGCGTCAAAATGAAAGGCCAGAGGAAATCGTTCCAGATCCAGGTGAATTGCAAGGTCGCCAGCACCGCCAGCGCCGGCAGCGTCAGCGGCAGCATGATGCGGAAGAAGATGCTGTATTCATTGGCGCCGTCGATCAGCGCCGCCTCGCGCAGCGCGTTCGGCACCACCTGGAAAAAGTTGCGCATGACCAGCGTACAAATCGGTATGCCAAAAGCCGTATGGATGATGATCACCGCCCAGAGCGTGTCGTAGAGGCCGATGTCGTTCATCATCCGAAATACCGGGATCAGGGCGATCTGCGGCGGCAGGAACATACCCGCCACGATGAAGATGAACAGCAGCCCGTCAAAGCGAAAACGGTACTTGCCCAGCGCATAACCCGCCAACGTCCCCAGCGCGATAGAGAAGATTGACGCCGGAATCGTCAGCAAGAGCGAATTCTGCAGGTATAAACCCAGGTTGCCGTCTTCCGGGTCCAACACCCGGTCGAAATTCGCTGATGTCACGCTGGCCGGCGGCGTCCAGTAACCGCCAGCCGCCACTTCCGCTTGCGACTTGAAAGCGGTCACGATGGCGCCGTAAACCGGTACCATGAACAAGACGAGCAATATCGTCAAAATGAAGTAGAGCAGGGCGGTTCCCAGTAGCCGCGACCAATTGGTCCGGGTTGTTTGGTCCCCTCTTCTTTGGGAAAAGATAGCAGTATAGCGGCTATTAAGCCCCTCCCTCATTTTGGGATGCCCGCCATAGAGATGGCGGGAGGGGTTTGGGGTGGGGGCTTCAAGCCTATTCATACAGCTCCTCCGCGGCCGCGGCGAAGCGGAAATACAGCACGATAATCACCAGCGTCATCAGGAACAGAATTACCGCCGCCGAACTGCCGTAGCCCATCTTGAACTTGCGGAAGCTCTCGCTGTACATGAAGACCGCCAGCGTATCCGACCTGTTGAAAGGACCGCCCATCGTCATCACCCAGATGATCTCAAAGCTCTTGAGCGCGCTGATGGCGGTCAGCGCCAGCACCACCACCGTCGCCGGCCGCAGCATGGGGATGATGACTTTGAGAAGCGTCTGCCAATAGTTGGCGCCGTCCACCTTGGCCGCTTCCACCAGCGGCGTCGGCACCGATGTCAAACCCGCCAGGAAGATGACCATGTTCAAGCCGGTCTGCTGCCAGGCCCAAGCCACGAAGACCGCGTAGAGCGCTGTGTTCGGGTTGGCCAGCCAGGCCGTCGCCAACTGATCCAGCCCGATACCGCGCAGGAAGATATTAACGATGCCCAGCTTGGGGCTGTAGAGCCAGACCCAGATGATGCCGATGATGATGGGCGACAGGCAGATGGGCAGATAAAACAGCGACTTGTAGAGCGTGTTGATGCGCCGTTTGCCTTGCAGCGCCAGCGCCAGCGACAAGCCCAACAAAGTCGGCGCCGTCATCGCCAGCAGCAGCCAAATCGCCGTATTCTTGATGGCGTTGCTGAAGAGACGATCGGTGAAGATCTTCTCAAAATTGGCTGTGCCGATGAAACTGATGTCGGCGCCGTAACCCACCCAGTCGGTGAAAGAATAGTAGAGCGAGTTCAGCGTGGGCAGGATAACGAAGGCGCCATAGACCAGCAGCGGCAGAGCGAGGAAACTGGCTGGCACGAGCCAGGGGTGGCGTCTAAGCATGGGGTCATATTTCCACCCCCATCCCCCGGCCCCTTCCCCCATCAAGAGGGAAGGGGTAAGCGCCTTGAAGCCCCTCCCTCATTTTGGGATGCCCGCCATAGAGATGGCGGGAGGGGTTTGGGGTGGGGGCAAGATCAGCCCTACTCCATACCCGCGAATTCAGCCGCGGCATCGGCCTGGACGCGCTCCAGCATGGCCATGAAGTCGCCCGGGTTGGCCATGAATTCCGAGAAAGAATTCAAGCCGACTTCAGCGACCGGCGGCGGCGTAGCCAGGTCATAGTTGAAGGCGAAGACCGGGTCGTTGGCGATCTCGGCGGCGATGCGCGCCACCACGTCATTATAGTTGCTGGTATCGACCAACAGGCTCGGCGCCAAGTTGCCAGCGCCTTCAGCGAAGTCCCACTGTACATCGGGATTAGTCAGGTAGTTCAGGAAGGCTTTGGCGGCGTCTGAATTGGCCGCATCCGCCGAAACCACGAAAGTATCAATCGGGCCCAGCGAGGCGCGCGGCGTGTCTTCGTCGATGGTGGGGAAGGAGAAGTAATCGAAGTCTTCGCCCGCTACCATCTCGTTGCCGGCGAAGTGACCGCCGATCCAGGTGCCCATCAAGGTCATAGCCGCTTCGCCATTCGCGACCATGTTGGCCGCTTCGTCCCAATCATAGGCATTGGCGTCGGGATAGAAGTGGTTGGCTTGGACCAGGTCATTCCACAGGCTGAAGGCGCGCACAACTTCGTCATCGGTGTATGATGCTTCGCCGCTCATGAGTTTGTTGCGGTAATCGTTGCCCGCCGTGCGCAGCAGAATCATGTCGAACCAGAATTGACCGGGCCAACGGTTGATTGAGCCGAGCGCGAAGGCAGGAATGCCCGCCATTTTGAAGGTCTCGGCCGCATGAATCAGCTCGTCCCAATTCGTCGGCGCCATCACGCCGTGTTCCTCAAACAGCGCCGTGTTGTAGAACATGCCGACCCAGTGCAAGGTCAGCGGCACCGCGTACTTGTGCATATCGTAGGTCGCTGCCGTATCGATGACCGCCTGCGGGAATTGCGAATCCATATCGTTCGCTTCCCAGATATCGTCAATCGGCATCAGGAAGCCATCATCGACGATAAATTGAATGCGAGCGCCGGCCCAATAGCTGAAGGCATCCGGCGGGTTGCCGCCAGCCAACTGCACCAGGATCGAAGTCTTGAATTGCTCGTGGTCTACTGGGCTGGCGGCGTGCGTCAGCCCCGGATTGGCGGCGATAAAGTCATCGACGATGCCGTCAATGAATTCGCCACCGAAGCCGCCGAAGTAATGGGATACGGTAAAGTCTCCCATTAGGTCGTCTTGCGCCAGGGCGGGCGTGGCGGCGAGCGCCGCCACCAAAACAAATAGTACAGCCAAGATCAAGCGTCTGTTCTTCATCTTCAATTCTCCATTATGAGAGGCTAAGCTGGCGAGGCGATTTACCAAAAATCTGCTCATAGTCACCTCCTGACTACATCTACAAATTAACGCATTTTTACTAAATGCACAAGGTAAACTCGGTGTGTGTTGCCAAAAATACAACACTGTTTTATAATTGTCAACCAATTACCCATTGTCCCTAATGTCCGCGACAACTGTTGCTTATCAGGCGGTTGCCGTTGCGTATGGCGCGCATCGAGAGAAACCTGGCATGGCTGAGATACAATCGCTGGCAAGAGGCTTGAAGATTCTGAATCTGCTGGAGCATTCGCGCAACGGTATGGGAACCACGGAAGTGGCCAATCAATTGTCGATCGACAAGAGCAGCGCTTCACGTCTCTTGCGCACCTTGGCCAATTACGGCTTCGTCGAGCAGGACGAGCACAGCTCGCGTTATCGGCTGGGCCCGCAACTGCTGACGCTCGGCCAACACCTGCTGAATCGCATCACCCTGCGTGATCACGCCCGACCCTACCTGCATGAATTGGTGGACAAGACCGGCGAGTGCGCTCACCTGGCTATCCTGGCGCAGCGGCAAGCGCTCTACATCGATCAAGTCGAGTCCACCGCCGCCTTGCGCGTCGAGTCGGAAATCGGCACGCTCTCGCCGCTGCATTGCACCGCGCTGGGCAAGGTGATGCTCGCTTTTGGCGATGGCTGCCTGCCCGATGAGCTGAGGCCCTTCACTCATCGCACCGTCACCGACCGCTCCACACTGGAGGCGCAACTGACGCTAACCGACGGCCGTGGCTACGCCATTGATGACGAAGAATACAACTATGGCGTACGCTGCGTGGCGGCGCCCGTATACGACCATCGCGGCGCTTTGGTTGGCGCTATCGGCATCAGCGGTCCCGCCGCGCGCGTCACGCTTGAGCGCATCGACGAATTCGGCTCGGTCGTCAAAGATACTGCCGACGCCCTGTCATCCCGGCTCGGCTACGATGAGAGACGCAAGCGCGGCGCTGAGCGGAGTCAGTAGCCGCGAGTTTTGAGCTGAGTCTTTGGAAAGGACTTCGTAATTTAGCGCTTGATCCAAGCTGGGATTGGCGCATACAGATGCTTTTAGCGGAGCGTTTCATCGCCTTGACTTGCGATTTCCCGCGTGGATTGCTCTCCTCACTGATGCTTGGGGGAGGCGCTGGGGAGAGGTTGTTCCTTGGCGGACGAGGCGAGGCGCTGAGTAAACCGTAAATGACTAAACGAGAGCGGCCCGCGAATATTCGTTTCATCCAACAAAGTTGCGCAGCCCGCAACCGTTGCGGGGTCACGCTGATCACGCTGGTCACAGCCCGCGGAAACCGAAGCATTTGCCAAACAGCGGAAAGGCGGCGGAAAGCTTATGCAATACAGAATGCTAATTGACGGTCATTGGCGTGACGCAGCCGACGGCGGAGAGTGGCAAGTGGTCAACCCCGCCAGCGAAGCGCCGGTCGCCGTAGTACCCTACGGCGGCGCCCAAGATGCCACCCAGGCGATTGACGCGGCCCAGGCCGCACTGCCGGGCTGGCAAGCGCTGACGGCTTACGACCGCGGCGCCATATTGCGCGATATCGCCGATGCCTTGCGCGCCAATGCGGCTGAGCTGGCTCCGATCATGACCGCCGAATGCGGCAAGCCCATCGGCGAGGCCCGCGGCGAATGGGGCGCCTGCGCCGATCTCTTCGACTGGTTCGCCGAAGAGGGTAAACGCGCTTATGGCCGCGCCATCCCAGCGCGCAAAGCCGGCAAGCGCCTGCTCTCCCTGCCGCAGCCGCTCGGAGTCGTCGCCACCATCACCGCCTGGAACTTCCCGGCCTATCTGCTGGCGCGAAAATGGGCGGGCGCATTGGCCGCCGGCTGCACCATCGTCGGCCGCCCCAGCGAACTCACGCCCATGAGCGCTATGGCGCTGGCAAACGTCATGCTGGAAGCGGGCATCCCGGCCGGCGTGGTCAATTTGATCAACGGCGACCCGCAGACCATGGGCGAGGCCATCATGCGCGATCCGCGCGTACGCAAAGTCAGCTTCACCGGCTCGCAGCGCGTCGGCCAAATTCTGATGCGTCAAGCCGCTGACGGCATCAAGAAGCTCGGCCTGGAGCTGGGCGGCAGCGCGCCCGTTCTCGTCTTCGCCGATGCCGATATGCAGTGGGCCGCGTCTCAAGGCGTGATGGCGAAATTCCGCAACAACGGCCAGGTCTGCATCTCGCCAACCCGCTTCTACATTGAGCAGCCGGCGCTGGAAGACTTCCTCGACGCCGTCAAAACTGAGACGGAAAAACTGGTGGTCGGCGATGGCATGCAGGAGCAGGTTACCAACGGGCCCATGGTCAGCCGGGCTGGGCGCGCCAAGGTCGAGCAATTCGTCGCCGACGCCGTCTCAAAGCGCGCGTCTGTGGTCACCGGCGGCGCGCGCCCCGATATCGCCAGGGGCTACTTCTATCAGCCGACTGTCCTGACCGATGTCAGCGCCGATATGCAGATCGGCTGCGACGAAGTCTTCGGCCCGGTCATGGCCGTCAGCACCTTCGAAACTGTTGACGAAGCCCTGCATCTGGCCAATGATACACCCTACGGCCTGGCCGGCTACGTGATGACCAATAACCTGTCCACGGCGATCCGCGTCTACGAAGGCCTGGAATGCGGCATCGTCGGCGTCAACGACATGACGCCCGCTACCGCGGAAGCGCCCTTCGGCGGTAGTAAAACCAGCGGCTTTGGCCGCGAAGGCTCACAAGAAGGTTTGTACGAATACACGGATCAGAAGTTTGTGTCGATCGGGCTGTCATAGCGCCGGCAGCAACTGTCCGCAAATTAGCTGCTAAACTGTGAGAGGTGAATAGGCGGTTATGATAGACTGCGCCGAGCATACAAGAAAACTCTGCGGTGAAAAAACCGGTGACGTCTTCGCTTAGAGAGATATATCCGCGCTGTTCACGACTCCCGCTAACTCATGCCTCAATAGGTGACAGGAACGCCGTATGTCAAAACTATCCATCAGCCTGGGACAGATGCAGATCAAGCTGGCGCGCGTACAAGACAATCTCGCCACAGCTCAGCGCTTGATTGCCGAGGCCGCTTCGCAGAACGCCGACATCGTCCTGCTGCCGGAGCTCTGGTCCACCGGCTACGACCTGGAAAAGGCCGGCGACTATGCCGATGAACTGGGCGCGGGCATGTTCGCCCAAATAGCCGCTGCCGCGCGGCGCCACTCGATAGCTGTTTTCGGTTCCCTATTGGAGCGGCGCGGCGACCAGATCATGAACTGCGCCGCCTATTATGATGCCAGCGGCAGCCTCGGCGCCGTTTACCGCAAAATCCATCTCTTCCGCCTGTTCGACGAACATAAGTGGCTGGGCGAGGGCGAGGCGCCGGCGACCCTGGCTTTCCCTTGGGGCGCCGCCGGCTTGAGCATCTGCTATGACTTGCGCTTCCCTGAGCTATTCCGCCGCTATGCCGTGGCGCAAGGCGCCAAGCTGATGCTGCTCTGCGCCGAATGGCCGCTGATCCGCGTTGAACATTGGCGCACCCTGCTAATCGCCCGCGCCATCGAGAATCAGTGCTTCGTCGTGGCGACCAATTCCTGCGGCGAGACTGGCGGGACGGTCTTTGGCGGGCATTCCATGATTGTCGACCCCTGGGGTCGGGTGATTATCGAGGCGGACGAAGACGAGAGCCTGCTCAGCGCCGACATCGACCTCGCGGAAGTGGATCGCGTTCGGCGGCAGATTCCCGTCTTTGAAGACAGACGTCCAGATGCTTACCTGGTGAGTTGACTCATGCGCCGCGGAGAGGGCTACTGTATAGTCGCGCCAAATAGTGTCGCAAGGCCGCATTCACCCCCTCGACTGTATGCGTCTGGCATTTATATCTCACGCCGATGTTGCCCCCCGGCGCGTAAAACAAGGCACCATAAGTCACAAAGCCATCGCTAAAATATACGTCCGCTGGCGGCGCTTCGTCCAACATCGCCTGCATGATCGCTTCTGTTCGCTGAAATCCAACGCGATAACCCACTATGCAAGCGCTCTGCCGCGCCGCCATGGTCATGATGTAGACCTCTTTTTTTGACCTCAATAAAACTGTACAACTCGTCCAACTCAATGATGGCGCTTTGCTCAGGCAAAGGCGGCTCGCCAGGCAGACGGTCTGAGTAGGCATTGATCCAGTTGACCACCGACTGACGATTCACTCCCAACTGACGGGCGATACGCCGCAAATTCACGCCATCGGCATATAAGCGGACTGCCTGTCGTCGCATACTTTCCGGATAGCCGCGATCTTTGGATTCAGACGTATAGCGCAGAGCTTGCAGCGGAAACATTGACTGCCCGGTTTGGTGCGACCGGCTTTGATCTGATTTTCTACACTGTGGCAGTAGGGGCATTCTTTCAGCCCTGTACTTTACAGCAATATCCGAAAATCCACCGAAATAGACACTCCCGCATTTGGCTAAATAATACCAAAGGAAATGCTATGGAACAGCAGCCTAAACCGGCGCCGTCAAAGAACACCGAGCCTGTACCTCTGCCAGACAATCCAGCTACCGTCAAGCCATATACTGCAAAGGAAATCGCTAAGGCCTTGCTCAATACTACGCCGAAAGAACTAAGCGATTGGCGGAAAAAAGAGGGCAGAATAGCCCTCTTTTGATTGGATACTTTGCTACATAATTCCCCAAAATGTATCGTGTTCGCAAAGGAAATTAAAATCCACGATATTCACCACTCTCTACTCCCAGACGCTGCGCATCCGCCAGGCATCCAGCCGCTTGAGCGTCGCCGGGCTGCCTTGCGCGCGCAAGGACAGACCCAGGCTGTCGCCCCGCCCCGGGTAAACCCGCACCGCCAGACACTGTTTGCCATTCACGAAGACCTCGACCACGCTGCGGTCGATGAATACGCGCAGACGCAGCGGCTCATCATCTTCAAGGTAAACCGGCGCCGTCTCCGGCGCGCGCGAAAGCGCTTCCGGCAGTATCGAGCTGTACGAAGTGTCGATGCTGATCAAGCTGTCGTAGCGCTGCGGCAGGCGCTGCATCGCCACCGAACTGGCGTTCATGGCTTGCGTCTTGGACAGACGCAGCTTGAAGCGATTGCCGCGATGTTTGAAGAAGGCGATGCGCGTGTATTCTTCACGATTGGGCGAGCGCAGCACATTCAGTTCGACCAGCGGCGCAGCGCCCGGATCCAGCTCCAGCGCCAACTCCATGGCATTGCCCTGCACCGAATCGAGCACGATTTCCTGGTTGGCTGGCAAGATCGTTTCGCCGATGCTGACGGGGTCGTAACGCAGCGACTCGATAGCGCCAGCCGGTTCTTGCAGCAAGCGATCGTCCGCGTCCAGCGTCAGCTGGCGCGGCAAGGTCATAATCTGATTCCAGACCTCAGTCGGCTTGCCCTGATTCATGTTAAACATGACGATGACGCCGCCTTCGCCATCGGGCGCGGCCGAGGGCGCATGGACGCCGGAGGGCGTTGAGGGACCAAAGTTAAACAAGCCGCCGTCGGTGACGACGAATTTGTCGCGCGCGGTATCGTATTCGCCCAGCAGGTATTGCCCGCCGGTCATGTGGCTGTACATCAGAAAAATGTGCTTGTCGGCGCCGATGGGCCAAAAATAGGGGCAAGCGCCGTCATCGCCAACGACGGTATAGTGATCATTTTCAATGAAGGGATGCAGGTATTCCCAAGTTTCCAGATCGCTAGACCGGAAGAGGAAATTGGCGCGAATCTGCTTATTGTCCGGTCCATGAGGCAGCCAGCCGCCGGAAAGCGCGAAATAGTGATCGTCCTTTTTCCAGATGCAGGGGTCGAAGACACTATAAGGCGCGGGCGGATCCCTGGGGTCGGGGATGGGGATTACCGCGCCGTCGCCGACCTTCTCCCAATTCAGCAGCAGCGGATCGGACGAGGTGGCGACCATATTGCCCAGCTTGGTGCCGTGATACATGGCGATGACGCGGTCGTCCTCGACCAGCGCCGTGCCCGAATAACAGCAATCCTCCGGATCAGGGTAGATGGCGTAGGGCAAATCGCGCCAGTGAATCAGGTCGTCGCTGACAGCGTGGCCCCAGTGCTGGCGGTTGTCTTCCGGCGGATAGCCCTGATAAAAGAGGTGCCAGCGCCCCTGCCAATAGCTGAGACCGTTGGGGTCGTTCAGCGTGCTTTCGGGGCTGACAAAATGATAGAGCGGGCGATGCGGGTCACTGGCCAGCTCCCGCCGCGATTGGGCGAAGCGAGCCATCATGGGGTTGGCCGCCAGCTGCGTCTCCTGCTCGGCCAGGTTATCGGCGAAGCTATACTTCGGCGCCTTGGAACGGTAATCCGGCTTGTTTTCTGCGCTCATGGTTCAACACTCTCTAGTCTAGCAATCACTAAAATATAGCCTGAGTTAACGCGCCGTTTGACTAGCGCGTGGTGTAGCCGCCGTCGACGACGATGCCCGCGCCGGTAATGTAGCTCGCCTCATCGGACGCGAGAAAGGCCGCTACATTAGCGATCTCATCCGGCTGACCCATGCGCGCCAGCGGCACCTGGCTGACGAAATGTTGATGCTCGTCAGCAGGCACGGAGAGCGTGGCCGGCGTCTCGATGGCGCCCGGCAAGATGGCGACCACGCGCACGGTCGGCGCCAGCTCCAGCGCCAGCGCGCGCGTCAAGGACAGTACGCCGCCCTTGGCCGCCTGATAGGCCGCGCTGCCGGTCAAGCCGACAATGCTATGCACCGAGGCGGTATTCAAGATGACGCCGGCCGGGCTCTTCAACAAATGCGGAATCGCCAGCTTTGATGCCTGCCAGACGGCGGTCAAGGTTACATCCAGCGTCGCCTGCCAATCCTGCGCCGTGATGTCGGCGGCGGCGCCCGCCGCGTTCCAGAAAGCGTTGTTATGCAAGATATCCAGGCGGCCATAGGTCTGCAGGGCGGCGTCGATCATAGCCTGCAAGTCGCTTTCCCGGCTGACGTCTGTTTCGACGAAGAGCGCGCGTCCACCGGCAGCCGTGATTTCCCGCGCGCAGGCCTGCCCGCCAGCCCGGTTAATATCGGCAATGACAACCGCCGCGCCGTCGCTGGCGAAGCGCTGCGCCGTGGCTCGGCCAATGCCCGATGCCGCCCCGGTGATAATCGCCACCCTGCCACCCAAGCGCATGTCTTGCCCGCTTTCGCGTTGAGTCATCGGCCTATTCATACGGCTCAAAGCGCCAGCCGTCACCGTCTTCGCGGACGTAGCCGAGGCCGGGAAAAGGAAAATGAAATGCGTGGATCAGCGCATCTTCTTCGACCGCGCGCCGCAGCAGCATCCGCCGCGAAGTCATGGCTTGCTCCGGCGCTTGGTCCCAGGCGGGATGCCAGGTCGTCCGCTCGATATGGATCGGCAGATCCATGGTATCGGCGACGCAAATCAGCCGGCCCGCGCCCGATGTGACGGCCAGCGACATATGATCGCGCGTATGGCCGGGCGTGGCGATGGAGCGGATGCCGGGCGCGATTTCGTCGCCGGGCTCAATCAGCGTCATCTGCGACCGCAGCGCGCGCAGGCAATCTTGCGTGAACTGGACATCGGCGACGAGCGCAGCGCCCATGGCTGCCGCGTCCGTCTCTTCGGTCCAGTATTCCCACTCGCCCCGCGCCATAATCTGCCGCGCATTGGGGAAGACAAAGGCGCCGTCTTTGTCGAGCCCGCCGCAGACATGGTCCAAGTGGCCGTGCGTCAGCACGATGGTATCGATGTCGCCCGGCTGATAACCCGCCGCGGCCAGACCCGGGACGACCTTGCCCAAAACCGCATGATACACCGAGCCGCCGCCGCTATCGACGAGGATGCGTTCGTCGCCGGTATCTATCAGCAAGCAATTGCTCTGCAAATCCAGGTAATCCGGCGAAAGCCCGTGCCACCGCAGCGTCCGCGCCAGTTCGTCGTTTGTCGAGCCGACAAAAAAAGTCGGCAGCATCTGCGCGTCAATCAGCTGCGAGCCATCGCTGATGGAGACGCACTTGAAGTCGCCAACGCTAAACATGTAGACCCCGTCAGTCACAGCCCGCTCCTTCGTTCAACTCACTTCAAGCCAGCGGCAGGCGCATGATGCCGTGACCGTGCAGGCCCAGCAGCATCGCATCGTCCAGCAGCAGCATGGCCGTCGGCAAAGCCTCCGTCCGCTGGAAGACGCGCCAGGATTTCCCGCTGTCGCCGGAATATACGACCCCGTCATCAACCAACGCGTATAGCTCGAAACCCCCATCTCCGGCGCATTTGACTTGCAGTTGGTTCACCGCCGCGTCCAGCGCCAGCGCCTGCCAGCTTTCGCCCTGGTTACTGGATGCTTGCAGGCCCCGCGCCTCGCTGCCCGCGACAAGCAGCGTCTCGCCAGAGGCGGGATCCGCCGCCACAGCCAGCGAGAGCACGGGCGCGAATTCGGTCGGGAAGCCGGTGAATCGCCAGGCGCGCCCGCCGTTGCCGCTGCGGTACAAGCCGGTTTCGGCGCCGGCGTAGACCGTTTCGTCCGCCTGCCAATGCGGCGACAGCGCCAGACAGAGCACGTTGAGATCAAACAAGCCGAAATTCCAGGGCTGCCAGCGCAGGCCGCGATCGGCCGAAGCAAAGACGCCATCTTCCAGGGCGCCGGCCAGCAGGACGCCATCGCGCTCGAAATCCGGCGAGACCGCCAGGCAGGAGAACAAGGGTGGCGGCGCGGGAAAGGCCGCGGCGCGCCAGCTGTCGCCGGCGTCGCTCGAGCGCAGGATGCCGCCTTTGACCGCGGCGAAGACCGAGCGATCGCTCTCAAATGCGGGCGACAGCGCCACCGCCGTCGTGACCGTTTCACTGGAGGGGCTCAATCGCTGCCAGCTCGCGCCGGCGTCGGCAGAGCGGAACAGCCCGCCGCTACAGGCGGCGAAGCAACAGTTGCCACTATCATCCGCAGCCAGCGCGTATACCGTATCGGCGGCGGTCTCAAATTCGAGGGTGATGCTTGCTCGCGTCATAGGCCTGCCTTAGCCGGGAGACCGCGCGATTTCCGGCGTTCTGTGATGGACCAGTACGTCGATCGTCAGCGCCAGGCCGGCCGTCAGAACCGCGTTGCGCAGCGCCGACTTCTGGATGGCGGCGCCGTCCAGAAGCTGACTGCGTTCGACCATTTCACCGCTGACGACATCAAAGCTGCGCTGATGGGGCGCATGGGCCAGCCGCGCCAAGACCTCGCCCGCTTCATAACCGGCGTTCTCGTAAATTGCCCGCGCCGGTTCCAGCAGGGCCTCATGCAGGATGCGGAAGGCGGCGCGTTCGTCGGCGTCGGCGCCATTGGCCAGCATGGGCGCCAGCCGCTGGCGACAATCCGCCAAAGCCATGCCGCCCCCGGGCAGCACCCCATCCTTAACCGCGGCGCGCATGGCGTCTGCGGTGGCTTCCGCCAATTCCTTGCGGCGGTCGATCTCAGTCTGGGAGAGTCCGCCGATCCACAGCGTGGCCGAGCCGCCCATCAGCTTGCCGATGCGCGCTTGCAGCCCATCGCGATGCGCCTTGTCGTCGCTGCGCTGGTATTGCGCCTGCAAATTGCTGACGTGCCGCCGCAGCCGCCGCGGATCGCCCTTGCCGCCGATGATGCCAAAATTGTGGGTGCTGGCCCAAGCGCGCCGCGCCCGGCCGATGTTGGCGGGCTTGATGTCTTTCAGACTGTCACCCGCGACCGAGAGCAGCGGTTGCCCGCCGGTCAGCACAGCCAGGTCCGCGATGGCCGCTTGCCGGGCGTCGGGATTCTGGCCGGGGCTGCGAACCGCCATCACCTGGAAGTTCTTCAGTTTGCCATTGGCCATGGTCAAACCGGCGATGGCATCGCCGGATATCTCGCCGGCGATCAGCAGCAGCTTCTCGATTTTGTGGTCGACAGCCAGTTCCAGCATGGGCATGATATGGCGCGGATCGTTTATCTGAAAGTCGGCGATGACGATGGCTGGTTCTTCGTAAACGGTCTGCAGCTCCTTTTGATCCACGATCATCTCGCGGGAGACCAAGCCGCTGTTCCAGGACATGCCCTCAATATACTCGCGGCGCAGCGCCCGGCTATGATCTTTGCGGATGTCCAACTGGCCGTAGCTGCCGATGATGTCGAAAATTTCGCCCAACAAATCGGACAGGGGCGGGTCATGGCAGATCGCTTCGGCGACCTGCGCCAGGCTGGCTTTGCCGGCGACGGGCGCGGTCATTTCATCCAGTTCAGCGAGCGCCTGCGCCAGCGCCCGCTCCAGATGATGCCGCAGCCGCATGGCATTGCCGCCTGCCGCCAGATAATGGGCGCCGCCTTGATAAATCGCCTGCAGCAAGACCGCCGCGGTGGCGCTGCCGTCGCCCATGGTATCGTGCTGCTTGCAGATCAGCGCCCGCGCCAGCATAGCGCCGATGTCTTCCTCGCGCGCGCCCAGCTCAATCACTTTGCGGGCGATGACGCCGCCGTTATCAAGCACGTCGGGTGTCTTGCGCGCATCGTCCAGGCGCGTCACGGCGACGGTGCGCGGCGTCGGCCCCAGGGTCGGGCGGATGGCCGCCACCAGCTTGTCGATGCCGCGGCCGATGTTTTGCTGCGCAGCCGGCTGAAAAACAAGGCCCGGCTTATAGGACTCGCGCGAGTTAAATGGCTTTTCTTCGCTCATTAGGCTTTTGTGGCGGGAGCGCGGGTAGGGTCAAGGATTTCCGGCATGGCAAACGCGACCGCTAGCCCTTGATGGCGCCGCGCATGATGCCTTCGATGAGATAACGCTGGCCCAGCAGGAAGATGATGATGACGGGCACAAGCGACATCACCACGCCCGCCAATACGACGGCGATGGACCCGGTCATCATATAGCCTTGCAGCTGAAAGATGCCGAGGGTGATGGGAAAGTTCTCGTTGTCAATCAAGAATATAAGCGGGCGGAAGAATTCATTCCAGTGAAAGTTAAAACTGAGAATTGCCAATACCGCCAGACCCGGCTTGACCAGCGGCAGGTAAATTCGGTAAAAGAGCTGCCATTGATTGACGCCGTCGATCAAACCCGATTCTTCCAGCTCGATCGGGATGGTCAAGAAATACTGTCGCAAAAGAAAGGTGCCGAAGGCGGTGGGCACGGCCGGCAAAATCAGCGACCACAATGTATCCACCAGACCCATATTGCGCAGGAAGATGAATACCGGGATGACCACCGCCTGAATCGGGATCATCATGGTCGCCAGCACCACCCAGAACAAGAGGTCCCGGCCCGCGAAATCCAGACGCGCGAAGGCGTATCCCGCCAGCGATGCCGAGACCAACTGCCCGACGACAGTGCCCCAGGTGATGAGCATGCTGTTGACAATCTGCCTGTCAAAAGGCACTTTCTCAAAGACTTCCGCGTAGTTTTCTATCGCCAGGTCTGTCGGCAGCCATTTCGGCGGCACCGTGAACGAATCCTTGCCTTTGCGCAATGAGGTGGAAAATGTCCATACCATCGGCGCGATGATGACGATGCTGAGCATAAACAAGAGTATGATCGGCACATATTTGCCAGCCACAAAAGTAATGACTTGCAGCCTGTGCTGTCCAGCGCTGACATCGCCGGGATCGCGCATTAGATTAGCGGTCATCCATATTCCCCCGCGACAAGCCTATTGATAGAAAACCCAGCGCCGGCTCATCCACATCTGCGCCACGGTGAAAGCCAGGATAACCAGGAACAAAACCACCGCAATGGCGGAGCCGTAACCATATTCGATATTCTTGAAAGCCGCCTCATAGAGCACCATCACCGCTGTTCGGCTGGCGTTGCCCGGCCCGCCGCGGGTCATGATGAAGGGCTCTTCAAAGACTTGCACGGCCCCGATGACGCCCGTGACGGCGGCGAACAGAATCTGCGGGCTAAGCAAAGGGATTGTCACCGACCACAGACGGCGAAAGCCCTGCGCGCCATCGACATCGGCCGCGTCAAGCACTTCCCGCGAGATATTGGACAAGCCGCCCAGGAAAAGTACGAAGGTGAAACCAAGATTGCGCCAGGCGGACATGATGACGATGGTGATCAGCACCCAATCCGCCGAGGTCTTCCAGGGAATCTGCTGAACGCCCATCAAGCCCAGATAATAATTCAAGGGGCCAAATTCTTTGTGAAAGATATAGCCCATGACGACGGCGACGGCTGCGCCCGACATCAAGAGCGGCAAGAAAAAGGCAGTACGAAAATAATAGCGCATGGCGGTCTGCGTGATGCGGTGAACGCCCATCGCCAGCAGCAGCCCGATCGAGACTTGCGTCGCCACCGCCAGAACCGTGAATTTCAGCGTATTGCCAAAGCTGATCGCGATGCGCACATCGCCCATCAGCCGTTGGTAGTTGGCCAGCTCGACATAATCAGGCGGCTTGAAGATATTCCAGCGGAATAAGCTCAGTCCAAAAGAGACGAAGACCGGACCAGCCGTGAAAATAAAGATGCCGAGCAAGGTCGGCAACAAGAACAGATAACCCAAAATTGCGCGGCGCCGGCGCATTCCGTCCATCGTATCCTGCAGCAGCCAATGCAAAATTCCACCGCCGCCGACTTCCGCGCCTTTTGCAGTTGTCATCGCGCATCCTCAATCAAGAGAAAAGGCAGAGCCAATACCAAGCGTATTGGCTCCTGTAGGTATTCGATCTTAGTCGTCGCCGTAATACTGTGGTTGACGAGCGGTCAAGTCTTCCAATTCCTGCTGCATCTGGTCAAGCGCGTCCTTGGGGCTCATCGCGCCGGACATGGCGTTGCTCGTCCCGGTTGTGAAGATGGTGGTCATCGGGTTGGACCAGGGGGGCGCGGGAATCGGCGAAGTCGACGGATGGTCGTCCAGCGTGCCATAGAAAACGTCACTGTTGGCCGGTCCCGTTGATTCAAAGGCATTGGCTTGGCTGTAAGAGCGGCGCGACGGCGTGGTGATGATCACCGGGTTGAAGAATTGGCTGCTCTGGAAGCCTTCGTGGCTGACCTCGATCTTCATGAATTCCCAAGCTTCGTCCGGGGCGGCCGCAACCGTCGCCAGCCAGTGGCCACCGGTGCCGAACTGATGCTTTTGATTGCGCCAATTTGGCCAATACTGCACATCGAACTCGCCCTTTTCCATACCTTCGTTACCCAGGCGTCCCGCCCAGAAGCCGCCGGCCGGCGTCATGCACAGCAAACCGGTCGAATAGAAACCGGTGAGAGTTTGACCGCTGCCCATTTCGATATCGGGCGTGACGCCTTCCTGCCACAAGTCAACGTTCAGTTGCAGCGCCTCGACCACCTCAGGCGAGTTGGCGATCGGCTCGCGCCAGCGGAAGCCGCCGCCGCGTCCGTCAGCCGCCGCGTCGCCATCATAATAGCCGTCCCAGACCCAATCGCCGCCGGGCGCGCGTTCCTCGGTGTAGAGGTTGCCGCCCGCCACGAAAATCCAGGGCATCCAACTGCCCCAGAGCCGGTTGGTCCAAGCGTAACCGAAGGCCTCGGTATTGCCGGCGTCGTCTTTCTTGGTTGTGCCGCGGGCGATCTCGACGAAGTCATCCTTGGTCCATTCCGGCCCAGGAACGTCAAAGCCGTTCTCGGCCAGCACGTTGGTGTTGAAGTACATATTGGCGGCGTTGAAGTCGCGCGGCGGCTCGTACAAGCTGCCCTCGTACATCATCGCTTCCACCAGCGAGGGATGGACATCGGAGAAGAAATCGGTCCAGAAGTCCTGATCGGGATCGCCAGTGACGAGGTCGTCAAGCGGCGCGGCCAAGCCTTGGCCAGCGAAGAGCTGACAGGCTTCGGTGGCGGCATAACCGACATCGATCGATTCACCAGCGGCGACCAGCGCCAGAATCTTGGCGGCTACCTCTTCGTGGTCAATGCCAGTCAGCACCACCCACTCGACGTTGACATTGGGATGACGCGCCACCATGATATCAGCGACCGGCTGCAGCGTATTGTCATCAAGACCGGCCGTCTGCACCTTGATCGTCACCGAATCCTGCGCGATCACACGAACGGGCAAGCCGCTCATCACCAGACCGGTGCTGCCGGCCGCCGCCAACTTCAGCAGATCACGGCGACTCATTTTCTTTTCGTTACTCATGCTGCCTCCTCTAAGAGTTCTTTTGTCAGTATCAGGTATTACCAGAGCAATATTGTCCGCAGGCGCCTCCCTCTGCTTCAAGCAGATATCACCAATACTCGACCGAGCGTAAACCAACCGGACGACCTGACATTGACAGCCAAGATAACATATTCTGAACAGCGCAACAACTTTTCCGCCAGTATTCGTTAGGTTTCGCAGACGCAAGTCGCCTCCCGCTCGCTCCGCGCGCCAATTCCCTACTGCAAAGCCATAAAGCGAATGGTAGCGCAAGTTGCCTGCTTGGCCAGCAAAAACCCAGGACCATAGCCAAGCCAAAACAGTCAAATCACCATGAGATCGCGCTCGAAGCTGGTCAAGCTCTCGGAGCCGTCTTGGGTAATCAGGATGTTGTCCTCAATGCGTACGCCGATTTCGCCGGCGCGATAAATGCCCGGCTCGACCGTGAAGACCATGCCCGGTTCCAGCAAGCGCTGATTGCCGACTACCATGTAGGGCGCTTCATGCGCTTCCAGGCCGATGCCATGGCCGGTGCGATGCCGTATCAGATGCTCGTAGCCGGCATCGATAAAAACTTGCCGCGCCGCGATATCGACTGCCTCGCAAGCCACGCCGGGAGCGGCCGCCGCGCGCCCGGCTTCATTGGCCGCCCGCGCCACCGCGTAGAATTCGCGCTGCTCGGCGTTGACCGCGCCGACGAAAACCGTGCGCGTGATATCAGCGCAGTAGCCCTCGTAAGTCGCGCCAAAGTCGACGATCAGCGGATCGCCGTGCTGGATGCGGTAGTCCAGCGGGCCCAGATGCGGCAGCGGCGTATTGCCGCCGGCATGCAGAATGGTTCCGAAAGCCAGCCCGTCCCCGCCCAGCGCATGGATATGACCCTCCAATATCGCCGCCGCCTCAATCTCGCTCATGCCCACTTTGACCTCGGCGAAGGTCGCCGCCAGCGCCGCTTCGGAGATGGCGATGGCGCGGCGCAGCGCGGCGATTTCGTCGGCGTCCTTATGCAGGCGCAGGCCAGCCAGCGGCTCGCTGGCGTCCACGACCTGAGCGCCCGGCGCTGAGGCGCGGATGACCTCGCCTTCAAAGAAGCGCATATTCAAGCCCTCGACGCCGATGGTCTTTCCGCGCACACCGATGCCATTGAGCGCTTGACGAAACGCGCCCTGATAACCCTCAGCATCCGTGTAGGATACGATCTGCGAGGGAAGCGCATGCCGCTCGAACAAGGCGATCTCCAGCTCGGGGATGACGGCCAGCGGCTCCTTATCCAGCGGGTAAAAGGCGACGATGGGCCGCTCAAGCACATAATGTACTGCGTTGGTCAGGTAGCGGTGATTGGGACCGGGGATCAGCGCCACCACATCCAGCCCGGCGCCGCGCATAATCGCGTACAATTTCTCGAGCCGCGCTTGATATTTCATCGTTACGCCTTTCTGAATCACCCTGCCGTTGCCTTTATAGCAAGTTTGGACTTGCTGCACAAATTGCCGCGTGTTTGCGAGTGCCTGTTTTGGTGGATATTTCCTGAATGCCGAGCTTGGCACAGGTTAATTCACCACAGAGACCAGAGGGGCGCGTAGACACTGTCCGCCGGCACAGAGATTTTTTCTTTGGGTCGAAGAGAAACCGCACCCACTACAATAGACACTCCCTCGCACGGGGCACTTCGTAAAATCCAGCGCAGTGGGGTAAACTGGTGGCGGCGATTGGAAGCGGAATCAGCAACAGTCCCGAAAGCTGTTGCGGAGAGGAGGCGGCAGGCAATTAACAGACGAAGATTCAAAAGTCGTATAAGCCATCAAGCAGAGGGAGTCAACCATGAACAAGAAATTAGGCAACTTCTCACGCCGGGATTTTCTCAAAGCGATGGGGGCGCTTTCCGCGAGTTTGGCGGCGAACCCATTGCTGGGCAATAGCGTCAGGACGCTGGCGCAAGATGTGATGAGCCAGCCGCCAATCACGATTCTAATTAACGACTCGCCCTGGTTCCCCGGTTTCGCCGCCATGGTGGAATTGTATACCGAGATTACCGGCAACCAAATCAACTTGGATGTCACGCCTTTCCCCGGCATGCTGGACAAGACGCGCAACGCGGTGCAGGCGGGTGAAAGCGAATATGACGCGGTCGCCATCACCGAGCAGAACATTCCCTTCTTTTACAATTCCGGCCTGCTGAAACCGATCCTGGAAATCGACCCCGAATTCACGCTCGATGAAAACATCATCAGCTACGGCGACGCCGCCCGCTGGGATTGGGATCTGGGCGTGAACGGCCCAATGGGCGAGCTGCTCGGTGTGCCGATCAACGGCAACATCCAACTCTACTACTACCGCCGTGATCTCTTTGACGATGCCGGTATTGAGCCGCCAAAGACATTTGATGAGATGGAAGCGATCGCCGAACAGCTGGGCAATCCACCGCGAATGTTCGGCAATGCCAATCGCGCCAATCCAATTTGGTGGGAATTCGGCGCATACATCGATTCCTATGACGCGGAATACGTTCGCCTTGAAGACGATGGCAGTTGGTCGGTCGGTTTCGAGCGTCCCGAAGGCTTGGAAGCGGTACAGCGCTGGCTGAACCTGGGCCGCGCCTGGGCGCCGCAAAATTACGCCGATCTGGGGCAAGGCGACTTGCTGGCGCTGATGGCGAGCGGCCGTCTGGCGCAAGTTCACATGGTCGGCGCCGCCGCGCCCAACTACGACAATCCCGAGATTTCAATTGTCGGCGGCAACATGGGCGCCACAGTCGTACCGGGCGTGACCGCCGAAGCCCGCTCGCCGCGGACGGGCATGTGGGTCATGTGTCACCCGGCCAACTTGCCCGACGAACGCGCAGCGGCCGGGCTCGAATTCGTGAAATGGTTGACCACCAAGGACAACCAACTCGCTTACGCCAAGGCCGGGGCGATCCCGGTACGCCAGGACACTTACGAGGAACTGGCGACGGACGAGGTCGTCGGCTGGTGGACCAGCGCCTTCGCCGAGAGTACGCCCTTCTTGCATCCGGAAACTCGCTTGCCGGAAACACCGCTGATCCGCGACAGCGTGACGACGCGTATGGCGCAGGCATACGTCGACGAAATCAGCGCTGAAGAGGCGGTATCGCTGATGGCCTCCGAGATCCGCACCGTCATGGAAGACGCGGGTTACAGCGTATCATAGGCCCGGTTAGCATAAGTTCGCGAAGAACTGGCATTGCGCGGCGCGCGCGATGCCAGTTCCTGATTCATCAAGGTCGGCTGTGGAGCTTGCGGGCGCAAAGCGCTGGCGCCTGGCTTGCCTGCGGATGAAGTGGTGACGAAATTGGTATGACGCAACTGTCCTTGAGCGATTCGCGCGATTTGCGAACGATGCTGTTCGGCCAGGGCAGCTTCAAGTATTGGGCGCTGGTTCCCTTGCTGGTCGTCCTGACGGTGTTTACCGTATTGCCCATCATACAACTGCTGCAGATGAGTGTATCCGAGCTTGAGTTCGTCGAAGGCGAGCTGGTCTCGGAGTTCATTGGCTTGCGCCAGTTGGATAATCTGGCGAAGGACCCAATTGTCGGCATCGCGCTCAAGAATACCCTGGTCTTTGTCGTCGCCGTGGTAATCATCGAAACGGTTGCCGGCTTTACGTTAGCGGTCGCCATCAGCCGCACCAAGACCTTGTCTATCCTGTATCGCAGCGTGGTGATTATTCCCTTGCTGATACCGCCGGTGGCGATCGGCACCACCTGGTCCCTGATCTACGATTTTAACTACGGGCTAATCACCACGATCCTGATTGAGCTGGGCGTACAGAATCCGCCGCTCTGGACGGCCGATCCTGACCTGGCGCTGATATCGGTCATCATCGTTGACGTCTGGCATTGGACCAGTTTTCTGTTTTTGATCATGCTAGCCGGCATCGAATCGATTCCGCCGTCGCTGCTGGAGGCGGCGCGGGTGGACGGCGCGAACGAATTCCGCATGATTCGACATGTCATACTGCCGATCATGGCGCCGACGATCCTGGTGGCGATGCTGCTGCGCACCATTCTCGCTTTTAAGGTATTCGATCAGATATTTGTGCTGACCTCCGGCGGACCCGGCACGGCCACGCAGGTGATCAGTATGCACATTTACAAGGTGTTCAGCGAACAATTCCGCTTGGGATACGCAGCCTTTCTTTCGCTGTTGGTGGCGGCATTCATGACGATATTCGTGGTCTTCTACCTGTGGGCGAGCCGCGTGGTCAGGAGGCGGCTGGGATGAATCAAAAAACAGTTTCCAAGGCCCTGCTTAACGCCGCCTTGCTGGTGGTGGTCTTCATCATCCTGTTTCCCGTCTTTTATATCGTCCAGACATCGTTGAAAAGCACAGCGGACATTTACAGCGGTACTTTTTTCTTTGAGGCCAAAACCCGCAATTACGAAGAGATATTCACCGGCAGCCGCAGTAATTTCGCCGAATTAACGCGCAACAGCCTGGTCGTATCCTCTGCCGTTGCGGTGATTTGCGGCGTAATCGGGTCGCTGGCGGCCTACTCAATCTCGCGCCTGAACTGGTCGCGCTGGGTGACAGGCGGCATTTTGGTCTGGCTCTTATTCATCAATATGATGCCACCCATCGTATTCGTCACACCCTATTATCTTTGGGCGCGGGGCGCAGGCATATACGACACGCCCCTGGCTGTCATCATGGCGCACATGGTGCTGAACATGCCCTTGGCGGTGATCATGATGATGAATTTCTTTGCCGAGGTGCCAAAAGAGTTGGAAGAGGCCGCCGTTATTGACGGCTGTACCCTGTGGCAGGCCTTTCGTATGGTGATTATTCCAATTGTGCGCCCCGGACTGGCGGCGATGGCCGTGCTGGTATTCGTATTCAGTTGGAAAGAGTTTCTGTTCGCGCTGTCGCTGACGACAACCAGCGCCGGGCGCACCATCCCGGTTGGCATCGCCAACTTCGTGCAGGAATTCAATATCCGCTACGGCGAAATGGCGGCCGGCTCCTTCGTCGCCATGATCCCGGCGCTCATCCTGGTTCTGCTGGCGCAGCGACACATCATCAAGGGTTTGACAGTCGGCGCCATCAAGGGTTAGCGCCCAGCCCTCAGCGCCGGTTTTCACCGCAGCGCAGATCAAGTCTAGAGTCGTCTTCTGGGCGCGGCGTAGGCTGCGGGCGTATCCATTTCGTCCATCCAGCGCACAAACCGGGCATGCATCATTTCACAGATTTCCGGCCGTTCAGCCGCCAGATTGCGCTGGTGAGCCGGGTCATTCACAGCGTCGTACAAGGCGACTGGCTCGCCTTCCAGACTATAGAAGAAGTCCCACTCGCCGTCGCGAATGGTGCTGGGCGAGACCTCGACCACGACACGCTCGCTGTCGTCGACGATGAGGGTGGTGTTGCCGGCGGTGTCAATCAGCGACTGCGAGGTCACGACGATATCGTGCAAGCGCTGGACCTCGCCGCGCGCCAAAGGCAGCAGCGAATGCGCCTGAACGCGCTCCGGCTTGTCGATGCCCGCCAGCTCCAGCATAGTCGGCATCATATCGGGAATGCTCACCAAACCCGGGACGCGTTTGGGATCGTATCCGGGAATCCTGGCGAAAAGCGGCACATGCGATATCTCGTTGTGCTTGGGGCAGGCGTATGAGATGGCGCCCTGCTTGAAACGCGCCATGGCTTCCATGACTGGAATGGTGTTATCGGGCCAGCGGAAGCGGCTTTTGCCGAAGATGCCGAATTCGCCAAAGTAGAAGCCGTGATCGGAGACGAAGAGTACGGCGGTGTCATCATAGATGCCGAGAGACTTCAGCCGGTCCAGCAGCAGACCGAACCAGCGGTCGACCATCGTGATCTCCGCCATATAAGTCGCTCGGCCGATTTCCAGATCGCGCGCCGTGTAACCAGCATCCTCCCAGTCCCAATAAGCGGGGTAGACCTGCTCGCCGGCGTAGTCCGGCATATAAGGTTTGACGTAATGCGCCGGCGGATCCCAGGGCTCATGCGGGTCCCAGGCGTCGATGTACAAGAAGAAGCGCTCGTCGTGGTGGCGCTCGATCCAATCCATGGCTGCCTTGAAGGTCCGCGGCGCAAAGCGGTCGTCTTCCGCTTTCCACAAGCTGGTCACATCGGGGCGCCCTGAGGCTTCGCGCTGGCCGCGTATCCAGATGAAGTCGTGGAAGCCTCGATCATAGCCGTAGCCATTGCGGATGAGGAAGGGGTTATCGCCGATGCCCATCGTGCGGTAGCCGGCCTTGGTCATCAAGTCGGCCAAGGTGATTTCGTCTTGCGGCAAGGGTCCCCAGGTCAGGTAGGTGAAGGTGAAGCGGCCCGTCGCGATATCAGCTCGCGTTGGCACAGTCGGGAACGAAGCCGAGTGGCAGTCTTCAAAGACAAGCGCTTCCTGCGCGAATTGCGTCAGATTCGGCGCGATAACCTCTTGGTTGCCGTATGTCGGCAGGTAGTCGACTCTAAGCGTATCAGTGACGACGCAGACGATGTTCATAGGGTACGTCTCCTCGGGCGATTATTCTGCGCATTGCCACCGAATACACAGAGCGCAATGAGTTACAGAAGTAAACGTAAATTAGTCATGCGAATCTCGTCTTAAGAAACTTTTCCTCTGTGGCAAGCATTTGCATGACTTACTCGCAATGACTGAGAAAAGCAATTTATGCCCTCAGCGCGCGCTTCAATACCTGGCGCGCCCGCCAGCACAACAATAACTGTCGAATCCGGAGGCAAACGCGCCTACCCTTTCACAGCGCCGGAGGCCAATCCGCGGATCAAGTATTTCTGGAAGAATATGATCACAACCAGAATCGGCAGCGTCGTTGATACGGAGGCCGCCGCCGCCAGCGTGACATGACCCGGATCTTCGCCGCCGGTGAATTGCGCGATGCCAACCGGCAACGTCCAGTTGATCTGCGTCAAGATGCGCGCCAGCAAAAAGTCGTTGTAGGCCAGCAGCAAAGTAAACAGACCGGTAGTGATAATGCCGGGCCACATGATGGGTACGATTACCGAGACGAAGGAGCGCAGCCGGCCCGCCCCGTCGATCATGGCGGCTTCTTCAATTTCGCGCGGGATCTCCATGAAGAAACTGCGCAGCATCCAGATGGTGAAGGGCTGGTTGACCGCGACCAGACAGAATATCAGCAGGATATGCGTATCGTACAAGCCGGAGAGCTGCCCCAGGTAATAGAAGGGCAAGACCAAAGCCAGGCTGGGCAGCGAGCGGAATGCCAGCGCTATGACCAGAATGTAGACTGAAATCACATGCCGAAAGCGGGCCAGTCCATAACCTGCCAGGGCGCCAATCGTTAAAGAGATGCAGAGCGTACCCATCGTGACGATGACACTGTTGATCAGGTAATCGTAAAACTCCGCCGTATTAACAACTTCCGGCAGCCACAGGGCAACAAGAACGCCGGCGAATATGCAGCCGATGTAGACAAGCGAATCAGGCGCCGGGATGCGCTTGGCGGATAAGCCGATCACGAACAATACAAAGATGATGACCACCAGCAACAAACCATAAGGCGCGAAGTCCTGCGGCGACATATTCAGCCAAAGCTCGCTGTAATTCTCGCCGGTTGGACTGAAAACGAAACGCGGCGCCCGGGCATTGGCGTCTTTGGGCAGCTTGATCGAGTTCAGGATCGTCCAGCAGAAAGGCAAAACGTTGTAGACGGTGAAGAAGGCCAGCGCGACATAGATGAGCAGTCGCGCGAATGGGTTTGATGTGCGCGTCATCAGCTTTCCTCGGTCTGCTCGCGGTAGGTCATGACCAGGAAGGGAATCAGGACGACGAAGATGCCGATGACGGTGAGCACGCTCATGGCGTTGGCTTTGCCCAGCCGGCCGAAACTGAGAGCCACCTGGAAGTTGTAGTACATGATGGTTTCGCTGTCGAAGATGGGGTTCTGCTGCGTCAATACAAATACGCTGTCAAACACGCGATAGGAATCCATGATCGAGATCAAGCCGATGAAAACGAAGAGCGAGCGCAGATGGGGAATCGCCACATGCCAGAGTTGGCGGAACCAGGACGCGCCATCAACGCGAGCCGCCTCCAGCGATTCTTGCGGCAGCGTCTGCAAGCCGGCGAAGAGCACTATCATGGCGAAGGGAGTCGCCGTCCAGATGCTGTGGAATATGATGAGCAGCGGCACGGTGGTGCTGTTCATGAACAGGCGGTAGTCAAATAATTGCTGCATCCAGTACCAATAGGGTCCGCCGCGATCAAACATATCGCGGAAGATCAAGGTGCCGACAACCGGCGTCATGACAAAGGGCACAAGGGCGGCCGCGATGAACAGGCCGCGCATACGTGTGATTTGGTCCAGCAGTAAGGCGAAGAGCAGGCCGAGGATGACACGCGCCGGCACAGCCGCCAGGATGAACAGCAGCGTGAATTCCAGCGAATCCCAGAATTCAGGATCGGCCAGTACCTCTTGATAATTCTGAAAACCAACCCAAACCGGCTCGTCGAGATTGCGAAAGGTGATGTAATGTAGCCCGAGGAAGATCGACGCCAGCAAGGGCAAGGTCATCAGCGCCAGCATAATGAAGACGCTGGGACCCACAAAAGCCGCAAAGGCGCCGCGTTTCATCAGTAATCTCTTTCCAATTTCGCGCGCGGCAATAACGGGACGCCAGCCTTAAGAGCTGCAATCATATCCAAGACCGCGTCAATCACCGCCTGCGGTCGATAAATGACGCGGGGCCAAGCACCGGCTGCCCCTGCAAGGAAGCGCAAATTGTAGAAGCGAACCGGCGGTCCGCCCAAACGTGTTCCGCCGCCGCCCCGTGCTCAAGGCAATCAGAGCCAAGGGGCGGCAGGCGGGACTATACACCTAGCCTTCAATGAAGCCTTGAGCAGTGGCTTCAGCCGTGTAGGCTTCAGCAGCGGCGTCCAGCACTTCGGCCGCGGACATTTCGCCCTTGACGATCTGCGGCAGCCAGTTGGCCAAAACCGGATTCAACACGGCGCCGATGGCGGGCACATTGGAGCCTTCTACGCCGCCAGCGATAGTTTCAAAGACGGCCGGCAGGTAGCGCGCGTCAGCTATTGCCGCTACGGCCTGGCGTGTAATCACACCGTAGTTGGAACCACGCAGCATCGTTTCTTCGTCCATGGCTTCCAGGATAACCTGGAAGACCAGCTCGGGATCGTCATCGATATTGGCCGGAATACCGAGACCGGCGCCGGTCCCGCCTGTTGCGGCGTATGGCGCGCCTTCAATCGCCCTTGGAGCAGGCGCAAATTCGATGCCGCCAACGAAATCGGAGAAGTCCGGATCATCCATGGCGGCGGCGCGGCTGGCCCAGGTGAAAGCCATCGCCAATTCGCCCGTGGCGATGCCGATCTGGCTGTCATCAATGCTGTAGGTCAAGCCTTCTTCGCCCATGCAGGCATCGACGATCTCAACCAGTTTTTCCAGCGCCATCACACCTTCGTCGCTATTGAAAGCGGGACTGTTGTCCTCGTTGAGCAGGTCGCCGCCGAATCCAAGGACGAGATCCATGAATTCAAGACGCCAGGCCCAGCCAGCGTGCAGCTGAACGGTGAAGGGGATGACAATGCTGTCTTCGGCATCCAACACGCCGCAAGCTGCGATGACATCGTCCCAAGTCTCGGGAACATCAATGCCGTGTTTCTCGAGCAGGTCCGGCCGGTAGAACATGTGACGCGTATTCTGCTCCATGGGCAGCCCGTAGATATTGCCGTCGACCGTCATGTCGCCGATGCCCAGGATGTCCGAGATCTGATATTCATCCTCATACTTGTCGATCAGATCATTAAGCGGCATCATCCAGCCTTCGGCGACATAGGATTCGATATCGCCTTGCGTGACCATGATGATATCGTAGGGCGATGTGCCGCCGGCGCCCAAAGCCAGGCGCAGTTGGTCATGCGCCGCGCCGGAATCAAGCAGCTGCGTGTTGACATCAATGTTGTCAACGCTGTTGCAGGCTTCCAGCTCGTCAGCGTAGAAGTCGATGATAGGATAGGTCCAGCCGATCATGTTGATGGTTGCAGCCGACTCCGGCGCCTCCAACATGCAGCTGCCCATATCTTGCCCGACAACTGGAAAGACCAGCGCCAGCAATGCGAGCAATAGAACCAAGCGTTTCATAGGGATACTCCTTAATCGGAATTGTCGCTGACAAATAGACGCTAATGACAAGACGCCAGCCAGCGCCCACAACGATTGTAACGCTTGCCAAGTCTAAAGCCAAATTATGGCGCTTTCGGGAGTGGCTATCTTGGTGGACATGTCCTGAATGCCGAGCTCGGCACAGGTTAATTCACCACAGAGACACAGAGTTTTTTCTTTGAGTCGAAGGGAAACCGCAGCCTCTATAATAGATACTCCCCGCTGTCAGCCGCCGACTAGCTTAGCCGCGCGCGTCGCAACGGGCTATTGCAGCGCCGCGCAAACGCGCTACACTCGGCGAATATCGTGAAACTTGGGCTGACGCCAAGGAAACGGCGCCATGAAGAATGACTTGCTGCAGGTGGGCGTGATTGGCGCCGGCATGATCGGCGCCTTGCACGCCCGCAATATCGCCCGGAAGACTCAAGGCGCGGCGGTGGCGGCGGTCATGGATGTCGACAGCGAACGCGCGCAGGTTGTGGCGGCCGACTGCGGCGCGCAAGCCTATACCGATGCCGGCGCGCTCATCGCCGATCCGGCTGTAGACGCCCTGCTGATCGCCAGCCCCGATGCCTTTCACGCCGAGCAAACGCTGGCATGCATCGACGCCGGCAAGCCAGTGCTCTGCGAGAAGCCCATGGCGACCAGCGTGGCGGACGGCGAGCGCGTACTGCAGGCTGAGTTGGCGGCGGGACGGCGGCTCGCGCAAGTTGGTTTCATGCGCGTCTATGACCAAACCCACGCCGATGTTTACGATATGCTGGCGCGCGGCGATATCGGCAAGGCGCTGAGTTTCCGCGGCGAGCACATCAACCCCTGGCGCGAAAACTCAAGCATCGAAGGAGCCATTATCAATTCGCTGATACACGACATCCACTCGGCGCGCTGGCTGATGAACGCGGAGATCAGCCAGGTCTTTGTGCAGTGGGTAAGGTCCGAGCCCGACCAGCCGCGCAGCGCCCGATACGCCATAGTGCAGCTGGCCTTCGCTGACGGCGCCATCGGCACACTTGAGTGGAGCGGCGACTCCGGCTATGGCTACGAGATTGTGGTGGAGATAACCGGCGAAGCGGGCAAGGCGCGGACGATCAGCCACAGCAGCCCAGTTCTCAGGCGCGGGCATACGGCGTCGCAAGGCGTTAGTCCGGACTGGCCCCAGCGTTTCGCCCAAGCCTACCTTAACGAAGTACAGATTTGGGTGGATGCCATCCGAGGGGGCCAGCCGACCGGCCCCTCGGCTTGGGACGGCTATATGTCGCTGGTCGTAGCTGAGGCTTGCATTCGCTCCGTGGAGAGCGGCTTGCCCGAGCGCGCTGTCGGCCGGCAGCGGCCGGCGCTCTACAATCCGCGATAACGGGCGTACCACTCCCAGGTTCGCCGCAGCCCTTCGCGGATGGAAACAGAGGGCGCGAAGCCCAATAACTCCCGCGCTTTATCATTGTTGCAATAAGTGATGGGCGGGTCGCTCAGCGGCGTTTGTACTGATACAGTATTGATAGCTTTACCGGCGAGCGCTTCAATAGTCTCGACAAAGTCCGTCAGCGAAATCGGCGCGCCGCAGCCCAGATTGATGATCTCGAAGCCGAGGGGCTTGTCCAGCGCGGCCACGACGCCCGCCACCGTGTCGGCGATATAGGTCCAGTCGCGATGGATATCGCCGCCGTTGAAGAGCTTGATTTCCGCGCCAGTCTGCGTCGCTTCCAGCAGGCGCCAGGGCATCATATCCGGGCGGCCCGCGGGACCATAGACGTTGAAAAAGCGCAGCGCCGTCACCGGCATGCCAGCCAGGTTATGGTAGGTATGAGCGAGCATTTCGGCGGCGCGTTTGCTGGCTGGATAAGCCGCCAGCGGCCGGTCGGCAGTATCAGTCTCAACAAAGGGCAGGATTTCAGTGCGACCGTATACGGAGGAAGTAGAGGCCAGCACAAATTGCTCGCTGCCGGCGCGCTTGGCCGCTTCCAGCAGGTTGAGTGTGCCAATCAGGTTGACATCCAGGTACAGGCGCGGCTGATTGACGCTGGCGCGCACGCCAGCCAGCGCCGCCAGATGCGCCACGCGCTTGATGCCCTGCTCGGCGACGACGCGCTCGACCAGCGAGGCGTCGCGGATGTCGCCTTCGACCAGTGTACACGATTCGTAATCCCGCAAGCGGACGGCGTTCCCGCGCTTGATGGCCGGGTCGTAATAGTCGTTGAAGTTATCGAGGACAACAACGCGGTCGCCGCGAGCGAGCAAGTCGGCCGCCACATGACTGCCGATGAAGCCGGCGCCGCCGGTAACAAGCGTGGTCATCCCGTTCTCTTCAGCTCGTGTTTATCTAAATCGCGCTTAATGCAAAGGAGCTCATACCGGGATCAATAGATGTGAACATAATTAGTTCAGGTACATTCTCAAATACACTCTCTAGGATAGCTAAGTCTTAGCATATGCTCGGTGCTGCGGAATGCAAGGCGGATAGGAGCACTCGGTCGCGAGACCCATTTATAAGTCGAGTTCATCGGCCCGCTTGTGACGCCCGCTTCGTCTGTTCGCATAGCTTGCTATCGCGATGACCGCGAGATTACCAATTAGAATGGTTAACACGTACAGTATCATCCACTCAGTTGACCACATCGTCATGATGACACCTCTTCTGGCCGGAAACTCCGCAGCTTGTACTGAAGAAAACCGCACACCACGATTGATGGAATCCCCAATATCAACCCTAGCACGGCGATAGAATCCTTCGAGAAATCCGGATTCTCTGCGCGGAGATTCATAAAGACTATACCATAGAATACACTGCACAATAACATGGCGGGTATGAGCAAGGTGGTTACTCGGCAATAATTGCCAGTTTTGAAAACCCCCTTGGCGATCTCTCTAAATCGCTTCGTGTACCTGCCAGGAGCACGACCGACAACATATAAAGTTCAGTACCTCCAAATATGCTTTGATACTGCAGACTCTCGCTCTTCAGCAATGATAATGCCAAGGCGGTAATGATCGGGAATAGCGGAATGACAACGAAATAGCTAATCCAATTCGTCATGAGTCAACGCTCTTTTTCTTGCGCTCACGAATTCTTTGCCGGCTGACGTAAAGAATATTGCACACTCGTTGTTCCGTCGCAAGCCAAAACCCCAGTTACAATTCATCATCAGATTCATTTGAGACCTCGAGCAGAATCGACTCCAATTCAGCGTATGAGTCAATCCGAACCAGCCGATTCCGCACTTTGGCCGAGCCGGGCGCGTCCAGTTGGTACTTGCTGATTTGCCCGCGCAGCTCCCGCACAGCGACATGCTCGGGCAGATGGGTCGTCTCCAGCGTCAGTTGTGCGTGCCGCCGGGCAATCCGCGCGCGCTCAGCCCGCGCCGGCTCAGGCAGGTTGAGTCCCGTTGCCAGGTAGGCCGCGATCTGCCGGAAGAGCCAGGGACGCCCCAGCGCCGCCCGCCCCACCATGACGGCGTCGCAACCGGTCATATCCAGCATGCGCCGGGCGTCCGCGCCGGAGTGGACATCGCCGTTGCCGATGATGGGCATCTCGCGCACGGCCTCTTTGACAGCCGCGATGACGTCCCAATCAGCCGCGCCACCGTGACCCTGCCCGGCGAAGCGGGCGTGCACCGCCACCGCCTGCGCGCCCACTGCTTCGGCCGCGACCGCGAAGGGCGTCGCCGTGACCAGGCCGTCTTCAAAGCCGCTGCGCACCTTGACCGTCACCGGAACATCAACCGCCTTGACGACCGCTTCGACCACGGCCGTCGCCGCCTTGACATCCCGCAACAGAGCCGCGCCGCCGCCCTTTTTGGCGATCTTGGGCACCCAGCAGCCCATGTTGATATCAACAATATCCGCGCCGTGATCGACGACCACGCGCGCCGCTTCGGCGACTATCCCCGGCTCGACGCCGAAGAGCTGCGCAGCGACAGGGCGCTCGCGGGCGCGCCAGTCGAAACGCTGCAGCGCCCGCTGCCGCGAGTTCTTGACGATATTGCTGCTGATGAGTTCGGTGCAGACCAAACCGCAGCCGCCCAGCTCGCGACACAGGCTGCGCAGGGCGTAGTTGCTATGCCCGGCCATGGGCGCCAGCGTCAAGGGCGAGTCGATGACGATATCGCCGATGCGCAAGGGCTTAAGCGTGGTATGCGTTTGAGCGAGCATGGTACGGGATTCTAACCGCAGCCGCTCGCAAGTCACAGCCAGGCTCAAACAAAATAACGAACCCAAAAATGTGACAATCGGTAGGGGCGAGCCATGGCTCGCCCGACGTGCTACTGTGAAGCGTCGACTAAAGCACTGCTTCCGCCATGAAACGGACGGCCTCGACCGAGAAGGCGGTGATGTTCAGCGTCGTAATCGGACAGTCGCGCCAGAGCTGCAGTCGGTCGCGGATGCGCGCCTTCGAGCCGACCAAAGCCACCGCGTCGATCAGGGCATCGGGCACAGCCATGATGGCCTCGCCTTTGCGCCCTTGCAGATAGAGGTCTTGAATGGCGTCGGCTGCCTCATCGAAGCCGAAGCGGCAAGCCAGATCGTAGTAGAAGTTCTTGCCTTTGGCGCCCATGCCGCCGATGTAGAGCGCCAAGACCGGCTTCAGTTGATTGTAAGCCAGCTCGATTTCGTCTTCGATGACGACCGTGACCGAGGGCGCGATATCGAAGCTGTCGAGGCTTTTGCCGCCGCCGGCCCGCGCCAGACCCGCCTCAACCGCAGCCGCGTAGGCCACTTGGTAGTGAGCGGGCGAGAAGAAGATGGGCAGCCAGCCATCAGCGATCTCGGCGGTCAGCGCCACATTTTTGGGTCCTATGGACGCCAGGTAAATCGGCAGATCGGCGCGGCCGTGGAGGATGCTCTTCAAAGGAATGCCCAGGCCGGTGGCGTCCGCACCCTGATAGGGAATCTGATAATGTTCGCCGTCGTGGGTCAGCGGCGCCTCGCGCGCCAGGATCTTCCGCAGGATGTCTACATATTCGCGGGTTTTAGCCAGCGGTTTGCCATAAGGACGTCCGTGCCAGCCTTCGACCACTTGCGGGCCCGACAGCCCCAAGCCGAGCAGAAAGCGCCCGCCGGAGAGTTGATCCAGCGTCATGGCGGTCATAGCGGTCATGGCCGGGCTGCGCGCCGGCATCTGCATGATGGACGATCCCAGCCGGATGTTTTGGGTCAAAGCGCCGATCCAGGCTAGCGGCGTGACGCAATCCGAGCCGTACGCTTCGGCAGCCCAGACGGCGTGATAACCCAGCCGGTCAGCCGCTTGTATCATGTCCAGCGGCAGGTCAATGCGCGCGCCGGAGTAGCCGATGTTCAGTCCAAGTCGCACAGGGCGCCTCCCGATTCGCGTCGCGTTGTTGCGCTGATCGGCATCATGCTGAGCCGCGCCGACGCTCGATCCAGCGTCGCAGCAGCCTCAGCGCCCAGCGCGCCCCGATTATGATGCTGACGGCCAGAGAATTGAAGGCGACATCGACGGGGTCAAAGACGCGATTGGGCAGCAGGTACTGGATACTCTCATCCAGCAGTCCCAGAAGCAAGGATATGCTCAGCGCCAGCAGAGTGGGCGCGGGAACGCGGCGACCGTTGTCGCGCCGTTCCAGCAGCGCTTCATGCGCCAGCGCCGCCACCAGCGCGTACTCGAATAAATGACTGCGAGCTTCCCAGGAACCCAGCCGCAGCCAGGTCAGCAGAAAGACGGCCAGGATGCCGATGCTGACCGCGAACTCAAGGCGAGCGAGGCGCCTGTCGACGAAGAAGACCGGAACCACAACCAGCAGAATCAGCAAAGCGAAAACGAGATTGGCTTCCGCGCTTTCGATGATGTCCGCGCCTAAGGACGCAACAAGAGCCGGCGTCTGGCCCAGCGTGGCGTAAATTGCGACCAGCGCGATAGCCAGCGCAAGCCAGAGCCGGCGCTCGCGTTTTGAGCTGAAGAAAGACATCGAATTCTCTGACGCAGCGGCGTTGCCTGTACGAATGTATCAATATACGTCTAATGATTCTGACCGTTGCATGTTCCTTCAGCGGCGGGGCAGTAGATTGCTATTGTATGTCAAATAAAGGAGCGTATTTGCGGTCAATCCGCCGGGTCGCCCCTAAATCCTGAGGTTGTAGGGGTCAGCCAGTGGCTGACCCGTCGCAACGGGCGCCAATTCTGTTGCGATAGACCTGCGCTTTGACTTATCCCGCGGCAATGGCTAATATCCCAGACTGACCCGCCAACCGATACGACAAGAGAAGACAGAATGCATGGACAAGAGTTGATACAAGCTTTGCGCGCCGGGCAGCGCGTTTATGGCACGGCGATCTATTCTCCCTCGCCCATCTGGCCGCGCGTGGTGCAAAACCTGGACCTCGACATGGTTTTCATCGATACCGAGCACACGCCGCAAGACCGAAACTTGATCTCCTGGATGTGCCAGACCTTCGCCGCGCTGGATCTGGCGCCGGTGGTGCGCATCCCTGAGCCCGACCCCTATCTGGCGCAGATGACGCTGGACGGCGGCGCGCATGGCATCATCGCGCCCTATATCGAATCGCCGCGGCAAGTCAAGGAATTGGGCGGCGCTGTCAAGTTCGGTCCGCTCAAAGGCGACAAGCTGCGCGCGGCGCTGGATGGCGAGGCGGAGCTGGAGCCTGAACTGGCTGATTACCTGGCGCAGCGCAACGCCAATAAAGCGCTCTTCATCAATATCGAAAGCGTACCGGCGCTGAATGCCCTGGACGACATTCTCAAGTTGCCCTATATCGACTGTGTGCTGGTGGGGCCGCACGATCTCTCCTGCAGTCTGGGCGTGCCGGAGCAGTACGACCACCCGACATTTGACGCGGCCATACGCGCCATAATAAGCAAGTCGCGGGCGGCCGGCGTCGGCGTCGGCATTCACCATAACTTCGCCCATCACGAGATCGCCTGGATCAAAGCCGGCGCCAACCTGGTCATGCACAGCTCCGACATATCGGCTTTTAACCGGGCGCTGACGGCGGAATTCAAGCAGATCCGCGCCGAGACGGACGATGCCGGGCAAATTGTCGACGAGAATATACATTTCTAAGACTCGCAAAAAGGACAGCAGCAAGATGCCCAATATCTGGTTTGAAGCCAAAGTCCCGGACGAGTTCCGGCCCCGTTTTGAAGATGTCGCCTGCGGCATCGCCCCGGGCGAGCAAGTCGCAGCCGATCCATTCTACCGGTTGGAAGAAGCCCACGGCGTCATGGCGGGCGGGCGCGTTTATGACGGGGCGGCCATGGACCGGGCGCCGCGCCTGTTGATCATCGCGCGCACCGGCGTCGGTTACGACAAGGTCGATGTCGAGGCCGCGACCGCGCGCAACATCGCCGTGGCCAACGCGCCTGACGCGCCCACGGTCTCCACAGCCGAGCAAGCCGTCACCCTGATGATGACGGTAGCGCGCAACATCAAGCGCGTTACCAACGAGCTTGATCGCATGTTGGCAAGCGGCGCGGGCAAGAATCTCTGGGGCGAATATGTAGCGCTGGAGCTGGATCAAAAGCAGCTGGGCTTGGTCGGCTTGGGGCGGATCGGCGGGCATGTCAGCGGCATCGCCCGCGCCATCGGCATGAAGGTGGCCGCCTACGATCCCTACATTAGCGCTGAGCGCTTTCGCCAACTGGGGGTCGAGAAAGTCGATTCGCTGGCGGAGCTGCTGGGCGGCTCGGACTTTGTCTCGCTGCATCTGCCGCTGAATGACGAGACCTTCCAGCTCATGAATGCCGAGCGCTTTGCCCAGATGAAAGCGGGCGCGGTCTTTATTAATGTCTCGCGCGGCGGGCACGTCGACGAAACGGCGCTGGCGGCCGCCCTCGATCGCGGGCATCTTTTTGGCGCGGGCCTGGACGTGACCGATATTGAACCGCCAACGGCGGACAATCCGCTGCTGGGGCGAGACAATGTTGTGATCACGCCGCATGTGGCCAGCGCCACCGTGGCCGGCAAACGGCGTCTGGTCCTACATGCGCTGGAACAGGTGCTGCAAGTGCTGCGTGGCGAGCGGCCGCCGCATTTGATCAATCCCGAAGCCTGGGATGCGGTGCGGGCGCGCTGGGAAGCAGGTCTGTAGGAACCGTCCGGCAGCGTAACTAAATGTGGGGGACGTCCGCGCCAAAGGCGAACGCGCCTAGTGGCGCAGGCATAGGACTTTTGAGAGCCCCCAACACTTTGCCACCGAGGACACCGAGTAAAAACGAGGGCGCCGAGAGGTTTCTATTAGATTCTGAGCAGCGGCGGATGCCTCAAACCTGACGGGGCGTTAGTGAATGCCGAGCCCAGAGATGTCAACCTTGTCTCACTATGCGATCGGACAGATGATCAATATCGAGCAAGCATTGTAGGAGCAGCGAATGAGGCAATACAAGAGCAATCGCGTTTCAGACAGTTACGATGCGCTGGCGCCCGACGGCTCGGAGATTCGCCTGCTACACAGCTTGTCTGGCGTGAGCGTCGTGCACTGCCGGCTGCCGGTGGGCGCGGTCACCGTGCCGGTGCGGCATCGCACAGTGGAGGAAGTCTGGTTCTTTCTGGCCGGCGCGGGCCAAGTCTGGCGCAAGCAGGGCGAGCGCGAGCAAGTCCTGGATGTGGCGCCTGGCCAAAGCCTGACGATTCCGCTGGGCACGGATTTCCAATTTCGGAATACCGGTGATGTCCCGCTGGAATTCATCATCGCCACAACGCCGCCCTGGCCCGGCGAAGATGAGGCGGTCCCGCTGGACAGGGGTCACTGGGAGTTTTAGCCCGCAAAAATACGAGCGCGGGGATCCACCCCGCGCTCGCGTCTACTGGCAAGTCAATGGCGGAACCAGGTCTAGGCAGACGGTTCCTCCACAGCCGGCGCGCCGTACTCGCCCCAGAAACCAAAGAAAAAGCGCGGTCTCATGCGTCCGCGCCGTCCGCGGCGCCAGCGCTCGGACAAGTCTTCGTCGAAGAGCTCGCCGAGGCGCGCCTCCAAGCCCGCGATGCGCTCGGCGGCCGCTGCATTGACTTCGTCAGTAATCCTGGCCGCGATATCCGCCGCGACATCTGTCACTTCACCGCCATTCGCTTCGATTAATTCAGCCAGCGTCGAGCCGTCGGCCAGCGCTGCCCGCAATCCGGCCGCGTCCAGCCCGGTCGCCTCGAAAATGGCGTCGCTCACGCCGGCATAGCCCAAGATGCGCGGATGCCGCAGCCAGCGCCGTCCCCAGGGACCGCGGCGGGAGTGTTCCGAGTCCAGCGCCTCGCTGACCCTTTCATCCAAGCCTTCCAGGAAAGTCGATACGTTCGCGTTGATGGCTTCCGTCATCCGCGCTGTCAGCTCATCAATAACGGTCTCGACATCGCCGTCGTTGGCTTCGATCAGTTCGGCGATGGTCGAACCTTCCGCCAGCGCCGTTCGCAGCGCCGCGGCCTCCAGGCCGGTCGCTTCCAGCAAGACGGCGTTCTCAAGCGGGATCCCCGCCAGCGCGCGCTTCGTGGGCTGGGCGCCTTCCGAGTCGGCGCTGTCACCTGCGCTGACCACGGCGGTCAGCAGGGCGAGCAGGGCGAAAACCAGTGCAAATCGTTTTATCTTCATCTTGGCAATTCTCCTTTGCCTTGTGTGCAGAGGGCGCGAGATTGCGTCCTCAGTTACCAGGCATTGTGCAGGAGGCGCGTTGCCAATGTTTTGTGTCGCTGTAAATTGAGTGTAAACGCAGCCAGGCGTTTTTATTGGCTGACTTCATAAACGGCGCGCTTTCGCGCGCGGAATTGGCCGGCGCTGCCGATTCTACCGCCGCCCCTCTCCCACCACATCGATAAACTTGATGGTTGACTGAATGCCGTTGTAGAAGTTTTGCAGGTAGATATTCTCGTTGGGACCGTGGGCGCGGCCGCTTTTCAGCCCGTAGCTCATAATGACAACTTCTTGCGCCACCTTCATGCACTCGAAGGTGATGGGCACGCTGCCGCCGGCGCGCTCAAAGACCGGCTCGACGCCCCAGGCGTAAGTATAGGCTGCGGCAGCGGCGGACATGGCTGAGCCCTCGACATCCAGCAGCACCGCCTCGGCGCCCATGCCGCCGAATTGGAAGTCGACCTTTATCGTGTCCGGCGTGATATTCTTGATATGCTCGACAATGCAATTAAGCACGCGGTCCGGGTCTTGATGCGGGACCAGACGGCAAGTGACCTTGGCGAAAGCGCTAGCCGGCAGCACGGTCTTCATGCCGGCGCCGGTATAACCGCCGTGGATGCCATTGATCTCCAGGGTTGGGCGGGCGCCCAGGCGTTCGGGCAAGCTATATTCGGATTCGCCCCAGAGCGCCGGCGCATTAACGACGCTGTCCCATTCGTCTTGCATGAAGGGCTCGACCTTTTCCAGCAGCGTACGGTCTTGCGCCGTTACCGCGGCCACGTCATCGTAGAAGCCCGGTACCGAGACGGCGCCGTTCTCATCGTGCAGCCGGGCGATGATTTCGCACAGCGCCTGAATCGGATTGTGCACCGAGCCGCCCCAATGGCCGCTGTGCAAATCGCTGACCGGCGCCGACACGCGCAGCTCAAAAGCGGTGACTCCGCGCAGGCCATAAGTCAGGCTGGGCTGATCGGGCGCAAGAATCGCGCCGTCCGAGATCACGGCGATATCGGCCGCCAGCCGCTCGGGATGCTTTTCAACGAAGGCGTTGATATTCTCCGAGCCGGATTCTTCTTCGCCTTCCAGCACCACCTTGATGTTGACCTTCGGTTTGTCTTCAGCCGCCAACCAGGACTCCAGCGCTTTGAGATTCGCCATCACATGCAGTTTGCTGTCAACCGCTCCGCGGCAGTAAAGCCGGCCAGCCTTGATAGTGGGTTCAAAAGGCTCGGTATCCCAGCCATCGACGATTTCAGCCGGCTGCACGTCATAGTGGCAGTAGATTAAAATGGTGGGCGCGTCCTCGCCGGCCCCGCGCCATTCGCCCAAGACCAGCGGGCAGCGGCCCTCGGGCATCAAGATGACATCGGCGCTGTCCATGCCGATGCGCAGCATCATAGCCTGCAGCCACTCGGCGGCGCGCGCCACGTCATCGGCGTGCTGCGGCTGTGTGCTGATGGTGCGGATGCGCAGCAATTCCTGATATTCCGTGAGGAAGCGATCCTGGTTGGTCTTGGCGTATGCGTAGGGATTGGTCATGGCTCTGCCTGTCTTTACTTCGTGGATTTGAACGGCTGCATGATACAACAGGCCGAGGCAAATGCGTATGTAGCAGTTAACCGACGGCAGTGAACTGCGGGCAGTTTCGCCTTAGCAAAAGTTCAGCGTCCTGCCATTTGCCACCGAGTACACCGAGTAGTACTGAGGGCACGGAGGTTTATATGTCATTTCGATACGCTGGCAATTGACGCCACAATCGTTACTTATGTCATCTGTCGATGCCATACAGTTAGCAAACTGCTTTACTCGGCGCCCTCTTTTTTTACTCGGCGTACTCTGTGGCTACCTGTCGCATGTCTTTCCTGGCCTAACCGAATTATTCTGTTGAAGGCGAGCGGCATAAAGTCGGCGCAATACACCAGTGCTGATTGTCGCGCTGGTAATATCAGCGAAACTGTTAGACACTATATCGTTGCTTCAAAGACAAACATCGAGAAAACAAATTCCTATGAGCTTCCAAAACCTGCAACTCAACAGTGGGATGCTGCGCGCGGTGAAGCGCGTCGGCTACAGCGAGCCGACGCCGATACAAGTCCGCAGCATCCCGCCCATCCTCGACGGGCGCGACCTTGTCGGCTGCGCGCAGACAGGTAGCGGCAAGACAGCCGCCTTCGCTGTGCCCATCGTACAGATGCTAAAACCTGTTAAAGGCAAGCGGCCGATCCGTGTCCTGGCGCTATCGCCGACGCGGGAGCTGGCGGCGCAGATCGACGAAGAATTTGGCAAATTCAGCCATGAGAGCAGCCTGAGGCATACGGCGATCTTCGGCGGCGTCGGTCAGCAGCCGCAAGTCAAGGCTTTGCAGCGCGGCGTTGATATCGTCGTGGCTACGCCGGGCCGCCTGCAAGACTTGATTAATCAGGGCTATATCCGGCTGGATCGGGTTGAGTACTTTGTCCTGGACGAAGCCGACCGTATGTTGGATATGGGCTTCATCAATGATGTCGAGCGCATCATCAAGCGCCTGCCCAAAGCGCGCCAGACCCTGCTTTTCTCGGCCACCATGCCGCAAGCGATACAGGACCTGAGCCGCAGCATCTTGATTGACCCGGTCAAGGTGGAGGCCAATCCGCAATCCACCACCGTCGAGACTATCGAGCAGTCTATCTACTTTGTGGAAGGCGGCGACAAACGCGCCCTGCTCAAGCATATCTTGCGCGACCCGGCCTCACAGCGGGTGCTGGTCTTCACCCGCACCAAGCATCGCGCCAATAATCTGGCCAAGCAGTTGAGCCGCGCTCGCATTCCCGCGGAAGCGATCCACGGCAACAAGTCGCAAACGGCGCGGACACGCGCGCTGGCCCGCTTCAAGTCAGGGCATACGCCGGTGCTGGTCGCCACCGACATCGCCGCCCGTGGCCTGGATATCGACTCGGTAACTCATGTCATCAACTTCGACCTGCCCAATATCCCGGAAAGTTACGTGCATCGCATCGGCCGCACCGCCCGCGCCGGCGCCTCGGGCATCGCCTATTCCTTCTGCGATGTCGAAGAACGCAAGTACCTGCGCGAAATCGAAGCGCTGATCCGCCAGCCGATTGAGGTGGTCAGCGAGCATCCTTATGTCTCAGCCACGCCCGCGCCCAAGCGCCAGAATGGCGCGGGCAAACCGCGGCATAACGGCGCGAGCAAGCCGTCACGACAAAACCGCCGACGCCGCTCACGGCGTCCGCGCGGCAGCCGCCAGGCGCGATCCGCCTGAGTCGCCCAAACCGAATAATTTTCCCGCGCGCAGAGCCCTTAGCGAGTACAATCACGGCAGAGCAGAAGCAGAGGTTCTGACCAGGAGCAATTTATGAGCGGCATTCAACAGCCCAAAGTCGTCATCATCGGCTCGGGCAGCCTGTTCTTCGGCCGGCAAGCCATTTGGAAGATGGTGAATTCTCCGCAGCTCTGCAACGGTACGCTGGCGCTGGTGGATAATGATCCGGCGCGCATGGAGAAGATGGGGCTGCTGGCGGAAAAAGTCGTGACGGAAACCGGCGCGCCCCTGAACATTGAAGTCGCCTCGGATTGGCGCGACGCCTTGCCCGGCGCCGATTTTGTCGTGCTCAGCTTCGCCGCTGATACAGTGCGCTACCGTGGGCTGGATTGCCAGATCAGTGAAAAATACGGCATCCGCATGTGCAGTGGCGACACCATCGGTCCCGGCGGCATCTTCCGCGCCATGCGCGAGCTGCCGCTGATCATGGACTGCGCCGCCGATGTTGAGCGGATTTGCCCCGAGGCCTGGCTGATCAACTACATCAATCCCAGCGCGGTCAACGGCATGGCGCTGGCGCGTTACGCCCCGCAGCTCAAGAGCTTCGCCCTCTGCGACTCGCTGCACATGCCGCGCGTCAAGACAAAATACGCCAAGCTCGCCGGCCTCATCGTCTTTGCCAGCGAGTGGAACGCTGCCCTGGACGCCGACTTCGACCTGCGCATCACTGGCGTCAATCACTTCACCTGGCTGCTGAAAGCCGAATATCGCGGACGCGATGTCAGCGCGCGCATCGCCGAGTCGCTCCGGCGCCAATCCGTTTATACCGGCATGGACGGCGCCAAAGGCGCCAAAGCCCTGCACAATGACGCCATCGCCTGGCAGCTCTACGAAATATTCGGATACGTCCCGGCCTGCGTCTCCCATACCAAAGAATACCTGCGTTTCTATCAAGGGCATGGGCGCCTGCCGGAAGCCATTCCGCCGCTTTCGATCTGGGAGACCGAGCTCCGCTACGCGCGGCACGCGGCTATGTGGCGGGAGGTCGACGACTTCATGAGCGGAGTCATAACCATCGGCGAGTTCATGTCGGCGCTCGGTCCCGAGCAGGCCACCGACATCATCGAGAGCATGGTCGGCGGCTTGGGGCGCCCCTTCTACATCAATACGCCCAATCGCGGAGCGGTCAGCAATATGGCAGACGACGCCTTCCTGGAATTGCTCTGCGATGTGGATATGGAGGGCCCGCGTCCGCGTCCCGTCGGCGAGATGCCGAGGGGTTTGCGCGGGCTCAACGAGTTGGTGCTGGATACGCACGAACTGACGGCGGAGGCCATTGTCAAGGCCGATTACGGCTTGCTGCGCCGGGCGCTGATGACCGACCCGCTGACCAACTCAATCGCCGATGCCGACGCCATCCTGCGCGAGCTGCTGGCGGCTCAAAAGGATATCATGCCTACGCATTGGTATACGACTTGAACAGTGCCGGTGAAATGGACAGCGGTTCTTAAGACTGCAACGCGTCGGGCGCGTCGCCATCGGGTTTCCTGCGCATCCAGTCTGGCAAAAGAATGTGCCGATGGTCATCGTTCCAAATAGCCCGCGCGACACCAACCACAATCGTCAACGCTACCACAAACTCAAATATCAGTATGCCAAGGATAATCGGCTCAATCGCGATTTTTCATCCGTGCGGTTCTCACTGTAATCATGATAGTGCATGTACAGTTGCAGCGCAACGGCAATGATAACGACGAACAAAAAGTGCGCCATTGCCAACGACAGATACATTTCAGTATCGAGCTCCAAATCGCGTACTCGGTTGTTGACATAAATCAACACAAGGAAGATTAAGTCGATCGCTGCGAAAGCTATAAGGACCATCCGCAGGGGCTTTTCCCAACCAAACCCATAGCGCGCCAAATCGCTCGCCGTAGCCGTAACGAGCCAAAGCGAAATAAGAAAAAGCTCGAGCCCGTCAAGCAGTTTGAATAGATACACCGTCTGTCGCTGCATTACCGTGATAACCATGCCGAACACAACCGGAAGCAAAGGCAGCAGAATGCTAAGCCCGATCCATGCCATGACTTGCGTGAGAGGATGATCTTGTTCGCGATGCATGCCAGATTCGCCTCGCGCCATCGTGCTCAGCCGCATTCTACACTTATCAAACTGCATCTTCTATGGTCCCTGTTAGCTGCCCCCGCCTGCTTGACAGCCCGCAGCGCCACCCGTATGATGGGGCGCGATCTTGTCCGCGAGGAGACCCCGCCAATGACCGCGCCCTCAGTCTTGCTTGCAGTCGATATCGGCGGCACCTTCACCGATTTGGTCGCCCTCGACACAGACACTGGGCGCATCGCCGTTGAGAAGCTGCTGACCAGCTACCCCGACCCGTCGCTGGCGGTGCTTGACGGTGTGCGCAGCCTGCTTGAACGCGCCGGCCTGTCCGCCGACGGCATGCGCTACGTGGTCCACGGCACTACGCTGATAACCAACACGCTGATCGAACGCAAAGGCGCTGTGACGGCGCTGCTGGCGACAGCCGGCTTCCGCGATGCGATCGAGATTGGCAACGAAGGCCGCTACGATATGTACGATCTGGCGCTGCGCAAACCGGCGCCCCTGGCCGAACGGCGACTGCGATTTGATGTGCCGGAGCGCATGCTGGCCGACGGGCGCGTTCACCAACCGCTGGACAAAGACCACCTGCGCCAAGTCTGCGCTCAGCTGCGCGCCGAGCCTGTCGAAGCGGTGGCCATCTGCTTCCTGCACGCTTATACTAACCCGGCACACGAATCGGCGGCGCAAGCGATTGTCAGCGAATCGTTACCGGGCGTGGCCATCTCGGCGTCGCATCAAGTCGCGCCCGGAATGCGCGAGTATCCGCGCGCCTCGACCACCATCGCCAACGCCTATGTTCAGCCGATTATCGACCGCTACCTTGAGCGCGTCGAGGCGGGCTTGAAAGCCAGCGGAATCGCCGCCCCGCTGAACATCATGCTGAGCAGCGGCGGCACGACCACGGTGGCCGCCTCGCGCGATTTTCCCATTCGGCTGGTGGAAAGCGGTCCCGCCGGCGGCGCGCTGGCGGGCCTGCATTGGGGGCGGCTGCTGGGCCAATCGGACGTGCTCGCATTTGACATGGGCGGCACCACCGCCAAAGCCGCGCTGACCCGCGCTGGCGAGCTCGCCATCAGCCACCAATCCGAAGTGGCGCATGTGCATCGCTTCAAGCGCGGCAGCGGTCTACCGCTGATGGTGCCCATGATCGAGATGATCGAGATCGGCGCTGGCGGCGGCAGCATCGCCCACTTGAACGCGCTGGGCTTACCGGCGGTGGGACCGGAGAGCGCCGGCAGCGCGCCCGGCCCCGCTGCCTACGGCGCTGGCGGGACACGGCCCACCGTGACCGATGCCGACCTGCTGCTGGGCTACCTCAATCCCGATTATTTCGCCGGTGGCGACATCGCGCTTGATCGCGACGCCGCGCAGGCTGCATTCACTGAACTGTCGGCGGCGCTGGACTTGCCGCTGGAGCGGACGGCTTGGGGCGTACATCAACTTGTCAACGAGAATATGGCAGCCGCCGCGCGTGTACACGCCGCCGAACGCGGCTTGGAAATCCGCCGCTACTGCATGGTGGCCACCGGCGGCGCTGGACCGGCGCACGCTTGTGGTGTGGCCGGCGGCTTGGGTATAGGCCGCATCATCATCCCACCCCTGGCCGGGGTGGCCTCCGCCTTCGGTTTTTTGACCGCGCCAATCGCCTTCGACTTCACGCGCAGCTACGTGTCCCGCCTGGACGAGTTGAATCTAGGCGAACTCAACGGCATCCTGGCCGATCTGGAGCGGGACGGGCGCCGCATCGTCGAGGCGGCCGGCGTGGCGGCGGGGGACATCAAGGTAAGCCTCAACATCGATATGCGTTACGTCGGTCAAGGTTATGAGGTGCGCGTGCCCTTCCCGATGGACAGGCTGACCGAGCGGCATATCGCCGATATGCGGCAGGTCTTTGAAACCGAGTACCGCGCCTTCTACGGCCAACTCGCGGATGGCGTCCCGATTGAAGCGGTCAACTGGCGCATCTTGATCAGCGGCCCGCAGCCACAGGTCGCTAGCGCCGTCTTCGACGAAGCGCAATCCGCAAATGACGAGCCGGTGGCCTGCCGTCCCGCGCGCTTCGCGGCTGAACTAGCGCCCCTGGCAATCCCCGTTTACCGCCGCGAGCAGCTCAGCGCATCCTGGACGGCGGCGGGACCCTGCATCATTGAAGAAGCGGCGTCAACCACCGTGGTCAGGCCGGGCTGGTCGGCGCAGGTCGCGGCCGGGAGCTGCCTGCTGCTGACACGAGTAGGCGGCGGCAAGAATATGGAATGGGCAAAGACTTGATAATGAAATGTAGTTTGGGACGATCCAGCGAAACGCCCCTGCAATAAGGCATTCGATGCGATTGTGATTTAACGCAAAAGCCAAAAGGCTCGCCGTATAAGTCGCAAGCCCTTTAGAGTCGCGGGATTCCCGAAGGAGTCGCCCCGTCTTCCCCTAACCCCGTCTGCCCAGAGCGGTCTAGTGGTTAGTGTCGGATCTCACCACACACCTATCTACAATCTACCACGTATTGAGACTCGCTTTCAACAGGTCCTAGATGTCGGGATCATCTATAATCAACCCCGCGCCGGCCAATATCCTGTTTACGCCACGCATCTCTTGCTGGAGATTGTTGAGTATTTTGGTATGCTGCTCAAGCGTTTCTGTATGCTGCTTGAGTGTTTTTGTATGCTGCTTGAGTATTTTTGTGTGCTGCTCGAGTATTTTTGTATGCTGCTCTTGCGTTTCTCGGATAGTTTTCAGTTCAGGCCGCAGGGCAGCTACTACGGCGTTAGCAATACGTTGTTCATCTGGGGACAATCTGGGATACTGCTGCGGATCTGGTTCATGTTGATGTGACGTTAGCGCCATGCTGAATCTCCTTAGTACCCGTATCTACTTTGATTTCCAATGCAAAAAGTCTCTAACTGCGTCCTGATGAGTCTCGACTCCTAATAGGATAACATCAAATCAATGACATAGCGTGTTCTTATCATAACATCGTGGAACAATAACGCAAAAGTGCGCTCAAAGCGAATTCATGTGTGCAATCCGAATCGTCGCGATTGCCGTCGACCAGAGAACTTGAATTTGGAAAATGCCAATGATTGACCCCATCACCCTCGAAGTCATCTGGAGCCGGCTGATTTCCGTGGTCGACGAACAGGCCGCGGCGCTGATCCACTCCTCCTTCACCACCGTCGTGCGCGAAGCGGGTGATCTTTCCGCCGGTGTCTTCGACCGCGCGGGCAATATGATCGCCCAATCCGTCACTGGTACGCCCGGCCATATCAACACCATGGCCAACTGCGTACGCAACTATGTCGCGCCCAATTATCCCATCGACAGCCTGGACCCAGGCGACACCTTGATCACCAACGATCCCTGGGAGGCGTCGGGCCACCTCTTTGACCTGACGATAGTCTCGCCGGTATTTTATCGTAGGCGCGGCGTGGCCTGGTTCGCCAGCACTTGCCACGCGGTCGATATCGGCGGCGCCACCATGGGCGGCGACGCCCGCTCACTCTACGAAGAGGGGTTGGCCATCCCGCTGATGAAGCTCTTCCGCGGCGGCGAGGTCAACCAGCAGCTAATCGATATCATCCGCGCCAATGTGCGTGTGCCCGATCAAGTCATCGGCGACATTTACGCCCAGGAAGTCGGCAACCAGGTGGGCGCGCGCAAGCTGATCGAGATGCTGGAAGAATACAACCTGCCCGATATCGAAGCGGTCTCGGGGCAAATCCTGGATCGCAGCGAAGCGGCCCTGCGCTCCGCCATACGAGGGCTGCCGGATGGCGTCTACGGCAACACCATCAGCATCGACGGCTTCGACGAGCCGCTGACCATCGCCTGTGAAATCGCGGTGCGCGGCGATATGCTCAGCGTCGACTACGCCGGCTCGTCGTCCCAGGTCGCCCGTGGCATCAATGTCGTGCTCAATTACACCCACGCCTACACGACCTACACGCTGATGGCGGCGCTGGCGCCGGGCATCCCCAACAACGAAGGCGCCTTCCGCCCCATTGAGGTGCGCGCGCCCCGCGGCTCCATCCTCAACTGTACGCGCCCCGCGCCGGTCAGCGCCCGGCATCTGATCGGCCACTTCGTCAGTCAGCCGCTGCTGACAGCGCTTTCCGAAGTATTGCCGGAGCAAGTCATCGCCAATGGCTCAGCCGGCCTGTGGAATACCATGATGGACGGTCTGGACGAAAACGGGCGCGAATTCGCCTACGTTTTCTTTTCGGCGGGCGGGATGGGCGCCGGGCACAACCGCGATGGCTTGTCGGCGACCGCCTTCCCCAGCGGCATCATGGGTGTGCCGGTCGAGGCCATCGAGACGGCCGCGCCGCTTCTGATGCGCCGGCGCGAACTGCGGGTTGATTCCGGGGGCGCTGGCCGCTTCCGCGGCGGCCTGGGCCAAGTGATGGAATTGGAGATCATCACCGGCGCGCCCGCCAACCACTCTTGCATGTACGACCGCACGGGCAATCCGGCCCAGGGCCTGCTCGGCGGCAAAAGCGGCGCAGCCGGCGATGTGCGTCTCAGCGACGGTTCACAGCCGCATCCCAAAAGCCATTACGTCTTGCGGCCGGGCCAGCGCGTCCTGCTCAAGCTGCCCGGCGGCGGCGGATATGGCGAGCCATTTCAACGCGATCCGCAGCGGGTGCTGGAGGATGTCAAACAGGGCTATATCACGCTGGCGGCGGCCAAGCGCGACTATGGCGTCGTGATAGATGCTGATACCATGAGTATCGACGCGGCGGCGACGGCGACACTGCGAGAGGAGCCCAAGAAATGACAGCGAGGCATTATGATCTAATAGTGGTCGGCTTGGGCGCGATGGGCTCGGCCGCCCTCTATCAAGCCAGCAGGCGCGGCGCGACCGCCCTCGGCATCGACCGCTTCGACCCGCCCCACAGCCTGGGCTCCAGCCACGGCGACACCCGCATCACGCGCAGCGCCATCGCCGAAGGCGAGATCTACATGCCGTTTGTGCGGCGCAGCAACGAGATCTGGCGCGACCTGGAAGCGCGGACCGGGCGCAGGCTTTTCCATGAGAGCGGCGGCCTCATCATCGGTTCGGACTCCTCCGCCGCCTTCCATTTTCAGGGCGACTTTGTCGAGACATCAGCGCGCATCGCCCAGAAGTTCGGCATCCCGCACGAAGTGATCAGCGCGGACGAGATCATTCGGCGCTTTCCGCTGCTGAGGCCGCGCCCGGACGAACGCGCTTATTACGAAGCGGACGCGGGCGTACTGCGGCCGGAGCGCTGCATAGAGACGCAGCTTGAACTGGCGCGTCAAGCCGGCGCGACGATTCATACGGGCGAAAAAGTGACAGGCTACGAAGCCGACGCCAGCGGCGTGACGGTCACAACCGAAACCGCCAGCTATCGCGCCGCCAAGCTGATCCTGGCGGCTGGCGCCTGGATCGGCGAGCTGCTGCCGGAGACGCATCGCGGCGGCATCCGCGTCTGCCGGCAGCTTATCCACTGGTTTGAAGCGGAGGACCGCAGCGCATTCGAGCCGTCGCGTTTTCCCTTTGTCATTTGGATCGGCGAAACGCTGGAAGACTTCTGGTCAGTCTTTCCCGCGCCGCCACTGGAAGACGGGGGCATGGACGGCGTCAAGCTGGTGACCGAGCAGTATCACACCAGCACCCAGCCCGATGAGGTCGACCGCGTCGTGACCGCCGCCGAGAAAGCCGATATGTACCAGCGCTTGACGCGGCCGCGGCTCAAGGGCTTGCGCGAACGCTCGCTGCAGGCCGAGGTCTGCTTGTATACCCTGACCCGAGACGAGCAATTTCTGATCGATTTTCATCCGGCGACCGAGCGCGTGGTGCTGGCATCACCCTGCTCCGGGCACGGCTTCAAGCATTCGGCGGCAGTGGGGCAGACGCTGGCGCAGCTGGCGCTGGACGGCGGCTGCGAATTCGACATCTCCGCGTTTAACTTGGCGCGCTTGCGCGATAGCGCATAAAGCAGCGGGTCAGCCGCTGGCTGACCCCCACAACTACTTATTTGGAAAACTTGTAGGCCCCCAACGGGTCGCCCGCTCAAATGACACAAATCTACAGGAGACACCCCATGCGACTTGAAGGTAAAACAGCCGTCATCACCGGCGGCGCCAATGGCATCGGCGCGGGCTGCGTCCGCCGTCTCGCGTCGGAGGGCGCCAATGTCGTCATCGCCGATATCGACGATGACGCCGGCGAAGCCTTGGCTGCGGAATTGGGCGAGGCTGTCATCTACATCGGCACGGATATTACCCAGCGATCGACGGTCGAGGCGCTTTTCGCAGCTGCGGTCGATGCTTTCGGCGCGGTCGATATCCTGGTCAACAACGCCGCCTTTGTGCATAAACCCGGTGTCATCGAGAACTTCCTGGAATACAGCGACGAGGCCTGGCGGCGCACGCTGGGCGTCAACCTCAGCGGCCTGTTTTACTGCTCGCAGACGGCGGCGCGCCTCATGGCCAAACGCGGTGGGGGCGGCGTCATCATCAACATCAGCAGCGGCGGCGCCTCGCGCGCGCATCGCCACATGTTCGGCTACGACACCAGCAAGGGCGGCATTGAGGCGGCCACGCGCGTCATGGCGCTGGACTTGGCTGGGCTGAATATCCGCGTCAATACGGTTGTGCCGGGCAGCACACGCGTCGACAGCGGCAGCTTCGTGGGTGATACGCCGATTCCGCCGGCCGATGTTATCCCGCTGGGACGTCAAGGCAGTCCGGCGGACCTGGCGGCGGCGGTGGCCTTCCTGGCTTCGGACGACGCCGCCTATATCACCGGTACGCGTCTCTTCGTCGATGGCGGCATGGACGCGCAGCTGCGTACGCCGTCGGTCGACTTTGATTACGATTTCAGCGCTTGGAGCAGGTAACCGGCGATATTCTGCTCGCGGTCCAGGCGATAAATTATGTCACCACCTGGCCGGTCTGATCACTGCGGTAGCCGCTTTGCGCGCCCAGTTCGCGTTTGAAGTCCGCGTCGTTCAGCGTTTCCAATAGCGCCTGCACTGGCGCAGTCTCCAAATGCCGCCGTGGAATGGCCAGGTCGAAGCGTTCCCAGGTCAGCCCGATGAAGTCGAGACCCATGGCTTCGGCCGCGCTGCGCAAGCCCATGCCGCAATCTCCGATGCCATCGGCCACCGCCGCGGCGACGGCCAGGTGCGTCACCTCCTCGTGGGCGTAGCCGGGGATTTCGGCTGGCGCGATATCGCGCTGCTGCAAGAGATAGTCGAACAAGACGCGTGTGCCGGCGCCCCGCTGCCGATTGATGTAACGCGCGCGGCGCAGGTCGGCGATGCCCTTGATGTCCAGCGGATTGCCGGCGGGCAAAATCAGCCCCTGTTCGCGCTGAGCGAAGGTCACCAGCGCAACCGGCTCATCGCGCAGGTAGCGCTCCAGGTAGGGCGCGTTGTAGCTGGCGGATTCAGGATCAAAGAGGTGGCAGCCGGCCACATGCGCCTCCCCCCGCCGCAGCGCCACCAGGCCGCCGATGGAGCCGACATTGACCGAGACCAGCCTCGCCGCCGCCGAGCGCAGGCGCAGGCGCGTCGCCAATAAGTCGAGCATGGGATCGTGGCTGCCCATGATCATTAACGTCCGCTCTATAGCGGATAAAGGCTGATAGAGCGAGACGCTGAGTTTTCCGCCGCGGTCGACGCCTTCGTGAAAGCGCGGGATATGCGCCAGGCCATCAGCGCGGACCAGCGAGGTAATCACACCCGCGCCCCGCTGCAGCGGCGTCGCTTGTATGCGCCCGTCGATCTGCGCCAACGCCACGCGCACAAAATCATCATCGCCGATGGGCGAGGCGATCTTGCGCGTCGAGACCGCTGCGATTGTGGCCGGTTCATCAGGCGTCAAGCCCAGCCAGGCGCGGATCAGCGGCAGGGCCAGCAGCTCGCCGGTGAGGGCCGCGCTGACCGGATAGCCGGGTACGCCGATGACGGGCGTAGCCGCCATGCCGATGATGACGGGATGCCCGGGCCGCACGGCGATGCCATGCACCAGCACCTCTCCCATGGATTTGATGGCGGCCGCCGTGTAATCATGCGCGCCGGCTGAGGACCCAGACAGCACCAGAATCAACTCGGGCTCTTGCGTCAAAGCGTCAGCCAACGCCTCACGCAAGCGCTCGGCATCATCGCCGACGATGTCCGTCACCTGCGTCTCGCCGCCGGCTTCGCGAATCTGAGCGGACAAGATGAGACTGTTGTATTCGGTCAGCTGCCCGCGCCCCGGCTCCTGCTCAAAGGGGACGAGCTCGCTGCCTGTGGGGATGATGACCACCCGTGGCCGCCGCCGCGCCAAAACGCGCTGATGCCCGCAGCCGGCCAGCGCGCCCAAATCGACCGGGCGCAGTTGATGGTTCACTTGCAAGACGGTTTCCGTAGTGACCATGTCCTCGCCCATCAGCCGCACATGCTGCCAGGGCGCGACGGCAGCGTAGATGAGTAGCGTCTCCTCGTCAGCTTCGTTGACATTCTCGATCATGATGACGGCGTTGCAGCCCTCGGGCAGGGCGTCGCCGGTATTGACCGGGTAGGCGTCTTGACCCAGGCGCAGAGCCAGCGCCTGAGTTTCTCGCGCGGAAACAGTGGCGGCCGCGTCTACCGCGTAGCCATCCATGGCCGCGCAGTGGAAATGCGGCGACGAGCGGCGCACGCGCAGCGGCTCGGCGGTCACCCGCCCCAGCGCATCGGCCAGGGGCACAAGTTCCCCTTCCAGCGGACCGGCGCGTTCGGCGCCCAGCAGCGCCGCTTGCAGCTTGGCCCGCGCCTCGTCCAGCGGGATGTCTTCCAGATAGATCTTGCGCTTTGTCATCAGCGATTCTCAAATCAGCCTTAGCTCAGACACATATGAAACTCGAAAATCCGCCTCAGCAACATCAAGTATCTTGCAAAAGATTAGCCACCGAGTACGCAGAGTAAAAAAGAGGCCACCGAGTAAAACATTTTACTATCTTTATGGCAGAGACAGATTTCAATTAGTAGAGATGACGGCAATATCTGCGAGAGCGTCGAAACGATATGGAAACCTCTGTGTCCTCAAAACTACTCGGTGAACCCGGTGGCAAAAGAGGCGACAAGCTCTCCTCAAGCCCATACCGCAACAGCATTCAAAACATCTCGATATCAACCAGGCTGCCGGCATCGTAGCCGCCGGTATTCAGCGGGACGCGCAGCAAACCATCGGCCGCTACCAGCGTGAAAATCAAGTTTGACTTGCCAAAAATCGGCTGCGCCCGCAACTGCCCATCAACCTCGCTGAGACGCACGGGCAGCCAGTCTTCGCGCCCGGTCACGGACGCCACCCGCTGGCTCAAGCGCGCGCTGACGCGGCGCGGCGCGGCGAGCGCCTGCCCGCCGTAACGCGCGACTAGATGGGGCAAAAGCTGGCGCGCCACCAGCAGCGCCGAGACCGGATTGCCCGGCAGGCCGATGACGGGCCTGTTGTCGCAAAGCGCCAGGATGGTCGGCTTGCCCGGTTTGGTGGCCAGGCCATGCTGCAGGACGCCCGGCTGCCCCAGCCCGGCGATGACATCGCGGGTGTAATCGCGCGCCGAGACCGAGCTGCCGGCGCTGAGCAGCAGGATATCGCAAGCGGCGAATCCATCCCGGGCCCGCCGCTGATAATCGGCGAAGTCATCGGAAGCGATGCCCAGGCGAAGTGGAGCCGCGCCCAGCTTCTGCGCCAGCGCGCTTAACGTGTAGGCGTTGATATCGCGCACTTTACCGGGCGGTGGCGATTCGGCAGCCGGCGGCAGCAATTCATCGCCGCAGCTCAAGATGCCGATGCGCGGCCGCCGCAGCACGGTGACAGAAGCGACGCCGACCGCCAACAATCCGCCGATATCCTGGGGGCGCAGCCGCTGGCGACCGGGCAGCAGCGTTTTGCCCGCGCCTATGTCTTCGCCGGCTTGAATCACATTTTCGCCCGGGGCCACCGCCCGCAGCACTTCAATTTCATGCGCGTCCGCCGCTTGCGTGTGCTCGATCATAATGACAGCATCCGCGCTCGCCGGCAGCATGCCGCCGGTGTGGATCAGCAGCGCTTCGCCCGCGCCCAGGTCCAGCGCCGGCGCTTCGCCCATCGGCAGCTCGCCGCACACTGTCAGAAAGGCCGGCAACGACTGGCTGGCGCCGAAAGTGTCGCTGGCGCGCAGGGCGTAGCCGTCGACTGTGCTCTTGCGAAAAGCCGGGATTTGTTCCGGCGAAGCGATATCGGACGCCAGGATACGGGCCAGAGCGTCGGCGGTCGCGATCGTTTCGGCTGGCGGATCGGGCCGCCAATGCGCCTCAAGCCGCCGCAGCGCGTCGCTGACGGGCGTGACCTGGAAGAATTCGGGAGAGGGCATAGTTTATGAACGCGCGCACTCGATTCAAGGGATTTTACCACAGAGGCGCAGAGACACAGAGACAGCCAGACTGTGGGGAATGGTGAATAGGCGGTTAAGATAGACTGCGCCGGGCAAACAAGAAAACTCGGCGCCCTCAGTGTTCTCCGTGGTGAAAAAAACCTGTGACGTTTTCGCATTGAGAGTTATATCCGCGATGTTCTCCACTCCCGAAGTCCGCGGGGACCGCATTGACCAGCTATGCTTGTAATATCCGGGCGGCTTCACTATGCTATTCGGAGCGCATTGACGGAATGAAAACGCGGCCAGGACCAGCCAGAGATGCCCAACACCATCATCGCGCATGACCTCGGCACCACCGGCAACAAAGCCACACTCTACGACCGCGAGGGGGCGCTGGTTGGCGCGTCCTTTCAAGCCTATGACACCGAGTACGCTCACACTGGCTGGGCCGAGCAGAACCCGGACGATTGGTGGGAAGCCGTATGCCTGTCGACCAGGCGTTTGCTGAGCGAGACCGGCGTCGCCCGCGATGATATCGCCTGCATTACTTTCAGCGGGCAGATGATGGGGGCGGCGCCCTTGGATCAGAATGCGCGGCCCCTGCGCAAGGCTATCATCTGGGCGGATCAACGCGCGCTCGCTCAAGAACGCTGGATTAGCGAGCGGCTGTCTTTCGAAGAGATGTACCGCAGCACCGGGCATCGCCTCAGCGCCTCGTATTCGCTGGCGAAGATTCTATGGATTCGCGATAACCAGCCCGACATTTTCCGCGACACCTTCAAGTTCGTCCACGCCAAGGATTGCATCGTCGCCCGCTTGACCGGCGCCTTCGTCACCGACCCGTCCGATGCTTCCAGTATGAATTTGTATGACTTGGAAGCGGGCGCGTGGTCGGGCAAGATTCTCGACGCTGTGGACCTGCCGGCTGACAAGCTGCCGCAGGTGCGGCTTTCGACCGAGGTGGTCGGCGAGGTGCAGTCAAGCGTGGCTGACGAGGTGGGCGTGGCCGCGGGCACACCCGTGGTCATCGGCGGCGGTGACGGGGCTTGCGCGGCGGCCGGCGCGGGCGTGATCACGGCCGGCACGGCTTACAATTATGTCGGCTCGTCCTCATGGATCGCGCTGTCCACTCCCGAGCCAATCTACGATCCCGACTACCGCACCTTCACTTTCGGCCACGTCATTCCCGACATGTTCATGCCCACCGGCGCCATGCAGGCCGCGGGCGCTTCTTACCAGTGGACGCGCGATCAATTGTCGCTCTTTGAGAAAGAAACCGCCGAAAAACTGGGCATCAGTCCTTACGAGCTCATCAATTTGGAAATCGAGCAAGTCGCGCCCGGCGCCGAAGGGCTGTTTTTCCTGCCTTATCTGCTGGGCGAGCGCAGCCCGCGCTGGAATCCGCTGGCGCGCGGCGCTTTCGTCGGACTGACCATCCGCCATAGTCGCGCGCACCTTTACCGCGCCGTGCTGGAAGGGGTGACCATGAACCTGCGCGTGATCCTGGACGCCTTTCGCGCCCAAGGCACAGCCATTTCTAGTATGCGTCTCATCGGTGGCGGCGCCAGCGGGCGCATCTGGAATCAGATCATGGCCGACATTTACGGCATGCCGGTGCAGCGGCTGGCTATCCTGGAAGAAGCCACGTCCATGGGCGCGGCCCTGGTGGGCGGGGTCGGCGTCGGTCTCTACCCTGGCTTCGATTTAATTCACCAGATGAACGCGGTCGCCGCAACGGTCGCGCCCGATCCAGCCGCGCAAGCGGTCTACCAGCGCATGATGCCGGTCTTCGAGAAGCTGTACGCGGCGCTGGAGCCCGTTTACGCTGACATCGCCGCGCTTTGAGAGAATGGTGAGGTTACAAATAGACGCAAAACAAGTGAAATCTGTAGGGGCGAGCCTTGGCTCGCCCTTCTGCGCCACCATTCATCTAACTCGGTGTACTCGGTGGTAATGACAGCATCACATCCGTAATACCTGGAGAAGCGAGTTCCCTTGCCTTCCAAGACCAAGCTCGTCTTCATCGGCGTCTCCACCGGCGGATCGTCCATCATGCGGATTTTCCCCGCCTGGTCAGACATCCTTGGGCTGAATTGTGAGATCGTCGGCGTCGACCTGCCCCTGCGCGCGCCGCCGCAGCGCTACCGCCGAGTCTTGCGGGACATCATTGCCGACCCGACCGTTGTGGGCGCGCTGATCACCGCGCACAAGATTGACATGCTGGATGCTTGCCGCGATATGCTTGACGAACTGGATGGCTACGCGGCCATCTGCGATGAAGTCTCCTGCATCATCAAGCGGGCGGGCAAGCTGCTGGGTTTCGCCAAAGACCCCATTTCGTCGGCGCGGGCGCTCGCTCATTTTGTGCCGCGCAGGCACTGGGCTGATGGAGCGCGTGATGCGCTCTGCCTGGGCGCGGGCGGGGCGGCCGTCGCCATCAGCGTCTGTATGGCGGCTGCGTCCACCGCCGCTGAGGACAGGCCGCGCCGCTTTGCGCTGACCGACATCGCGCCCGATAGGCTGGAGTCAATCCGGCGGATTCATCAGCGGCTGGATACAGGGCTGCAATTTGAGTACCATCTCAGCGAGAGCGCGGCCGATAACGACCGGCTGCTGAGCTTGCTGCCGCCCGGTTCGCTGGTCATCAACGCCACCGGCTTGGGCAAAGACCAGCCCGGCTCGCCGCTGACGCCCGAAGCGCAGTTTCCGCAGGATGGTCTGGTCTGGGAGTTGAATTACCGCGGCGCGCGCGATTTTATGCGGGCGGCTGCCTCGCAGGCTGATGCGCTCAATCTGAGCGTCGAGGATGGCTGGAAGTATTTCCTGCACGGTTGGACCGAGGTCATCGCCGAAGTCTTCGACGTCTCGCTGGACAGCGAGACCTTTGACCTGCTCAGCAAAGCGGCTGCCGAAATCCGGAACCGATAATAAACTCTGTGTCCTCATTTACCTCGGTGTACTCGGTGGTAAAGTGTAACAAGTAACATCAGCCCGAAAGGCAGGATGACCTATGGATCTGCTCCAACCTTCCAAAACCGAAGTTGATTTCACCACCGGCCGGCTCTCGCGCGCCGACTACACGATTCAGCGCAAGCTGAGCGACATGGCGGCGATGTATGCCGACCGCGACGAAGCGGCGCGCATCCTGGCGGACGAAGGCGACCGCCTCATTTACGAGGTGCAGGGCGTCGAGCTGCCGGAGCAAGAGGGGCAGATCCCCCATTGCACTACGCGCATCCTGCCCGGCGATGTCGGCGGCGAATTCCACATGACCAAGGGCCACTATCACGCCCGCCGCGAGCAGGGCGAGGTCTACTTCGGCTTGTCCGGGCGGGGCTTGCTGCTGCTGCAGACCGAAGCCGGCGCCACCAGCGAGATTGAGATGGTCGCCGGCAGCGCCGCCTACGTGCCGCCTTTCTGGGCGCATCGCACGGTCAACATCGGCGCTGAGGATTTCGTCTTCTTCAGCGTCTGGGAAGCGCGGGCTGGCCACGACTACGGCACGATCGAGCGCGACGGCTTCCGCAAGCTGGCGCTGCGGCGCGATGGCGAGGCGGCTGTGGTGGACAATCCCAGGTACGGCTAGTGCAGCGGGAGAATTAAGCTGCAAAAGCGCAAAGCAGTATTGCATTATCCGCTCTGCTATAATGGCGCAATTGGCAAATATCTGAACATAACCCTATGGTAGAGCAGCTAGCGCTGTTTCCCACAACTACACCTAAGTTTCCCAGCACTCGCTACCAAGGCAGCAAGGCGAAGCTAGCCAATTGGATCTGGGACAAACTATCACATTATCGCTTTGAAACCTGTTTAGATGCCTTTGGCGGTACGGGAACCATTGCCTATCGCCTAAAACAAGAAAACAAGCAAGTAACTTACAATGATCAGCTAAAGTTCAATTATTGGATTGGGCAAGCGCTGATAGAAAATTCGGATGCACGACTTAGCGATCAGGATGTCGAGTGGATACTAAGGCCTCATGACTTTTCTTACCCCAGCTTGATTGCTGACACTTTCGCGGATATCTATTTTACCGATGGTGAAAATCGCTGGCTGGACCGGATTATTACGAACATCAATCGTATAGAGGAGGCGCATAAGAAAGCGCTCGCTTTCTTCGCGCTTGCTCAATCCTGCATCATCAAACGCCCCTATAATTTGTTCCACCGCCGGAATCTCTATATTCGTATGGCGGAAGTAGAACGGTCCTTCGGCAATAAGACAAGTTGGGACCGTCCCTTTGAAGAGTGGTTTCGACAATTTGTCGAAGAAGCGAATATGGCGGTATTTGACAATGGCAAAGCCAATCGCGCCTTGAATCATGACGTGTTCGAGATTGAAGGCGACTTTGAATTGGTTTATTTTGATCCACCGTATATTTCAGGAAAAGGCGTCGCTGTCGATTATCGCGACTTCTATCATTTTCTGGAGGGTATGACGGACTACGAACATTGGCCAGCGGGAATTGATATGCGGTCAAAGCATCGCCGTTTGCTGCCTGAGCCCAACAATTGGACGAACAAGAACCGAATTTATCGAGCCTTTGAGCGAGTCTTTGACAAATACGCGGATAGCATCATAGCTGTCTCCTACCGCAGCGATGGGATTCCATCGGAAGTCGAATTGATCGATTTGCTGAAACGGTTCAAGCGCCTGGCGCATATTGAACGCTATCAAAATTATCAATACGCGTTGTCAAAAAATAAAAAATCCAGTGAAATATTGCTGATTGGGGAGTAAGGATGTCCGAGTTTGAGCGACGCCTGCGCGAGAAATGGCAGCTTGCGACGGATAAACCCGGTAGCGGCAACACCAAAAACATCGGCTCAGTCAATAGGATTGATGAACTTGTCAGTGGAAACGGAGTTTTCGCATCTGCGGACAAAGACATATTTGATGATTACTGGATGAATTATCTGACAGCGGATATGGCGCGCGCAATTGATTCCACAGTCCCGTATAAAAATCTCGCTGAATATAAGAAGTGGCGCAATCGATAGAAAGACTGAATGATATGACCCGGCCCAATATCATCCTCATCATCACCGACCAGCAGCGCTACGATACGATCAACGCGCTGGGCTTCCCGTACATGGACAGTCCCAACCTTGACCGACTGGTCCACGAAGGTATCAGCTTCGACAACTGCCACATCACCGCGCCCTCTTGCGCTCCAGCCCGCGCCAGCCTCTTCACCGGCTACTACGCCCACGTCACCGGCATCATGCGCAACGGCGATACCTGGCGGCATTCCTGGGTCGAGGACCTGGCCGATGCCGGCTATCACTGCGTCAACATCGGCAAGATGCACACTAAACCCTTCGAGACGCCGCTGGGTTTCCACGAGCGCTTCGTGGTCGAGAACAAAGACCGCTACCTGCAAGGGCGCGAGTACATGGACCAGTGGGACAAGGCGCTAGAGTCGCGCGGCCTCGTCAAGCAGCAGCGCGTACTCTATCGAAAGCGCGAGGACTATCAGGAGCGCATGGGCGCCTTCAGCTGGGACCTGCCGCCGGAGACGCATTCGGACAATTTCGTGGGCGGGCTGACTTGCAGCTGGCTGCGCAATCGGCCGGTCAAGCAGCCGCTATTCCTGCAAATCGGCTTCCCGGGCCCGCATCCGCCCTACGACCCCACGCCCGAGGCCGCCGCCGAATATATCGACCGCGACTTGCCGCTGCCCGAGGCCAGCCAGGCCGATCTCGATGGGCAGCCGCCGCCCTTCCAGCAGCTGCGCCAGCACAACACCGAAGTCGATCACGACTCGGTCGTGCATCAGCTCGAGCCGTCTCGCTTGCAGCTGCAACGCCTGCGCGCCTACTACGCCGCCAACGTCAGCATGATCGACCAGCAGGTCGGCGACATCATGCAGGCGCTGGAAAAACAGGGCTACCTGGAGAACAGCATCGTCATCTTCACCAGCGATCATGGCGACTGCCTGGGTGACCACGGGCATATCCAGAAGTGGACCATGTACGACATCATTACGCGCGTACCGACCATCTTCTGGGCGCCGGGGCGTTTCGCAGGCGGACGGCGCATTGGCCAGCTCTGCCAGTGGATGGACATCGGGCCCACCATACTCGAGCTGGCGGGCGTCCAACCGGCCGCGAATATGCAGGCGCAATCGCTGCTGCCGGCGCTTGAGGGCGAGGACTGGCGTGGGCGCGAACTGGTCTTCGGCGAGCATCCGGCGGATACCGTCTACGAAGGCCCGCTGATGACCATGGTTCGCGGCGAGCGCTACAAGCTGGTGCATTTCCTGGGCCAGGATTACGGTCAGCTATTCGACCTGGAGGACGACCCCGACGAGGAGCGCAACCGCTGGGACGATGAGGCCCTGGCGGAGGTGAAGCAGGAGCTGCTGCTGGCGCTGCTGAACTGGCGCATCGCGAGCAGCGAGCAGACGCGCGACCTCTTCCAGGATCACCGCTGATCGTTGCGCAGGACGGCTCAGTCTCGACGCGCTCAGGCTTTGACGCCGCCCTCAAGCAAGCCTTGGACGAAGTAGCGGCCGATCAGGACGAAGAGCAGAATAATTGGCAGCGTTGTCGCCCCCGCCCCCGCCAGCAGCAAGCCCCAATCGATCACGTATTGGCCGATAATGCCGGCCAAACCGACGGGCAGGGTGCGATTGGCATCGCTGATGATGAGGATTGAAGCAAACATATACTCGGTCCAGGAGGTGATAAAGGCGAAGATGGCGACGCTGGCGACGCCGGGCGATGCCAGGGGCAGGACGACGCGCAGCAGGGTTTGCAGCCAACTGGCGCCATCGAGGCTGGCTGCCTCTTCCAATTCAAAAGGGATTGAGGCGAAGAAGGCTTTGAGCAGCCAGACGGAAAAAGGCGCGGCAAATGTCACATTGATGATGATTAGCGCCAACTGCGTATCCAGCAGATTCAAGCTGCTCAGCATGACATAGAGCGGGATGAGCAGCAAAGAGCCGGGAAAGATATAGGCCAGCAAGATCATCCGGTAGAGCGTCTTGCTGCCGGGGAAGGGCAGGCGATACAAGCCATAAGCGGCAGAAGTTGCAAGCACGACGGTAATCGCCATGGTGGCGGCGCTGACGACCACGCTGTTTGTCAGATAGATCGGGTAATCGGATGAGGAAAGCAGGTTGGCGTAATGCGTAAGCGTGAACGTTTGCGGAAATAACGTCGGCGCCAGCGAGACGATTTCTGTGGATTCCTTGACCGACGAGCTGTAAATCCAGTAGAACGGCGCGATGATTAGGCACATCGTCAAGGTGACCAAGGTATAGCGAATCGCGGCGGAGCGCTTGTGCTCGGTCATTGCCAGCCCTCGTCGTCATCGTCGGCTTCGCGCGGGGCTAGGAAATAGATGAAGGCGATGGTGAAGAGCGTGACCGCGGCCGCCATCAATACCGCCGCCGCCGCCGCCCGCCCCAGGCGATATTGCAGAAAAGCCATGTCATAAATCAGCACCGGCATGGTCAAGGTCCCGCGGGAGGGTCCGCCGCCGGTGATGAGGTAGATGACATCAAAGATATTGACTGACCATAGTGTGCCGACCAAACCCATGACGAAGAGCACAGGCTTCAAACCAGGGATGGTGATGTTGGTAAAGCGCTGCCAGGCGCTGGCGCCATCAACGCCGGCGGCGTCATAAAGATCCTTGGAGATGCCCTGCATGCCCGCCAGGATGATGATGGTCAAAAGGGGGAAGAAACGCCACGAGTTTATGCCGACCAGCGACGCCATGGCGCTGTTGCCAGTGCTAAAGAAGCCGAGCTGCTCCTGAATCACACCGAGGCGCAGCAGAATCGTATTCACGATGCCGCCCGATGTGCCCAGCATCCACTTCCAGACGATAATGGCGACCACCGTCGGCACGATCCACGGCAGGATCACCCAAGTCCGCGCCAGCGCCCGGCCGCGGAAAGGCATGTTCAAGACTAGGGCGGCGCTGAAAGCCAGCACAGTTTGCAGCAAGCCATTGCCCAAGACCCAAACCACGCTGCGCCCCATCGAGGGCCAAAAAGCGCGGGAGTTGAGAACGCGTTGGTAATTCTCAAAGCCGACGAACTCGCCGCCTGTGCCGATGACACCCACATCCAGGAAGCTGAGGCGTATCAGGGAAAAGATGGGATAGGCGATGGTGGCGAGCAACCATAGCGCCAAGGGCGAGACGAGCGCGACGCCGAGCAAAGCGCGTCGCCGTCGTCGTTCGTCTCGTTTTGGTTTTGCTGTTGTAGACACCCGTGTTAACCCCGGAATATGTAGCGTCCAGGATTTGCTTGTATCAAGATGAAGCGGAAGTTCCCCGGCCTAAGCTGCGCCGAGGAATAAGCTGGAGAGAGTGAGGCGACCTTATTCGATGGCTTCCATCATCAGGTATTCGCCTTCTTCGGCGGCTGCGGCGCCATCCAAGCCGTCAACCACGACCAATTGCCCCACCTGGCTCAGCAGGTTCTGCGCCGAGATGCGGGCGATGCTGGGGAAGGTCTGCCCGCCCGTGAAGCCGAAGAGACGGCCCGAACGCGAATAATCGAGAACGGTCTCGAGCTGGTCGCGATACTGAACGACCAATGGGTCGCTCCAGTACGTTTCGGATTCGAAGCCGGATTCTGTGATGGGCAGGAACAAGCCCGGCTCCATGTTCAGGAAGAGGCCGTAGTTATCCGGCTGGAAGATGAACCGGAGGAATTCGTAAGCTGCTTCCTGCTTGGCCATGTCATCGGTCAGGATCATCGCCGCGTTGACATAGGAGATTGTGCCGGGGTCTTCGACGCCTTCAGCGACAGGCATGCGCATGACGCCGAGGTTCGCCGGGTCGCCGCCATTGGCTTCGTAAGAGCGCAGGAAGGCGAACTGGTTGACCATGGCGCAGGCGCCGCTGCCCAGGCAGACTTCCGCTTCGCCCCAAGCCCAGCTGGGGCTGTCCGGCGGCGAGAACTGGCTCAACTGCCCGTAAAAGTCCAGGGCCTGCACGGTCTGCTCGTTGTTGAAGCGCAGGCTGCCATCGTCATTGTAGAGATCGGAAGCGCCGGCGTTGATCATGAAGTTGTAAACGACCTGATCTGTGTAGAGGTTGCGGTTGGCGGGCAAGCCAATGCCATAGCGTCCGTCGCCGGTCAAGGCTTCGACGGCGTTCGCCCAGTCTGCCCAGTTGTTCAATTCTTCAATGCCGGCTTCTTCAAGATCGTCAATGTTGTACCAAATGGCGTGCGCCATATTCCAAAGCGGAATCGCCCAGACATGGCCATCGGAGGTGTAAGGCTCGATGCCGACGTCGAAATAGCCGTGGGTCTCGTCGATTTCGGCGACGAAGTCGTCCACGGGTTGCACGGCGCCCAATTCACGGATGATAGGCGTGAAATCGGGAATGGCGAAGAGGATGTCAGGCGCGTTGCCAGCGACGACCGAAGCGGGCGCCTTGGTGTAGATCTCGCCCCAGCTTTGCACATCCTGGCTGACGACGATGCCGGGGTTGGCGGCGTTGAATTCGTCGATCAAGCCTTGGACGCGCTCGACGCGCTGCGGCGGCTGTTCCATGTGCCAGATGACAATTTCAACGGCGTCCTGCGCTTGCGCTGGCACCAGCGCGAGCATAAACAGGGCAAGCCCCAGAAACGTCAAGCATATACGTGAATGTTTGCTGTTCATCTTGCCTCCCGAGCTAGAGAAAAACTCGCTGTGCGTATGGATACAATTGCGCGGAATGCGCTATCGCAGAGGATGATAGCGCAAGGCTCGGCGCGGCGCAAATTGCTGCCCGCCCGGGCATTTGTGTTTTGGGCTTGGATTTGCAATACTATTTCGCGATGTTTTGAGCCCTTAATGCCGGGCGATCGTAGCCGCGCCGGGCAAGGACAAAGGGACGCGGGAAGTTGAATTCATGAGGCAAAGGATTGGCATTATCGGCGCCGGCTTGATGGGCGAGTGGCATGCGCTGCGCTGGCGGAAGCTGCCGGTCAAGATCGCCGGCTTCCACGATATATCCCGGGCGAAGGCGATGTCGCTGGCTGGCCGTTTTGGCGGCGCGGCTTTCAACTCGGTCGAGGCGCTGGTACGGTCTTCGGATATTGTGCAGGTCTGCACACCGTCGGTTTACCACCTGGAGTCAGTTGCGATCGCTGCGGCTCATGGCAAAAATATATTCTGCGAGAAGCCGCTGGCGCGCCATACCCGCGATGCCGAGCGGATTATCCAATTGGCTGAAGAAGCTGGCGCGCGCTTGTTCGTCGGGCATGTCCTGCGTTTCTTCCACCAATATCGCTGCGCGAAACAGGCAATTGACGCCGGTGATATCGGCCAGCCGCGGCTGGTTCGGGCGATACGGGCGGCCGGCCACGCGGCGGAACTGGGCAACCGAGTCTGGTTCGCCGATGTGGGCATGACCGGCGGCGTTGCCTTTGAGGTCAGCCTGCACGATATTGACTTCGCCTGCTGGTGCTTGGGCAAGGTGAAGCGGGTCTTGGCCCGCGGCTTGAGTTACCGCGCGGATTTGCCGGTCCTGGCAGATCACATGTTGCTGACCCTGGAGTTTGCCAATGGCGGGCTTGGGCATATCGAGGGGAACTGGATGGTGACGGACGGGACCTTCCGCCAGCAGTTTGAGCTAATCGGCGACCGAGGCAGAATCGATTATGACAGCGCGCCCTCTGACTCGCTTTATATCAGCTTCCGCGGCGAACCCAAACCCTTCCAATTGCCCGAAGAAACCATGCACGAGGATGACGATCCCTACCTGCTGCAATTGCGCCATTTTCTGGAGGCGCTGCAGAATGACAGCCCCTTTGAAATTGACCCGCGCGACGCTCTTCATGCCCTGCAGGTAGCGGAAGCGGCTACCGAATCGATGCGGATTGGCGCCGCTGTCGATCTTGCAGGGGGGGCGCTGTGAAATTCTTGTTGCTTGGCTCGGATAAACTCAAGGCGGATGCTTACCGCCGCGCGGCGGACAGCTTGGCGGCTTGCGAAATTGCCGGGCAGGCGGCAAGCGGGGCATTGCAGGAAGCGGGCAGGCTGCTTAAGGCTGATCGATTGAGCCTGATTTTGCTGGAACCCCTAAGTGACGCTTTGCTGGATCTTCTCATTCAAACTAAGGCGAGCGCAATCTACGACCCGCCTGTTTTTGACGCTTCTTCGCGGCTGCGCGCGGCGGCGGAATCTCTCGCGAGCCATAATCTTTGGTTCTCGCCTGTTTTACCCTTGCGTCTCCTGCCAGTGGCGCGGCGGATCCGGGCGCATGTGGCCTCAGGGACATTGGGACAACTGCTCTATATGAAGCTAACCTACAACGAGCGTCCGCCAGTGGCTGAGCGCTCAATGACCAGCGCGCTGATCCAGCGGGGCGGCAGCGCCTTTGATCTCCTGCGCTGGCTGCTGGGCGATGACATCGCCGATGTCCAAATCGCGCGGGCGAGTTCGGCGCAGCGCGTCGATGACATCGCAATTTTGTCGATAGTGATGCGGGATAAAGCCTATGCGACGGCGGATATAAGCTGGTCCTTGCCGCGTGGTTACCCCAAGCCGGCCGCCATCACGATTGAAATCGCTGGAACGGGCGGCAGCATTCGTTCCGATGTTCTGAATCAGACGGCGGAGCTATACACGAGCGGCGCGATGCGATCCTTGAATTGGGGCAGCGACTGGCATGTGGAGGCTTTGCGCGCTCTTGCCGCGGCGGAAGCTGGCGAAGCCCCGCCCTGTACATTGGAGCAACTGGCATGGGCGCAGTCGCAAGTTGAAAGATTGTTGTGAGCGCCACGGACGATTAGCGGAGCGCCTGCGCCGAACAAACCCGCGACCTCTTCCAGGATCATCGCTGAGCCGCCGCCATAAAGCGCTCGACCTCCGCGCGGGACTTGGCGCCGGACATGGGACCCTTCGCGCTGACCGCCAGCGCGCCGCAAGCATTGGCCAGCCGCGCCGCATCGGCGGGAGACTTGTCCGCGAGCAACTCGCTGAGGAAGCCGGCGTCGAAGCAGTCGCCCGCGCCGGTGGGGTCGACTGCTTCCACGCGGTAACCCGGCGCATCGACATGACCGTCGGCGCTATAGACTGTGCAGCCCCCCGCGCCGCGCGTGACCACGATCAGCCGCTCGGGCCGCTCGGCCAGCAGCTCGGCCACCGCTTGCTTGAGCGCGCCGGCGCCGCTGAGCTGCAGCAACTCCGCTTCGGTCGGCAGCAGCACATCCGCGGCTGCCATGAAGTCAGCGAAGGCGAGGCGCGCCTCGTCCGGCGGCAGCAATTCGGGCCGCAGGTTGGGATCGAAGCTAATCAGCGCGCCGGCTTCCAGCGCCATGCCCAGCGCCTGACGACAGACGCTTAATACATCGGCGCTCATCGACAGGGTCGAGCCCATGATGTGGAAACAGCGCAGGCCGTCAAACAGGGCGGGCTGGAGCATGTCGGCGCTGATGTGGCGTCCGGCGCCGAGGCTGAAAACGAAACTGCGCGAGCCATCGGCCTGATACGAGACGAAGGCGACGCCGGTTGGCTGGTCGCTGTGTCGGCGGACGCCGTCCCGGCTGACGCCATCGGCAGCCAGTTGATTCAGCAGGCAGTCGCCAAAGGCGTCCGCGCCCACAGAGCCGATGGCGGCGGTCTTCAAGCCCAGGCGGGCGGCTTGCACGGCGAAGATGAAAGGCGCGCCGCTGGGGTAGGGGCCTGTGAATGGACCGGGCCGGTCGAGCGGCTGATCGACGCCGGCGCGCATGACTTCCACCAGCGCTTCGCCGATGGTGAGGATGTCGAGGGGCATAGGGCCATTTCAATTCAATTTGCCGGCCATATTCAAAGCGCTTGGGCTCGATCACGCTCAACGCGCGCCGCGCCTTCCACGTCATATTGATACCCTTGACTGTAGTAGTCAACGATAGACGCTTCCATGCCAGCCCGATACGGGTTCTGCGGATCAATGTCGTTATAGGCGAGCATCTGTACAAAGTTGCATACCGCTTCTTCGGTGATTTGCTGTTCAGTCGTTTCATAATGATACGTGCCGTAGTATAGGCGGTATACATGGCAAGCTTCATGGGCAAACACGCCCGCCTTCCAGAGGTCGTCGGTGATATAGGGATTGTATACAACATTAAATGTTCTGCCTAAGACGCCCGTGCCGACCAGTTCGTCGCTTTCTCTAATTTTGATCAGCGCGTTCCTTGTGTAGGCATACCAGTGGGGCGCTTTGGTCTTGAGCAAATTCAGCGATCTTATCACTCGGTCGACAATTGGTCTGGTCCCCTCGACGATCAACCCGTCGAATGACACTTGGATGGGTATGTAGCAGTGGCCATTGTGGTCGTCAAACCACCAGCGCGCAAATGTCCGATCCTCGTCGATGGTGCAATTCCAGCCCAGTTGACAGCAACTGTCCGCATTGGTCGCTGACCTGCGAGACGCCGAGGGCGGCGCGTCGCATTGATTGTTCTGATAGGCATGATAGCCGTTTACCCATTCCTGGTCGCTATTGCATTGCCAGCCGGCGAAACAGCAATTGTCTATTACTCCCGTCTCGCTCGCCGCGGGCTGCGCCGATGTCTCGGCCGGCATCTGCGCGGGAGCGGCGCACTGCCCATGCTGATATGCCCAATAGCCATTGATCCACTGCTGATCGGTTGCGCATTGTCGATCTACGAAGCAGCAATTATCGATTTCCGCTGCTGTTTCCGTCTGCGTTTGTGTCTGCTCGACGCGGCTGAAATTGACCCAATTCGCCAGCCACGCTTCGGCGCCTGGCCTGCGAACCCTCAGCCATCGTTCGTTATGGCCGATCACCAGCAGAATGTCGCCGGTCCTAACAGTTCCGGCGATTTCCGCATTGAGGCTGGGCGCGGCTCTCAAGTTGAGCCCTCGATTGGCGCGGATGGAATACTCCTGCCCTGATGCGGAAGAAACGGAAATCAGAAGCGCGACAAAGATTGCGACATGCTTGATGCCCATTCGTAACTCCCGGCTGATGACTCGGTTTGTGTGCGAGAAAATCCAGCTTGCAAACTATAACTTGTTCCAAGCCGGCTGCCATGCGAGGGAGCTCGGCGGGTCGACGCCGGCGCGCATGATTTCCACCAGCGCTTCGCCGATGGTCAGGATGTCGAGGGGCATGGCTTACGCTTGCAAGCCTCGCTGATACAGCGCCGTGGCGTAGAATTCGTAGCTGGCCGCCTGGTCGGGCACATCAACCACGTGCACGGTGAAGCGGGCCGGGACGCCGTTGTCCGGGCAATGTGCTTTGAAGTAGTCGCGGTAAGCGCGGGCGTAAGCGCCCCGCAGGCGTTCCAGCTCGGCTTGATAGCCGGACGGGTCCAGGTGCGGGCTGGGGGACTTGGGCTGGGTGGCGAAGGCATGCACTTCTATGAAGTCGACTTCGGCGATGGAGTCGCAGATGCCCGCTTCTTGCAGCCACAATTCCCAGCACTGAAAGACCAGCGGGATCTCGACCTCGGGGTTCATGCGCGGGACCTCGTCCAGCCCCAGGATGCCGGCCGCGGAGTAGCCGCCGGTCAAGCCGGAGAAGCAGATGCGAAGATCGCCGTCGGGCAGAGTCTCGACCACCAGATTGGACAGCACCGGGTCGTCAGCTTCGTAATAGTAGGTCAGCTTGCCGCGCTGCTTGATTTTGAAGGGCATGGTTGCGCCTCGCTCTCGAATGGCGTTTTACGACATTCATTTAACCACAGCCGCTCGCGCGGCGCGACTTGGCTGACACAGAATAATGAACCCGATCCAATTCGCAAGCTGTAGGGAGTGCCTATCTTGGTGGATATTTCCTGAATGCCGAGCTTGGCACAGGTTAATTCACCACAGAGACACAGAGGGGCGCGTAGACACTGCCTGCCGGCACAGAGTTTTTTCTTTGGATCGAAGGGAAACCGCATCCACTACAATAGACACTCCCAGCTGTAGGGGCGGGTCGCCGAGCCGCCCCACGGAATGAAGGTCCTATACATACGGGCATTTCAGCGAAACGCCCCTACAGCATTCGCTGTGAAGACGTTCACAGAGCATACAGCGTTACCCCTTCAGCGAGCCCGAGAGCAAGCCGCTGATAATGAAGCGCTGGAAGATGAGCGCGAAGGCGATGGGGGGAATCACCGAGATGACGCCGGCGGTAATGATGCTGACGAAACTGACATCGACATCGGTGGCGAAGAGCGAGACCACCACCGTGCTGGTGTAGGACGCGGGCGTCTCCGAGAGCAGCAGCGCGAAAAGAAACTCGCCCCAGGTCACCAGAAAAGCCAGGATGCCGGCCGAGGTCAAGCCGGGCAGCGACAGCGGCAGGATGATCTTGTGCACGACTTGCAGGCGGCTGCAGCCGTCGATGCGCCCGGCGTCTTCCAATTCCATCGGGATGGTCTTGAAATAGGATTGCAGCAGCCAGATGACATAAGGCAGGATGAAGGACAGATTGATGAATACCAGGGTGACGATTTTGTCGCTCATGCCAATTTGCTTGGCCACGAGCACAATCGGTATCGCCAGCGACAGCGCGGGGATCATGCGGCTGGCGAGGATGCCAAAGAGCAGGGTGCTGCGACCGCGAAAATCCAATCTCGCCAGCGGATAAGCCGCGTAAGCGCCGGCCAGCACGGCGATAGCGGCCACGCTGCCGGCCACGAAGAAACTGTTGGCGAAGGAGCGCAGGAAAATGCGCGATTGATAGGGCACGCCGGATTCCTCGCCAAAGACAGCCCCCTCATAGATCTCGCGGTAGCTATCCAGCACGATGGGATTGGGCAGCCATTGCGGCGGGCGATTCAGCAATTGCCGCTCGTATTGGAAGCTGGAACTGACCAGCCAGAGAAAAGGCCCCACGGTGCCGAGCATGACAATGGCCGCGCCAATATAGATGATGGCGAGGCGGAGGCGAGCGTACTGTTTCATGATGGCTCCGTCCCCCGGTCCAAGAAGACATAAAACAGAATAGCCATGCCCAGCGTGATGGCGCCCAGCAGCATGGCGATGGAGCTGCCCGCGCCGAAATCCAGCTTGCGGAAGGTCTCGGTATAAATAGCCCAGCCCAGCACATTGGTGGCGTCTGCGGGCCCGCCGGCGGTGAGCACGAAAATGATGTCGAAGACTTTGAAGGCGAAGATCATCTCAAAAATAATGACGACGGAAAGCATGGGGCGCAGCAATGGCAAAGTGATAAAGGCGAAGCGCTGGAAGATGCCCGCGCCGTCGACGATTGCCGATTCGTATATGTCGTCCGGGATGGTCTGCAAGCCGGAAAGCAGCAGCAGTGTCGCCAGCGGGATGTGAATCCAGGAATAGGCGATGACCAGCCAGATCATCACGCTCGGCATGCTGCCTAACACATTCTGGTACTCGGTGATTATGCCCAGCTCGTACCAGATCGCGTTGAACAAGCCATACTGCGGATTGAGCAGCCACTTCCAAAGCAAGGCGTTGACCACCGAGGGAATCGCCCAAGGCACCAGCAGCAAAGCCCGCACCACCCCGCGCCCGGGGAACTTCTCATTGAGCAGCAGCGCGATAAGCAAGGAAACGATGATGATGACGATGACCGCTCCGATAGCGAAGGTGAAAGTGGTGCGCAGCGGCTCCCAGAAATCGCTGTCTGTCAGCCAATCGGTATAATTTTCCAGCCCGATGAAGCGCTCGCGGCCCGGGCGTTTCAGATTCCAATTATGCAGGCTGAGGAAGACCGCCATGAGAAACGGCGCCAGGATGGTGCTGACGATGATGAGCACGGCCGGCGCGCTGAACAGAACCGCCAACGCGCCCGGCGACATTTCTTTGCGTTGTGTTTCGCGCCTGGTCTGCACGGCGGTCATCCTCTGCCCCCATCCCCTGGCCCCTTCCCCCATAAAGAGGGAAGGGGAATTTTGTCAGTGCGGTGAAAGGTCCCTCCCTCATTTTGGGGGAGGGATTTAGGGTGGGGGTCTGTTTAATAACCCCAGTCGTCCTTCAGCTCGTTCCACTCGTCCGCTAGCTCTCTGAGGACTTCGCCTTTGTCCGCGTCGCCGAGGATAGCCGCTTGCAGCGGACCCCAACTGCCGATCTCCCAATCGGAGAAGAATGGCACGAAGCGGTAAGGACGGGAAATGGCGTATTCGGATTGTTCGCTGAGCAGGTCAGGATCAATCCAACCTGAGAGTGAATTGCGCACCTCTTCGTCTTCGTAAAGCGGCGCCGGCGAGAAGCCCAAGCCAAATTCCAGCGCCCAGCGTTTGGGCACATAGTACTCGCCAGTAGCGTCCTTGCCGCCCAGGAATTGCACCAGCTGCCAAGCGGCTTCTTTGTCCGGCGCGTTGCCGGTGATGGCGTAGAGGCGCACATAACCCCAGGTGCCGCTGCGGACCTCGTCTGTGCCGGGGATGAGCGCGTTTTTGATGTCGCCGGCGGTATTCGATTGTTCGGGGTCATTCATGGCTTTTAGCGCGTAGTCGGTGGTGGTCATGAAAGACGTCGTGCCAGCCGCCATCAGCAGGCCGGGGTCGTCATCGGTGATGGAAGCGGGATCAATCACGCCCATTTCCAAGCCCTCGGTCAGCCAATCCAAAGCCTCCCAGGCCCCGCTGCCTTCTTCATGGAAGAGCGGGTTGAAGTCGTCATCAAAGAGGCGGCCGCCACGGGCGGCAGTGAGCGTCTCCCATTCGCGCAGCAGATAATTCTCGCCACTGCGCAGCGACATCAAGATAGGATATTCGACGATGCCAGCGTCTTTGATCATCTGCGCTTGCGTCAACATCTCGTCCCAGGTTACAGGCGGGGCGTCGATGCCGGCCGCTTCCAGGTGGGCGGCGTTGTAAGCCATCGTCTGAACGCCGGAGTAATATGGCAAACCATAGACTTCGCCTTCATAGGACATTTGCTCGATGATGCCGGCCGGCAAGTCGGCTAGCAATTCATCGGCGCCTTCCATGCCGCTTATCGGCACAATCCAGCCAGCCGCCGCCCATTCAGCCAGGTAGCTGTCGCGGACGTAGGCGACATCGAATTCGGTGCCGGCTACGAAGCTGGCGACCATCTTGTCGCGATATTCATTGCTGGGGAAGGGCAGGAATTCGGCCGGGTGTCCCGACTGTTCGGTGAAGCGGCCCAGATTTTCCGTGACCACATCGACTTCGTAGGGCCAGCCGGTCAATTTCAAGCCATCGTCTTGCGCGCTGACAGTCGCGCCGACCAGCAGGACAAGAACAAGCAAAAGCGCCAGTAACTTATGTGAGCGGTGCATTTTTCACCTCGATTACTAAGGAAATCGCGAACAAACTTGTGAAACGTAGATGGGTCAAGCGTTTCCTCCCTCCTCCTTGAGATGATAGCGCAAGGTGGACTGTTATGTATGGATTGCGCGGTGAAGCCCGTCGATTGCGGCGACGGTAGCGGTTTGAAAAGGCCTGTTTAAGTCTGATATAGTCTTTTCCACCTGCTTAAAATGTAGCTCGGCGAGACTGGCGCTGGACTGCCATGTTTCTGCCATATTCTCTTGGCGCGCTGATGACGACTTACGATGCGGAATTTGAAGAGCATATCCGCGACTTGCTGAGCAATCTCTACGATTACTTGAAGCTGGCGGATAATCCGGTCGCGGAGGCGCTTGCGCCCGAGCTGAGCGGCAACGAGCGCCTGACGGCGATCCGGCGCCTGGTGCTGGCAGCCATCGACGAGCTGCAAACAGAGCCCAGAGGCGGCCCCGGCTCGCGGCGGAATCGACTCTACTATATCTTGCAGCTGCGCTATGTCGAGCAGCAGAGCACGGTCGATGTGCTTCAGCAACTGGCCTTGAGCGAGCGGCAATATTATCGCGAGCACCAGCGGGCGCTCCAGACCATCAGCCGCGTCATCTGGGACGAGCGCTTTGCCGGCGCAGCCGTGGGCAGCAGCGCGGAGGCCGCGCAGCTGTCGCTGGCCGATGAGTTGGATTATCTCAATATCGACCGGGGTCAGCGGGCTTTCGATGTCAAAACGGAAATCCTGGCGGCCATCAGAGCGACGCGTGTCATCGCCGAGCGACGCGGCATTGATATCCATGTCATTGATGCCGGCGAGCCCATCAGCCTGAGCTTGTCCCAGCCGGTTTTTCGGCAGTTAATCGTACTTGTGCTAAATGAGCTGCTGGCGACGCCGGCCTCCGGCGCAGCTATCAATATCGAACTTGGCCTGCGAGAAGCAGCGCTGTGGATTTACTTCGGCGGCCTCGCTTCGCCCGCGCAGGCGCGAAGCTGTTGTGAGCGGCTGCTGAATGAAGCGACCGCGAGCGCCTTGCTGGCCAGCCTCAATGCCGAGCTGGATTGCGAGACGCCCCCGCAGCTTCGGCTGCGTTTTGGGCGGGCTATGCGCAAGTTACTGGTCGTGGATGACAATCCTGACACCATCGGCTTGTTCAAGCGCTACCTGGCGCATCAGCCTTATCAGCTGCTGGCGGCGCAGGCCGAGGACGATGCGCTGCGGATCGCGCAGGCGACGCCGCTGCTGGGCATCATCCTGGATGTCATGCTGCCGGGCAAAGACGGCTGGCAGATCTTGCAGCGTTTCAAGAGCCACCCGGCCACGGCGCGGATACCGGTGCTGATCTGCTCGGTGCTGGAGATGGAGACGCTGGCGCTGGCGCTGGGCGCGGATGGTTACCTCAAGAAGCCGCCGACTCGGGACGAATTCCTGGCGCTGCTGAGCGAGTGGGAATGACCGGCGTCCGGCTCGCGTTCACATCGAAAACTGTAGGGGCGAGCAGGTGGCTCGCCCTCTGTAATCAGTATGATTTCGGTTTCTCATTACTTTGTTGCTTCTACTTCTGTGTTTTCGGTGGTGAAAAAACTTGTGTCATGTTCACACTGGGAATAATATTCTCGATATTCGCCACTCCCGATCGACGCCGACGCTTGCGATTTCGCGATTTACTGTGTTACACTCTTGCCACTGTGTCAATTGAGTTCTGAACCCTAGTGGACGACTTAGCCGAGCCTCCCTCAGGGAGTCCCACGCACATAGTCAAACCCCCCAGCGCCGTTCATGGTTTACCCTGTACGGCGGTTGCCGTTTGTCTGAACCCGAAAGCGCCGGTTGAGCGTTGATGAACGAATCTTCGTTGCTGCTCCTTATGCTATTGGCTGCGCTGGGCGTTCACGGCGCCGTCAGCTTGATGAACGCCGCGCTGCAGAATCTGTCCCGCGCTGACATGCGCGAGCGCGCCGACGCCGGCGACGCCCGCGCCCAGCGCTATCTGGCTCTGATGGATGCGGGCCTGCAGCTAAGCATGACCGTCAGCGTAGCCCATATCCTGACGCGCTTCGCCATCGCTGTCATCCTGGTGCTGCTGCTGATGGCGCCATTTGCCGATGCCGATACCGGCGCTCGCGCGCTGCTGGCGGTGATAACGATAATCCTGGGCACAGGTTTGACGCTGATCATCGGAGATCTGGTTCCAGAGGCAATCGGTTCCGGCCAGGCGGAGACGCTACTGGCGCTCGCGTTGCCGTCAATGCGCCTGCTTACATTCCTCATCTGGCCCTTGACGGCGCTGGTGCTCTTCTTGAGCCGCTTAATCTCGCGCATCTTCGGCAGCGATACCCTCGTCAACCTGGTCACAGAAGAAGAAATCATGACCCTGGTGCATGCCAGCCACAGCGGCGGCATCATCGAAGCCCAAGAGAAAGACATGATTGCCTCCGTGCTGCAACTGGGCGAAAGCAGCGCCCGCGAATTGATGACCCCGCGCATCGACATCGTCGCCCTTGATGTCGAGGATACGATCATGCAAGCGCTCTCCGCTTTCGTCGAATCGGGATTCTCACGCATTCCCATTTACGAGGAGAGCATCGACAGCGTGATCGGCCTCCTCTACGCCAAAGACATCCTGACGGTGCTCAAGAATCATGAGGATCTTGAAAGTCAGACTATCCGTAATCTGCTGCGCCCGACCTACTACGTGCCCGAGACCAAACGCGCCGACGCCCTGCTGAAAGAACTTCAGGAGAAAAACGTGCATCTGGCTATCGTCGTCGACGAATACGGCGGCACATCCGGCCTGGTCACCATCGAGAATCTGATTGAGGAGATCATCGGCGATATTCGCGACGAATACGACTACCTCGAAGAAGAAGACTACATCGAAGTCGGCGACGGCTTCTACCTCGTCGACGGCAGCATGGACCTGGACGACCTCAACGATTTGCTGGGCTGCTCCATCGACACCGCTGACGCCGATACCCTGGGCGGTTATATCTACCTGACCCTCGGGCGCGTGCCCCGCGCCAACGAGACCATTGACACGGACATCCTCAGCATGACCGTACTCTCCATAGACGGGCATCGCATCCGCAAAGTCAAGCTGCGCGCGATCGCGCTTGATCCCGGCGATATCGCCAAACCCGCCGGTAACGGCGTCATCGGCAGCGAGCGAATCTCGGCGCACGGCAAATAGGAGACCCGCATGAGCCAAATCAACGACCGTCAACTGGTGCGGGCGGCGCTGGAAGGCGGCAAGAACGCCTACATTCCCTACAGCAATTACCGCGTCGGCGCGGCTCTGCTAAGCGCCAGCGGCGAAGTATTCAGCGGCTGCAATGTCGAAAACGCCGGATACTCGCCCACGATCTGCGCCGAGCGAACAGCTATGGTCAAAGCCATCAGCGAGGGCCATCAGCAATTTTCCTGCATAGCGGTTGTATCTCGTGGCGCTGGCTCGCCCTGTGGCGTCTGCCGCCAATTCATGTTCGAATTCGCGCCCGATATGCGGGTCATCCTGGCCGATCTGGACGGACAGGTGCGTATGGTCACAACGGCGGCTGAACTGCTCCCTCACGGATTCGGTCCCGCAAATCTGGATGCGGGCTAAGCAAATGACTTCCCCAAAAATCACTGCGCCGGCCGATTGCGGCAGTTCGCCCATGAAGCGCAGCTTGCGCGATCTGAACATCGCCTTCGCCCGTGCCGATGTCGCCGGCATCATGGACTTCTTTACCGACGACATCTGCTGGCGGATCATCGGCGAAACAGAACTGTGTGGGACAGAAGCCCTCCGCGCCGCCTTGGAATCCATGGGTGGCGTGGCCGTGAGCGAGTTGGTCATCCACGTGATCATCACCGACGGACGCCAAGGCGTCATCAACGGCGAAATCACCACCGAGTCGGGCAATGTCATGGCCTTCTGCGATGTCTGCCGCTTTGCGCCCGCATCCGACCAGAAAATAGAAGCGATGAAATCATACACAATCGAAATCACTAAGGAGAGCTAACCCATGCAAAAAATCGTCACCTACCTCTGGTTCGACGGCCGCATTGAAGAGGCCCTGCAATTTTACACCTCGCTCCTGCCCGATTCCCGCGTGCTCGATATCACCAACTACAGCGAAGCCGGTCCCGGCCGCCCCGATGAAATCATGTTCGCCGCCTTCGAAATGGCCGGCCAGCGCTTCACCCTCGTCAATGGCAACAGCTTCTTCAAGCCCAATGCCTCAATGTCGCTCTGCATCAATTGTGAAGACCAAGCCGAAATCGACCGGCTCTGGGAAATGATGACCACCAATGGCGGCGCAGCCAGCGTTGCCGGCTGGCTGACCGACCGCTTCGGCGTCTCCTGGCAAATTACCTCGCCGCGCTTGCAGGCCATGCTCAGCAGCGACGATAACGCCGCCGTCCTGCGCGTGACCGAGGCCTTCATGCAGATGCACAAAATAGACATCGCCGAGCTGGAGCGCGCTTTCCGCGGCGAGTAAAACTGCGCCGTACTGCCACCTGTCCGCCGCAAGCGGTCAGATCGTTATCCGTCGACAGGATAGAATGAAACGATTCTATGCAGAAAATCGTCACCAATCTCTGGTTCGACGGCCGCGTCGAAGAAGCGCTTGACCTCTATACTTCGCTCTTTCCCGATTCGCGCGTGGCCAAGATTTCGCGCTATGCCGAAGCTGGCATGGGCGCTACCGGCGACATCATGACCGCGGACTTTGAATTGGCCGGCCAGACTTTCACCATCATCAATGGCGGGCCCCACTTCCAGCACAGCCCGGCCATGTCCCTGCTGGTCCATTGCGCCGACCAGGCTGAGGTCGACAAACTCTGGCGCGGCTTGACAGCCGACGGTGGCGAGCCGAGCCGCTGCGGCTGGCTTAAGGACCGCTTCGGCGTTTCCTGGCAGATCACACCCGCCAGACTGGGCGAGCTCCTGGCCAGCGACGATGCGGCGGCGGTCGAGCGCGTCACCCAAGCCTTCCTCAAGATGGACAAACTGGATATCGCCGAGTTGGAAAAGGCCTTTCGTAATGAGTAAGCCCAAACCGACCCGGCACGCGCCGGCGGAAGTTGATGCCTACATAGCGGCGCAAGAACCGGAATTCCGCGGAACGCTCGAGCAATTGCGCGAAGCCATCAAGCGCGCGGCGCCGCAATGCACCGAACGCGTCAGTTACAAGATCCCGATCTTCCGCCTCCGCAAGGACTTCGTCGCCATTTCCGCCGCCAAGAAACACATCGGCTTTCACACCATGAGCAAAGCCATCCCGGCCGCCATGAAAGCTGAGCTCAAGGCGGTGGGCATCTGGACATCCGGCTCAACCTTCCATATCAAACCGGGCGTCGATTTGCCGATGGAACAGATTGAGAAAGCTCTGAACGCGCGTCTGGCGGAATTGACGGATTGACGAGCAGCGCGATTGCCGCGCCAGCTCAACCCGACGCCACTTGATCCGCCCAGCGCTTGAACACTCCATACAGGCGCTCGTAGCGGGCTTGCAGGCTCGGGTCCGCCGCCGCCGTGGTTTCGCCGTAATCGAAATCGGCCAGGAATTCCCCGGCGCTCGGCGTCAAGCCGGCCGCCACCGCGGCATGCGTTACCGCGCCCAAAGCCGACATATCGGAGAAATTGCGAAAGGCGACCCCCGCCGGCAGAACGTTGCTCAAGATCTCCCGCATCAACCGGCTCTTGGGCACGCCGCCCGTGATCAGCACCCGCTTGTCCGCCAGCTGGCCCGGCTCTACCAGCGCCTCGGCGCACAACCGTATGCCCAGCGCCACGCCGTCCATGACCGCGCGCGTCAGAATCGACCGCTCAGCCGTGGCTGACAGCTGCGCAAAGGCGCCGTAAGGTCCGTCCAGCAAATAGGGCGTACCCGTGCCCTGCAGCCAGGGCAGATAGAGCGGGCCGTCTTCGGCTGACGGTTCGTCGGCGGCCAGCGCTTCAAACTCGGCCTGCGACATATCCGCGTCCAGCAGCCGGCGCCACCAATCGAGCGAATGCCCGGCGCTGTTCAGCGCGCCGATGGCGAAAGTTCGTCCCGCGACGCCTAGTTCAAACAAATAGCGATTTGCCGTTTGGCGATTGAAAGGTCGGGGCGCATCTTGCAGCTCGATGACCTGCACCGCCGTGCCCGCGTTGATCATCAACTTATCGCGGTCGGCGATGCCCGCGCCGACTACGGCGCAGGCGGCGTCGCCAGCCCCGCAAGCCACGGGCGTTCCCGCCGCCAGACCCAGGTGGGCCGCCGCTTCCGCCGTCAAGGCGCCCGCCATATCCGCCGAGCCCAATACCGGCGGCAGCAGTCCCAGCGGCAGCTCAAACTCCGCCAGCAGCGCCTCGTCCCATTGACGCTCGGCGAAATCCCACATCAGCGATCCCGACGCATCGGAATAATCCGTCGCCAGCTCGCCCGTCATGCGGTAGCGCAGATAATCCTTCGAAAACAAGACCGTCTCGATGTCTCGGTAAATCTCGGGCTCATGCTCGCGCAGCCACAAAATCTTGGCGATGCTGTAGGGCGCGATGGCCGGGTTCCACAGGCGCGTCTTCGCTTCTGCCGCCAGCCGCTTCGCCTGCGGTTGTGAGCGCGTATCCGCCCAGACGATGCAATTGCGGGCGACCGAGCCGTCGGCGCGCAAGGGCGCAATCGAGTGCATGTGCCCCGAAAGTCCGATGGCGGCGATGCGCTCGGCGCGGATGCCCTCATCGCGCAGCAAGCTCCGCGTCAAAGTACCAAGCGACGCCCACCAAGCGTCCGGCGCCTGCTCCATATAACCCGCGGCCGGCGTCAAATTCTCCACCGGCGCGCCGGCCGTCGCCAGCACAGCGCGAGTCTCCGCATCGACCAGGACGACCTTTAGCCCCTGCGTGCCCAGGTCAACCCCGAGCAAGAGCGGGCTCTGTTTCTCGCCAATCATAAGTAATTCTTGTTCTTAAGGCTGCGCAGCCGCCCGGGGTGAATCTTGCCGTCTCGATTCACCACCGTCTGGTAGCGCTGAATGCGCTGGCGGTTGAGCGCCGGCGTCCCGAAGCGGGCGCTGTTGACGCCGCTGACTGTGCGCGGACGCGTCGTCGTAATCAGCCACTCGAGCAGGTCGTTCCGCAACTGCTCGACTAGCGGCTGATAGGCCGCCTCAAAGTACAGATTCCGCATTTCCCAGGCGTCGGCTTCGAGGTCGTACAGCTCGCCGAAACCATCGGGGTATTCGTCGGGAAACATCGCCCGCGCATAATGCACCAACCGATACCGCCCCTTGCGGATGCTCTTGCTCCAGGCGAATTCAGTCAGGCCCAGGCGCTCGCTGTCGCCTTGTTCGCCCACCAGCAAGGGGCTGAGGTCGCGGCCATCGCTGGTCTCCAGCGGCTCAATGCCCGCCAGCGCGCAAATTGTGCTCGATATATCGACCAATTCGACGACATCGCCTACGCGCTCGCCGGCCTTGATGCGCCCGGGCGCCCACCAGATCAGCGGCACGCGCGTGATGGCGTCGCTGCAGATGCCCGGCGCTTTCTCCATAATGCCGTGCTCTGCCGCGTAATCGCCATGATCGGATGTATAGATGACGATGGTATTCTCCGCCTGCCCGCTCTCGTGCAGCTGCGCCAGCAGCTTTCCGACAGCCGCGTCCACCTGGCTGACCGCGCCCAGATAACCCTGCAGTTTGCGGCGGCGCCCGGCTGCGAAGGTCCGCGGCTCGAACATCTGCCAGTCGCTTTCCCGCCAGCGCTTGGCGGAGGCGATCAAATGCGGCGCTTTGCCGGCTGCCTCCAGGTCGTAATCGGCATTGGGCGGCAAGTTCAGTTGCCGCGCATCGTACAAGTCCCAAAATTCCTGGCAGGGCGTCGTGCACTGATGCGGCCGCGGGAAGCTGACATGCAGCAGAAAGGGCTGCCCGCGCGCGGTAGCGGCATTCATGGCGTCGATGGCGGTATCCGCCAGCCAGCCCTCCTGCGATTCGTCGAAACTCAGCGGGCTGGGGCGGCTGTCGACCGACTGCCGGCCGCGCTCGCCGAATTCCGGCAGCAAAATATGGTCTTCCAGCTCCTCCAGGCCCCGCTGGCGCAGAAATTGGGTATACGCCGCCGAGCGACCGACCACGCTGCCCGCCCGCCAGGAATTGCTCTCGTGAAAGACATCGCAGTCATCTTCCACCCAGTATTCCGGACAGTGAATCTTACCCATCGCCGCCGTGAAATAGCCAGCCCGCCGAAAATGCCCGAAGATATTGGGCAAGCCACCCGGATGCGGCCCGCTCAAGCTGTAGTAGCCATGATTGTGCGGGTACTGCCCGCTGAGAAAGGAAACGCGGCTCGGCGTGCAAATCGGGTTCTGCGTGATGGCGTTCTCAAAGCGGCAGCCCTCGCGCGCCATCCGATCGAGATGCGGCGTCTGTACATCAGCGTGTCCCGCATGACCCAGCGCTTTTGCATTGTGCTGGTCAGAAACCAGGAATAATATGTTGGGCGCGGCCACTTTATCTTCCTTTGCTGGCGGGGGCATTCGTCTCGAATTCAGACTCAGCCGCGTATCCGCCGCTTGGTCAATTCCTGTCTGTAACCGCCCGCCATTGGGCTGTATAATGCTGGCTCAATAGCAGGCCGATTGGATAAGATCCTACTCTATATTGACTCGTTCTACCAAGCGCCATGTCACTTGGCTCGGCTGAGGGCGCGGCATCAATGAGTACGGTGCTTGATCGACCGGGGCAGGGGAGCAGCCCGATGCAAAACAAAAGCGAAGCCGGCGCCTTCGTCATCTGCGATGATCTGTACAAGATCTTCAAAGTCGCCGAGATCGAGGTGATGGCTCTGCAGGGCCTCGACCTGACCGTGCGGCGCGGCGAACTGGTCGGCGTCGTCGGCGCCAGCGGCAGCGGCAAAACCACCCTTATGAATGTGCTGGGCGGCTTGACGCTGCCCTCAGCGGGCCAAGTCATCATCGACGGCAAAAATTTGCTCAAACTGACCACCAGTGAGTTGACCACCTACCGGCAAATCGAAGTCGGCTTCGTCTGGCAGCAGGGCAGCCGCAACCTCATCCCCTACTTGTCGGCGCTCGATAATATCAAGCTGCCCATGACCTTGGCCGGCGTCACCGGCCCCCGCGCCGACGCCCGCGCCCGCGAATTGATGGACAAGGTTGACCTGCCGCATCGTTACGATCACAGACCCATCCAGCTATCCGGCGGCGAGCAGCAGCGCGTCGCCATCGCCGTCGCTCTGGCTAACGAGCCCAAGCTGCTGCTGGCCGATGAGCCCACTGGCGAGCTGGACTCGACCACTTCCGACCAGGTCTATGACCTCTTGAAGCGCTTGAATCGCGAGGACGGCTTGACCATCTGCATCGTCAGCCACGACCCGACTATCGCCCAGCATGTCGAGCGCGTCGTGCAAATTCGCGACGGCAAACTCGCCAGCGAAACGGTGCGCCGCCGCCCCCTCGCCGACGCGGGCGCGGAAGCGGCCCCTGGCGATATCGCCGGCGAGACCGGAAGCTGGGAAGATCACTTTGAAGAACTGATCGTCCTGGATTCGGCCGGGCGCTTGCAAATCCCCAAACAATTTCGTGAAGACCTGGGCTTCGAAAACCGGGTCGAGATGGAAGTCACCGAAGGCGGCATCTTGATCCGGCCGGCGCGAAATCTGGAAGAAACCTCATCACAGACTGAGATTCAAATCGAGCGCGAAATCCGCGCGCAGGACAACAGCGCGCCCACCGGTCTGCTGGCGCGTTTGAGAGGGCGAAAGTCATGACCCAAAACGCGATTCAAGCGCAGCGCGTGGGGCGTGTCTACCCCGCCGACGGCGGCGATGTGCACGCCTTGCGAGATATCAACCTGGAAGTCGCTCAAGGGAAATTCGTGGCGCTGCGCGGCCGTTCCGGCAGCGGCAAGACCACCCTCCTCAATTGCCTCGGCGGTTTGGACAACCCAACCAGCGGCGTGATCTGGATTCAGGCGGTCGATATCTCAACCATGGACGAAGCCGCCCGCACCTATTGGCGCCGCGAGCATATCGGTTTTGTCTTCCAGCAGATGGGCCTGCTGCCAAGTTTCTCCGCCTACGAGAATCTCGATGTTATGGCGCGCCTGGGTGGGGTGCCGCGCGCCGAACGCCGGGACCGCATCCTGGAGAGCCTGGAACGCATGGACTTGCTGGATTACTACGATCACCGCCCCTATGAAATGTCGGGCGGGCAGCAGCAGCGCATCGCCATCGCCCGCGCCCTGGTGACGGCGCCGGACCTGGTGCTCGCCGACGAACCCACCAGCGAACTGGACAGCGAAACCACCCACCAGGTGCTGTCCGTGCTGCAGACCTTCGTGCGCTCCCAGGGCGCCTCGATCCTGCTCTCCAGCCACGATCCCATCGTGGATGAATACGTCGATCGCGTCATCACCCTGTCTGACGGGCAAATCTCCAACGGGCGCTAGGCGGCTGCTATGTTGCCCAGAATCGCCACCATGTTTTTTTTCCTGTTGATTCAGGATAATACCCTCTTCTTCGATGTGAGCGAGCAAGCGGGCATCGCCGCCAGCCATCGCGCCATCTGGAACGAAGACGCCCCCGTCCCCTATGACGACGCTTACCTGGCCGCCGGCAGCGCCTGGGCCGACTATGACCGGGACGGCTGGGTGGATCTCTACCTGACCGGCAATCTCGACCCCAACGCGCTCTATCGCAACCTGGGCGACGGCAGTTTCGCCCTGTCCCAACACAGCGACATGCTCAGCCTGCCCGATGAACTGAGCGGCGGCGCCGTCTGGGCTGATTACGACAATGACGGCTGGCGCGATCTCTACGTCTTGAATTGGGGCGCCAACCGTCTCTTCCGCAATCTGGGCGGCGCCGGTTTCGCCGATGTCACGTTAGAAGCCGGTCTGGGCGATGTCGGCAAAGCCACCACAGCCGCCTGGGGCGACTATGACGAAGATGGCCACCTCGACCTCTACGTGACCAACTGGTCCTGCTATCCCGAATGCGACCTGGCGGATTTCTCGCGCAGCCGCGATACGCTCTATCACAATAACGGCGACGGCAGCTTCACCGATGTCAGCGGCCTGCTCGGCTTTGAACGCCTGCTGGGCGCTGGTTTCGCCGTCAGCTGGGTCGATTACGACAACGACCGCGATCTCGACCTATACGTCGTCAACGACCGCGTCATCAACGCCATCGGCAACTTGCTCTGGCGCAACGACGGCCCGGGCTGCGCCGGCTGGTGCTTCACCGATGTCAGCGCGCGCGCCGGCGCCGATGCCGAAGTCCATGGCATGGGCTTGGCCAGCGGCGATTACGACAACGACGGCGATCTGGACTTCTACTTTTCCAATATGGTGCGGGCTATGGTGCTGCTTGAGAATGAAGGCGACGGCAGCTTCACCGATGTGGCCGAACGCGCCGGCGTTGATTATCTCACCGGCGAGGCCGTCGGCTGGGGCGCCGCCTTCTTCGATTACGACAACGACGGCTGGCTGGACCTTTATCTGGCCGCCACCGGCATCTCGCCCATATTCGGCAAATCCGGCATGCACTACCCATACCACGATATGCTCTACCACAATGAACGCGACGGCGGATTCTCAGCGATCGATCATAAGCGCTTCGGCGAGACTGCCCAGCCGACCATGGGTTTCAGCACGGCCGACTACGACCGCGACGGCCGCGTGGATTACGCCCTGACCTGGTGGAACCAGCGCCATCGCCTCTTTCGCAACAGCGCCTATGAAGCTGCCCGCAACAATTGGATAGCCTTTGAATTGCAGGGCGGCGGCGCCATTGACCGCGACGCCCTGGGTACGCGGGTTCGCGTCGTCAGCGACGACGGCCTGTCGCAAATTCGCGAGTTAAAATCCGGTTCCAGCCTGGGCGCCGGCAACGAGCTGGTCCTGCACTTCGGCTTGGGCCGCGCTTCAGTCGAACGCGTCATCGTCAGTTGGCTGGACGGCGAGTACCATGAATACACCAACGTAGCCGCCAATCAGCGCTGTTTAATCACGCGGACGCGCATGGACTGCGAGCGCCAAAGCGACGCGTGAGCAAAGCGGGCCCAGTCGCGGACGGGTGGCGCGCACTCGTTACAGACGTACTTACGCGAGCCAGTTGAGGCTCGATAGGAAAGGCAAGACCATGTCACGCATCAGTTCATTTACCTGGCCGCTTATCAGCGTTGTGCTGCTAACTTGCGCTTCACTGGTCAGCGCGCATCAGCCCGTCTGTGAATTCGCCGACCTGACCGCGGACGCGCCCTGGCAAGTTCCCGATCCAACCATTTCCTACGCCTATTTCGGCAACGTCTACCCGGCGCAAGATATCGATTATTTCAGCTTCGAGGCCGCAGCCGGGCAATCCATCCTGCTGAGCATGAGCATTCCCTCCAATGACAGAGACGATCCGAATATCTATCTGCCGCGCTTGGCGGTGCTGGGGCCCGGCCTCCCGCGCGAGCTGCCGGCCGAGCTGCCCACTACCCTGCTGCTGCCCGAGGGCCATGGCGCCTTGCTCGTGCCCCTGGGTGATACGCCGACCTGGTTCTATGAGCCTTTTGGCCGCGTCCACTTCTGGAATTGGGACGACTACTATTTCCAAGCCCCGCAAGACGCCAGTTACACTGTCGCTCTCTGGCATGCGGACTCAGAAATCGGGCGTTATACCTTTGTCATCGGCGAAAGAGAAGTATTTGGCGGAGACATGGAGTGCTTGATGACCTTCGCCGCTTGGTGGACGCCTATCCTCGAAGGCAGTAATCCCTACCGCGATACGCCAATGGACATGCTAATGCACGATCCCAGCCAGGTAATCAATGTCGCACTGGAAGGCGCGCCAACAGTCGAGCTCAATGCCTTCCCGCTTCCGGACGGCGGCTTCAACCTGCAAGTGCTGACCAGCCACTTTACTTTCACGCCGCAGAATATCGACAAAGCCCCAATCCTCGGCGAAGGCCATGCCCACCTGTATGTGGACGGCGTGAAGATCGCGCGCCTCTACGGCGAGTGGCATCACCTGCCCACGCTGCCGCCCGACTCCAAAATCCTGACGGTCTCGCTCTACGCCAATAATCATCAAGCCTTTGCCCTGGACGGCGAAATAATATCCGCTTCCGTCTCGCTGGAGAGGCTACGCGCCGGCGCGTCCCAATGAGCACGGACCAGCACACTGTAACCGGGAAGATCATCGACCTGCTCGCCGCCGAGGGCTGCTGGTACGAGACCTTTCAGCATCAAGCCGTTCGCACCAGCGAAGAAGCGGCCGCGGCGCGCCCGGGTTACGGCTTGCGTCATGGCGCCAAAGCCATCATCTTGCGCGTCAAACGCAGCCAACGCGACAAATTCTTTGTCATGCTGGTCTTCCCGGCCGACCGCAAGTTCGACAGCAAGCGCGTCAAAGTCTACTTCAAGGCCCGCGATATCCGTTTCGCCACCGCCGATGAAGTCGATACCCTGACCAATGGTGTGCAGCCGGGTGGCGTACCCCCATTCGGCAGCCTGTTCGACTTGCCGGTCTACGCCGCGCCCCAGTTATTCGCTCTCGACCGCATCGTTTTCAATGCCGGCGATCGCCGCTTTTCCCTGGCGATGCGCGCGGCCGACTACCGCCGCCTGGAAGTCCCGACCGAGTTTGACTTCACAGCATGAAGCGCCGCCATAGCCATGGGGTAGCTGTAGGGGCGAGCCTTGGCTCGCCCGCTTATTCAAAATTATCGAGGAGCATTAACAGCATGCCCGCAGACATCGTAGTGGCCGGGCACATCGCCCTGGATATCCTGCCCGACCTGTCCATGCTGCCGCCGCAGCAGGTGGTTGACGCTGGCAAGGTCTATGAGATCGGCGCCATCTCCTACTCAACCGGCGGCGCCGTCTCCAATACCGGCTTGGCTCTGCACCGCCTGGGAGTCAGCGTCGAGCTGCTGGCGGCTGTCGGCGATGATTGGGTCGGCCGCGCCATCATCGACTATGCGCGCGGTTTCGGCCCCGACCTCAGCCGTCATATCCAGGTGCTGCCCGGCGCCGCCAGCCCCTATACCGTCGTCATTGAACCGCTCAACCGCGACCGCACCCTGCTGACCAATACCGGCGTCTACAAGGACTACGACCTGCGCAACATTGACCTGGACCGCGTGTCGGCGGCCAGGTTATTCCATTTGGGTTATCCGACCCTGCTGCCGCGCCTCTACGCTGAGGATGGCGCGGGCTTTCTGGCATTGCTGCGCGCGGTCAAAGCGACCGGCGTCGCCATCTCGATTGATATGTCGCTGCCGCCGCCCGAAAGCCCCAGCGGCCAAGCTGACTGGCGGGCGATTCTGCAGCGCTGCCTGCCCCTGGTCGACATATTTGTGCCCAGCATTGAAGAGATCATGTTCATGCTGCGCCGCGGCGATCTGGAGCGCTGGGGCAGCGAACTCTTCGATAGACTTAATGCCGAATACTTGGCCGGGCTGGCTGAGGAACTCCTGGCGCTGGGCGTCGGCATCGCGGGCTTCAAGTTAGGTGAGCGCGGATTGTATCTGCAAGCGGCCGCCAATGCCGACCGACTGGCCTTCTTGACCGACCTCGGCGGATCGCCGCTAGCCTGGACCGGCGCAGCTGTCTGGCAGCCGGCTTTTCAAGTGGAAGTCGCCGGCACAACCGGCGCGGGCGACGCCGCCTATGCCGGCCTGCTCGCCGCCATAATCCGCGGCTACAGTCCACAGGAATGCGCCCGCCGCGCCTGCGCCGTTGCCGCCTGCAACATTGAAGCGGCCGACGCCACCTCCGGCGTCCGCGCTTGGGCTGAGACCGAGGCCCGCCTCGCGGCCGGCTGGGCTACGCTTTGACGCCGCCCCCGACCCGCACGGGCAGCGCCGCGATCAATACCAGCGCAACCAGGCTGAACAAGGTCGTCAATATCAGCAGCCAGTCGTAACTGCCAAACACGTCAAATAGCAGCCCCGCGGCAAAGGGCGAAATTGTGCCGGCCAAGGTGACGAAGATGACCAGCGTACTGCTGATGCGTCCGTAATAGGCCGCGCCGTAGGTATCGGCGATGATCAGCGGCCGCGCCAGCGTATGCGTACCGATGGCCATGCCGAATAGCGCCACAAACGCGAAAATCAGCCCGGGCGCATTGCCCAGAAGCAGGATCGGCAGCGAAATCGTCAGTGCCGCAAATACGCCCGCTACCATCGCTCGGCTGGAAAAGCGCCGCTCTATCGGCGCGAATAACATGCGACCGATAACCTGCATGACGCCGATGGCGCCGCTGGCCACCGCCGCGCTGCTGGGGTGAATATCGACGCTGATCAGCAGGGGAATGAAGTGAATCCGCACCGCCGATATGCTCAAGGACACCAGCGAAAAAGACAGCGTCAGCAGCCAAAAGAAACGCGAACGAAAAACAGCCCCCAAGTCGACGCTCGCGATGCTGGATCTGCTCGTCCTGGTCGTATTACCATCGGGATTTAAGCCCAGATCAGTTGGCCTGCCGCGCAAGACCAGAGCATGCAGCGGGATCGTGATGACGCCCAGCACTAATCCCAAAATGAGCAGGGCTTGCCGCCAACCATGCGCCACCAGCAAGGCATCGCTCAGCGGTATGAAAATGGTGCTGGCGAAGCCGGCGATGAAGGTGACCACCGCCATGGCCGCGCCGCGCCGGTCGCTGAACCAGGTGGCGATCACAGCGAAAGCCGGCTCATACAATACCGCCGCGCCACAGATTCCCTTGAGCGCCATGATCGCGATGAATTCGGGCAAGCTGGTCGCCTGCGCCCACAACAAGACTGCTATGGTCGCGCCCACGGAGCCGACAGTCATCAACAGGCGCGCCCCCCGCCGGTCCAGCCAATGCCCAACCGGTACACCGATAAGCCCCGTGATCAGCAGCGACAGCGAAAAGGCGCCGGTTATCTCCCCGCGCGTCCAGCCCAGCTCGGCTTCCATCGGCGTGATAAAGACCGAAAAGGCATAATACATGACGCCGAAGGACACCGTCTCGGTAATCGCCAGCGCCACCGCGATATACCAGCCGTAATATACCGGCCGCCGCTTTACCAGCCGTTTCATGCGAGACCAGACGCTTTCATGAGCGTCAGAATAGGCAAAGACCTGCCCCTTCTCAAGTGCCAAATCCAGGATGACCGGGCGGGCTGGCAAGGCCGGGACAAATTCAGTTTCCTGGCCTCAATCACAACGAAAGCCGTAGGGGCGAGCCTTGGCTCGCCCACTCTTGATAGGACTTCCGTCAAAAAATGAATGCCGCCCCTTATGTGAAAACAGTTGCCGCCAAAACTATGACTGGTCGCTTTACTCGGCGCCCTCGATTTTCCTCGGTGTACTCGCTGGTCAATCTTTTCGTAATATGCCCGGCATCGTGTCTTTCTCTCAATGGTGATAATTGTGACGCCGCAATCGGGGCAGGGCGGAATGTCTGCTATACTCTGCGCCTGTACCCCAGTAGCCACGGAGGCAGCCTATGCCCTTGCGCAGTCACGACTGGTTTTTGAAAAGCGGCCAAGCCGGCTTCAAAGCCCGCAGCCGCATGAAAAACCAGGGTACGCCCCAGCAGATGTTCGACGGCCGCCCCGTCATCGGCATCTGCAACACCTGGTCCGAGCTGACGCCCTGCAATGCCCATCTGCGTATTCTGGCCGAACAAGTCAAACGCGGCGTGCTCGAAGCCGGCGGCTTCCCGCTGGAGTTTCCCGTCATGTCCCTTGGCGAAACATTGATGCGGCCCACGACCATGCTTTACCGCAACCTGGTCAGCATGGACGTGGAGGAGTCGATTCGCGCCAATCCTCTGGACGGGGTCGTGCTGCTGGTCGGCTGCGACAAGACCACGCCTGCCGCCATCATGGGCGCTTGCAGCGTCGATATCCCCACCATCGTCGTCACCGGCGGCCCCATGCTAAACGGCAAATTCCAGGGACGCGATATTGGCGCCGGCACCGACAAATGGCGCTTTACCGACGACTGGCGCAGCGGCAATATGTCCACCGCCGACTATCTCGAATCGGAGACATGCATGTCTCGCAGCGACGGCCATTGCATGACCATGGGCACGGCTTCCAGCATGGCTTGCATTGTCGAGGCGCTGGGGCTGATGCTGCCCGGCGGCGCGGCCATTCCCGCCCCCGACGCGCGCCGCCGCCGCCTCGCCCACCTCAGCGGCAACCGCATTGTGCAAATGGTCAAGGAAGACCTGCGCCTGTCGCAGATTCTCACGCGTTCGGCATTCGAAAACGCTATCATCGTCAACGCCGCCATCGGCGGCTCCACCAACGTCATCCTGCACCTGCTGGCCATCGCCGGGCGCATCGGCGTCGAGCTCCGCCTGGACGACTTCGACCGCCTGGGCGCCGATATCCCGCTGCTGGTGAATCTCAAGCCGGCCGGCGAATTCTTGATGGAGGAATTCTACTACGCCGGCGGCTTGCCCGTCGTGCTGCAAAATCTCGCCCGCGCCATCGACCTGGACGCCCTCACCGTCACGGGCCAAAGCCACGCCGAAAACACCGCGGGCGCCGTCTGCTACGACGACAAGGTGATCGCCAGCCTGGACCAGCCCTTTCAGCCGAGCGCCGGCATCGCTGTTCTGCGCGGCAACCTCTGCCCCGACGGCGCCGTCATCAAACCTTCCGCCGCCACGCCGCGCCTTATGCAGCATAGGGGCAAGGCCGTGGTCTTCGCCTCAGTCGCTGACTTCCACAGCCGCATCGACGACCCCGCGCTGGATGTCGACGAAAACTCGGTGCTGGTGCTGCAGAATGTCGGACCGAAGGGATTCCCCGGTATGCCCGAAGTGGGCAATATGAGCCTGCCGCGCAAGCTGCTCGACCGTGGTGTTCGCGACATGGTGCGCATCTCCGACGGCCGCATGAGCGGTACAGCTTACGGCGCCGTCGTGCTGCATATCGCGCCAGAGTCGGCCGTTGGCGGCGCGCTGGCCCTGGTACGCGACGGCGACATGATCGAGCTGGATCTGGCCGGGCGCCGCCTGCATCTGGATGTGCCGCCTGAAGAACTCGCGCGCCGCCGCGCCGCCTGGCAGGCGCCGCCTCGTTCAGAAACGCGCGGCTATACCCGCCTCTTCCTCGATCACGCCCAGCAGGCCGATCGCGGCGTCGACCTCGACATTCTCGTCGGCGGGTCTGGGCAAGGCGCGGCCTACGCCACCGACGCCCAAGCCAACACCCAAAGTTAAGGACTTATGCAGGGGCGTACCTTGGCTCGCCCGCAATTGCCTCCCTGTCCTCATTATTCCTCGGTGTACTCGCTGGCAAATCTTTTCAAAAATCCCGTACGCTTCCACGCCTCAACTCGTCGAAATCCGTAGGGGCGGCTCGCTGAGCCGCCCGTCGGAAAAGCTCCCTGCCCGCCGATGTTGCTCATACGGCGATTATCGGGCGTTTCAACGAAACGCCCTTACAAGGCTTGTACGTTACTGTGAATCTAGCGTCAAGTTATCCGGAACTATGCTGAAATAATACAGATTTGTGTGTCAACCCATGTGAAGCGCAGCAGATTGCTGCGGGATCCGCTGTAAAAGGCGCCCCTTCCCTGATGCTTCGGATGCCTGCCATAGAGATGGCGGGATATCGAGGGGGTAGACCCGGTGCGGAAGCGAGCCGGCGAGTATCAGACGAGCTTTGTAGGGGCGAGCCTTGGCTCGCCCGCCGCAACCGAAGAGTATGTCTCAGATTTGCCAGAAATGGTCTCTTGTCCGTTAAACTGTGGCAACGGACTAGCTAGAAGGAGAGAGTACAGAATGCCCACACTCCCCAATTTCACACAATTTGAAGGCCGTTACTGGGATACCGCCGCCATCCGCAACGCGCTTGATTATCAAGGCGTCACGGCGCCCCATACCGGCCAGCCCTATAGCGAAGCCATGCTGCTCGGCATCAGCGGCGGCGCAACCTTCGGCTACTTCACCTTCCACTACAAAGGCTACGATCCGCAAGTCAACTTGCTGACGCGCAACACCTTCGACCCCATGGAGCGCATCTTCGACCGCTTGAAATTGCCGCGTGATCTGCGCCGAAGCGCCAGCCCGAGCAAGGGACGCCAGAACCTGATCAATGCGCTGGAAGAGGGTTTCGCGCCGATTGCCAGCCCGGATATGTGGCTGCTGCCTTATAATGCGCTGCCCTACGACGAAGGCATGTGGGGCAGCATGCCGCTGGTCATCTACAGCTACGAGCCGGACACGGGCCAAGCCTGTATCTCCGACCGCAGCCGCGTGGGGCTGACCGTGACCACTGACGACCTGGACAAAGCGCGCAGCCGCATCAAAAAAGAGCGGCAGCGGCTGATTCTGCTAGGCGCGCCCGATGAGTCCGCGCTGGCTGAGGCCATCCGGCAAGGTCTGACCGATACTGTCGCGCTCATGACCGAAAAACCGCCCAAAGGCGCCACTAAAAATTTCGGCTTGAAAGCGCTGGGGCATTGGGCTGATATGCTGCAGAAGCAGAGCAAAGGCGGCTGGGCGCGCGAATACGCCACCGGGCGCCCGCTGCTGGCCGCGCTGACCAGCGCCTACACCTTCTTGGGACCGGCTTTTGGCAAAACATGGCAAGCCGAGCGCGATGTCTACGCCGACTTCCTCGATGAAGCCGCCCAAGCGCTGAACGCTGACCGCCTGAGCAGCGTGGCGACGCTCTACCGCGCCGCGGGCCGAGCCTGGCAAGCGCTGCATAGCGGCCTGCTGCCCGCGAATCTGCCCCTGCTGAGCGACGCCCGCCAAGCCATCGACCGCAAAACGGCGCTCTTCATCGAAAGCGGCGCGGCGCAACTGGACGAGATCGTCGCCCAGCGCGACCGGCTGGAAGCGCTCAAGACCCAATCCGAATCGGATTTCCCGCTGACCGACGCCGATATCGCCGACTTGCGCGCCTCAATCCGCAGCCGCGTTCTACAGGTGCTTGAAGCGGAAGAAGCGGCTGTGCTCGCGCTCAAAGCAGCGACGCTATCCTAGCCCACTGTACAGTATATGTAGGGGCGAGCGTAGGGCTGTGCCTGCGCGCCCCTTGGCTCGCCCACCCGGATACACCTTGGACTTTCATATTTTCTGTGATCCAAGTCGTGACTTGCGAGCGGCTGTGCTGAAAAAACTTGTGCCGTGTTCGCAAAGGGAATCATATCCATGATATTCACCATCCCCTTTTCAGGTTTTGCTTGAAATTACTGCTTGGTCAGTGCTATGCTAGCGTCAGATTCATTATCCGAACAATCAGTGAAATGCTTAGGAGCGATGACTTATGAACAAGAAACTCTCCCGACGAGACTTTTTGAAAATCGCGGCGACTTCCAGCACCGCCACCGGCATCGCCTTGCTGGGCCTGCAGCCCATCGCCGCCCAGGCCGACGGCGTCGAGTTCTCGCTGGCGATGGTGGACTGGAGCGATCCAGTACAGACCGCCTTTGAAGAGACCATCCTGCCGCGCTTTGTCGAAGAAAACCCCGGCTCCAGCGTGACCGTCAACTGGACCAATTGGGGACGCTATAACGAAGAAATGACCACCGCCTTCGCCTCGGGCGTCACGCCTGACGTCTTCCAGGGCGGCGCGGTCTGGGCGCCGCAGATGGCTCGGCGCAATTGGGCTGTCCCGCTCAACGACTTCATCAACGCCGATGCCGAATGGGACTGGGACGACTTCCCCGCTGGCTTGCAAGCCGATGTTACCATCCGCGGTGATATCGTCGCCGTGCCCTATCGCCAGGACTTACGCACCCTCTGGTACAACAAAGAAATGCTGGCTGACGCCGGCATCGACGCGGCGCCGACGACCTGGGACGAATTCCTGGCCGCCGCCCAAGCCACCACCGTCCACGGCGACAACGGCTTCGATGTCGAAGGCTATCACTTCTCCGACGCCAGCGGCAATTGGCAGCGGGATTGGCAGCCCTTCCTGATGTGGGTCCACATGGCCGACGGTCAATTCCTCAGCGACGACTTGAGCAGTTGCGCCCTCGATCAACCGGAAGCCCTGGAAGCCCTCGAATGGCTGGTCGCCCTGGTGCGCGAGCATGAAGTCACCTCCTACCCGGGCCTGGATCCCCAGGGCGACCTCAATGTCCTGGCCGGGCGCAACGCCGCCATGCAGCTCTCCAGCGCCGATATGGAGCGCGTCATCAACTTGTACGCGCCCGACGAAGCCGAGACCATCTATCCGACCCTGCCGCTGACCGGCAATGTGCAGGCGACCCACTCCTGGGTGAACAAATTCTTCATCTCGTCGCAAACGCCCGACGCCACCGCCTCCTGGGGCCTGCTTCGCTTTATGACCCGCCAAGACATGCTCGAAGTCTATTCGGCCTCCAACAACAATACGCCGCCGCGGCTCTCGCTGCTCGAAGCCGATTACATGTCGGAAAAACACAAGGTCGTGCTGGAATCGGCCGTCTACGCCCGCACTTTCCCGCAGCATCACAATCTCATCGCGCTCTTCCGCCCCATCGCCGCCGAGCTCGAGCAAGCCCTCAGCGGCAACAAGCCGGCCGCTGATGCCTTGGTGGATGCCACAGCCGCCATCAACGAAATCCTGGAAGACGATTAAGCGCGTGATCCGGTCGCGCCTGATGACCTGTAGGGGCGTCACGCCGTGACGCCCCTACTGCGTAAGCGCGGGCGTTTCAACGAAACGCCCCTACCGCCCTGTGGCTTGGCCAAGTACCTGGGTGCGCGAGTAAGCTTCAAATGAACCTGGCTGTATCTAAACGAGTGGATTGGGAAGGGCAGCGTACCGACTGGCGCGATCGCCTCTACCGCTTCTATAACAGCCAGGCTTTCGTCGCTTTCCTGTTCTTACTGGTTCCCGTGCTCCTGCTGGCCGCCCTGAAAATCTGGCCCGTGTTCTACAACCTTTACCTCAGCTTCACCCGCTATGAACTCTTCGAGCCGCCGCGCTTCGTCGGCCTGAAGAACTACAAATACGTTTTCACCAACAAGACCGCCTTTCAGTCCATCATCAATACTTTGCTGTTCACCATCGAAGCGGTGCCCGTTGGCACAGCCCTGGCGCTGATTATCGCCAAATTGCTCGATCAGTCTATTCGCGGTCGCGTCTTCCTGCGTACGCTCTATTATCTGCCGGTGGTCAGCTCGGTCGTCGTCTCGGCCATGATCTGGCGCTGGATCTACAGCCCCCAGCACGGCCTGCTCAACTACTTCCTGGGCCTCGTCGGCATCCCGCCCCAGCACTGGCTGAACGACCCCAATCTGGCGCTGATCAGCCTGGTCATCGTGACCATCTGGGGCAGCATCGGCAGCAATATGGTCATCTTCCTGGCCGGCTTGCAAGACATCCCCCGCGATGTGATCGAAGCGGCGCGCGTCGACGGCGCCAGCCCGGTACAAAGTTTCCTGCGCATTACCGTGCCCCTCATGCGCCCGGTCATCCTCTTCGTGGTCGTCACCTTCACCATCGGCATCTTTCGCAACTTCGGCCTGATCTTTATGCTGACCCAGGGCGGACCCTTCAATCGCACCAATACCATGGTCTGGGAGGTCTATCAGAATGTCTTTGGCTACCTTAGGCTGGGGCGGGGCGCCGCCATTTCCGTCGTCATGCTGGTGATCGTGCTCATCCTGACGCTGATCAGCTTCCGCGTCTTGCGGGAAAGGCAGGGCGCTTAAGCATGGCGACTCTCAGAGCCAATACCGACGGCACATTCAGCCGGCGCGAAGCCAGCCTGCCCTTAATCTTGACCTACATCTTCCTGATTATCGGCGCCATCGTCATGATCATGCCCTTCGTCTGGATGGTGTCCACCTCCATCAAACCCGACCGCGAGATCTTCGGCGACTCGATTCGCTGGATACCCACCGAGCTGGACCTGCAGAATTACAGCGATGCCTTCGAGCAGACCAATATGCCGCGCCTATTCGTTAACACCGTCGCCGTCACGGCCGTCGCCGTCGCCTCGCAGGTGCTGCTGGGGTCGATGGCTGGTTATGCTTTCGCCCGCCTGCATTTCCGCGGCAAAATGCTCATCTTCTTCACCTTGCTGACCACCATGATGGTGCCCTTTGAAGTGCTGATCATCCCCGTCTTCCTGCTCATCAAGTTCTTCCCGCTGGCGGGCGGCAACGACATCCTCGGCCAGGGCGGCACCGGGCTGATCAACACCCTGGGCGGCGTCATGTTCCCCAACTTCGTCTCGGTATTCGGCGTCTTTCTCTTCCGCCAATTCTATTTGAACTTCCCCAAAGAAATCGAAGAAGCGGCTATTGTCGACGGCTGCTCGCGTGTGGGCGTCTACTGGCGGATCCTGATTCCCAATTCCAAACCCGTCATGGGCACGATGGCGCTCTTCGCTTTCCTGTGGTCTTGGAACGACTTCCTCTGGCCGCTGGTGGTTGTCAAGGAAGACAGCCTCAAAACCATTCAATTGGGGCTTAGCGTCTTCGACCAGGAGCAGGGCACGGCCTGGGCTGAACTGATGGCGGCTTCGGTCATGGCGGTCGTGCCGGTCATCTTGCTCTATATCTTCTTGCAGCGCTTCCTGGTCAGCGGCGGCCTGACCAGCGGCTTGAAAGGCTGAGAGGCTTGCGGTGACGGCCCGCTACGGAGTTTCTTCTTCTGGCTGCGCCGGGGGACTAACAATGGCGAACAGACGGTCATCCAGGCGCTGTATGTCCGCGCTTAGCTCCATGCGTACATTCTCGATATCCGCTTTCAACTCAGCGCGCACAGCGCTTAGTTGTATGGTTTCGGATTATAATGGGATAATTTCATCTAGCCAAAAGGATGCCCTATGGCACAGGTTCTACACCCACGCGCCACAACGACTGAGGCGACCCGTCGAGAAATACAAAATAGTCAAGAGAGCATAAACAAGCT
>JAJDXR010000038.1 GCA_022823165.1 Anaerolineae bacterium | reverse complement strand
TGCTAGCGAAAACGGTGGCTGGCCTGGCAACTCGACTGATTGCAAAAATCACCGCCCATCTGTTTAAGCGCATTCTGCGCGAAAAATACCACATTGACATCCAAAACTTTCAAGGCTCAATTGATTTCACATAAGGCGTAATATGTCTCTGTCACTCAAAGGCAAAGTCGTCATCATCACCGGCGCCAGCTCGGGCATCGGCGCCGCTTGCGCGCGTTTACTGGCTCAGCAGGGCTGCAAGCTGACTTTGGCCGCCCGCCGCGTCGACGACATGCAGGCGCTGGCTGATCAGCTGGCAGCCGAGAGTCTGGTCGTTCAAGCTGACATGACCGAGCCGGTCGACATCAGCCGCATGGTCGAGGCGACGCTGGAGCGCTTCGGGCGCGTTGATATCCTGCTGGCCAACGCCGGCGTCTACGTAAAGGGCCAATTCGCCGAGGGCGATATCGAGCAGTTGACGCGCATGTTCAGGCTCAATGTGGATGGCGTACTGCGCTGCGCCCACGCCGTCATCCTGAGCATGAAAGCCCAGGGCGGCGGCGATATCATCGTCACCAGCTCCATCGCCGGCACCGCCGATATCGTGGGCGAGCCGGTGTACAGCGCCAGCAAGAACGCCGTGCAGACCTTCGTGCATACGGTGCGGCGTCAATTGGCCGGGGATGGCATCCGGGTGATGTCGCTGGCGCCGGGTCCCGTGGCCAACCCCATGCAGAATATGTACGATGCGGACGAGATTCGGCTGGCGGTTGAGCAGCGGCAATCGCACCTGTCATCGGAAGACTGCGCCGAGGCGATTCTGTTTATGCTGTCGCGCCCGCGCCACGTCACCATCCGCGATTTGGTCATGCTGCCACAGATCGACCGTGTCTAACGCCAGCCCTATCCGCAAGTAATGTAGGGGCGACTGACGGGCAGTGTCTACGCGCCCATGTGAGTCGCCCGCAAACAAAGGAAAATCCGCAATGGTTGAAGATCTCAAGGGCAAAGTTGTTATCATCACCGGCGCCAGCTCGGGCATCGGCGAGGCCTGCGCGCGTCTGCTGGCGCAGCAGGGCTGCAAACTCACGCTGGCGGCGCGTTCGGCCGACAAGCTGGAAGCGCTGGCCGCTGAGCTGCCGGCCGAGACGCAGGTCGCGCGCGCCGACATGACCGCGCCGGTCGACATCAGCCGCATGATCGAGGCGACGCTGGAGCGTTTCGGGCGCGTAGACGTCCTCTTCGCCAATGCCGGCATTTATGTGCCCGGCGAATTCGGCGATGGCGATATCGAGGCGCTGACGCGCATGCTCAGGATCAATGTCGACGCCGTGCTGCGCTGCGCGCATCTTGTCATCCCGCAGATGCAGGCGCAAGGCAGCGGCGACATCGTAGTGACCAGCTCCATCTCCGGCTTCATGGATGTGCATTGGGAGCCGATCTACAGCGCGAGCAAACACGCCGTGCAGACCTTTGTGCATACGGTTCGCCGTCAGTTGGCCGGCGATGGCATCCGCGTGATGTCGCTGGCGCCGGGGCAGGTGGCCAATGCGCTCTGGGGTTTCCACGAGGCGGAAGACATCGCGCGCGTCTCCGCCGGCGAACGTACGCACTTGACCTCGGAAGACTGCGCGGAGGCACTGCTATATATGCTGCGGCAGCCACGGCACGTCACCATCCGCGACCTGGTCATTCTGCCGCAGAATCAGGTGAATGTTTGAGGGCACATATCCCAGACTACGCTACCCGGCATTTTATACGGCTGCCAGACACAATGTCAGTGCAACGAAGTTTTTCTGGTTCGTAGATTCCACCCTTGGGGAACAGGCTACTTCAGGCCAGCATGCTTCGCGCCGCCGCCAGACTGCGCGGCACACCGACATTCAGCGCATCTTCCGAGCCTTCGTATTCCAGCGACCACCAGCCGGCATAACCCGCACCATCCATGACCGCGCGTACCGCGGCCAAATCGACCAGACCCTCGCCGATGATTGAACCGGTCAGCTTGCGCCCGTCCGGCGCTTCAAAGACGTGACCCGCCTCGCCGGCGCCGGCGAGCCGCATGTCCTTCAAGTGAACCAGCGCCGTCCAAGCCGCCAATTCGCGCGCCGCCTCGACCGGGTCCTGCCCCACAGGGAGGAAGTTGCCGGTGTCAAAATTGACCCGCAGCGCCGGCGACCCCACCTGCTCGATGATGGCGCGCACCTGATCGCTGCGCCCGGCAAAGCGCCCGTGATTCTCCAGCGCCAGGATCACACCGCGTGACGCGGCGTAGGCGGCGCCGGCCGACAGCCCTTCCAGGATCCAGGCTTCGCCCTGTTCTTGCGAGACGTCATCACGCGCGCTGCCACTGAAAACGCGCAGCAGGTCCACGCCCAGCTCCAGCGCGAGATCCACACCGCGCTTCAAGTCGCCTAATTCGCGGACGCGGGCCTCGGCTTCCGGCTGGATGAAGTTGTTGCTGATGGAGTAGACAGCGACCTCGAGCCCGGCGTCAGCGAGGCGCTGTTTGACTTGCGGCAGCTCGCGCTCGACATCGCTCCAGAACATGTCCAGCAGTTCGACGCCGGCCACTCCCCGCGCGGCGGCGTAGTCGATGAAACCCAACAGATCAAGCTGCCCGGCCTGCGCTGCCCGCACACAACTATACATACTCACGCTCAGTTTCATCTCGTTACCCCCGCTGATTCATAAGCCGCTTCAATCACGCGCATCACCGCCAAACCGTCCTCGCCGCCGACCACGGGCGACTCGCCGCGCTCGATGCAGCACAGAAAGCTGTCGGCCTGCGCTACAAAGCGATCCGGCTGCCCAGTAAAGCGCCGCTCAGTCCAGTCGTCGTCTTCCGCCAGCTTGTAACGCAAACCGGGCTCGGCATTGTAGTCCAGCAGGGCCTGCCCTTCCGTGCCGTAGATGCGCACGATGGCTTCCGAGACAGGCGTCACCCAACTGCAGTTCAAGCTGCCCAGGACGCCGCCGCGACCCCGCAGCAGCAGCGAGGCACTGTCTTCCACGTCGATGGGCAGGGCGGACGAGACCTGCGCCTGGGCGCTCTCGATTTCTTCGTCCGTGAGCGCGCGGAAGATGTCGATGCTGTGTACCAGAGTGTCAATCAAGATGCCGCCGCCGGCTATGTCCGCTTCCGTGAACCAGGATTGGCCCGCCCACGCGAAACGAAAGCCGAAGCGATTCTCGATCTGCGCCAGCTGTCCCAGCCTGCCGCTTTGAATCAGCGCCCGCGCCGCCCGCAGCGGTGGGTGAAAGCGGTGGCAGAAGGCGAATTGCAGCAGAGTGTCGTATTTCTCCGCTGCCGCGACGATCGCTTCCGTTTCCTGCAAGCTGCGCGCGGGCGGCTTCTCGCAGAGAACGGCGATGCCGCGGGCCGCCGCGGCTTTAACAGCGGGCAGGTGAAACTTGGGCGGTGTGCAGATGCTGACGGCATCGGGCTGCAGGGCGTCCAGCATGCGCTCGCTGTCGTCGAAAGCTTGCCCACCGTATTGCGCCGCTTTTTCCTGCGCCGCCGCTTCGACGACATCGGCGATACCGGCGATTTCGCAGCGCGCGGCCTGGGCGGCATAAGCGCGCAGATGCGCGGCCGCGATGCCTCCCGCGCCTATCACGGCGACTCGAATTGCAGCCATAGCGCTAGCCCTTTAATCCCGTCAATGCGATGCCGCGCACAAAGGTCTTTTGCGTGAAGAAGAACAGCACAATAGTCGGCAGCATGGCCAAGGTGGAAGCGGCCATCATCAACTGCCACTGCGCGCCGTACATATTTCGGCTTTAGGTCCCAGCAGTAAATTGCGGGCAACCGACCGCGACGCCTCGCATGAATTATGACCCGCGCGCCATACTTTGTCAAAATCGCCCCGGACGTGGGACAATAGTGGCCTCATCCGCGCGAAAACGCGCCCGCCCCAAGCCGGAAATCCAGGGGAGAAACGACCATGCCCGCCACACAGGACGGCGACATCCGCCACGAATTCCTGAATATCACCTTGCTGCTGCTGGGCATCGGCATGTGGTGCCTGATACTGGCCGGCGATATCTTGCCGGGCAGCCTGCCCAACCTGGCCATGTTCGACGCCGTCATCATGATCGGCGTCTGTGGCTTGAGCTACTTCATCAAATCACGCAGCTTCAACCTGGCCTGTTTCTTCCTGCTGCTGTGCATCGCCCTGTTCGCGGCGCAGATCGCCAGCGCCAGCGGCGCCACGTCAGCGCTTTATCTCATCCCCGCCAGCCTGATCCTCGCCGTCATTCTGCTGCCGCCGCCCTGGATGCTGCTGGCTCTGTTGATTGACGCGCTGCTGCTGGCGGCTTTGGCGCCGCGGGCCGATCTGGCGCTGATGTTCGCCATCGCCGCCGGCCAACTGACACTGGTGGGTTTGCTGCGGCGTTACTTCGTCAACCAGCTCAGAATCAGCCAGGGCTTCCAGGATTACGCCGCCGAGCAGATGAACGAAGCCCGCGCCAGCCGCGCCGAACTGGTGCTGATGTCCAAGCAGCTGCAGGAGTACCAGGAGCGGCTGCGCGACACCAACAGGAAACTCGAAGTCGCCTTTGAGCAGGCCGAGGAATCGCGCCAGGCCAAAGCCCGCTTCGCCGCCAACGTCAGCCACGAGCTGCGCACGCCCATCAATCTGATCGTGGGCTTCAGCGAGGTGATGATCCTGGCGCCCGAGGTCTACGATCAGCCGCTGCCGCCGGCCTACCGCGCCGATGTGTACGCGGTCTATCGCAACGCCAAGCACTTGCAGAATCTCATCAACGATGTGCTGGATATCTCGCAGCTGGAGGCGCGCCACCTGGCCATCGTCAAAGAGAAAGCCAGCCTGGGCGATTGCCTGCGCGAGACAGCCGATATGGTAGCCGATCTCATCGACAAAAAGGGCTTGAGCTTCACGCTGGAAACGCCGCCGGATTTGCAGCCGCTCTGGTTCGACCCCGTCCGCATCCGCCAGATCTTGCTCAACCTGCTGGTCAACGCGGCGCGCTATACCAGCGAGGGCGGCATCACCATACAGGTGCGAGTCGACGAGAAGGAAGCAGTCACCAGCGTCAGCGACAGCGGCGTCGGCATCAAGGCGGAGGATCTGCCGCAGGTATTCGACGAATTCTACCAGGTCGGCGGGGTCGACGCCCTGGGCGAACGCGGTTCGGGCCTGGGGCTGACGCTCAGCCGCGAGTTGATCCGGCTGCACGGCGGCACGATGAGCGTCAGCAGCGCCGGGCCCGGCCAGGGCAGCACATTTTCCTTCTCGCTGCCCACCACGCAGCAACTGGTGGCGCGCATGCCCACGACGAGTCAGCTGCCCCAGCCCGCAGCGGCTGAAAAGCGCATTCTGGTCGTCGACCCCGATGAGTCGGTGACGGCTTTCTTCTCGCGCTACCTCAAGTCGCACACGGTCAGCGCCCGCCACACGGAAGACGAAGCCCTGCGCGCGCTCGAGCAATTTGAGCCGGATCTGCTCTTGCTGGCGCAGGATCACAACTATGCGGCGCTGCTTGACCGCGCCCGGCAGCAGTCCAAAGCGCCAAGCCTCATCACCCTGCCCATGCCCAGCGGACGCGCCGCCATCCGCCAGCGCGGGGTCTATGAATACCTGGTCAAACCGGTCTCGCGCGAGATGCTGGTCAAAGTGCTGGCGAGCTTCGGCGCCGACTTGCGCTCGATCATGATCATCGACGACAACCGCGATATCGTCCGCCTCTTCAGCCAGACGCTGCGCAGCCTGGAGGCCGGCTACCGCATCCGGACGGCTTACAGCGGCGCCGAGGGCTTGGCGCTGATGCGCGAGGAGGCGCCCGATCTGCTGATGCTGGATGTGCTGATGCCCGAGATGGACGGCTTCGCTGTTATTGAGTCGATGCAGGCCAGCGCGGACCTGGCGGAAGTGCCTATCGTGCTAATCTCGGCCAAGGGCGCCAGCGAGTCCATCAGTCCCGATATTCAGGGCGATATCACGCTGAAGAACACGGGCGGCTACTCGCCCATTGAGTTGCTAAGCTGCGTCCAGGCGCTGATCGACAGCCTCCAGCAGCGGCCCGATCTCAAGCTGGCGTCAGCGCGCCAAAGCCTGGCGGAGCCCGCCTAAGGCCGAAGCGGAATTCGAAGACTACACACTCAATTGGCGCTTCTACATAGATGAGTAGTGTTTTGAGTTAGGTACATGTGGCTAAGCCCAAAAGACGCCGATTAGCGAATTTTTACTACACCATATACTCCAACACAAACTTACTCCGCCAGTGGAGTAGTTAATCCCGCGACTCTATGGCTCTGCCTGGCATAGAAAAATCTCTGCGCCTTCTGAGTTCTTTGTGGTGAAAAAAACCTGTGACCTGTTCGCTTAGAGAGTTAATCCGCGATGTTCACCACTCCCCCGCCATGACGCGCTGGACAGCTTCGACCACGCGCCCGTGAAAAGCGCCGTTGCTGGCGATCAGGCCGGCGTTGGGAAGAGTCTCGCCCTGGGAGAAATCCAGCGGACCGCCGTCGAGATCGGTGATTGTGCCGCCGGCATTCCGCACCAGGGCGACGCCGGCGGCGTGATCCCAGATTTTGTGGGCATAGACGCTGCCCGCGCGCGGCAGGCGCATGTAGAGGTCGGCATCGCCGCAAGCCACCAGCGCGTACTTCTCCATGCTGTCCAATTCGAGCAGCCGCGCATCGCCCAGCCCGGCGCAGTCGCGCGCGCGCCCCATGCGCGATTTGCTGGCGTGGTAGCGTTCGTAGCTTTGCACGGCGATGTAATCCTCGACTTTGTGGCGCTGCGAGACGGTTACTTTCTCGCCGGCGCCGGCTAACAAGGGCGCGCGATACGTGGCGCCGTCGCGCGTGTAGAAGAGGGCGCCATCGCCGGCTTTGTAGCCGGGCGCGGCCACGATGCCTTCGCTCACCTGCCCCGCCCGCAGCAAACCGACGGCGACCACGTAGTGGCGGCGGGCGAGGAAGCCTTTGGTGCCATCGATGGGGTCGATGACCCAGGTGCGGGCGGCTCTGCGGTCGACGCCGAAATCCAGCCAGGCGACCAACTCGTCTTCGCTCACCGGCTCGCGCAGGATTTGCGTCAGCAGCGACAGGACTTGCGCCCGCTGCTCCGCATCGACCAACTGCAAGAATTGCTCGCCCGACTCTTCGGCGACCACGGCGTCGTCCGGGTAGTGCGCTTGCAGGGCGCGGCAGATAATGGCTTGCGAGCCATAGTCGGCGATGGTAACGGGCTCGGTCCCCGCGCCGCTGGATTTGGCGCTGGCGACCAGGTACTTCTCTTGCACGAGGCGGCAAAGCTGGGCGGCATCGCGCGCGGCGGCGAGTATCGGTTGCATAGGAATCCTTAAGGTTAAGCGAACTGCGTACGATAATAGACGCTGCGGGGCAATTGTCCAAGCGGCCTGCGCGCCGGAATAGCAGCAATCAGTAAGCTATTATTGCTTAAGAACTCCACACAAGTGATTTCACCACATCTGGCTCAGAAGTAACTGCAGGCATGAAATGCGACAATAAATGTGACAGTCTGGGGGCGATTGGCGGTCAGTGACTTCGCGACCCATTGAAAAGCGCGCCAGCCTCAAGCCAGATGCCGCTGCACAACGCCCGGATCCAGCTCGACGCCGAGGCCGGGCCGCTCCGGCGGCCTGAGGGCGCCGTTTTCCAACTGAATCGGCTCGCGCAAGATCTGGCTGTGGAGCTCGTTGGTGTTGAACTCCTGGATGAGAAAGTTGGGCGAGCAGGTATCAAGCTGGACGGCCGCGGCCATGGCCACCGGTCCGCAATACATGTGGGGCGCGATCATGGCGTAATGCGCCTCGGCGATGCCGGCGATTTTCTTGGCTTCCAGGATGCCCCCGCACTGGCCCACATCCACCTGGATAATCTGCGCCGCCTGTTTTCGCAGCAGCTCCGAGAATTCGTATTTGGTGGCGAGCCGCTCGCCGGAAGCGATGGGGATGCTGGTCTGCGCGGCGACGCGCGCCATCTCGTCGACATTCTCAGGCGAGACCGGCTCTTCAAACCAGTAGGGACTGTACTGCTCCAATTCAGCCGCCACGCGGATGGCGCCGGCGGTGCTGAATTGACCGTGCGTGCCTATGGCCACTTCCAGCTCGTCGCCGACGGCGTCGCGGATGGCTTGGAAGATCTTCCCTACGTGGCGAATGAATTTTAGCGGGTAATCTTGGGGAGCGGGGCTGATGGGTATAAAGGGGTCGAATTTGCAGGCGCTGTTGCCGGCGCGCACGAGCTGCTCGGCGATCCTGCCGGCCTCGGCTGGATCTTCCCAGATGCCGTCGGCGGGCATATAGGCGTAGGCCCGCAGCCGCTCGTGAACGCGTCCGCCCAGCAAGTTGTAGACTGGCTGATCAAGCGCCTTGCCGATGATATCCCAGCAAGCCATTTCGATGGCGCTCAGCGCAGGCGTACCATAGAGGCTGGGGTGGCGATAATCATGCCGCGAACCGTAGACAGTCTGCCACAGTCGTTCGACGTCGAAGGGGCTGTTGCCGATGACAAATTCATCGCAAATCTGGTGTATCAGGCTAATCTGCGAGGAAAGGTCTTGCGCGTGGCCCGTCGGCCGCTCGCCCAGGCCGACAATGCCCTCATCGGTGGTCAGCTGCAGAAAGAGCCAGTACTGGCCGCCGCGAAAGGGTTCGATATTGCGCACCAGAATAGTGTCGACGCCGGTGACTTTCATCGTGGTTTCCTCCTGTCGTTATAAGCGATTGGGTCGGCATACATTACGCCTGCCATTGTAACGCCGTCCAGCAAGAGCGGCCGGTAGATCGCCGTGCATGAAAGGCCTCTAAAGATAGTCGCTGATGGCGTAGCCTTCGCGATGCCACTTGAGGCTGAGTTCTTGACCGCGAAAGGACGGCTCACCGGCCGCTTCGCCGATGCGCCATTGGCGGGACCAGGGTAGGCGCTCGGCGCCCCAGGGCGAGGCGCCCAGCAGGCTCGACCAAGCCTGAGCATCGCTCCAGCGCCAGAGCAGGCCGCCCGGACCCATGCCGCTGTGCAGGGCGAATTGGATGCTGAAGCGGCCGCCAGCGGGCAGCGGCGGACCCAGCCAGCGATGTGGACTGCGATTGGCCTGCGGGCTGAGCAAGGCGGTCAAGCGCTGATCGACGCCGCTGATACCGAGCCAGAGCCAGGGCAGCGCGCCACCGTCCGCCTCGGCGCAGAGCAGCGTCTGTGGATGGGCATTGGCGTCGTCTGTCATAATCCCGCTGATCTCCCACGCGACCAGGGTTGCCGTCTCGGAAGCCTGCAGGCAGTCAGCCGGCAGTGATCGCGCGGCGCCGGGCGTGAAAGCCGCCCAGTTGGCTGCCGGCGGGAGTCGCCAGGGCCAGTTCAGCCACTCGCGCATGTGGCCGCGGCGATCCAGCGATTGGCAGCGCAAGCCGCTGTCGTCCAGCGCGACCTGCGCAAAGTGCAGGTATTCCTGCTCGGGCGGCATGCGATGGGCTGTGCCGGCGCCGGCGCTGCAGATCTGCAAAACGCCCGCATGAACTTGCAGATCAAATGCCAGGATATGGCTGCAGAAGTAGGCGAGTACGTCATGGCGGCGCAGAGTTTCCCAGAAACGCCGACCGCTTTCGCGCTCGATCACGCGCTGGTAGTCGCCCGCGTAGCCATTGACAGCCCAGACCGGATGATGGCCGAAGACCAGCTTGTGCCGGACGTCTTGCTGCCCGCGCAAGACCTCAGCCAGCCAGTCGCTGTCGACCGTGCCTTCGCCGCCGCTGCTGGAATCGAGCGTGTTGACGAAGACCAGCAAAAGATCGCCGCGCCGAACGAAATAGGACAGGCCGTCGGCGCCGTTCCGCGGCAGATGCGCCATGACCTCGCGATAGACTGCCGCGCTTGGAGGGTCGTAAGCGCTGTGGTTGCCGGTGCAGTGATAGAGAGGGATAACGTCGCGGTCCAGCCAGGCCATTTCGCTGTCGAAGAAGTATTGCCACTGCCGGCGCAACTGCTCGGCGTCGGTCGTCAGCCCCATGATTTCGTCGCCGAGGAAGCAGATGAATTCCGGCGGCGCGTCGAGCGCGCCAATCGCAGCGTTGACTTGGCGGAAAGTGGCTTCGTGCGGCGCGCCGGGGACGCCGGAGCAACTGTCGCCGTAGACGACGAAGTGATGTCCGCCTTGATTGGCGCGCAGTGACGGAAGGGGGTTTCTCGTGAGCATCAGAATTTCCGTCTGCCAGACATAACGCAACTGTCAATTCGGCGGTGATAATTGTATGGTTTCGGATTATAATGGGATAATTTCATCTAGCCAAAAGGATGCCCTATGGCACAGGTTCTACACCCACGCGCCACAACGACTGAGGCGACCCGTCGAGAAATACAAAATAGTCAAGAGAGCATAAACAAGCTG
>JAJDXR010000072.1 GCA_022823165.1 Anaerolineae bacterium | reverse complement strand
ATCATCACAAAATAGCGAATTTTCGTGTTTGCGTGGGCGAGCCAAGGCTCGCCCCTACAACTTTCGACTATATTTTGAACCCTGTAGGGGTCAGCCTTGGCTGACCCGATGCTGTGAAATTTGCATGACTTACTTGCATCTACTGAGGAAAACGAGGATACACAGAGGGGCGCGTAGACACTGCCCGCCGGCACAGAGAGTTCTATATTGTTTCGATGCTGCGGCAATCCGGCAGTCAGGCAAGAAATGAAACTTATACCAGCTTACGATCACTTCATTGCTTTACTCGTTGAACTCTCTTTTACTCGGTGTACTCTGTGGCAAATCATTTGCATGACTTGCTTTGTTCTACTTCTGTGTCTCAGTGGTGAATTAACCGGCGCCAAGCTCGGCACTCAGGAAATATCCACCAAGATAGACACTCCCTTGAATGCCAGAAGTTTGACCAGCAGAATGATGCCGCCGGACTAATTCAATCGGAGCGCAAATGTCGTCACAGGTCTTGAGCGTCAGCGGCCTGCAAAAGTATTACGGCGCCAAGCTGATCCTCGACGGGGTGGACTTGAACTTGAAGCGGGGCGATCGCGCCGCGCTGGTCGGCGAAAACGGCGTCGGCAAATCGACCCTGGCGCGCTTGATCCTGGGCCGCGAGCCCAGCGAACAAGGCGAAGTTCGCGTCGCGCCGGGCACGGTCCTGGGCTATCTGCCGCAGGAAGCGCAGATTGAGCGCTCCATCAGCGTGAGCCGCTACATCAGCGAGGGACTGGGCGAGTTGAGCGCGCTGCGCCGCCGCCTGGACCATCTGGAAGAGCGCTTGACGCAGGGCGGCGACCTCAGCGATGCGCTGGAGGAATACGGGACGCTGCAAGCGCAATATGAGCTGCGCGGCGGCTATACCCTGGAAGAGCGGCGCGAGCGCATCTTCGCCGGATTGAGCCTGGGGCATATCGACGCCTCGCGGCCGCTGATGTCGCTCAGCGGCGGCGAGAAAACGCGGGTGGGCTTGGCGGGACTGCTGCTGCAAGCGCCTGATCTGCTGATACTGGATGAGCCGACCAATCACCTGGACTTCGCCGGGCTGGCCTGGTTGGAGGATTATCTGCAAGGCTACCCCCACGCGCTGCTGATGATCACGCACGACCGCCGCTTCATCAATCGTCTGGCGACCAAGATACTCGACTTGTCGGCGGTGACGCGCAGCCTGACCACATATTACGGCAACTATGACGATTATCGCGCGCAGCGGGAGGCGCGCTATCAGCAAGAAGTCGACGCCTACCACAGCCAGGTCAACCGCATGAAGGCGCTGCGCCTGCAGATGAAAAAAGAGGCGCATGGCCACCGCAAAGCCAAACGCCCGGGCGATGGCGACAAGGGCATTAAATTCGCCGCCCAGCAGCAAGTGGCGCGCACGGTGAGTAAAGCCCTGCGCTCGACGCGGCAGCAACTGGACCGGCTCGAAGGCAGCCGCCTGGATAACCCGCGCCATGTCTGGCATGTTGAGTACAATTTTGATCCGCTGCCGCTGACAAGCATGGAGCCGCTGCAATTGCAATCAGTCGCGATGCGCTTTGGCGAGCGGCAGTTGCTGGCCGGCGTCGACGCCACGCTGCGAAAGGGCGAGCGCGTGGCGCTGGTGGCGCCCAATGGCGGCGGCAAAACTACCCTGCTGCGCTTGATAACCGGCGAGCTGTCGCCAACCAGCGGCAGCGTCAAAGTAATGCCGGGCGCGAAACTCGGCTACCTCGACCAAATCGGCGAAACTTATCCTGAAGAGCGGAACATTGTCGCCGTCCTGCGCGCCATCCAGCATGAATCCGCTGACAAGCTCTTGACGCTGCTGCACCGCTGCGGCTTGTTCCGTGACGCCCATTTGGCGGATAAAGCGGTGGGCGACTTAAGCCTGGGCCAGCGCCGCAAGCTGGGCATCGCCGGCTTGATTCACAGCCGCGCCAATCTGCTGCTGCTGGACGAACCGACCAATCATTTGGACTTGCAGAGCTTGGAGGCGCTGGAGCGGGCGCTGCTGCAATTCCCCGGCGCGATTCTGGCGGCGACGCATGATCGCTGGTTCATTGAACGCATCGCGACTAAAGTCTGGCGCTTGCGGGATGGCAGCCTTGTGCTGGACGAGGGGGCAAGCGAGTTCAATCGGGATCAAGCGGGATCTTAAGCGAGCCGCTTGGCGCGGGCGGGTCGTCGGCGGCTGCCTGCTTGCGCGCGCTGCCCTCGGATTTGTCATCGACGATGTCGATGCGGACGGCTCTTTTGCCCATCTGCGAGGCCGGCTTCGCCTGGTTTTTTTGGGGACGCTTGCCGCGCTTGCCGCGTTTTTTTGTCTGGGCTGCGGGCTTCACCACATTCACCGCTACCTCTACTTCGGCCGGGGCGTCAGCCGCGTCAGCAACCCTGATGGGATGAGAATCAGCAGTACTGGCTGCGCTCAGGGCCGGCGCAGGCTCGGGCGCGCCGCGCGCTTCCGCATTGGGCGCCGATGAGCTTTCGCTTGTCGCCGCCGGCGCCAGTGACTCATCGGCGGCCAGGTCCTGGCGCATCTGCCGCACAGCCGCGACGATATCGTCCTCGAAGATGTCCCAGCGCGAAGGCGCCAGCGATTCCAGCATTAGCTCCAGCGCGTCCAGGAGCGCCAACTCGTGGTCGCCGCCGCGCCGCAAGCTCAGGATGCGCCAGGCGCGCAAGGGGCGGTAGCCAGGGTGCAGGCGCAGCCCGGTTTCGATGATTTCGCTTGCCTCGGCATTTTCGCCCAGAGCCAGCAGAGTCGCGCCCAGATGGGTATACAGGCGCGGCATGTCCTTGGGCGGCAAGCCCTGGCTCTTGGGCAGCGCCAGCAATTCGCGATAGAGCGGCAGCGCCTGCTCCGGTACATCAAAAGCGCGCCAAGCGCCCGCCAGTTCGAAAAGAATGCGCGCGCTGCCGGGGAAGGTGGCTTGCAGCTGCCGGAAATGCTCGATGGCGCCGCGCAGATTGCCTTGCTGCTTCAATTGCAGACCGGCATCAATCAACTCGGTGATCACCGCCATAGTCGCCCCGCCTCACTGGATAGTCTTGATTCGAGTATAACATGCGCCATTTGAGCTACGCAGCGGCGGCGCGGACGTTGCGCCGGGCGAGCGCCTTGAGATTCTTCACGACAAAGACGCAGAAATAGATACAAGTCAGTAATGACAATCGCAGCAGCAAGAAAGTAATAGCCAAAATACTCGTATGGTTGTAGGGGCGAGCCGGAGGCTCGTCCGCTATTGTTGCGATTTCCAATCTATATTTGCATGACAAACTTGGTTCTATTGAGGCTCATCGGCGCAAAGCCAGTAATATATCGGGCGCGAAATTCTCTGCGCCCTCGGCATACTCGCTGTACTCTGTGGTAAGCGTTGTGAAGCGAGCTCTTAAAGGTATGGTTCCCGCAGCTGCTTCGCAGTTGGCTTGCCCGATTTCCCAGCCAGACGCATAATGACTGCTGTTCGCAGCGCTAGACAAGAGGACAAGACATGCCCAAGCTTCTGATCAAGCGCGCCGCTTCACGTTGCCTGTTGCTCTCATTGCTGCTCTTGAGCAGCGTTCTCCCCACCCGGGCCTCTGACAGCGCTGCCGCAACCGAGACCGAGCTCGGCGAGGCTCTGGCCAGCGTCAATGGCGTCTTAATCGAAAGCGACCGGTTCGATGCCGAATTCCAGCGCGTGGCCGCCTTTTCCCGTGCTGCCGACAGGGGCGCCTTGGCCCTTGATATGCTGCGGTACTTGATCGAAGCCGAGTTGATACTGCAGTATGCGGCGGCGAACGAACTTGAAGTGGACGATGAAGCGGTTGACGCCGAAGTCGCCAGCTTCAGGGACAACCTGGGCGCGCAGCGCTGGCGGACGTGGCTGAACGATAACCTCTACACCGCGGCGGGGTTCCGGGCGGCCATTCGCCTGCAATATGTCCGCAGCGCGGTCCGCGCCGATATTACCGCGCATTTGCAGGACAAGGTCGAGCACGTCCGCGCCCGGCATATCCTGGTCGCCCGCAGAATTGAGGCGGAGCAAGCGCTGCAGCGCTTGGCTGAAGGCGAGAGTTTCGCGCGATTGGCGGCGCAATTGTCGCTTGATGTGTCGACCAGAGCCTTCGGCGGCGACCTGGGCTGGTTCGTCCGCGGCGAGCTGCTGGATCCGTCTCTGGGCGAGGCGGCATTCTCGCAACCGCTGGACGAAATCGGCGGCCCGATCGGTACGCGCCTCGGCTACCATGTCCTTCAAGTAGTCGCCAAGGGCGAACGGCAAATCGAGGCGGGACGCCTGCCGAACATTGCCGAAAATATCTTTCAGCTCTGGCTTGAGCAGCAGGTCGAACAGGCTGAGATTCGGCTGAATCTGGCCGCGTTGGCTGCTTATGACGAGCTTAACGCCCAAGCAGCGGAGTGATATAGCCCTCGTCCAGCCAAAACCGCAGCTGCTCAGCATCGACCAGGAGCCCGCTAAAACCGGCGGGATGCGCCTGGACAGTGCGAATTAGCTCGGCATCCGCCTGGAAGTCGCCGCGGAAATCGTGATACAGCCCTCGCGCTGACGAGAAATAACACCAAGGCGCCAGCTGATAGCGCGTATCGCCGGTTAACTTTGGCGCCCGGTAGCGCAGCGGTGGCTTCTTGCGGGCGCCCAGGATGATATCGGCGTAGGCGCCAACCATAGCGTCTTGAGAGAACTCGGCTTTTAAGTAGCGAATAGTGGCGGGCGATGCGCGGCGGCTTTCGCTCAGGATCTTGTGCGCGATGGCGGCTGCCGCTTCAATGTCGCCATAGTCGACCCGGTCAATATGCTCGTCCGGCAGCAGATCGCGGTAGGGTCCCACGCGTGAAAGAATCGGCGGCGTTCCGCAGCCCAGCGACTCAAAGGGCGTATTGCCGAAGGTCTCCACGTAGCTGCCGATGCAGAGCGTGACATCCGCCAGGCTGTAATATTCGGCGATCAGCTTGTCGTTGATCCAGTCGTGGAAGACGAAGGTATCGGCCAGGCCGGCATCGCTGATTTGGCTGCGCAGCCTGGCGTAATAGTCGCGCTGGCTCGGCTCGGCGTCGGCATCCAGCCACAGCGGCGCCAGTACGCGCAGGTCAGCCCAGCCGTAGTCGCGCTTGAGCAGCGCCGCCACTTGAATCACCTGGTCAATGCCTTTGGCTGGTTCCGGGCGATGGGGAAAGAGCATAATCGGATGGTCGGCGGTCTCCGGCGGGATGACTTGAAAGAGCGCCTCAGGCTTGGTGTAGCGAAAGCGCCGCCAGTCGAAGCCATTGTGGATGGCCTGCATGCGCTCGCCCACCGCCGGCGCGAATTGTCCAACCACCGCCTCATAAGAAGCCCGCGTATGTTCCGATGGCAGAATCCATTCGTCGCCCTGGAAGAGCAGGGCGCTTTGTAAAGTCTCAGCGAACAGAATGCTGCGCTGGGAAATCACGGTCGGCTTGTCTTGATAGACGTAAGGGAAAATTAGTCCGCCGTCATGGCTATAGTGAACATCGGCCTCGGCGATGGCGGCGCCGACAGCGCGTATGGCGTTGGCGATGTGATAGAGCGGCGTGAAGTAGGGCTCGGGATAGGGCTGTTTGAAGCGCAAGACAGGCAGGATTTCGACGTTTTTATGCCACTTGAAAGGCGTCATGGCGTCTGGCCGCCGTGTGCACAAGATGGTCACCTGGTGGCCCAGCTGGCCCAGGTGCAGGGCGACTTTTTTCAGCTGCTTCTGCGCGCCTCCCAATGCCAGCTCGGGGAAGAGGGGTGTCATGGAAAAGACGGCGATCTTCTTGAACATGCTGGTCTCTCTGGCGCTGTGCCAACAAATGCTCGCTGATGTGGCTTATTCAGTGTAACACTTAGGGCTGCGGCTACAAAACGCGCCCAGACGGGAAACCGATTTCCAAGTAGAGACGAGTATATCGCGAGAAGACACAACGAAGGCCGAATCGTAGGGGCGACTTATTGAGTCGCCCGAAACTTGCGGTGATATGGCGGGCGACCTGGTAGGTCGCCCCTACGGTCAGCTTGCCGAGTTTCACTCCAGCTTGGCCAATGAGGGGATTCCGCTTGAAAGCGCCAGGTTGCAAAATCAGCCGCTGATAAGTGTGCCGACTGAAGCATCGCCAGAGAGCGCTTTGATCAGATCTTGCGGATTCCAAAAATCGAGCACGACGATGGGCATGGCGTTCTCCTGACAGAGGGTGAAGGCGGTGGTGTCCATCACGCGCAGCTGCTGATCGAGCACCTGCTGGTAATCCAGGCGGCTGTAACGCCGGGCGTCAGGGTACTGCAGGGGATCAGCCGAATAGACGCCGTCTACTTTGGTGGCTTTGACGATGACGTCCGCGTGTATCTCGCTGGCGCGCAGGGCGGCGGCTGAGTCGGTGGTGAAATAGGGGCTGCCGATGCCGCCGGTCAGGATGAGCACACGCCCCTTCTCCAGGTGGCGGATGGCGCGCAGGCGAATATAAGGCTCGGCGATGGCATTCATCTCGACTGCGGTCTGGACGCGGGTGACGATGCCCAGGCGCTCGATGGCGTCTTGCAGCAACAGGCCGTTCATCACGGTGGCGATCATACCCATGTGGTCGGCCGTGCTGCGGTCCATGCCCAGCTTGGCGGCTGGCTCGCCACGCCACAAGTTGCCGCCGCCGATGACGAGGGCGACTTGCATGCCCAGTTCGTAAACTTCACGGACGCGCAGGGCGATATAAGCGGCTTTTTCCGGGTCAATGCCGGCGCCGCTGTCGCCCGCCAGCGCTTCGCCGCTCAGCTTCAAAAGCACGCGTTGGTAGGGCAGCTCGCCACTCAGGCTCATGGTCGCTCCTTTATCCAAAGTTGTCGGCGATTGGTCGCGTATCATGTCAGTCATCCAGATGGTAAAAGCCAGAAGTCGTCTGTCAAGTCCAGCGCTCGGCGAGACTTATGGTAGCGCCAATACAAAAGAGATCAGTCAGCGACCAATCCCTTGGGGTCATTGTTATCATTGGCGACAAGTCAGCGACAGCGCTCTGCGCTCAGCGGCTTAATTCTCGCCGCCGATCTTGAGGCGCTGGAAGCGGCCGATGTGAATCGTCTCGCCGACTTCGGCCACGGTCTCCTGCAGATACTGCGTGATCGTTTTGTTGTCGTCCTTGATGAAGGCTTGTTCCATCAAGACGATCTCTTCGTACCACTTGTTGAGGCGCCCGGCCACAATCTTCTCGGCGATGTTTTCAGGTTTGCCTTCCGCCAGGGCGCGCTCCATCTGCAGCCGGCTCTCGGCGGCGACCTGGTCTTCCGGCACGTCTTCGCGCTTGACATACTGCGGATTCATATTGGCGATGTGCATGGCTATGTCCCTGGCGAAGGATTTGAATTGATCGGTGGCCGCTACGAAGTCGGTCTCGCAGTTGACCTCGACGATGACGGCCAGGCGCTGGTCAAAGTGAACGTAGCTGCCGATGACGCCTTCGTTGGCGCTGCGGCCCTTGCCTTGCAGCTTGATGCCGTCCTTGAGCGCCTTCTCGCGCAGGAAGTCCGCGGCCGCGTCCAGATCGCCATCGTGCTGCTCCAGCGCTTTCTTGCAATCCAGCGGGCCGGCGCCGGTTCTGTCGCGCAGCGCCTTTACTTCTTTTGCAGTAACTGCCATTTCTCGTTCTGTCTCCGTTGTTTTCAGGCGGCTCTTATTCGGCCGCTGCTGCTGGCGTGGATTCGCTACTCGCGCTTGTTTCGGTCTCGCTGGCGGCGGCTTTGGTTTCTTCGTCGGCGAAGAGCTTGGCATCGCGTAATTTCGCCAGGGTGGATTCGCCCAACAAGTCCTCGTCAGCCATTTCTTCGTCGTAGGCTTCGGGGAAGAATTGCTCGTCTTCTTCTTCATCACCGGCGGATTGCCGCAAGTGTTGGCCCTCCAGCACGGCATCAGCCAGCGCGCCAATCAGCAGCCGGATGGAGCGCATGGCGTCGTCATTGGCGGGCAGGATGTGGTCAACCATATCGGGGTTGGCATTGGTGTCGACCAGCGCCAGCACCGGGATATTCAAGATATTGGCTTCTTTGACGGCGGTATATTCCCGCTCGGCATCAACCACGATGAGCAGGTCAGGGGTGCGCTGCATATCGCGGATGCCGCCCAGGCGCAGCTGCAGCTTGGCGATCTTGCGCTCCAGCACCAGCCCTTCTTTTTTGGTCAGGCGGTCGAACTCGCCGGCGTCGCGGCGCTGTTCCAACTGCTTCAAGGTGTCAATGCGGCTGCGGATGGTCTTCCAGTTAGTCAGTGTGCCGCCCAGCCAGCGATAGTTGACATAGGGCATGCCGCAACGGACGGCTTCGCGCTGGATTATTTCCTGCGCCTGCCGCTTGGTGCCGACGAATAGCGCCGAGCCGCCGCCGGAAACCATATTGGCGACCATATCGTGGAAGCTGTTCAGATTCTTCAGCGTAATCTGCAAGTCAATGATGTGGATTCCGTTGCGCTGCGTGAAAATGAACTCGTCCATCTTGGGATTCCACTTGTTGGTGCGGTGCCCGAAGTGGACGCCGGTCTCAAGCAAAGTCCGCATTCGTACTGCTGTTGGCATTACTAGCTCCTTGGATAATCGGTGTTTTGAACTCGCACATCGTTCAGCCTCCGGTGACAATCCGCCCGGGCGGACAACACCCACCGCGAGTCCCGATGTGTGGGATTTGGCGATCGCCGCAATCGCGAACGTTGCCGCGGCGGATTCTAGCATAGGGCTAGAGCCAGGACAATGACTGGTTTGGCGGGCGGGGCCTTGGCAACTGTCAGCGTATCAGCCGGGCGCCGCGCCCAGGATGTCCGCGAGCGCGCTGATGAAAGCCTGGTTGGCTGCTCGAGCGCCCAGGCTGAGGCGCATGGCGTAGGGCAGGCCGTTGCCCGATTGCCCGCGCAGGAGCAAGCCGCGCCCCCGCAATTGCGCTTGCAGATCATCCGCCGGGATATGCGTTTCAAAGAGGATGAAATTGGCCGCCGGCTTCCAGTAATGGATATCGAGGCGGTCGAATTGCCCGCAGACCCAGCGCGCCTCCGCCCGTACAAAATCGACGACTCTCTGAACGTGGGCTTGGTCGCCGCAAGCGGCGATGCCGGCCGCCAGCGCCAGTTTGTTTTGATGGAAGCCGCGCTGCAATCCGGCGATGGTATTGGCGATATCCGGCCGCGCGATGCCATAGCCCAGGCGCATCCCCGCCAGCCCATAAACCTTTGAGAAGCTGTGAACGATGACGATGTTGCGCTCGTCCAGCACATAACCCAGCGTATCGGGATAGTTGGCGTCAGCGACGAAGTGGTGGTAGACCTCGTCGGCGACCACCAGCGCCTGCTCGGGCAAGTCGCTCATCAGCGCCTCGACGTCCGCCGCGCTGATCACCGTGCCGGTCGGGTTGTTGGGATTGCAGAGCATGACCAGCTTGGTGCGCTCGCTTATCGCATCCAGCACGGCTTGCGGACGGTAGCGGAAGGTCCGCGGCTCAAGCGGCACGTCGATCACCCTTGCGCCCAGCGGTTCCGCCACTTTCTTGTAGGCGCCGGTGAATGTCGGCGACGACAGGATGACTTCATCGCCGGGGGCGAGGGTGGCGCGGGTAATCAGCTCCAGGGCTTCAAAGCCGCTGCAGCCGGTGAAGATATGCTCCGGCTCAAGACCGCGCCCCAACACCTGCACGATGGCTCGCCGCAGCTCAATGTCCGAATAGCTGGGGTAAACCGCCAGCGTGGGCGCGGCTTCGCGAATGGCTTCCACCACGCGCGGCGACGGACCCAGCGGGTTCTCGTTATTCTGCAGGCGATGCGCGGGCTGCAGCTGCTCCGCTTCCAGGAGGTCTTCAATTGAAGGGCTGCCGTCCTGGCGCGTGAAGGCGCTGATATTGGGGTTGAAGCGCAGTTCGCTCATGCTGTCAGGGCGATTCACTTATTTGCTTGGCCGCGTTGCCGGGCATGATAATCGAAATCCGCGGCGACGATAAGCGGATATTCGCGCGGGCTGTTACGCGCGATTGCGCAGCTCCATAGAGGCGCCGCCTTTCTGCTCGAAGCCGAATTTGCCGTAAAAGCCGGCCAGGTCCAAGCCGCAGTCGAGCATTACGATTTCGATGTGCTCTGTGCGCTTGAGGATTTTCCGCAGCATTTCCGAGGCGACGCCTTTATCGCGGTAGGCGCTGGCGACCACGACGTCATCAATCAGCGCGCGATAGCGATCGTCGGTGATCACGCGCGCGAAGGCGATCAGTTTATCTTCATCCCAGACTCCCAGCGTAATCTGGCTGCGATCCAGCATCTGCTGGATGTCCAGCGGCCCGCGCGTATGCGCCCAGGTAGTTTGCTGCAGCAAAGGCCGGAGTTCTTCGGGATTGATGGGCTCGGTGAACGAGTAGATATAGCGTGTCGGCATTGGCTGCGCCCTCCTCCGGGGTGATGGTTGCGGGCGCCCGATAGATTTGCGCCAGCCCCGCGCACATCATACCGCATAGCAGCGGCGGCCGGTCAAGGTTCGTTCGGATTGCCGGGCGCCGGCGGCGCGCGCGGCGAGCGGCCTTCGGGTTTTGCCGATGTGAGCGCCGGTGCTAGAATGATTGTGTTCACCGGAGCGCCGCGAGGAGAACGCTGCTTGGCGACCTGCAGATGGGATTCCTTCATCCAGTTTTTGTGCGAGATCTACCAGACGCCTGACGCTGATGGGCGCCAGGGTTTGGTGGACGAATTGCTGACGACGCACGACGAATGGCCCTGGATCGAGCGCGATAAAGCGACCTTTGTCTTTGATTCCTGGACAGCGCAGAATGTGGCGCTGAACCTCGATATCATCAATCGCGATCCGCCCTTTGAGAATATGGCGCGGCTCGAGGACACCTCGCTCTGGTATTTCCAGCGCTATTTCGATCGCGATGCGCTGGTCGACTATATGTTCGCGGTTGACGATCCCGGCACGCCCCTGGCGCAGGAGATCGACTTGATGGATCGCGTCGGCCGCTTCTGGCAAGCGGATGCGCTCAACGCCATGAGCATCAGCGCCAGCCAGGTTGACAGCTCGGTGTTGCAGATGCCGCGGGCGCGTCCCTTTCCCAACTGGGCGGCGATGGCGGCGGTGCCGCGCGGTCGAGTCTATCGCCACCGTTTCAGTTCCGTGCAGATGGGATTCAGCAACCGCAGCTTGTGGGTGTATACGCCGCCCGGTTATGACGCCAAAGACGGGGTGAATTACCGGCTGCTGGTGCTGATGGACGGCCAGTGGGCGGTGAATTTGCTGGAAGTGCCCTATATCGCCGACGCGCTTATCAAACACGGGCGCATGCAGCCCATCATCATCGCCATGCTGGCCGGCGGCTCGCAGTCGGACCGCGTCGCCGAGTATGTCGGCAACGACAAACACTACGCCATGATCGCGGCGGAGCTGCTGCCCTTCGTGCAGGCGGAGCATCGTATTGAACCGCTTGATCTGGGGCTGGGCGGCGTCGGCGAAGGCGCGGTGGCGGCTCTGCACGCGGCTTTGAAAAATCCGGCCATCTTCGGCCATCTCATCGTAATCTCGCCGCCGTTGGGGCGGGAACCAGCGCTGCAGCTGCTGAAAAGCTACGCGCAGCGCTTCCGTGATTCGCCGATACTGCCCAACCGCATATTTCAGTCGGTGGGGCGTTACGAACAAGATTTGCGCTTCTATCAGCCGGCGCTGGCGCTGCGCGGCATCCTCGAAAGGCGCATGAGCCACGATCCGGAACTGCGATACCGCTTCGTCGAGCTGGGCAGCGGGCACAGCCTGGCCGCCTTCAAGAGCGTGATGCCGGAAGCGCTGGCGCACGCCTTCCCGCCTGGCTGAGGCGCGGTTGGAGCTAATGGGCACACTATTCATCGTGCCGACACCCATCGGCAACCTGGAGGACATCACCCTGCGCGCCCTGCGTGTCTTGCGGGAAGCAGCGCTGATCGCGGCCGAAGACACCCGCGTCTCGCGTGGACTTGCGCGACATTTCGACATAAATACGCCCATGACCAGCTATCACGAGCATAACAAGCTGACCAAACTGGACGCGATCTTCGCCGCGCTGGAAACGGGCGATGTGGCGCTGATCTCCGACGCCGGCACCCCGGGCATCTCCGACCCCGGTTTCGAGTTAATCGCGGCGGCGCTTGACCGCGGAGTCGACGTCGTGCCGCTGCCCGGCGCTTGCGCCGTCACCACGGCGCTGGTCGGCTCGGGCCTGGCCAGCGACAGCTTTCGCTATGTCGGGTTTCTGCCGCGAAAAGCCTCAGCCCTGCGCGAGCGACTGGAAGCGCTGAAAAATAGCCCCGAGACTATCGTGGCTTACGAGAGCCCCTACCGCCTGGCTGATACGTTGGCGCTGATCGCCGAGGTCATAGGCGGCGAGCGGCGCGTCTGCGTGGCGCGTGAGTTGAGCAAGAAGTTCGAGCAATTTTATCGCGGGAGCGCCGCGGAATTGCGCGCCCATTTCGCAGCCGAGAACCCTCGCGGCGAAGTCACGCTGGTGATTGCCGGCGCCGACCCCGCCGCAGCAAAATGGACGGAAGCGCAAGTGCTGGCCGCCTTATGCGAGCGGCTGGCAAACCGAGAGCCGCTGTCGCGGGCGGCGCGCGCAATCGCCAAAGCAGCCGGCTGGACCAAGAACGAGGTCTATCGCTTGGGTATCAAGGACGGCTGAGACCAGCTATCCATTCAATCGTCCCTGTTCTGCAGGCGGGAAATATCGACCTCAATGCCGTGTTCTCCCAGTTTCGCTTGCAGCGTCTCCCACTGGCCGGCGCGTACGACGCAAGCCATGGGTCCCAGGCGCGCGCCCAAATATCGCCGCAGCGCGGGAGCGGCGAAGATCTTATCCAGCGTACTTTCCGCCGTGGTCCTCAGTACGGTCAACGCTTCGAAGGTCACTGCGGTTTTGGCGCCCTCCCGCCAGTTGCGCAGCAGCTTGACGATGGGCAGCGGCATGGGCTTGCCCTCCAACTGCCGGTTGATGAAGGCGTGGATATGCTGGGTGGTGATGCCTTGGGACGCGGCGCGCTGAATGCCGGGCGCGTCAAGCGTGTAGACGAAGGGGTCGGCAGTGGCGGCGCAACGCGCGAATCGCGCCAGTTGGAAGCGCTCAAAGCGGTTGACGCGCCGCGACGCCAGCAACTGGCCGTCGCTTCGCGCTTCAATGCGCGTCGTCGTTTCTTGTAGTTGCGGCCAGTCGCTGAGCCCCAGGAAGGCGCGCCCGTAGGCGGTCAGCCGCAGCACATCCTCGCCGATATCCACCAGCCCCAGCCAGTGCATGGGTCCCACGATATAGAACTCAATCAGCGAGCCTTCGACCGCGTCCCAGCTTTCGAAACCGCTGAGGTATTCGCCGGCGTCATTGCGGATATACCACTGGTCGTAAGCGCCGTCGAGCCGCTGAAAATCCGGCTCGAACTCTTTGATGATATCGATCAAGTCGTTGATGGACACCCAGCCCTGCTCGGGCAGCAAATCGCCTAACAGTTCCATGACGGCTTTGCGCGCGGCCGCCGCATCGTAGGACCAGCCCGTATCATCGGGGTAGAGCCCGGGAATATGCCACATATCGCGATAGCTGGGGCTTTCCAGCCAGGCGCTGGCCAGCCCGCGTATCTGCTCGGCGCGCGACGCCTCCAGCCAGGCGCGCGCTTCGCTGCGGCTGGGATGCGCCTTGTCATCTTGCCGGGCGATCAAATCAGCGCTGAGGCCCAGTCCCAACATAAAATCCAGCCGCGCGTCGCTGGGGCGCAGCAGGTTTGGCTTGATTGCGTCGCCGGCTGCGGCGACGAAACGCTCGCCTTCGAGCGGGCGCGGCTCGGCTTGCAGCAGCGCCAGCAGGGTGGTCAAATCGTCGACGATGGATGTGTCCGCCGGAATGACTTCGTCGACATCGTCCACCAAGTCGATTCTGGGCAGCTCGTCGTCTGCCGGCGCGACATTCTCAGCCAGCGCTCCGAAACTGGTCTTGTGCAGCGGCAGCGCTTCAATGAGGTCAGTCGGCACGTATACGAAGCCGATCAGACTCTCATCGACCTTGTCAAAACCTTCGCCGATGAAGCCGCGATAATAGAGCGTTTCGGCCAGGCTTTGCCCCTGCAGATGCGGCTGCTCGCGCTTGATTTGCGCTCGGCCGAGCTTGCGAATTTCGCCATAAAAACGCTCGAATTGGCCTACTTTCATGCGGCCCTGCGCGCTGCTGACTAACAATTGCAGCGCCGTCCGCGCTGGTTCATCCAGCCGATCCCAGGCGGCTTCGGCTTGTGGCGGGTCCAGCATGGCGCGCCGCAATTGACGGATGAGTTCATCATTGCTCAGGCTCTTGCCGTCAACGCTCCAGATTTCCGCCAGCGCCGGCAGCATGCCCGGGTCGCAATCGTGCAGGGTCGCCAGCAGGTTCTTCATCGGCGCCGCTTCCCCGCGCCGACCAGAGCCGCGTAAATATCAAAGTGATAAGCGATCTTGCTGTAGTCATGGGCGCTGTAGATAATGCGCGTGGGCGCCTGGCACACGGGGCAGTGGAAGTCGATGCGGCCTTGTTCATCGGCGGGCAGGGCCGGCGTCAGATCGTCGAAAATGCGGCGCAGCCTGCGCTGGAAGGGCGAGCGGCCGTTGGCTTGGTAGAAACTGCGCCAGCGAAATCGAATGCGATGGGCGCAGCGGGGACAGCGGTAAACGCAACTGCCGGCCACGCGGTTGCGATAGTCTTCGCCATCGAGCAATCCGCGGAAGACCGCGCGAGCGTCATAATGGTCTATCAGGTCGCTTTTGGCCATGCGTTCCGCCGTCTTGTGACAGCTTCATTTTAGCATAACAGGCGCGCAGGCTCGGCTAATCGAGGTCTAAGCTTCCGAGGCCCAGCATGACGCATCCACCGCCGACCGCCACACCGCTGATCGTGGGATGGCCCGCCATCGGCAGCTCGGCAGCCGGCGTGAAGATGCGCAAGCGGTCGTCAAGAGCGAGGGCGCCCGGTGGCAGCACAAAGGTGGTTTCCGAGAGATTCAACTCCTTGGCGATCTGCTGCATGAGGCTAGGCGACAGATCGGGCGGCGCTTGCGGAAATACCGCCAGCGGATTGCCGCCGAATTGTCGATCGGTGAAGACGTCAAGCAGGTGGTATTCCAGTTGCATGGCATCGCTCGGATGGCGGTCTGCGCTGTGGGTTATAGCACAGCCGGGTTGGAGATTAACAGATTGCGATTTGTGCCGGATAGGACATGGCAACAGCGACAACGGCTTATCCAGCCTGGCTACTTACCCGCCAGCTTCTCCAGCGCGTCGATCACCGGCTGCCAGCGACTGGCAGTGTATTGATCAGCCATGTCCTCCGCCTCGTCCAGCGTCATCGGGTTGGCGTGGCTGCCATGCCCCAGCGCCGCCAATGCCCGCTTCCAGCGCTCGACATGGGCATCCCCGTAATTCTCCTGCGTATAGCCAATCAAGGTGTCGATGAGGCTCTGCGGCACGGTGTAGGCTGGCGGTACCGGCGTGTCTGTCGGCAGTGGCGTGTTTGTTGGAACGGGCGTATTCGTCGGGACAGGCGTGTTGGTCGCTGTTGGAATTGGCGTGTTCGTCGGCAGCGGCGTGGCTGTCGGCACAGGCGTATCCGTGGGCGGCGGCTGCAATTGCTCCAGCGCGTCCACCACCGGCTGCCAGCGGCTGCGACTGTAAGTATCAGCCATGTCTTTCGCCTCTTGCAGGGTCATCGGGTTGGCGTGGCTGCCATGCCCCAGCGCCGCCAATGCCCGCGTCCAGCGCTCGACATGGGCATCGCCGTAATTCTCCTGCGTATAGCTAATCAAGGTCTGAATCAAGCTCGACACGGGTGTAGCCGTCGGCGCTATAGGCGTGTTGGTTGGCACGGGGGTATCTGTCGGAATCGGTGTGCTGGTCGGCGTCGCTGTGGGAGTAGGCGTATTGGTCGGTATGGGCGTGTCAGTTGGCGGGATCGCCAGGGCGAAATGCGCTTCGCCGCTGCGTTGCCTGCCATCTTTCAGGCTCGCGGTCAGGGTCACGCGATAAGTAGCGCCGGCGGTCAAGCCGGTGAACTGATGGCTGGTCGCGCCCGCGCCCAGACTGATGGAGTCGCTGGACATATCGCTGCCGACATAAGCCAGGGTGTAGCCGGTGGCGCCGCTGACAGCGCTCCAGGACAGCGTTACATCGCTATAGCCCTGCGCGGCGACCGCGACATTGATGGGCGGCAAAGGTGTATTGGTCGGGACAGGAGTATCGGTTGGAACAGGCGTGTCCGTTGGGATGGGCGTGTCCGTTGGAATCGGCGTCGCCGTTGGCGGGCCGAGCGGCGCGGTTTTGACGCTGCCGGTGGCGACGACTTTGCCGCCGCTGTCCAGATAGGCGCTGACTTCAAAGGTATAGCTTGTATCCGCTTTTAAGCCGCCGAAGCTATGCGAAGTCGTGCCGGCGTTGGGCGTGACATAATCGTATTTGCCGCCGCCGTTGATGCTGACGTAGTAGAGCAGGACTTTACCCATGTCGCTCCACTTGACCGTGATGTGGTCTTTGGAGACTTTGGGGAAGATCAGGCCCAGGCTGCCGTCGGTGGGCAGCTGCGGCTGCGCGTCTTTTTGCGGCTGCGCGTCTTGCTGCGATTGCTGCGGCTTGGGAACGACATTTGGCGTATTGGTGGACGTCGGCGTATTGGTCGCTGTCGCGGTGGGCGTATTCGTTGACGTGCTGGTCGCTGTGGGTGTGGAAGTTGCGGTTGGCGTCGGCGTATCGGTGGGCAGAACTTGCTGGTCTTGCTGCCCTTGCTGCGCGGCTAGCGTCGTAAAACTGCCAAACCCCAGCGACTCGGGTTGACCATAGGGAAGTTGCAGACCGAACTCTTTGTAGACCTGGACCTTATAGGTGGCGCCTGGAGTAAGATTCTCCAGCGTGTATTCTGTGCTGCCAGTGAACTCTAGTTCCTTAAAGATGATTTCCCCGTCAAGAGCGATTATGGTATAGTCTTTCCACACGCGGCTTCTAGCCGAATTGGGATCAGTCCAAGAAAGCAGCGCCGAATCAGCAGTGATATTGCTGATCTGCAAACTATTCACCGTCGTCTCTTTTTTGGTTGTTACATTGACGGTGAAATAGTTTGTAATGACGCCGCCAGTAACTTCCTCAATGGCGATAGCATTCACGCTGCCGGGGCGCAACCACACAACCCAAATGCCATTATTAGGGGCTGTATTGCCAACCTGCATCCGGTAGAACCAGTTGACATAGATATTATAGCGCACATTGCTCGCCGCTGCCGCGCTCCAAGAGATGTCCACCGTATTTGTTGAAATGGCGTATGTGTTGACAGTGGGCGCGGAGCCGCTGCTAGGCGCCGCCTTGGTCGTGAAGTGAACGTCAACGGTCTGCGCATTCTGGTAGTCTTTGTCCTCTAGCCTTAAGGTGAAGCTGTAGCGGGTATTGGGCTGGAAGATACGCGTTTGCCAACGCCTCTTTTCTTTATCCCAGCCCCAAAGGTATCTGTACCGCCATTCGACTGGCGCCTGTATATGATAATTGCGATAGATGATGTCGCCATGTTCGCTAACATAATCGCTCTGACCGGCCCATTTGGGGTTAAATCCCTGCTGCTGAAGATATTGGGTGAACGCGCCCCAATCGATGTCGGCGCTGTTATGCGTGATATTATAGACTTGGACTTTGAAATTGTCTGAATAGTGCGTGGGACCCAGCGCTCGCGCCGCGCCGCCGCTGCTGATTAGCGCGATGATTATGAGCAGCAGCGGCAGGATGAAGCGCCGACGGGAAAGAACACGCTGGTGAAAAGTAAGGCTGTGGATATACGCGGCGGGTAGAGGAAACATCAGCAGAGCCTCCACGGAGCTGGGATGAGCGCATTATATTGACGAATGTTAATATATTTTCCAGTGTTTGTCAATTTTTGGCTGTTGGGGGAGTGTCTATCGTAGTGGATGCGGATTCCCTTCAACCCCAAGTAAAACTCTGTGCCGGCGGGCAGTGTCTACACGCCCCTCAATAAGTGCAAGTAAGTCATGCAAATTTCACAGCATCGGGTCAGCCAAGGCTGACCCCTACAGGGTTCAAAATATAGTCGAAAGTTGTAGGGGCGAGCCTTGGCTCGCCCACTCAAACACGAAAATTCGCTATTGTGATGATGTACCTATATTCTCATTACTTACTCGCACTTACTTCTGTGTCTCGGTGGTGAATTAACCTGTGCCAGGCTCGGCATTCAGGCAATAGCCACCAAGATAGGCGCTCCCGCTGGCTGCCATTGCTGGACGGAGCGCATGGCTTTGGACTACACTTTAGCCATCGGCTCCTGCGCGAATGGAGGACACTGTGACGATTGATTATCAAGCGCGGCTTGACAAGCTGCTGGACCAAAGCAAAGCGGACCTGGTGGCTTTTGTACCGGGCGAGAACATGGTCTATTTCACCGGGTTGCATTTTCACCTGTCCGAGCGGCCCATCCTCGGCCTCTTCAGCCGGGCTGGGCTCTCCTTCATAATCCCGGAATTGGAAGCGGCCAAGCTGGAAGCGCGCCCGGAATTGGAAGCGCGCCGCTTCGCCTGGACGGACAAGGCGGGTTATGAAGCGGCATTCAAGGAAGCGGTCGCGGCTTTGCTGCCTGCTGATGCCCGCTGCGCGCTGGACGGGCAGACCCTGCGCTTCTTTGAGTGGCGGGCGCTGCAGCGGGCGGGCCTGCCGGCGGCGAACACCCTGGATGCTGGCGACCTGTTTTTGAATCTGCGCGCCTGCAAAGCGCCGGAGGAAATCGCTAATATGCAGCGGGCTATCGGCATCAGCGAAGCCGCTCTGCAAGCGACAATGGAATGGGCGCGCCCGGGGCTGACCGAGCGGCAAATCGCCGACCGGCTGGGCGCTGAAATGCTCGAGCGCGGCTCGCATGGTCACGCATTCCTGATCGTGCTGACCGGCGAGAAAACCGGCTTGCCGCATGGCGACATGGCCGACCGGGTCTGGGGCGACGACGAATTTCTGCTGATCGACTTCGGCGCCACCTACAACGATTACCCGGCTGATATCACCCGTACTTTCTGTTATGGCGAGCCGACCGCGCGCATGCGCGCCATGTACGCTGCCGTCTACGACGCCAACAAAGCCGCGCGCGAATTTGCGCGGCCGGGATTGACCTGCTCGGAAGTCGATCAGGTCGCGCGCGCTGTGATTGAGGAGGCCGGGCTGGGCCAGTACTTCATTCATCGGCTGGGGCATGGCTTGGGTTTGAGCGTGCATGAGCTGCCCAATATCGTGGCCGGCAACGACCAGGTTCTGCAGCCGGGCATGGTCTTTACGATTGAGCCAGGCGTCTATGTTCCGGGCGTCGGCGGGGTACGGATTGAAGACAATGTTGTGGTCACAGACGACGGCGTCAAGGTCTTGACATCTTATCCGCGCGAGTTGTGAAGCTAGGCGCGCATCACGCCGCAGACCGGCGCGGACCAGGGCAGTCGCTGGTGCCGAGCCAGCATCTCCGCCAGCCGCGCCTGAGGCTCAGCCGGGAAGGGCGCGCCACGCCGCCGCGACATGGCGACATTCATCATGACCAATTCCACGATGGCGGCCAGTTGCTCGCGGGTTTCGTTGACGAGAAAACCCATTACATAGGCGCGTTTGGGCGACAGCTCAATCAGCCGCAGGTAAACGCTGACGCGGTCGTCGACCAGGATTTCGGCGAAGTAACGGATGTGCTGCTCCAGAGCGAAACTGCCGTAGCGATCGGCCGCGGCGTAAATCTGCCCCAAGCCGACCTGTCGAAATAGCGCGCCCAGGCTCTGTTCGACCAAATGCAGGTAGTATTGCACATTAACGTGCTGGTTCTCGTCGAGGAAGGCGCTCGGTATCGTCCGCTCATAGAACTTGTCAAGCTGGCGAACTTCCGCCAGTGTGGTCGTGATGCGGCTCATGGCGCCTCTCGTGTATCCGGCACACCGGGCATTATAATGCCGAAAAGCCTGTCTTCAACCCATCGCGACAAGACCGGGCAAGCAAGGCGCAGACGTGAGTTATCAGCGGATTTCGCGCGACAACGCGGGAGTTTTACACTGCCTGGGGCAGGTTCAATTCGGCTGGATCGCGCAGGCGCGCTGGTCGCCCCGCGGCGATTTGCTGGCGATTGCCGGCGGCGATGGCATCGTTGGCTACGCCGACGGCTTCGGCGGCGCGCCCAGCTGGCGGCTGAGGGCGCATTCGGCGCCGGTCAAGGACATCGCCTTTAGCCCCGATGGCCGCCGGTTGGCGTCGGCCAGCGCGGATATGACCATCAAGCTCTGGGTCATCGCGGCGGACGAGGTAGCCGAGTCCGCCGCCTGGCGCGGTCATAGCGGGTCGGTGGAGGCGCTCGCTTTCAGCCCGGATGGGCGCCTGCTGGCCAGCGGCGGCGCCGACGGCGTCATACGGCTTTGGGATGTCGCCACCGGCGCGGCTTTGACTGTGCTGAGAGGGCATGACGATGAACTGACAGCGCTGGTCTTTGACGCGGCTGGCCAGCATTTGCTCTCGGGCAGCCGCGACCGGACGATTCGCGCCTGGAGCCTGCGAGCTGGATTCCCGCAAGAGCGGCTGGGCGCGCATGATGACTGGATCCGCGATCTGGCGCTGCAGCCCGGCTCAGCCATTCTGGCATCGGCCGGCAAGGACATGACGATTCGCCTGTGGCAGCTCGCTGACGCGGGCTCGGCGCGCGCCATAGCAGCGCATGCTGGCGGTGTTGACGCGCTGGCCTACTCGCCTGACGGCGCCATTTTGGCGAGCGGCGGCCGCGACAATGCCCTGCGCATCTGGCGCTCCGATTCCATGGTTCAGCTTGCAGCTCTCGAGGGGCATAGCCGGCCTGTGCTGGCGCTGGACTTCAATCCGGCCGGCTCAATGCTGGTATCGGCCGCGGGCGACAACCTGGTCAAGCTCTGGGCGATCCCCTGATGCCGCGGCGAGTACTAAACTTAGCGGGAGTGTCTATTGTAGTGGATGCGGTTTCCCCTTCGACCCAAAGAAAATCTCTGTGCCGGAGAGGCAGTGTCTACGCGCCCCTCAGTGGAACAAAGTAATTCATGCAAATTTCACAGCATCGGGTCAGCCAAGGCTGACCCCTACCGAGTTCAAAATATAGTCGAAAGTTGTAGGGGCGAGCCTTGGCTCGCCCGCACAAACACGGAAATTCGCTATTATGTTTTGATGTATCTATATTCTCATTACTTACTCGCACTTAGTTCTGTGTCTCTGTGGTGAATTAACCTGCGCCAAGTTCGACATTCAGGAAATATCCACCAAGGTAGACACTCCCAACTTAGCGCGATATAGCATCGGCGCATAAGAGCCATTACAATGACAGCTAGTGATGCGAGAATCCAGCGAGGCAAATGCTTATGGCGAGAATGCGGACGAGTTGGGGGCAGGTGCGCGAGCGCCATATCGGGGCGATGCGCAAGTCCTGTGACATTCTGGAGCACATCCTGCATGGGGTGACCGATGAACAGGCGCGATCGCTGCGCGACGGGCCTGATGGCTGGTCCATCATCGAAATCGTCTGCCACCTGCGTGATTTCGACGAGATATTTTATCGGCGCGCCCGGATGATGCAGACGCGGGAGCAGCCGCAACTGCCCGCCTACGATCATGAGGCGATGGCTGTCGACGGAGCCTATCAGCAGGCGGACCTGGCGGAAGCGATGGCCGCGCTGAAGGCCTCTCGCGGGCGTTTCGTCTCCTTCCTGGCTGCCCTGACGCCGGAGCAATGGGAGCGCGATGGCGCGCATCCGGAGCGCGACAGCTTCACGATGACGGACGCCGCCATGCAAGTCGGCTTGCACGATCTGGATCATCTCGAGCAGATTACTCGTGTGCTGCGGCAGAAGTAACCTGCGCAGGTTGACGGAGCCAATGGATTGCCAGCTTTAGCTGGCGACACGGGGAGATAGCCTATGCAGGCATTGATCGAACGCATTCGCGCCGAAGGCATCAATTTGGGCGGCGGCATTCTAAAGGTTGACAGCCTGCTCAATCATCAACTGGATCCGCAGCTGATGGCCGGCATGGGCGAGGCCTTCGCCGCGCGCTTCGCCGATATACAAATAGACCGGATTCTGACGGCTGAGATTTCCGGCATCGCGCCGGCGCTGATGACGGGCATCGCCATGGACGTGCCGGTGGTCTATGCGCGCAAGAAGAAACCCATCACCATGTCGGGTCCGGTTTTCCTGGAAACCGCGCCCAGCCATACCAAGGGCGGGGAAACGCTGCTGCTGGTCTCAGCGGAGTTTTTGCGCGCTGGTGAAAATGTGCTCATCATCGACGATTTCCTGGCGACCGGCCAGACTTTGCTGGCTTTGGCCCGCATTGTCCTCAGCGCCGGCGCCAACCTGGCTGGCGTCGGCGTCGTGGTCGAAAAGACCTTTGAAGGCGGGCGCGGCGCTGTGCGGGAGAAGTACGAGGCGCCGATTCACGCCTTGGCCAGCATCACCAGTATGGAAGACGATGCCATTACCGTCAGCAGCGACCAAGCCAAGCTGCTATAGCTTTACGGCTTGCCCCAGGCGGGCGGATTCTTGCGCGGCCAGGGCAAAGCGCAGCACCTCGCGCCCGTCTTCGCCCGTCAGTTGCGGCGGCTCGCCGGCGAAGTAAGCGTCAATAAACTGGCGCGTCGAGTTGATGAAGCTGTGCTCCCAGCCCACCGGCATGTCGGAAAATGTCCGCGTCTGCCGGTCTTTGTACATGATTACCGGCGGCAGATCCATCATTTTGCCGTGACCGCGCGTTACCCAAATCACGCCCTTGCTGCCGGTGATCTCAATGCGGTCATCCTGCGCGTAGTGCTGCGTATCCAGCACCAGCTCGGGTGAATACACCGCCTCCAGCGAGCCATAACGATTGCCCGGGAATTTCCAGGACACGATAGCCGGCGCGTCCAGATGGAAGCCGGGCTCGATTTCCGTGCTGCCAATCCAGGCGTGGACTTCTTCCGCCATGCCCATGAAATGCCAGCCCAGCGCGAATTTGTGATGACCGTCGTCAAAGACCAGCGGGCCGCCGCCGCACTCCTCCGTATTAAAGCGCCAGGCCCGGGCCGAGGCCGGCACATCCCATTCTGTGGGGCTAATGCCGGAATTGCTCTTGATGCGGATGCTTAACAGATCGCCGATTTCACCGTTATCGATGAGCGCTTTGGCTTGCTGCACCGGCGGGTAGTAGATGAAGTTTTCGTAGACCTTGAAGATAACCCCGGCGGCCTTGGCGGCCGCCACCATATCGTCCGCTTGCGCCAGCGAGAGCGCCATGGGCTTTTGCACTGAGACATGTTTGCCCGCGGCCACCGCGTCGAGCGTGGCCTGATAATGCAGGTGATGGGGCAGCAGGATTTCCACCAGGTCGATATCCGGCAGCGCCAGCAGCTCACGATAATCGCTGAAGATGCGCTCCTCGGCCACACCCCAGCGGCGGCCGCGCGCCTGCGCCAGTTCCAGGTTGCGATCGCACAGCGCGACGATATCAGCCCGCTCATCGTCCAGGTAGGCCAGGGCATGCAAATCAGAGATTCTTCCGGTTCCGATGAAGGCAGCGCGCAGTCGGTCCATGGGGCTTGTTCTCGTATAGGCTTGCTTTGTGCGAATAGTACAAGGAAAGCCCTGGCTTGTTAGGGGTGAGTCTGTTTAATGCAAGCGCCCTTGGAAGCTGGGGCAATCCCACCAGAATCAGTTTATGTCGATTGCAACCTAATTCTAGCGATTTTCATGGGCGACTCGGTGAGTCGCTCATGAAAATAGCCTGAATAATGCGGGCGATTCATAGAATCGCCCCTACGGCTTACGACGATTGTTGGAAAATAGTCGATGTCAGCACAATTTCAATTTGATGCGATTACCCTGTTTTGGCAGCGCGGGAATGGTTAATTCTGAGGACTTGAAAACTCCGCCAAATATAGAAAAATCTCTGTGTTCTCAGTGGAACAAAGTAAGTCATGCAAATTTCACAGCATCGGGTCAGCCAGGGCTGACCCCTACAGGGTTCAAAATATAGTCGAAAGTTGTAGGGGCGAGCCTTGGCTCGCCCGCGCAAACACGAAAATTCGCTATTGTGATGATGTACCTATATTCTCATTACTTACTCGCACTTACTTCTGTGTTCTTTGTGGTGAAAAAACCTGTGTCGTGTTCGCAAAGAGAATTATATCCACGATAATCGCCACGCCCTTGGAAGCGTCGCCAAGTGTCAAAGATCGCCCGAAAATGATATAATAGACGCGTTGCGCGCCGTCGGAAATGTCCAGTCGAGGACGAGATGCTAAGCCAAAGCGACACACACGCCATGAAATTGCTTGACCTGCCCTTGACCCTGCGACTCAAGCAGAACGCGATCGTATTGCATAGCGAACTCGGCTTGATAGAAGACGCGCGCGGGCAATACAGCGCCTTGCTGTCGAACATCGTTTTTCCGCGCGGATTGCACACGCTGCTGGCGCATGTGGACGAAAAGGATGTCGTTGGGCAATTTCGCTATCGTCAGGGAGAAGCCAACGCCCATCTGGTCTATCTGGCGCCGACGCTGGCCGCCAGCGATAGCGATACAATATGGTTGCATATACTGGATTCGATGGCGGAGCAAGCTGGCCGCAGCGGCGCGCAGACCTTGGTGGGCGAAGTGGATCTAAATCACAGGCTATTCGAGACCATGCGTCAGGCCGGCTACGCGGTGTACAGCCGGCAGGTGCTTTGGCAGCGCGCTCCTTTAGCGGGGGACATGGCGCCCTCGCCCTTGACGGTCCTCCCTGAGACCGTCGATGACGAGATTGGCATCGCCGCGCTATTAGGCTGTACCATACCCAGGATCATGCAATCGGCGCTGGGGCCGTCGCCGGATATGCAGGGATTGGTCTATCGCCGCGGCGGGCAGGTCGAAGCTTATCTGGCTTTCTCCGAGGGCAAGCACGGGGTCTATCTATTGCCCTTTGTGCATCCGGAAGTGCTGAGCGAAGCGCCGGATATCCTGGCTGCCGCCTTGCAGCGGATTGACCGCTGCCGCAAGCTGCCGATTTACATCTGCGTTCGCGGTTATCAGGGCTGGCTGGAGAATGCCGCGCGCGATCTGGGTTTCGCGCCCTTGCTGGAGCAGGCGGTGATGGTCAAACATTTGACGGCCGGCGTCCGGCAGGCCTCTTTCGAGCGAGTCGACATCAGCGCCAGCGGTCGGCGAAAACCGGCGGCCAATCTGCCCATGGTTAAGTTCAGCGCCGAAGCGACAGCGAAGACAAGGGCGCAGACGGTTATGTCTCGCTAATCAGAACGGAAATCGACGGAGTTTCCGACCAGTAAGCTAGTATGCGGAGGACCACTGCCGAGTACATGGATACACATATCACTGACGATTTTGAAATCCTGCGCAGTGTATTGCCCGAGCGCATTCGCGGCGCGATTGATCAGTATGGCAAGACCAGCAAATTGCTGGAAATCGTCCTTGACCTGGGGCGACTCCCGACAGCCCGATACACTGACGGCGAACAGCAGCTTTCCGAGAGCGAGGTAACTGAGGCGGATTTGCATCAGTTAGTCGCCGTATTAGGCGAATTCGACGATGACAACCGCGCCGGCATTGAGCGCTCGCTGCATCGCATTTCAGCCATCCGCAATCGGCGCGGCAAGATTGTCGGCTTGACGCTGCGCATCGGACGGGCGGTTTATGGCGCCATTGACATCATCGCCGACCTGATCGAATCGGGACAGAGCGTGCTGATTGTGGGTCCGCCCGGCGTCGGCAAGACAACCTTGCTGCGCGAGGCGGCGCGGGTGCGCGCCCGCGACAAACGCGTGGTCATCGTCGATACCTCCAATGAGATCGGCGGCGACGGCGACATCCCGCATCAAGCTGTCGGCAAAGCCCGGCGCATGCAAGTCTCCCAGCCGGACCGTCAGCATGAAGTGATGATCGAGGCTGTGGAGAATCACAATCCGGAAGTGATTGTGATTGACGAAATCGGGCGCGAACTGGAAGCCATGGCCGCCCGAACCATCGCCGAGCGCGGCGTCCAGTTGATCGGTACCGCGCACGGCAATACGCTGGAAAATCTGATGCTCAACCCCACGCTTTCGGATTTGATTGGCGGCATCGAATCGGTAACCCTGTCGGATGATGAGGCGCGGCGGCGCGGCACACAGAAGGTCGTGCTGGAACGGCGAACGGCGCCTACCTTCGACATCATGATCGAGATTCAAGCCCGCGATCGACTGGTGGTGCATCCGGATGTCGCCTCGGCTGTAGACGCGGTCCTGCGCAACCGACCGCTGCCGGCCGAGCTGCGCGAGCGTGAAGCGTCCGGCGCCATCAACGTCAGCGACTTCGTGCATGAGGCGGAGTCGCGCTCGGCGCCTGCTCGCCAAGGTACTGGCAATAGCGCGCATGTCGTGCGCGGCAATCGCGGCAATGGCAAGACCCGCAGTGAAATGAAAGACGATGCCGCGCAGCAGAATCGGCGCGAGCTGCGCGCGATCAGCGTCTACGCTTATGGCGTGGCGCGCAATCGGCTGGAGCAAGCCGCGCGCCGCCTGGCTGTGCCGCTGATGCTCACCGACGACTTCGGCGAGGCGGAGGCGATTGTTACGCTCAAGACTCATTATCGCCGGCGTCCGCGCTTGATAACGGATGGCGAAAAGCGCGGCCTGTCGATTTATGTCTTGCGCGCCAATACCGTGACGCAGATGGAGAATTTCCTGGTGGACCTGTTCCGCTTAAATGGGCGTGACGATGCCGATCGCTTTGGCGACGCGATTATGGAGGCGCGGCAAGCGATCAATCGCATCCGCGCCGGCGAGGATTACATCAATCTCAAGCCCCAAGCCTCGCAGGCGCGCAAACGGCAGCATCAACTGGCGCGCCAGGCGCATATGCAGTCGGCCAGCGTCGGCGATGAACCACGCCGCTTCGTCACGATTTACCGCAGCGCCTAGCCGCCGCTCCCTGCCTGACGACGAAAATCACTACAGAGAGTCAAGCCATGAACCCGCTATTTTCTTGTCCGGCGCCGATTCGCGCTGACGGGTCCAATGCCTTCGCCAACAACACCATGCGCGCGCGCCTGCCGGCCATCATTGCTGAGACGCTCGCGCTCAACCCCGATTATCCGCCGGATATTGCGCGGCGGCTTAGGAGGCTGCGCCGCGATTTGGCGGAGGGCGCGCGGATAGACCAGACTAAGCTCCTGCCCGCGGGCGACATCGGCGACTGGTCCAGCGCGTTAAAACGGCAGCGCGACATTGTTGGCGGGGAAGCCACCTGGCGCAATAGCGAGTGGTTCTTCGCCGAGACTTACGCCTACCGCTGCCTGATCGAAGCCGCGCGCTGGCGGGAAAGCGGGCGCGACCCCTTCCTGCCCAAGAAACTTGAGGAGCTGCGCAGCGATGCGCTGTGGCGGCTGCTTGAGCGCGCCTGTGAGCCGCTTGACGCGCCCGAGATTGAAGTAGCGCGCGCCGTCGAGTTCGCGCTCTGGGGCAATCGCATCGACCTGAGCTACGCCCCCTCAAGCGAGCGGGGCACAGACATTAGCGCCGACGACCTGCTCATTGACGATCGCGATGCCTTGACGGCTTATCTGTCCCAATCGCGGACGGCCTCGGCCGGTTTTCAAGGCAGCGCGCCGGTTTACATCGTGGCGGATAACGCCGGCTCCGAATTGGCTATGGACCTGGCGCTGGCTGAGCGCCTGCTGCGCCATGTGACCACCCGGGTGGTGATTTGCCTCAAAGCGCATCCGACCTTCGTCAGCGACGCCACGCCGGCGGATGTGTGGATGATGCTCGCGGAAATGCGAGAGCGGGGAGCGCGGGCCGACGCGCTGTCGCGGCAGTTGCGCGGCCGCTGGCATTCGGGTCAACTGCGCTTCTTGCCACATCCCTACTGGAATAGCAGCCGCTTTCTTTGGGATATGCCGCCGGATTTGGCGAGCGAATTGAAGCGGGCGCGTCTGGTGATCATCAAAGGCGACGCCAACTATCGGCGGACGGTGGGCGACGCGCTTTGGCCCGCGCATACGCCATTCGCCGAAGTTCTGCGCTACCTTGACGCGCCGGCGCTCTGCTTGCGCACACTCAAGAGCGACCCGATCGTCGGGCTGCCTGCCGCTGAGACGGCGACGCAGCTAGACCAAGAGGATCCGGACTGGCGCGTCAACGGCCAGCGCGGCCTAATCCAATTCAAAGATTAATCGTCGAACAACCAGTAGGTGGCGGTGGCCGGGTAGTCCTTTTCCAGCCAAGCCATAACCTTGCTCGGGATAAGACAGAGCAGCAAGTTGTCTGATTCCGCCAGGGCCGGGTCTAGTTCGTATTTCTCGATGTAACACTGGCTGATGCGCTGCAGCTGTGCCGCCGGGACCTGCGCTATTTTCGCGCGCCCTTCGACGATCACCGTTTCGTCGCCGCTGTCCAGATGGACGACGACGCGGCTGTCACGGGCGATATTGCGGACTTTGACGGCTTGCCGGTCCGTGCCAAAGTAGAGAAGGCCATCGACCCAGGCACCCCAAACCGGCACACTGTGGGGGCGGCCGTCGGCGCGGACGCTGCAAATCCAGTAATTGCGCGCAGCGCGCATTTGCCGGTCAACCCAATCCCAAGTCAGCATGGCCTCCGCCTGGTCGGGCATGACGCCGTAGTGGGGCATATTGGGGCGGACGCGCCGGGCTTCGGCCGGCTGGATCATGCTATTGCGGCTTTCGCGCGGGCTGCTACTTGCTCATGGGCATGATGACGTGGGTGAAGTCGTCGCGGTTTTCCGGTTTAAGTACGCCGGGATTCTCCGGTCCGTTGCTCTGGAAGACGACGCGCTCTTCTTTGATGACGCGCAGCACATCAATCAGGTAGCGGATATTAAACGAGATGTCCAGGGGCTCGCCCTCAGCAGTGGCGTCCAGCATACCTTCGCTGTCGCCGCGTTCGGCGCTCTTGCCGACTATCAGCACCTCGGCTGGTTCGCCGGGGTTCTGCGCCGGCTTGACGCTCAGGTTGGCGCTGTTGGCGTTGTCGCGGGCGAAGATTTCGGCGCGCTGGCAGACGACCAGCAGGTCGTTGGTATAGAGCACGGTCGATGTGACGAAGGCGCGCGGAATGATGGAGGCGAAATCGGGGAAGCGGCCTTCCAGCAGCTGCGAAGAAATCTGTATGTTGGGCGCGAAGACGGTGATGCTGTTGCGCTGCGCCGGCAAGGCAATGCCGATTTCCTGGTCGTCTTCAACGATGCGGGCGATCTCGTTCATGGTGCGCGCCGGCACAACCATGTCTTGCTTTTCATCGAATGACTCGCTGATTTCGGTTGTGCGCACCGCCAGGCGATAGCCATCGGCCGCGGCCATGGTCATGGTCTGCCCGTCCAGTTGCAGGTAGACGCCGGTGAGAATGGGCCGATTCTGCTCGCGGGCGGCGGCGAAAGCCGTCTGCAGGATCATCTCGCGCAACGTCTCGCCATCGAGCTGCAAGTTTGCGCTGTCGTTGTGATTGATGGGCGGGTATTCGTCGGCGTCGATGCCGCGGATGTTGGAGGTCTGTACGCCACAGCGCAGATGCACCGTATGCGTGGCGGCGTCGAGGCGCAGATCCACGCGCTCGCGCGATAGGCTGCTGATCAGCTCGCTGAAAGTTCGGGCGGGCAGGGTGATGCTGCCGCTCTGCTCGACTTTGGCGCCGATCCACATGGTGATGCTCAGTTCAAGGTTGGTGGCGGAAATTTTAAGGCGCGAGTCCTCGGTTTCCAGCAGCACATTGGCGAGCACCGGCAGCGGCGGGTTGCTGTCGACAGCTTTGGTGACGATGTTCAGGCTCTTGGCCAGATTCTCTTGCAGGACGCTAACAATCATGATTTACCTCGTGGTGTGGCTGGTCCGCGCGAGTGTAACAGCCAGCCGATTTTGCACATTTGCACTATCAGCATAGTATAGCCCAAGTTTCCGCCGTCGTCATTCGGCAAACTGGGGGAGTGGCCGATAACGTGGATATGAGTTTCGCGCCAAGCAATCAAGGAAACTTTGAACTCTCAGCAGTTGCGCGTATTTTATGACACTCGCAGCGGCAAAAAAGAAATTCCTATAATGTTCGTATGATTGTAGGGGCAAGCCGGTGGCTCGCCCGCGATTGCCGCGAATGTCCAATCCTTCTCGCATGACTGGATTGGCTCTGCTTCTATGTCCTCGATTGCAAACGAATCTGCGTTGCCTTCGTCAAGGGCTCGCATCTACGCTAATCGCCACTCCAGCCTGCGCGCCGCATGGCGTGGCGGTTTAGCGGCGGAATTGCCAACTCAGCTGGATTCAATCTTCCGGCCTAACGTTCGTCACATCGTCGCCGGAAATCTCGATGGTCTCGGCGTCGTCCTCAATCGTCTCGACGCGCACGATCTCGATTTTGAGCCGGGCGATCAGCGCCGCTAGCGCGCCCAGGGCCGCGAGCACCGGATTGATGATGGTGGCGACGCCGCCGACCACCACAGCCGGCGTCAGCGGCACTTCAATTAGCTCTTCGCCGTTGGCGTTGCGGATGATGAGCCGGCGGACATTGCCCTCAGCCACCAGGCTCTTGACGCGGTCAACCAAGTCATGACCGGCGACTTCCATCTCCTCGACCCAATCGCGCTGATTCTTGGGCTTTTCCGGTTCGTAAGCCATGCTCTGATCTCCCTGCGGCTGTCTTGCTTTAGTATACGTATTGCGCGAAGCGCGGTTGCGGGCTGGTTGGGGGATCAGCGCAGCAGTTGGTAGAGGAGCTCTTTCCAGCGGCCAGCGTCCAATTGCCAGCAGATCAGCGGCTTGTTCGGGTTTGTGTTCAGCTCGCGCCAGACGGGGGCATTGCGCGCATCGTGGCTCAAATCGAGTTTATCCACCACCGTCATGCCGCGCGTCAATTCGCTGTCGCATTCGACATCGACGTAATGATGACTCTTGGCGGTGCATATACTGGGGTCGATGGCGGCGGCCATAGCCACGCCGTCAGGCAAGGAGATGCCGATTTCGCCGGTCTGTATTTCGTAGCCCTTCATGCCTTTGATATTGCAGTCAATCGTAAAGTCGGCGTAAGGAGTGCCGATACCACGCACTGCCTCAATATCTTCGAGCGAGAGCGCAAAGTCGCCCTGGCTGAATTCCCAGCCGATCATCTCGACCGCCAGGCCGGAGCGAAAGACGATGCGCGCCGCTTCCGGGTCGCACCAGATATTGTATTCGGCGGCCGGGGTGACATTGCCGTTGGTGCAAGCGGCGCCGCCCATGATAACGCAGCGTGATACCAGGCCGGCGATATCGGGCGCCTTGCGCAGCGCCAGCGCGATGTTGGTCAGCGGGCCCAGAGTGACGAGCACGATGCCGGGATTAGCGCGCACGGTATCGACGATGGCGTCGACGGCGTGTTTGTCGCTGGCAGCCGAAGTACGCGGCTGGTAGCGGTCGCCCCAATCGCCCAGGCCGTCAGCGCCGTGGAACCAGTCAGCCGAGACATATTCGCGCAGCAGCGGACGATCGGCGCCGGCGTAGACTGGCGCCTCAGCGGCGCAGAGTTCGGCGAAGTAGAGCGAATTAACCACGCCTTGCCCCAGCGGGACATTGCCCGCGACCACCGTGATGGCGCGCACATCAACATCGCTATGCCGCAGCGCCATCACGATGGCCACAGCATCATCGGAGCCGGCGTCGGTGTCAATCAAAAAAGGACGCGCCATGCGACTGCTCCTCGGGCTAAGCGGTCACCGCCAGTTGATCCACCGCCGCGCGCAGCCGCTCCAACCCCTGTGTCAGGGTCGAGCGCGGGCAGCCGAAATTCAAACGCACAAAGCCTTGGCCCGCCTCGCCAAAGAATTCGCCCGGGCTGGGCGCGACGCCGGCGGTCTCGCGGCAGAAAGCCGAGACATCGCCTTCAATCGGCAGATCGCGCATGTCCATCCAGAGCAGATAGGTCGATTGCGGCACGGTAGTTTTGATCTGCGGCAGGCGCGCGCGGATGTAGTTGATGGCGTAATCGCGATTGTCCTTTAGATAACGCAGCGCCTGCCGCAGCCACTCTTCGCCGCCGGTATAAGCGCCGTAGGCGGCTTCGTAGCCCATGATGTTGACGTGGGCGCTGATGCTCTGCAGGGCGGCGGCGGCTGTTTCGCGGATGTCTTTGTTCTGCGCGATCAAGACCGAGCAAGCTAGCCCGGCCAGGTTGAAGGTCTTGCTGGGCGCGATCATGGTCAGGGTGTTCTGGGCGATCTCGTCGGAGAGGGTGGCGATGGGGATGTGCCGGCCTTCCAGGATCAGGTCGGAGTGGATTTCGTCGGCCACGATGAGGACCTTGTGTTTCAAGCAGATCTCGCCGATGCGCTCGAGGTCGGCGCGGGAATAGAGGAAGCCGGCCGGATTTTGCGGATTGCACTGCAGGTGGATCGTCGCCCGCGGGTCGCGCGCCACCTGTTCAAATTCATCGTAGTCATTCTCGTAGTGAAAGGTATGGGCGTCATCGGCGACATATTCCATATTGATATTAGCGGCGATCTTCAGGTTGGCGCGGACGGCTTTGAAGAAGGAGCCATAGACCGGCGTCTGAATCAGCACGGTATCGCCGGGCTGGCCGAAGCCGCTGCAAGTCGCGCAGAGCGCCAGCACCAGGCCGGGCGAGAATAGCACGTCCTCAGGACTGATGCGCCAGTCATAGAGCCGCTCCATACGCTCGACGATCGCTTCCTTGAGTCGCGGCGGGTCCATCGTGTAGCCGAAGACGCCGTGGCGGGCGCGCTCAATCATGGCGTCGATGGCGGCCGGCGGCGAGCGGAAGTCCATGTCCGCCACCCACATGGGCAGGCAGTCGCGTTCGAAGGCATTCCATTTAGCGCTGTGATGCTGGGTGCGGTCGATGATTTCGTCGAAGTTATAGGCGGTCATAGGCTGACTCTTTACGGTCTGCGGAAAAGACGCCTAAAAATATAACCGATGACGGCTGGCGATGCACGGGCTGCTTTACTGGGCGAGTTCGACGCCGGGCCATTTGCGGCAGCGGCATTGAAGTAACACCATGTGAGTTGCGAGAAGTCGCAATTTGCGTCGAATCGCAGGGGCGACATATTAAGTCGTCCGAAAACTCGACCTGAAAACGCGGGCGACCTGATAGGCCGCCCCTACACTCAGACTTCTAACGTGCATGACAGTCCTGGGGCTACTGAGGGCGCAAAGCTACTTGAGAACGCTAAATCAGTCGGTTCATCTTTTGGGTCTGGCTAAGGCTTGTGGGCGGGCTACCAAAACTGCGTCCAGTAGTCGCGCTGCTTTTCGCGGCGAAAGCGCTGCACCCAGGTTTCCGACAAGTCGCTGCTGATGCGCTGAAAAGCAGGCGGGGGCGGCGTGAAGTCGGCCGGCCGCTCAATTTCGAGGTGATCGAGGATGGCGCAGACTGTGTCCGCGGGCTGCTCGACGAAGTCTTCGTAAGTGATGACGCAGGGATGGATTCCGTTCTGACTGAAGTATTCGGCCCAGACCGCCTCGCGCAGGATGATTTCTTGCAGCAAATGGTCAATGGCGCTGAAGTCATAGCGAGGCGCGGGATTGTCGGCGGCGTCCAGCGAACTCCAGCGGCCGCTCTGAATCGCCAGCCAGTGGGAGACGGCTTGCCTGACTTTGTTGCGGCGTGTCAAGTGCAGGTAACGCAAGTCGGGGAAGAATCGATCCAGGGCGGCTCTAATGGGCAGGTCTTCGCAGCCGTCAATGGCGCCCAGGCGTCTGGCGAAGTCCCGCCAAACGCCGCCGCCGATCTTGCTGCCGAAGACGCCGTTGGGACTGGTATCGGCGGACAGCGCCCGCTCAAGATAAGCGCGGTAATCGGGGATGTCATCGCCGCGCGGATTCTCCGGCGCGATGTTGTGGTAGAAGTGTTCTTTGGGGTGGCCGGCCAGACCCGTGTCGGTCAGCAGTTGCGCCAAAAGCGTACTGCCGCTGCGGACGGTGAAACAGATGAAATAGGACTTGTGGGGGCGCATCCGCAGTCAGGCGATCTCAGGGCTGCAGCTGAGGCGGCCCGCGATTTCGTCGAGATTGATTTGCCCGTCCCTCAGCCGGGCGCGCAGGGCGAAGAGTCGCCGCGGGTCGTCGTTGACGCGCGTGACTTCGACAGGCGCGCCGTAGATACCAGCGACAATATCAGCGACTTCGGCTTGGACGGCGGCGAAGATTGACGGCCGGTTGCGATAGCGCATACGGTCCAAGAAGCTGAATTTGGCACTGGCGAAGTCGAAGACCAGGTCGCCCGGCGCTTCCGCTTCCAGCGCCCGGGCGGCTTGCAGGGCATGCTGGAAGCACAGCCGAATGGCGGCGGGCAGGCTGTCGGGCAGGTCGCGCTTGCGCACGTAATGCAAGCCCGGATGGCCCTCTCCCAGGTCATAGGCGTAGTCGGCTTCGTCGGCGACCAGCACCACGCCGGGACCTTCGAGCACATGTTTGTAGTCAATGACGTCGATTAGCATGCCGGGGACGGTGTGTTCCTGGATCCAGCGCTGGAAGATGGGCAGGATGTCGGCCGGCTGCAATTGGGGAGTTTGTTTCAAATTGAATTTGACGCCGAGACGTTTGGGTACCTTTGTCATGGTTGCCTCACAGATTGGTTTGTTGTGGGCGAGCCAAGGCTCGCCCCTACAGTCTGGTCATGCGGGCCAGCCAAGGCTCGCCCCTGCACTCTGGTCATGCGGGCCAGCCAAGGCTCGCCCCTACAAATGGTCAGATTCTCAGCCGACGATGACGCCGTTGATGCGCTGCTCGGCGCTGTGGACATTCTCGATGAAAAGCTGAGTCTCATCAATGATCTGATGAGCGTAGTCTTCGTTGACGCGCGCCGGCGCCGCCTCATGCCGCTTGAAGAGATAGCGGGCGAATTTGCCTTTGGCGAAGCGGTCATAGATCAGCTCGGTGTCGTAAAAGCGCGAGCGGAATTCCTGCACGATGACGTTGTAATCGTCGCCGACATCCAGGTATTTGGTGCGCACCAGCGCGCGCGCCGCCAGAACCATGGCTTTGTAGGCATGGTGATCGGCCGTGGCGAAGTCGCCGTCGTCCAGCGCCAGCAGGGCCTCGAAATGGGTCGACTCGGCGCGGGATATTTCCATCGAGAAGAGCGACACCACCTCGCCGGCGCATTCGCCCACGCCAATGTCGTCGATGGTATAGACGCGCGAATCGCCCCAGTCGCTGAAGAAGGCCGGATTTTCTTCAAAGCTGGGCAGCTTGGTGAAGGGCTGCAGCATGACTTTAATCTCCTTGCGCCCCAACTCCTTGACCCAGGTCTGGAAGTTCTCGTCCGCGGCTCGTTCGGCGACATAGCGCTCGGTCAGGGCTTCCAGCACATCAGGCACGGATTTGGCTGGCACAGCGCCGACAGCCAAGCCGTAACTGCCGGCATTCTCCTGCCATTGCCCGCCCAGCACCACCTGGAAATGCGGCATCTTGTGATTGCCGGAGCGGCGGCTGTTGCCGAAGAAGCCGATATCGGCCACATGATGCTGGCCGCAGGAATTGAAGCAGCCGCTCACTTTGATCTTGAGATCGCGGACGGCATCGGGCAGCAGATTGATCTTCTCGATCAGGCGCGTACGCAGTTCAGCCGTGAGACCGCGCGACGAGGCGATGCCGAGCTTGCAGGTATCGGTGCCGGGGCAGGAGGTGATGTCGACAATTGTGCCGGCGCCGGAATCCGCCAGCCCGATAGCGTCAAGATCGCGGTAAATTGACGGCAGATCGGCATCGGCCACCCAGCGCAGCACAAAGTTCTGCTCGACCGAGAGCCGGATGTTGTCGCCGACATAGCGGCGGGCGATGTCCGCCAGCTGGAAGCCCTGCTCGGCGGTGAAGTCGCCCAGGGGCGTATGCAGGGTGATGGTGCTGTAGCCCGGCTGCGCCTGCCGATAGACGTTGCTGCGGTACCAGTCGGCGAAGCCAGCGGGCAGCGCGGCGCCATTCAGCGCCATGCCCGCTTTGGCCGGCTGATATACAAAGGCGCCCAGGCTGTCCATGTAGGCGGTATGGCGCTCATCGGGCGGCACAATTTTCAGTTCCTCTTGCACCAGCTCGCGGAATTCGTCGATGCCCAATTTCGCCACCAGGAATTTCAGGCGCGCGCGGTTGCGGTTCTTCTTTTCGCCCAGGCGGGCGAAGACGCGGGCGACCGCCTGCGTCAGCGGCAGCAGCTCCTCTTCAGTCACGAAGTCGGCCAGGACTTTGGCCTGATGCGGCACAGTGCCCAAGCCGCCGCCGACGAAGACAGTGAAGCCGCGCCTAGTCTCGCCATTGATCTCGCGCGACTGCGCCAGTAAACCCAGATCGTGCATCTTCACCAAGCCGCAGGCGTGGCCCGCGCAGCCGGAGAAAGCCACTTTGAACTTGCGCCCGAAATCTTGCACATCATCGTGGCCGAGCAGGAACTGCGTCATGGCGTCGGCGTAGGGGCTGACATCGAAGACCTCGTCGTGACAGACGCCAGCTAAAGAGCAGGCGGTGATATTGCGCACTGAATTGCCGCAGGCTTCTTGCGTGGTGATGCCGACAGCCGCCAGCCGCCGCATCAGATCGGGCGTATCGTCGATGTGGACGTAATGCAGCTGAATGTCTTGGCGCGTGGTGATATGCAGGATGCCGCCGGAGTATTCGTCGGCCAGTTCGGAGAGGGTCTCCAGCTGCTCGGCCGTCAAGCCGCCGTAGGGAATCTTGATGCGCTGCATGCCCGGCGCGTCCCAGAGCGTATCCGGCCCCTTGACGATGTCGGCGGAGGGAAAGGTCAACTCGCGCGTTTGTACGCCATCATGCCGCTGGCCATTGTCGTAGCGCTGGCCGTAGACGCCTTTGCGCAAGCGCGATTCGGCGAAGACTTTCTCGTCCAGTTTGCCTTGCTTGCGCAATTCCATCTGCGCCTCGTAAATGTCGATAAGATTACCCATTTCGGCGGGAATCTCATCTTTGAGCAGCTCTTTCCAGCTAGTCATTTTAGCCCTGTCCTTTCCTCGTTTTGCCTCTAGGTACCGTGCTATAGTTTGCTCGCGCCTGTTTCAGGCAAGCGTCGTATTCAATTCGCGTTCGATCATTTCCGCCGGCAGCAAATCAAACCAGGCCAGGCCGGCTTCCCGCAGGCGCGCCACGTCGCCGATGACGGTGATGGCCGGCGGCCTAATCTCGGCGCGCCGGGCGATAGCGGCGATGTTCTCGGCCCTGCCGACGAAGCTGCGTTGGCGCGCGGTCGTCCCCCATTCGATGAGGGCGGCGGGTGTGTCGGCGGCCAAGCCATGCGCGATGAGTTGCCGCGTGATGACGGGCAGTTGCTTGACACCCATCAAGATGACGATTGTGCCGCCCAATTGCGCCACCGCCTCGTAGTTGACGCTGCTGCCGGCTTTGGCCGGATCTTCATGGCCGGCGATGACGGTGAAGGCGCTGCTGATGCGCCGCTGCGTCAGCGGGATGCCGGCGTAGGCGGGCACGGCCAAGGCGCTGGAAACCCCCGGCACAATCTCAAAGGGGATGCCGGCTTCGCGGCAAGCCAGCGCCTCTTCCCCGCCGCGGCCGAATATGAAGGGATCGCCACCTTTGAGCCGGACAAGGTCCTTGCCCGCGAGCGCGCGCTCAATGAGCAATCGATTGATTTCGGACTGCGCCAGCCGATACCGCGTCGGCTGTTTGCCGGCGTTGATCAGTTCGGCGTCGGATCGCGCTTCTTCCAGCAATTCAAAGGGAATCAGCCGGTCATAGATCACGACATCGACTTGACGCAGCAGGCGCGCGCCCTTGCGTGTGATCAAATCCGGATCGCCCGGGCCGGCGCCGACCAAATACACGGTACCAGTATTCATGCCACTGCCTCCCCCAGCTTTTGCGCGCTGGATAACCACAGGTTGCAGGCGGAGCGGCAGGGCAACTCACTTCCTTTTGAGCTCGCCGCTTTGGACCCGCGCCACCAGATGGGCTGGCAGACACAGCCGCCACAGACCTTTTTGATGGTTTGCTCGATGACTTGCGCCGGCAGCCTGTGGATGTCCCTGAATAGGCCGACTTGCCGCCTGCTGACGGCGCGCAGCGGCTCGACCTCGAGATTGCCATGCCGCTGCGCCGCCCAATCAGCCACCAGGCCGGGGTACACCGTCTCCAGCACCGCGTGGGCTTGCTCGGGCGCGGCCAGGTCAACCCGCCAGCCGCCGGGCAGATCGTCGCTGGTGGACAGTGGCCGGAAAGGCGCCGCGCGCAGATGAGTTCGCAATTCCACCGGCGTCTTAAATGCGCGGGTCGCCGTGACATCGCCGCTGCGCCAGACGCGGTCGGCGCTGAGCATCACCTGGCCGAAGCGCAGGCTGCCCTCACGTTTCAAAGCGCTGACAAGCGCCCGTCGGCCAACCGTGGGGAAGCCGGCCCAGTCGCCGGCAGGCTCGCGATTTTTGAACGGCAGACCGGTCGCGCGCGCCAGCTCCAGGATGACCGCGCCGATTGACGCGTCCGCGCCCACCGGCTCGCAGTAGTAGACCCTGCGCCCGTTTACGGATTCCGGCCTTTGCCCAGCTGTCAAGCCCAGCGCGCGCGGCACGTCCTGAGTGACGTGGGAGCCTGGAGCCAGGAAATAGGGCAGGGCGATGATATTGCGCGAGCGAGTCTGATGATAGACGGTCGGAATGGCGGGATCGTCATCAAGGTAGACCGCGACTACTTCATTGAGCCAACCCAGGGCGCGCAGCCGGTCGGCTTGCGCTTTGGCGGCGGCGCGACTATTGCGGTTGCGCGTTGTGCCATGCCCGATGATAGCGGCGGCGCTTTGCTCCGGCTGCAAGTTGAATTGGGCGATCGCAGCGCGCAGGCGGGCATCAACGATGTCGTCCAGCAGCCGGTGCTCGCCAACTGTTGGCGTCAGGTGAATGCGGACTGCGCCACGCCGAGTCAGCGCGCCCTCCAGCCCCATCTCCGCTGGCAGGACTTCAGTCGTGAAGTAGCCCTGAGCAGTGAAAACGGGTACGATGACGATCTCCTCAGCCGAAACGCTGTCCAGGACGCGCGAAAAAGCCGGCTGCTCCTTCCAGAAGCCGGCGGTGACTTCATCGGCAAGTCCCAGGCGGCGCAGGCGGTCGACATAGCCCCAGACGACGCCGGCGGTGGCAGCGCTTATATGCGAGCCATGCGCGGCCAGAACAAGCGCGACGCGGCTCATTCGGCTGCTCCTTCCAGCAAGATCTGCCGAAAGACGCGCTGCGCCTGGTCGCGCTCGCCGGCGCGCAATAGCGCCAGCACTTCCGAGGTAACGAGATCTTCGTAGAGCGACTGCCGGTCCGCTTGCGAGCGGCAGGACTCCGGCGGCTGGGCGCGCAGCTTACCCAGCCAGCGGGCCAAGATGGCGTACTCGTCGCCCAATTCATGCGACAGTTGGCGCTTTAGCTGACGGACCAAAGCCGGTGACTGCCCGTTGCTGCTGAGCGCGATGGTCAGCGGCGGCTTTTCGATCAGCGCCATATTGCTGAAGTCGCTGTCGTCGCTGCTGCCGTTGGCTACATTGCAGAGCGCGCGGATGCGGTGGGCGTCCTGGGCTACCGTTTGATTCACGCGCGCGTCGCTGGTGGCGGCGATGACCAGGACCGGCATGCTGTCGTTGAGCATATCGCGCCGATAGGACTCGGCGATCCACTCGATGGTCCCGTCAGCGGCCAGGGCTTGCAATTCCGGGCTGGCTTGCGGACTGATGAGCAGCACACGCGCGCCGGCGCGGACAAGGTGTTTGACCTTGCGCGCGCCGACGCGGCCGCCGCCAATGACCGCCACCTGACGGTCCTGCAAGTGGAGCAGGATGGGGTAGCCGCCGCTCGGCTCAGCCATGAGCGGCCTCGACCGGGGACTGGCCGCGCTGAATGCTGTGGATGCCGCACTCGGTCTTGATGCGGTTGGCCCAGCGTCCGCTGCGCGCGTCTCCTTTTTCGAGTCGGGCGCTGGTGCAGGGCCAGCAGCCGATGCTGGGATAGCCGACGCGGCGCAATTTATTGTAGGGCAAATCATGCTCGCGGATGTAATCCCAAACCCGATCTTCGCTCCAGTTGGCGAAGGGCGCGATCTTGAGCAAGCCGCTGCGGCTGTCGCGGCTGAGTATGGGCGTAGAGGCGCGGCCAGCTGACTGGTCGCGCCGCAAGCCCGTCACCCAAGCCTCATAGCCGGCCAGGGCGTCGCGCAGCGGCATGGTCTTGCGGATATGGCAGCAGCGGTCGGGATTGCGCTCCCAGAGTCGGTCGCCATAATCGCGCGCTTGCTGCCGGGGCGTTTGCCGCGGCTTGACGCGCCGCAAGTTGAGTTGCAGGCGCCGCTCCAAGTCGGCGATCAGGTCCTGCGTTTCCGGGAAAAGCAAGCCCGTATCCAGGGTCAGCACGGGTGCGCGCGGCGCGATGCCCTGCAGCATGTGCAGCGTGGCGATGCCGGTGATTTGGAAGCTGGTCACGATAGCCAGCCGCTCGCCATAGCTTTCGCTTGCCCAGGCTAAAATCTCGTAGGGGCTGGCGTCTTCAAATTCTTGCGTTTTGGTTTCGATCTGCTGGCGCTGCATGTTGTCTCCCCAAGTGTGAGTGTTCATCGCGATAAAACAAAAAGCGCCTCGGATTATCCGAAGCGCCCCAATCTTGCTGAAGGTCTCACCGGCTACATCGCTCAGCCGGCCCCGGATAACCTCGCCGAATCGGCGCGGTACAGGTACAGGGACAGGATTTCATGCAGGCAATTGACAGGATTGGCATAGGTCGCCTCAAAATAAAAAACCCCGTGTCGTCCACGGGGCATTCAGGTCTAGCTCGCGTTTGGTCGATTTCGACTCAGCAAGGCGCCACCGGAGGACTGTCGGCTGATAGCTTCTGACAACAACAGGGGGCGCAGCAAGTGAAAATCATCGACGAAATATCTTTCATTAGCGCATCAGCAGCGATTTTAGCGCAGCGATAGGCATTTGTCAAGCGCTTGTTTGAAAGGGAGTGGCGAATAAAGAGGAGTTGACAACCATGCCCCCATCCCGACCGTCAGTGTCGGCGGTCAGTGTCTACGCGACCTACGCGGCGCAGCCCTTTCCTGCAATCTCTATTGCGGGCATCCCCAAAATGAGGGAAGGGGAGTGATTCTGCGTTTTGAAGTCCCTCCCTCTTTATGGGAAAATGCGCCATAGAGATGGCGCATGGATTTAGGGTGGGGGTAGATGCTGGCATATCCTTGAAATTCACCACTCCCGCTGATTGCTAGCGGCCGTTGCTGCCGTGCAGATTGTTCAAGAATTCCTGGTTGGTGTCGTAGAGACGGAAGTTGTGCAGCAATTGCTCGGTGGCGCCGACGATGCCCTCGGGCTGTTCGGCCAGGTGCGACCACATGCGGCGCATGGTGTAGACGCGCTGCAGAACATCAGGCCCCAGCAGCAATTCTTCGCGCCGGGTGGAGGACTGCTCGACGTCAAAGGCGGGGAAGATTCGCCGCTCCTGCAGCTTGCGGCTGAGATGCAATTCCATGTTGCCGGTGCCTTTGAATTCTTCGTAAATGACATCGTCCATCTTGCTGCCGGTATTGACCAGGCAGGTGGCGACGATAGTCAAGCTGCCGCCCTCCTCGACATTGCGCGCCGCGCCGAAGAGCCGCTTGGGAGGGTGAATGGCGGAGGGGTCCAAGCCGCCGGACAAGGTGCGGCCGCTGGTGGGCACGACCAGGTTATAGGCGCGGGCCAGGCGCGTGACGCTATCCAGCATCATGACCACATGCCGCTTGACTTCGACCAGACGCTTGCAGCGCTCCAGCGCCATCTCCGCCACGCGGACGTGGTGGTGCACCGGATCGTCAAAGGTGGAGGCGATGACTTCGGCATCGACCGAGCGATCCATGTCGGTGACTTCTTCCGGCCGCTCGCCGATAAGCGCGATCATCAGATGCACATCGGGATAATTCTGGCTGATGGCGTTGGCGATGTCTTTGAGCACGGTGGTTTTGCCGGCTTTGGGCGGCGATACGATCAAGCCGCGCTGGCCGAAACCGACCGGCGCGATCATGTTGAGCATGCGCGTGGAAACGATGCGCGGCAGGGTTTCCAGGTCGAAGCGCACTTCCGGGAATATGGGAGTCAAGCGCTCGAAGTTGGCGCGGTTTCTGATTTCGTGCGGGTTCAGCCCGTTGACGGCGTCGACGCGCAGCAAGCCGTAATAGCGCTCAGTGTCTTTAGGCGGCCGCACTTGGCCGATGACCATGTCGCCGGTGCGCAGTTTGAACTTTTTGATTTGCGTTTGGCTGACGTAGATGTCGTTCTGGCCGGGCAAATAACCTTCGGCGCGCAAGAAGCCGATGCCATCATCGACCACTTCCAAGACGCCGCCGCGCAGTTGATTGCCGCGCCGCTCAGCTTCTTCGCGCAGCAAGCCGATGATCAGGTCTTGCTTCTTGAGCTTGCCGAAGCTCGGCACATTTTGATCGCGCGCCATGGTGCGCAATTCGGGCAGCGTTTTATTTTCCAGTGTCGCTATGTTCATTCACTTCATCCTGGGAATCTAGGTGGCGGCGGGGTTGGTAATTGAGTTGCCGCGTAATCTCGAATGCTTCCGCTTGTGGGTATCGGAGGGAAACGCTCCGTTTATGGCCTGACGGCAAGTTCAGCAGCGGCGCCAAAGGTGAGTTATGGCAATCCGGGAATCATAAATGTGGGCAGGCTAGTGGGAACAAAGGCTTTCGACCCTGACCATAACATAAAAGGAAATCCACGTCAAATGGGATTCAGCCATATTTATCCGTTTATTACAGTTTGCTCAGAATTGGAACCGCCATGGTTAGGCTCACCATTGACTTTAGCATGAAATGAATATCGCGCGGAGGTATATGCAGCCGGGTTTGCAGGGAAAATGCAGGACCCCGCCAGCCGGCAGGGTCCCAAGATACAACTCATCACAGCCCGCTCAAACGCTAATCGAGATCGTCATGCAATTCATTGGCTTCCTGGTTGAGCTCGGCCAGCGCGTCGGCGGCGGCTGTATCGCCATTCACGACCTCGGCGATGGTGTTCGGCGCCAGCCCGCGCACGGCGCTGTAGCTGGGCAAACCCGGCGACGAATAGACGCTTACCATATCGTCGCTTAAGATGCCCTGCACCTCGACGAAGCGGGCGTATGGCATACGCGGCTCGGTGAAGTCGGCCTCGCTGACCTCGATGTCATTGCGGATGCTGAAGTAGCCGGTGGCGCCGGACCAAGCCAGTTGCGCTTCGGCGCCGGCCAGGTAGCGCACGAAGAGCCAGGTGGCCAGCTCAGCTTCCGGGCTGGCGGTCAGGATCGCCTGGCTGGGCACGAAGAGCTGGATGGTGCGCCCGACGCCTTCCGCGCCCGGGAAGGCGGTCACTACCCATTCGTCGCTCATTTCAGCTTCAGCGGCGTCCCAGGTGATGAAGGGGATGCCGGCCGAGCTGCCAGCGGCGAAGGGCGTCAGACCAATGGAGAAGTCGCCGGTATTCTGGTAGCGCTCGGCGAAGAGGTAGGCGCAGTCGTTTGCCAGCATACGCGTGAACATTTCCATCGTGGCGACGACGGCGTCGGACTCAAAGGTGTAAGCGCCGGCATCGGCATCGAAGATGGCGCCGCCGTGCGCGGCCACGAAACTCTCGAAGTGCGATGTGCCGGTATCAAGCGGATAGCCCTGGTACATTTCGCTGGCGCCCGCGGCGCAGGAAATCTCCTCGAACTCGGCCAAAGTCTCGGGCGCGCGCCGTTCAAAGCCCAGCGCCTCGACGATGTCCAGGTTGGTGTAGAAGACATTCAACGAGTTCTGGTTGGCCCAGGCCACGCGCATCCCGTAGAAGGGCGCGAAGTCCAATTGATTGACATTCAGCAGGTTGAAATTGAGATTGCTCTGTTCCTCAGCCGCGATGCCCCACATCGGGCTATTGAGCAGCAGATTGATATCGACCACCACGCCTTCGTTGGCCCAGCCGGCCACGGCGTTGGCGTAACCGGCCACCATATTGGGCAGCTCGCCCGACAGAATCGCCGTATTCATCAGGTCTTCAATTGTGCCGTAGTGGCCCTGGTGAATCGTTTCCACCGTGATGCCATAGCCATTGCTGCTGTTGAAGTCATCAACCAAAGCCGCCATCGTATTGGCTTGTGAGCTGTCGTCGGAATACTGATGCCAGTAGACGACCGTCTGCCCGCTGGGGTCGATGCCTTCGTAATCGGTGTCGCCTTGCGCCAGCGCCATGCCGGAACCAAGCGCCAGCAGAATCAGCGTTAAAATCAGTGCTCGCTTCATGATGCTAATCTCTCCTTTAGCTTCCTTTAGCTATTTTGCTTGCTGGAACTGAATTGCCGCATAAGGTATGGATATTCTAGCAGATTGCGCGGCGTATACGAACGAGGACTTTGTCTTGATATTCAGCTCTTGATGCCGGTCTGGGCAATGCCTTCGGTGAATTGCTTTTGCGCCACGAAGTAGAGCGCGAGTATCGGAATCACCGTGATGACCGACGCCGCCATCTGCAAGTTGAGGTCGCCCGGCGTATCAGCCGTCACAAAGTTGGACAAGCCGACGGCGATAGGCCGCCACTCATCGTTGATGGTCACCAGCAGCGGCCACATCAAGGCGTTCCAGGAACCGATGAACCCCAGCGTGACGATGGTCATGATGGGCGCCTTGGACAGCGGCAGCACGACGCTGACGAGAAAGCGCGGGTGCCCGGCGCCGTCTATGCGCGCGGCTTCCCAGAGATCGTCGGGTATTTGTATGAAGAATTGGCGCAGCAAAAAGATATTGAAGACCGAAGCGAAGAAGGGAATGGTCAAGGCGGGCCAATTATTGAACCAGGCGCCGGCCGGCCCGAAGAGGCTTTCGCTGAGGCGCCCCAGCCAGATCACGGTCAGCAGATGCGGGATTAGCATGACGATGCCGGGGATCATCATGGTTGACAGGAAGAGCGCGAAGATGAAGTTGCGCCCGATGAAGTTCATGCGCGCGAAGGCGTAGGCGGCCGGGATACATACCAGCAGCGAGCCCGTTACCGTAATCAGCGTGATGCGAATGCTGTTCCAGATGTAGCCGGAGATTCCCAGCGACTGCAATACCCCCGTAGCGGGATCGCTTGTCACTTCGATATTCAGGAAATTGGCGCGGCGCAGGGCGGTGGCGTAGTTCTCCCAGAGCAGGTTCTCCGGCAGCAGCCGCGTCAGGTTGACCTCGCTGAGAGTCATGAAAGAAGCGCTGATCATCCAGAGGAAGGGGCCGATGGCGATCAGCACGCCGGCGAAGAGCACGGCGTAAATGGCGATCCGTCCCAGGTCGATGGGCGGCCGCGGCGCTTCCACAGGCGCTTTCGCGTTAACCGGCGGCCTCAGCCCGGTCCTGTCGCTAGCCATAGAATACGCGCCTTCCCATAATCCGATTTTGGAACAGGGTCATCAGCAGTATCAGCGCGAACAAGACAAAAGCCATCGACGAGGCGTAGCCATAACGATTGCTGTTCTGCAGCTCGTCGAAGATGTAGACGCTGGCGGTGTTGACCTTGCTGCCCACCGCGCCGGTGCGCAAGATCCAGATTTGCGTGAAAGCCTGGAAGGTGCCGATGATGGCGACCAGCGAGAGAAAGAATATGGTCGGCGAGAGCAGGGGCAGGGTGATATGGCGGAAGATGCGCCAGCCATTGGCGCCGTCGATGCGGGCGGCTTCGTAGAGCTCGCCGGATATATTGCCCAAGCCGGCCAGGAAGATCACCGCGTCGTAGCCGATGTAGGTCCAGGTGGAGTAAATCATGATGACGATTAGCGCCAGAGCCGGGCCAGCCAGAAAGTCTGGCAAGCCCAGCAAGCTGCCGATGGATGAGCGCTCCAGAATCCAGCGCTGCGGCTCAATGCCCACGATGGCCAGCATGCGGTTGGCCGGCGCGGTTTTGCCGGCATCGAAGATGATGCGAAAGACGATGGAGGTGGCGACAAAGGGTGTGATATAGGGGATGAAATAGACCATGCGAAAGAAGGAACGGAAGCGAATGGGCTGAAAGAGCAGGTAAGCCAGCAGCAGCCCGATGGCCAATTGCACCGGCACCGTGCCGCCGGCATACATAATCGTGACCCAAAAACCCTGCAGCAGGTCGTCGTCGGCTGAGGCCAGTGCCGCCGGCGCTTCCGCCATGAGCAGGTAGCCGCCGACCGCCAGCGAGAGGCCGCTGAAGACCAGCAGTGCGAAACGCCGATTGGACTGCGCGCGTATGCCGCGCTGAAATATGATGTAGGCGGACGCGATCAGGAAGATGCCGGCGCTGACGAATACCAACTGCGACCAGATCGGCAGCGATTCGCCGCTGTCCCGCGCCGCCGCGATGGCCAGGTTGGTTTCGTCTAGCGTCAGGCGTAGCAGAAAAACCGCCGACAAGAGCGCCGCCGTGGCCATGCCGCTGCGCACGATTACCGCGCCGCAGGACTCCGAACGGAAGCGCCAGGCTGCCAGCGCGAGCGCAGCCGCCGCAGCCAGGAAACCAGCCAGCATCAAGTTGCCGGCCGGGTAGACGCCGGGATTGCTGAAACTCTCGCCGAATTTCTCCATGAAGAGTTCCAGCGACACATTCTGGCCGCGCACTTGGCGCGGGATCAGCATGATGACCGGGATGAGCTTGAAGAACCAGTCAACCGCCAGCAGGACGGCGTAACCGCAGACGATGCCGGCCAGCAGGGGGATAACTTGGCGCTTAAGCTCAAAGCGCCGCAGTGACTTGCTGAGCTGCCGAATGACGCGCAGGCCGACAGCCAGCACCAGCAAAGCCAACCAAAAGAACAGGATGTAGCCCAGGTTGCCCAGGGCTTTTTCGTAATTCGCCAATCCGATGTAGCTGTCGGGAAAGCGGCGCCAGCGGTGCAGGCTGACAAAGAAGGCGAAGGCGACCGGAAACAGACCGAATAGCAGGATCAAAATTCCGGCCGGCGCCAGAAACAGATAGGCGGTAAGGTTCTCTTTGAACAGTCTGCCGCGCCGCGTGTTTAACATGCGACTTACCTTTTGCGCCTGCGCCATCAACCAAGACGAGCGGAAGAGTTTGCGACCCTAAGTATAGTCCGCGTCTATGCCAGCGCCAAATCCGCTTCCTCAGCAGGCGCAAGTATGTAATGACAATCGCCGCAGCATGAAAAAATATGCCTGTATTCTCGTATGGTTGCAGGGTCAAGCCGGCGGCTCGCCCAGGGAAAATCTACCTCTCAAGCCTTACAATGTTGAACCGCGATTGCGCCTTTGTCGTGAAAGCGCATTGGCTGTTGCGCTGAACCAGCGCCGCGGCGAGCGCATGTTGCGGAATATGCAACAGCTGTTGCGCATTCGCTTGACCAATCATGCTACAATGCGCTTATTACCGTAACAGCCCCTAGGAATGCTCCCTATGCCCCGAATCGTTGTTATCGGCGCGCTGGTTTACGATTTCGTATTTGAGGTACCGGATTGGGTGACGCCAAATCGCGCTGTGCATGCGACTGCGGCGACCATGACGCCCGGCGGGAAAGCTCTGAACCAGGCCGCTGCCGCCGCGCTGCTGGGCGCTGAAGATGCGCGGCTGGTTGGCTGCGTGGGCCAGGACATGCTAGGCGATGCCATGCTGGCCGCCTTGAACGAGGTCGGCGTCAATACGCGGCATGTCCGCCGGCATCGCGAAGCGCGCACCAGCATCGCCAGTATTGTCGTTAAAGATGGCGTGCCCGGATTTATAGGCGCGCCCGAAGCCAGCCGTTTGGTGGATGAGGAACAACTTCAAGGCGCCCTGGCGGATTTAGATGCGGGCGATATTGTTTTGGTCGACTTCGAGATACCGCAGCCGCTAGTGCAATTTGCGCTGGAGCGGGCGCGGACGGCCGGGGCGGTCACGGTGCTGAATCCGGCGCCGTTTTTCACGCGAGACAGCTTTGTTGTGGGCTACCTGCACCTGGTCGACGTGCTCATTCCCAACAAGTTGGAAGCTCAGCTAATCTTGGGCAGCGAGTCTGAAGATCTGGAATTTCTCGCGCGCGAACTGCTGGCTTTGGGCGTCAAGCAAGTGGTGCTGACGATCGGCGAGTTGGGCAGTGTGCTGGTCGAGGCGGCTTGCCAGTTGGAGCAGCCGGCCGTCGCGCTCGATATTGTGGACACCACCGGCGCCAGCGATGCCTTCGTCGGCGCTTACGGCCAGGGCCTGGCGCTGGGCTGGCCGACAGCGCGAACGCTGGAGTTCGCCTCGGCGGCGGCCGGGCTGGCCTGTACCAAGCCAGGCACCATGTCGTCATTGCCCAGCTTGAACGAAGTGCAGGCTTTCTTGGCGGCGGCGCCATCGTGATCAGGCGTCGCGAGGCAGAGGCGTAACCCGAATTGCGCCAACGGGTTAAGGAATTTACGACATGAAAAAATTCTTCAGCCGCCGCGCCAACCACGAGCAGCTCGAGGACCGGGAACTGGTGGCGCTGGCGAAGGCCGACGCTGAGGCATTTGGCGAACTATACGCGCGTTATGTGAAGAAGATGTATAGCTATATCTATCATCGGACCGGCAACATCCAGGATGCCGAAGACCTGACAGCCAAGGTCTTCATCCGCGCCTATTCGCATATCGGCGACTATGTCGATCGGGGTCTGCCCTTCCAGGCCTGGCTTTATCGCATCGCGCACAATCTGGTGGCCAACTGGCATCGCGATCAGTCGCGGCGCAAGATAATCGCGCTGGATGATTATGTGGCGCGCTCGCTGCATTCGGAAGCGCCCGAGCGACTGGCTGAAGAATCGGAAGAGCGCGACCAGTTGCTGCAGGCTGTGCGGCGGTTGCCGGAAGAGCGCCAGCAATTGCTGCTCTTGAAGTTCATCGAGCAAATGTCCAATGCCCAGATCGGCGAAATTATGGGGCGCACGGAAGGCGCCATTAAATCACTGTATCATCGTACACTGCTGGCGCTGCGGGACGATATGCCAAGCAGCGCCGCGGCCGATCAGCAGCGCTTAGAGGGAACCGAGGTGTAAGCGGATATGACTTCGTCCAGCAAGATTCAGACTCAAGCTACGCTTGACGCCGTCGCTTCGGGCCTTCAGGCCGGCGGCGACTTAGACGAGTTGATGGGGCGAGCTGAGTCGCCTGCTTCCGACGCGGGCGAGTTTGCGGGCCTGATACAGGCGCTGCAAAGCGCTTTGAGGCCGGTTGAGCCGCGGCCCGAATTCGTCGAGTCGCTGCGTACGGAACTGGCGGATCTGATAGAAGGACAGCCCGGCCTGATCAAGCGCGCGCGGCAGATGCCCTTGCGCATCTCGCTGGCCGCGGCCTTGGCGCTGGTCGCTGGCTGCCTGCTTTTCTTTATGCGCCGCCTGTTCGGCTCGGATGCGCCCCAAGAAATCCAGGAAGAGGCGGTCGCCACACCGCTTTGATGAGGCAAGCAAGGGCTGCTATACTGGGCGCCGCTAATCACAGGAGCGGGCGCGGCTGATGGCAGCGGAAAAACTCACGCTCAGACAGTTGAATCGTACGTTGCTGGCGCGGCAGCGCCTGCTGAAGCGCGCGGAGTTGGATAGCCGGGCAGCCATCGAATCGCTGCTGGCGCTGCAATCGCAGATTCCCAATCCGCCTTATATCGGGCTCTGGACGCGTCTGCGACATTTCGAGCGCAATGACCTGACCGCGCTATTGGAGGCCCGTCAAGTGGCGCGGGCGCCCTGGCTGCGCTCGACGCTCCACCTCGTGACCGCCGCCGACCATCAGCGCTTCCAAGCCGTGATTCAGCCGGCATTGGCGCGGGGTCTGCGCTCGTTTTTTGGCGCGCGCGCCAGGGCCCTGGATATCGAGCGGCTGATCAAGATCGCCAAACCTTACCTCGAAGCGGAGAAGCCCGCTATCGGCGCCCTGCGCGACCACCTGCAGGAACACCTGCCCGATCAAGACAAGCAGGCCATGGCTTATGCCGTGCGCAGCTACTTGCCTTTGGTGCAGATCCCGCCCAGCGGAACCTGGGGCGTGGGTACGCGGGCGACTTATACCACGGCCGAAAGCTGGCTGGGGCCTGCTGAGCCGTCGGATCTGGGCGCGCTGTTTCGGCGTTACCTGGCGGCATACGGGCCCGCCAGCGTCATGGACTTCCAAACCTGGACCGGCATGACCCGCTTGAAGACGCCGCTGGCTGCGACAGTGGGGGAGCTGGTTGCGTATCGCGATGCCGCCGGCAAAGTCTGTTATGACTTGCCCGAACTGACGCTTGAAGACGCCGACGCGCCGGCGCCGATTCGCTTCCTGCCCGAATACGACAATATCTTGATCGCCCACAAAGACCGCGGACGCATCTTGCCGGAAGAGCACCGCAAGAAAGTCTTCGTTTCGGCCGGGCGGGTGCTGGGCTCGGTTATCATCGACGGCTTCGTCGGCGCCATCTGGAGCGCCCGGCGGGAGCTAGCGCGCGCGATCCTGAATGTTAGCTCATTTGATGTACTAGGCGACGAGGTACGCGCCGCCATTGACAAAGAAGGGCAGGCGCTGCTGCGATTCATCATAGACGGCGCCGATGACTATCGCGTGGAGTTCACCCGGCCCCCTTGAGGCGCCGCGCCCGGCACTTTGCCTTTGACTGATTCGGTGGTAGTCTGAGCGACGTTTGACCAATCGGACTTCAGCCAGAGAATCCGACATGCCATCGGCCGACAAAATCGCCGCTCTACGCGGAATGCGCGATGTATTCAGCGCGGAATACGCGCGTCAGCGGCAAGTGCAAGAGCGCCTCGAGCGGCATTTGCGCTTGCACGGCTATCAGCCGATCGATTTGCCGATTCTGGAGAATACCGAACTCTACCTGCGCAAATCCGGCGAAGATATCGCCGCGCGCCTCTACCAATTTGACTACCGGAGCCGCCGCGTCGCCTTGCGTCCCGAGCTGACGGCTTCTATTCTGCGCGCCTATGTCGAGCATATGCAAGATGAGCCGCTGCCCCTGCGGATTCAGTACAGCGGGCCCGTGTTCCGCTACGAGAAGCCGCAGCAGAATCGCTACCGTCAGTTCACTTTGAGCGGCGCCGAATTGCTGGGCGCCAAGGGGCCGCGCGCCGACGCCGAGATAATCAACCTGGCTTGCGGCGGCCTGGAGCGGCTGGGCATCCGCGATTACCAGCTCGTGATAGGCCATAGCGATGTGCTGGAGAGTTTTCTGCAGGCGCTGGGTTTGCGCAAGCAGCTGGTCAACTTCCTGCTGCGCAATATGGAAAACCTGCGCAAACGCGGCATCGACGCCGTGATCGCGTCGCTGCGAGAGATCTATCCCGAATTCGAAAGCGCCACGACGGCGACGTCGGCGTCGGCGGACGGCGAGCATACCCAGAGCCAGCGGCTGATTAATCTGCTGCGCGAAATGACTGATGACGAAGCGCATCAGGCCATCACGGACTTTTTGCACAGCTTGAATATCCGCATCGACGCCAATCGCGAGCAGGGCGAGGTTGTTGAGCGCCTGTTGCAGAAAATCCGCGAAGATCAGCAGGGACCCAAATTGCGGGTCGCGCTGGAATTCATGCGGCGCCTGGGTGAACTGGCGGGCGAACCGACGGCGGCCCTGCGGCAGGCGCAGGCGCTGGCCGCGGACTTCAAACTCGATGGCGCGGCTCTGGACGCCTTGGGGCGAACGCTCGATTGCCTGGCGGAATACGGTGACATCAGCGGTGACATTGAGCTGGACTTCGGTTTGAACCGCGGCTTGCACTATTACACCGGCTTGATCTTTGAATTGCATTGCACGCTGGAAACGGGCGAGGCGATTCAAATCTGCGGCGGCGGACGCTACGACAATCTGGTCAGCATCCTGGGTGGGGGCGAGGCGATGCCGGCCCTGGGTTTCGCTTATGGCATTGAACGCCTCGCCAGCGTGCTGGAGACGGCAAAAGGCGCGGCGCCCGAAGCGGGAACGGTCTGCGTGATACCGGTCGCGGAAGGCGACTTTGCATCGGCATTCGCCGCCGCCAAAGATCTGCGCGCGCGCGGAATCACGACCGAAGTGAGCATCGAGGGGCGCAACCTGAGCCGCAGCTTGAGACAGGCCGACCGCCGCGGCGCCAGGCTGGTCATCATCATCGGTGAAGCCGAGCGGGCCGATCAATCGGCACTCCTGCGGGATATGCGCAGTCGCCAGGAACAGCCTATCCTTCAGGCTGAGCTGGCTGAGACGGTCGAGGAGCTATTGAGCGCTGATGGATAACCAAATGGCCGCTGAAAATCTCATCCTGGCTCTGCCCAGCAAAGGCAATCTGGCCCAGCCTTGCGAGGGGTTTTTCGCCCGCGCCGGCCTGCGCATCTACAAGCCGAATCGCCGCCAGTACAGCGCGACCATTCCCCGTTTGCCGCAGGCGGAAGTTGTCTATCAGCGGCCTTTGGATATTCTCAACAAGGTGCTGGAGGGCCGGGCCGATATCGGCGTTACCGGCTTGGACATTGTCGCCGAGCACAGCGAGGATTCGACCGATGTCATGGTCATCGACCGGTTGGGTTTCGGTCACTGCCAGTTGCTGCTGGCGGCGCCCGATTCCTGGATTGATGTGACGTCAATCGCAGACCTGTCCGATCTCAGCCTGCGCCATCAAGCGCGCGGCGGGCAGTTGCGCATCGCCACTAAGTTCAGTAACTTGACGCGGAATTTCCTCTACCAGCAGGGTATCTCGCATTTCTTGCTGGTGCATGCCGAGGGCGCGATGGAAGCGGCGCCGCGCATGGGCTACGCGGACTTGATCGCCGATCTCTCGCAAACGGGCACGACCCTGCGCGAAAACCATCTGCGGCCGATCGAGGGCGGCGTCATCATCGATTCGGAAGCGGTGCTGATCGCCAATCGCCGCCGCCTGCGCGAGTCGCCGGCCAAGCTGGAAACCCTGCGCGAAATGATCGAGCTCATTGAGGCGAATCGCCGCGCTCGCCAATACGTCTCGCTGCGCGCCAATATCAGCGGCGCTTCCGTGAGCGATGTGCAGGGGCGTATCCTGGCCAATCCGGCGCTCAGCGGCAGCAAAGGCCCCGGCGTGGTGGCGGTGGCCAGCCCGCCCGGCAGCGTCAAGCAGTGGTTCGAGACGAATTTGCTGGTTCGTTCCGAGCTGATACACAAGACCATGCAGCATCTGCGCGCCATCGGCGGAACCGATATCATTGTGGCGCATCCCGATTACGTCTTCGACGAAAAATCCGAGACCTACGATCGCTTCGAGCGCCTGCTCCATTCCGACAACTGACCCCGACAACTGACCGATACCTAAAGGAATATGCTGTGACAGCTGTAGGCATACTCAATCCCGGGGCGATGGGCGCCTCGATAGCGGCCTCGGCGCGCGCGGCCGGGCACGACGTGATATGGGCTTCAGCCGGGCGCAGCGCCGACACCCGCCAACGCGCCGCCGAGGGGGACCTGCGCCAGGTCGATACCTTGGCTGAGCTCTGCGACGCCTGCCAGATCATCCTCTGCGTCTGCCCGCCCCACGCCGCTGAAGCAGTGGCTGACGCGGTAACAGCAGCCAGCTTCAGCGGATTGTATTGCGAGGGCAACGCCATCTCGCCACAGAAAGCGGTGGCTATTGCCGAGCGCATGGGCGCGGCCGGCATCAACGTTGTCGACGGCAGCATTGTAGGTCCGCCCGCCTGGCAAGCCGGCACGACTCGCTTCTATCTTTCCGGACCGGCGGCGGGGCAGGTGGCGGCGCTGTTTGAAGGTACGCTCACCGAAGCCATCGCCATCGGCGACGAGGTGGGCAAAGCCTCGGCGCTCAAGATGACTTTCGCGGCTCTGACCAAAGGCTCGACCGCTTTGCTCGCGGCAATATACGGCGTGGCGGAAAACCTGGATGTGCGCGGCGAGCTGGAGCGGGAATGGGGGCTGCGCTCGGCGGAGTCAGTGCAGCAGCGGCGCGATCAGGTGCGCGGCGTGACGGCCAAAGCCTGGCGCTTCGCCGGGGAGATGCAGGAGATCGCAGCGACATTTGAGCTGGCGGGCTTGCCGCCGGGTTTCTTCGAGGCTGCGTTCGAGGTGTATACGCGCATGGCGGATTTCAAGGACGCGGAAGACAGGCCCGACCTTGAGGCGGTGCTGGCTGCCTTGATGAATACGAATACGGACCGCTGATCGGTTTCAGGCGGCTCACTGGGGCGCGTAGACACCCGCTAGGCCGTCAATCGCCCCTACGGCATTCGACGGCAAAGCAACAACAATAGATCAAATCCTTCTCTCTGTCCTAAATTTGACTCTGTGCTCTCTGTGGCAAGAGTGTGTCAAATCCCGCCCAGCGCCGCGATTAACTCCGGCAGCCCGGCGAACACCAGATCCGGCTGCGTCTCGCTCGCGCGCAGGCTGGCTTCGGTCTCCACGCCGGTCAGCACCAGCGCCGTTTTGATGCCAAGCGCCTGCGCGCCGATGATGTCGGTGCCGATGCGGTCGCCGATCATAAGCGTCTCAGCCGGTTTTGCCCCGGCTTGGCGCAGCGCCGCCTCGAACATGCCGCGTTCCGGTTTGCCGATGATGATGGGCGCGCAGCCGGAGGCCGATTCGATCAGCGCCAGGATGCTGCCCGCGCCGGGTACCAAACCCTCGGGCGATGGGAAAGACGGATCCGGATTGGTGCCGATGAAGCGCGCGCCGCCGCGAATGAGCAGGGTGGCCCGCTTGACTTTGTCGTAGCTGAGGTCGAAGTCGATGCCGCAGACTACCAGCTCCGCGCCCCGCTCCACCAGTTGGAAGCCGGCATCGCAAAGCAACCGCTTTAGACCAGGCCCGCCCACGACATACACTCGCGTGCCGGCCGGGTATTGCGCTTGCAGCGTGATCGCCGTCGCTGTGCCGCTGGTCACGATGTGGCAGGGGTTTATGCCGGCCACCCCCATGGACGCCAGCTTCTCGACATAGTCCGCAGGCGTATTGCGGCTGTTGTTGGTCGCCAAGACGAAGTTGATGTCACGCTCGAAAAGGAAGTTGAAGAAGTCGGTCAGGCCGGGCAGGGCTTGTGAGCCGCGCCAGAGGACGCCGTCCATATCGGAGATGATGGCTTTGATTGAATTTGCCAAGTGGAGACGCCCTTTCGTCTATCGGGATAAGCCGCCATTCTAGCGCAAATCGTCGCGCCTGCTATAGCGTCTATGTGTATGGTTTCGGATTATAATGGGATAATTTCATCTAGCCAAAAGGATGCCCTATGGCACAGGTTCTACACCCACGCGCCACAACGACTGAGGCGACCCGTCGAGAAATACAAAATAGTCAAGAGAGCATAAACAAGCTG
>JAJDXR010000084.1 GCA_022823165.1 Anaerolineae bacterium | reverse complement strand
CATTCTGCTCAATCCGACAGTCGTGGTCGAAGTCATCTCGCCGTCATCAGCGCGCCATGACCGAGTACTGAAACGGGATCTTTACGAGTCAGTGGCTTCGATTCAAGCCTATCTGATTGTTGAACAGGATCAGGCGCTGGTGGAATTGTATACGCGCAGCCTGACCGGCTGGCAGCTGCAAACCTTCGGCAGCCTGGACGATGAGCTAGAGTTGGAGGCGCTGGGCTGTCGTCTTGCCTTGCGCGAAATCTACCTTAATGTCGCATTTGAGTCTGCGACTGGCGCTGAAGCAGACGTATAAGATCAAAGAAACGGGCGACCCGCTTGGATCGCCCGAATGCAACAGGACACAGATTAAGGGGAGCGGCCACAAGAGGCGCTCCCCTTTGAATGTCGCTTTATTCCGCTTCCAGCAGGGTCACCTCGCCCAGCGTCTCCAACTGCTCCTGGATTTCGCTGGCGTCGCCGACCACCACGATGATGAAGTCCTCGGGATGGATGTAGCGATTGGCGATGTCAAGCACCCTGTCTTTGCTGACATCCTTGATATGGCCGAGCCATTTATTGAGCCGATCCAATTCGACGCCGCGAATCTTGTAGGAGGCCACCGCCTCGACGAAGTCCTGATAGCTTTCCAGCCCAAACACCCACTCGCCGACGATGCCATCGCGGGCGTCATTGATCTCTTCGTCCGTCAGCGGCTCGGTCTGGATGCGTTCAATTTCCGCGAAGACTTCTTCCAGCGTCAGCGCAATGACATCATTGCGGACTGAGGCGCTGACGACGAAACGGCCCGTATCGGCGGGATAGCTGAAGCCGGAGCCTATACTGTAGGTGTAACCTTTCTCTTCGCGGATGTTTTGCACCAGTCGCGAGCTGAAGGTGCCGCCCAGGACGTGATTCATGACACGGGCCGGGAAGTAATCAAGGCTGGCGCCCTGGATGCCGATATTGCCCAGGCGGAAGGTCGCCTGAGTGCTGCCGGGGCGGTTGACCAGGTAAATCTGTTGGCCGCTGTGCTCCGGCAACTCGGCGTAGCTAATGGCTTCGGCAGCGCCTTGCCAGCCAGAGAAATGCTGCTCCGCAAAAGCCAGCCCTTCCTCGGTTGTAATGGCGCCCGCGATGATTAGCACGGCGTTATCCGGCTGCCGCCGTGATTCGTAGAAAGCGACGATGTCATCCCGCGTGATGGCTTCCAGCGAATCGAAGGTCACAGCGTTGCCATAGGCATGCCCCTCGTAGAGCATGCGGCCGAAAACGCGTCCGGCGACATATCCCGGCTCAGCCAGGTTGGCTTCCAGGGCGCTGATTCGTTGCGACCGTTCGCGCTCAATTTCATCATCCGGGAAATCCGCGTTTAGCGTCATATCCGCCAGCAGGTCAAAAGCCAGATCTTTGTCTTCAACCAAGCCAAAAACACCGACTTGGAGGCTGTCGCTGCCGCCACCGCTGCCCACGGCGCCGCCAACTTGCTCAATGGCGCCGGCGATGTCCTGGGCGCTGCGCGTTGCGCTGCCGCGCGTGATTAGCGAGCCGGTTATGCTCGCCAGGCCGGGCAGGTCCTGCGGCGCGGCGGTTGAGCCGCCGCTGAAGTAGACATCCAGCGAGATGATGGGCATGTTGGGCTGCTCGATCACCACCACTTCCAGCCCGTTGTCCAGCCGGTTCTCGGTGATCGTCGGGAAGCTGAATTCCTTCGAATCCAATGGCGGCGGCGCTTCGCTCTGCTCGATGACATACCGGTATTCCGGCTCCATTTCGACTGCGTCTTCGGCAGCGTAAGGCTGCACCGGCGGAGGAGCGTCGGCATCCGTTTCCACCACGTTGAAAACGTGACGATTATTCGCTTCCAGGTATTGCTTGGCCACGCGCTGGATGTCCTCGCTGGTTACCGACTTATAGCGTTCGATGCCGGTAAATACAGCTTGCGGATTGCCGAAGTAGTAATTGGCGCTTTGTACGCTCTCCGCCAGGCCGAGGGCTGTCTCCAGGCCGAGAATGCTGCGGCTGCGAATGCCGGCGATAACTTTGTCAAGCTCTGCTTGCGGCAGGCCCTCGTCAATGATCCTTTGCAGCTCTTCGTAGGACGCGGCCTCAAGTTCGGCCAGGTCGACGCCGACATTGGAGATAAGAATGAAGGCGAACATGCCTGGTCCGCGATTGCCGAATATCCAGGCATCCGCTTGCAAGGCTTTGCCGGTATCCACCAGTCGCTTCGCCAGCCGGCTCGAGTCGCCAACGCTCAGAACGCGCGACAGCACATCCAGCGCCGGGTAGTCCTCATGAACCAGCGGCGGGATCTCATAGGCGACCAGAAGCGCCGGCAGATTGATGAAGGGGTCTTCGATAGTGATGAATTCCGCTTCCTCTTGGTCAACGGGCGCAAACTCTGGCAAGCCTGGCGGGTCGTCGCCGCGCGGGATTTGGCCGAACAGCTCGGCGACCAGCGTTCGCGTCCCCGCCAAGTCGATATCTCCGGCGACCACTAAGGTGGCGTTATTGGGGACATAATAGCTGCGATGAAACGCGAAAACGTCTTCGATTTGGGCGTTATTGACATCTTCAATGCTGCCGATGGCGGGTCGCTTATAGGGTTCGTAGGAGTAGGGCACGGTGATTAACGCTTTGACCGCCGTGCCATAGGGTCGGTTGTCATAGCTGCGCTGCAACTCCTCAACGACAATTGCGCGCTGATTATCGAGAGCCTCTTGGGTGACGTTCAAGCCGCCGAGACGATCCGCCTCTACCCATAGCGCCAATGGCAGCTGATGGGAAGGAACCGTGTCGTAGTAGGTGGTGTGGTCGTTGTTGACATAAGCGTTCGACGAGCCGCCAACGCGTTCCAGCAATTGATCCATAGTGCCGCTTGGAACATGTGGCGAGCCTTCAAACATCAGGTGTTCGAAGAGATGCGCAAAGCCGCTTTTGCCGTCCGGATCGTTGGCGCTGCCGACGCGGTACCAGATATCCACCGCTACGGTAGGCGCGGTGGTATCCCGCACCAAAATCACCTCCAGACCGTTGTCCAGCCAGTAATGCTCAAGATCAAGTGATTGCTCGTCCGCGGCAAGTCCAAGTCCGCTTACCAGCAGTATGAGCAATGCGAAGAGTATGCAACGTTTCATAGGCTCCCAATCTCCTTTCAATGCATGATGCCACTGTATCACGAAAGCGCGTCGTTACATAGCCGTCACCAAGCTGCCAATGATGTGTAAGCCCGGAGGTGTAGCGGCAACGCATTGGCTTCGCGGAACCGCGGCTGGGGGAAGCGCTGTCTAGAGGCCTGCCCCCACAAGGCAGGACGAGAATACGGCGATCTTATTATGCGGTCGCGCGCTAGGCCGACTACCGGCGCGGGCCGGCGGCGCCCTGCTGGCTTTGGATCAAGCGAAAAGCGCAGCGAGCTCGAGCTGAAAGCCTGGCGGAACACCTTCGCCTGAGAGGCTGCCGTCTATGCCGATGAATTCGGTTTGAATGCCGCCCTCGTCCTCAAGGCGACAGACTTCGACGCCTCGCTGATCGGGAATGACGAGCCAGACTAGCTGCGAGCCATTCTCCAGATAGATGGCGGCTTTGCGGCGCATCTGCGCCATGCTGTCACTGGGGGATTTGATTTCGACGGCGATGTCCGGCATCATCGACACCCACCTCTTGTTGAGCGGCGCATCCGCGCGCTTTCTTAGCCGGAAGGCCGCGTCGGGCGCAAGCACAGTATAGCGGTCGTCCGGCGTATAGTAGCCAGATTCTACCGTTGGCACGCCCATTTTGCGTTGCGGGTCAAAAAGTAGAAAATGGTGATAGAACAAGCCGGCAAGAAAGCCGTGCGCTTCGCCCGGTGGCGCCATTTCTATAATCTCTCCCTTTATGAGTTCCAGGTGTTTATCGGCGTTTTCCGGCTGATGGACAAACTCCCAAAAGCGATCAACGTCATAAACGCGAGCTTTGACTTCCATATCGCCGTCTCCAGCACCCTTCCTCACGTTAGCGTTATCATACTATGGCGCGCCTGCTTTTCCCGCAAGCTACTGCTTTGAAACAATAGGGCGAGCCAGTGGCTCGCCCCTAAAGTACATCGTGTTGATGGCGGCTTTCTACAGCACTGGCGCGCCGGCCGCCCGCGGGATGAATTGGCCCGAGCCGTTGCTGCCCAGCCACTGATCGCCGTCAACCAGTTTCCGGCCGCGCTGATAGACCTGCGCCGGCCGGCCTTTGACCGTCATGCCCTCGTAGCAGTTATAGTCGACGCGCATGTGGTGGGTCGCGGCGCTGATGGTGTGTTCCTTCTGCGGATCCCAGACCAGGATGTCGGCATCCGAGCCGACGGCGATGGTGCCCTTGCGCGGGTACATGCCGAAGATCTTGGCCGGGTTGGTACAGCAGAGTTCAACGAAGCGCGAGGGCGACAGCACCCCACTGTTCACGCCCGAGTCCCACATGACCATCATGCGATCTTCCAAGCCCGGCATGCCGTTGGGAATCTTGGAGAAGTCGCCCAGCCCCAGTTCCTTGCCCGGCCGGCGATAAGAGGGATCTTGCTGTTCATAGCCGACCCAATCGGTTCCGCCGGTGCGTTCGTTCCACTCCTGCCAGGGACCATGCCCGCCGTCGTACCAAAAGTCGCAGTGGTCGGTGCTGACGATTTGCAGCGTGCCATCGCGGACCGCCTGCCAGAGAATATCGTGGTCCTGCCTGCTGCGGATAGGCGGCGAGCAGACGTATTTGGCGCCTTCAAAATTCGGCAGCGCCATGTGGTCATCGACCGTAAGGAAGAAGTATTGCACACAGGTCTCGCCCATGACCGGGTAACCCAGGGCGCGTCCGCGCCGCAGCGCGTCGATGGCGCTCTCGCAGGTCATGTGCACCACGTAGAGCGGGCAGCCGGTCAGGCCGGACATAACGACGGCGCGATTGGTGGCTTCGCCTTCTATCTCCGGCGGGCGCGACGAGGCGTGGTAGACCGGGTCGGTCTTGCCCGCCGCCAGCAGCGCCGGCGTCAGCGCCGCCTCGACATCGCCGTTCTCGGCGTGCACCATGACAATCATGCCGTTGTCCGCCGCCACGCGCATGGTGTTGAAGAGCGTGGCGTCGTCGATCATGAAGACATTCTTGTAAGCCATGAACAGCTTGAGGCTGGTGATGCCCTCGTCGAGCATGGTCGGAATTTCTTTCATAACGGCGTCGTTCAAGTCGGTGACAGCCATGTGGAAGGCATAGTCGATCTGCGCGATATCGCGCGACTTGGCCCACCAGGTCTCAAGCCCGTCGTGCAGGCTGCCGCCGATGGGCTGCACGACGAAGTCGATATGGGTGGTGGTGCCGCCGAAAGCCGCCGCCATGTGCCCGACGTCGAAGTCATCGTTGCTGATGGTGCCGCCGAAGGGCAGGTCCAGGTGGGTGTGTACATCAATCCCGCCAGGCAGCAGGTACTTGCCGGCGCAATCGACCACATCGTGGCTGCCCGCATTGAGATTCCGCCCAATCAGCGTGACGACCTCGCCCTCGACCAGGACATCGGCTTGCACCATGTCGCTGGCGGTGATGATGGTTCCGTTTACAAATAGTGTGCCCATGATTTTCTCCTATCGAAGGGTATAGCCAATTGGTTTTCGCGATATCGGGCGACCCGATGGGCTGCCCCTATAATTCTCTCTCGACGATGCTGTGAATCAGCTGAAGGCCGGGATAATCTTGCCGCCGTACTTGGTCACGATGCGCTCTTCCTGAATGCTTCAAAGCTCGATGCCGGCGTAGATTTCCGCCAGCGGCAAGTCGCAATTCAGCGCCGGCAGCGGAATCACGGCATCCAAACCAGCATATTCTTCCGTCTGCCAGCTGTCGTCATGGCGCTCATACAGTTCAACCAAGGGCTGCTGCTGATCAATCACCAGATAGATACGCAGCGAGGCGATACTTTGATAGTAGCGTAGCTTGTCACCGCGGTCATAATCCAATGATGACGGTGAGGTAACCTCGGCGATCAGCACAGGATTAAACAAGTTTATGGAGCGCTCGTCGGTTTCAGGCGTACCGCAGACGACGCTTATGTCGGGATATAGATAGCGGGTTGGGCTGACGCGATTGCGCACATTGCCGCCAAAAACCTGGCAATCGCTTCCGATCAATCGCCGCATGAGCGCAAATCCCGTTTTCATTATGATAGCGCCGTGGTTGAGTGTCCCGCCGGTCATCGGATATAGCTCGCCGTCAATGTATTCATTCTTGTATTCGCTGGCTTCATCGAAGGCGAAGTATTCTTCGACCGTCATCTGGCGGATGCTGTCGATTGCCATGGTCTGCCCCTTGAGTCAGATGACACTGATGACCATTTGCAGTTTCAGTATAACCAATAAGTTCTCGTCAAACTGCAAATGCATTATTCCGGAGCTCGGGCGATTCACGGAATCGCCCCTACAACTTGCGTGTGGAAAGCGCTCAGCTGAAGGCCGGGCTGATCTTGTCGCCGTACTTGGTCACGATGCGCTCTTACTGAATGCTTCAAAGCTCGATGCCGGCGTAGATTTCCGCCAGCGGCAAGTCGCAATTCAGCGCTGGCAGCGGAATCACGGCATCCAAACCAGCAAATTCTTTCGTCTGCCAGCTGTCGTCTTGACGCGTGTCGACGTCGACTTGCGCCTTGAATTGGTCAATGACGAGGTAGACCTGAAGCAAGGGGATGCTCTGGTACAAGCCGCGCTTGAAGCCGCGGTCTTTGTCGGCCGTGGTTGGCGAGATCACTTCTGCGACCAGTGTGGGATTGAAGAGGTTGATGGCTTGTTCGTCAAGCTCCGGTTCGCCGGCGACGATGCTCAAGTCTGGATAAAGATAACGAGTGGGGCTGACACGAATGCGCATGGCGCTGCTGTAAAAGTGAAAGTCGCCGCTTCTAAGTCTCAGCCCAAGGGCGAAACTAAGGTGCAGCATAATTTCTGCGTGATTAGCTGTCCCGCCGGTCATCGGATAGACCTCGCCGTCAATGTATTCATTCTTGTATTCGCTGGCTTCATCGAAGGCGAAGTATTCTTCGACCGTCATCTGGCGGATGCTGTCGATTACCATGGTCTGCCCCTTGAGTCAGATGACACTGATGACCATTTGCAGTTTCAGTATAACCAATAAGTTCTCGTCAAACTGCAAAGGCATTATCTGGAGCTCGGGCGATTAACTGAACCGTCCCTATAACTTGCGTGTGGAAAGCGCTCAGCTGAAGGCCGGGATGATCTTGTCGCCGTACTTGGTCACGATGCGCTCTTCCCGAATGCTTCAAAGCTCGATGCCGGCGTAGATTTCCGCCAGCGGCAAGTCGCAATCCAGCGCTGGCAGCGGAATCACGGCATCCAAACCAGCATATTCTTCCGTCTGCCAGCTGTCGTCTTGACGCGTGTCGACTTCGACTTGGGCTTGAAACTGGTCAATCACGAGATAAATTTGCAAGGAGGCGATGCTTTGATAGAAACGACGCTTTTCTCCGCGGTCACGATCGATTGATGAGGGCGAGGTGACTTCACCAACCAAGGCGGGATTCCACAGCGTTACCGCCCGTTCATCTGTCGCTGCGCTGCCGCAAACGACGCAAAAATCGGGGTAAAGATATCGCGTCGGGCTGACGCGGTTGCGCATATCGCTGCTGATAACCCGGCAATCACTCCTTTTCAGGAGTTGCCGGAGTTCTCCGCTGGCGTTCGCCATGATAATGGCGTGATAAAGTGTGCCACCGGTCATAGGGATTATCTCGCCGTCAATGTATTCATTCTTGTATTCGCTGGCTTCATCAAAAGCGATGTACTCCTCGACCGTCATTTGGCGGATGCTGTCGATTGCCATGGTCTTTCCTCGCGCTCGCTACTAGCGAGAGTATATCATTTTCGTTGCCTGCCAATGCGAAGGCGCAAAAAGGGCAGCGGGACTTACGCAAAGGCCGGGATAATCTTGTCGCCGTATTCGGCCACGATGCGCTCTTCCTCGCCGCACATCAGGTAGATGTTGAATTGCGTCACGCCGGCCGCTTCCAACGCCTTGAGCTTGGCGATGTGCTCATCGACGCTCCCCAGAATACCGAAGGCGTCGACGATGTCCTCGCTGATGAAGTCGAGGTGGTCCGCGTCTTTATCGGCGTGCTCTTTGTAGTCGTAGCCGCGGCGTCCTTCAATGTAAGCGGTCAGGCTGTCGGGTATGTCCGGGCTATTCATGCCGTAGCGCTCGACAATATCGGCCACATGATTGCCCACCATGGCCGGGAACCAGCGCGTTTGCTCGCGCGCTATCTCTATATCGCCGACCCAGACCGGCGCCGCCGACATGATCTGGTAATTTGACATATCTTTGCCAGCCGCCTCGCCGCCGGCGAGGGCCTGCTCGCTGAACCACTTGACCAAGCCCGGATCCGCCAATTGAATGACCAGCCCTTCGCCGCTGCGGCCGGCGCCGGCCAGCGCTTTGGGCCCATACGCCGCGATCCAAATTGGCATCTCGTAGCCCTCAGCCCAGGCCAGTTGGGCCGAGGTGTCAGCGTAAGCCACCTCATCGCCGCGCGCGAACCCGCGCAGGGCATCGGCGAAGCGCTCCATATTGGCGACGGTCATCGGCTTGCGGCCCAACATGCGCCGCGAGCTGTCGCCGCGGCCGATGCCGATTTCGATGCGGTTGCCGCTCTGCAGCGCCAGGGTGGCGTACATGCTGCCAGCCACGGACCATTCGCGCACGCCAGGGTTGGTCACCAGCGGCCCGAAGATCATGTTGTTAGTGTGCGCCATGCAGAGCGCCATCGTCAGATAGCAGTCGCGCCAGAGCACATGGGAATCGAAGAACCAGCCGTATTTGAAGCCGGCGACCTCCGCCTGTTTGCAGAGCGCCACTGTGCGCTGCGGCGAAATATCGCCCTTGAAAGTAATGCCGAAATCCATGGTTTCACTCCTGAGGAACTCTCTGTTCTATTCGACGGGCGACTCACAGGGGCGCGTAGACACTGCCCGTCAGTCGCCCCTACATGGCTTTTGCGGCGGCGGGCTTGGTTCCACGATTAGCTTGTCGACACCGTATCTTGCACCAGTGGACCGTATTGGTCGGGTCGGCGATTGAAATAGAAGTGCCAGGTATCGCGCACTTCCTGAATCACGCCCAGATCCAAGTCGCGCACGATTAGCTCTTCGTCATGGGCGCTGCCCAGCTCGCCGATGAATTGGCCCTTGGGATCGCAGAAATAACTCTCGCCGTAGAAGTCGTCATCGCCATATTCCTCGATGCCGACGCGATTGCTGGTGCCGACGTAGTAGGTATTGAAGATGGCGTGCGATGTTTGCTCGATACGCCAAAGATGCTGGCTCAATCCGCGCGAGGTGGCTGAGGGGATGAAGACCATCTCGGCGCCGTTCAAGCCCAGGGCGCGGGCGCCTTCCGGGAAATGCCGGTCATGGCAGATGTAGACGCCGACCTTGCCCACGGCCGTATCAAAGACGGGGTAGCCCAGGTTGCCCGGGCGGAAATAGAATTTCTCCCAGAAGCCGGGCAGGTGCGGGATATGCGTCTTGCGGTATTTGCCCAGGTAGCTGCCATCGGCGTCGATGACCGCCGCTGTGTTGTAATAAACGCCCACGCCGTCCTGCTCGTAGACGGGGACGACCAGCACCATATTCAACTCCGCCGCCAGTTGGCGGAAGCGCTGCGTGGTGGGGCCGTCGGGGACTGCCTCGGTAAAGGCGAAAAATTGCGGGTCTTGCACCTGGCAGAAATAGGGCCCGTAGAACAGCTCTTGATAGCACATAATCTGGACGCCTAGATCGGCCGCTTTATGCGTGTATTCGATATGCTTTTCAATCATGGAGTCTTTGTCGCCGGTCCACGAGGCTTGCAGCAGCGCGGCGCGCACGATTCGTTTGTCGGTCATGGGGATGTCCTTTCTCTCGCGCTTCACAAGAATCTGAGACTGTTCTTCATGTTTTGAGGCGTTTCGCTGTGGTAGAGCTCCTCAAGGGCTTTGACGAAATATCCAATTGATGCGTTGGCATCAGGGAAGAATGCGATGCCGTCGTGCTCAACTGTCCAATTGGCTGGCTTGGCAAAATCCGAGTCTTTGGTACAGATGACGCGGCCGCGAATGGCGGCATAGCGTAGCTGCACATCATCAGAAACCTTGAGCAAGTTGACTTCCTTGGCCGAGAGGACATCTAATCCCCGCCGTCGCAATTGCTCCGCTATTTCCGGATCCATATTCTCGTCCAGATAGAAGCGGAGCTTAGACTGGGACAAGCCCCGCCTCCCGCCTTTCTTTCAGATAGCGCTCATACTCGATTTCAGCGTCAATCTCAGTAGGCCGTTCATGGTAGTACGCCAACGCGCCGAAGACCTGGCCAAGCGACAGGTCATATTTATCGGCGATGCGTGACGGGTTGACTTCTTTGTAGCGCCAAGCCACGACGACATCGGCAACACGTACTGATGTGCCGTCGATGCAGGGGCTGGCGTGGTGGCGCTCGGTGTCGCGGCTAATGAGATGCAGACTTTCAATGACCGGCGCGTCCAGCTCGATTGGCGGCGGCAATGAGGCCCAGGCAGCGTCCTCGCCTTGTGTGCGCAACAGGTCGTTGAAGCGATGATCGGCGGCGATTTCTCCGTCGATTTCCGACTTGTTCTCGTAATAGTAGGCAAGCGCCGCATAGACCTGAGGCAGCGTGACGGCATATCGTTGCGCGATTGTTTCGGGGCTCGGAAAATGATCTTCGTCGAGGTAGTCCACGACTATGAATTTGACTTTGAGCCCTCTGCCGATCAAAGTAGCTCGGCCGCCGCGGCAGCCGGGCCGGCGCCAAATCAAGTTGATGCTCTCTATCACTTTCATGACCGCCTCCATAGTGGGCGACTTACAAAGTCGCCCCTGCATCGTCGCTCCCACATTGCGCTCGCAAGTCTAGGCCGAATGCTCCCGCCCGCAGCGCTCCAGCGCCCGCTGCGCCGCGCGCACGTTGATCTTGGGCGCGACATCGGCGTAGAAGCGCGCCGCGATTTGCGCCGCCGCTGCTTGCGCGTCGGCCGAATCGCCGCTGAGGTCAAGCGCATAATCGTCGGCGCTCAAGCCTTCAATCGGCTCCAGCGTGATCTCGACCACATTTTCCCGCCGCGCGCGCTCCAGCTTCTTGCGCCGCTTGTCAGCCGCTTTCGCCTTTTCCGCCTCGCCCAGGTGACCGTACCAGGCGCTGAGCTGCGACTCCAACTCGATCGCGTGGCTTAGAATCGCGCCGAAGGTGTTCAATGAGGCCATCGCGCTACACCCACCGCTCTATGACGATTTTACGCTCGGTATAGAATTCGATGGAGTCCATGCCCTGCCCGTGCAGGTCGCCGAAGAAGGAATCCTTCTGACCGCCGAAAGGGAAGGAAGCCGATGGCGCCGCCACACCGATATTGACGCCGATATTGCCGGCGTTCACGCTGTATTTGAATTCGCGCGCGTATTTGCCGTTATTGGTGAAGATGCTGGCGGCATTGCCATAGCGGCTCTGATTGACGATAGCGACCGCTTCGTCAAAGGTATCGGCTTTCATCAAGGCCAGTACCGGCCCGAAGACTTCTTCGTCGGCCATGGTGGTATTGGGCTGCACATCGGCGATTAGCGTAGGGCCGACCCAGGAGCCCTGCTCGTAGCCGTCCACGCTGAAGCTGCGGCCGTCGACCACCACCTCGGCGCCTTCGCCTTCGCTCTGCCCGATCATCGACTCGATGCGTTCTACCGCCGCGTCGCTGATGACCGTGCCCATCTGTGTGGTCTCGTCCAGACCATAGCCGACCTTGAGCGCAGCCACCCGTTTCGCCAGTTCGTCCTTGAGCTGATCGTAAGCATCGCCGACGCCCACCGCCACCGCCGCCGCCAGGCAGCGCTGGCCGGCACAGCCATAGGCCGCGCCCAGTATATTGCTGACGCTGGCTTCAATGTTGGCGTCAGGCAGCACGGCGATGTAATTCTTGGCCCCGCCCTGCGCCTGGACGCGTTTGCCGTTGCGCGTGCAGGTCTCGTAGATGATCTTGGCCACGGCGCTGGAGCCGACAAAGGAGACGCCGGTCACATCAGGATGCTCCATCAGCGCAGTTGCTGATGGCGCGCCGCCGTTGACCAGGTTGACCACGCCTTCCGGCAGGTCCAGCTCATCCAGCATCTCAAAGAGGAACTCGGTGCTGAGCGGCGTCTGCGGCGATGGCTTCAAGATGAAGGTATTGCCGCAGGTGATGGCTGTGGGCAAAAACCAGAGCGGCACCATGAAGGGGAAATTGAAAGGCGTGATGGCGGCGAAGACGCCGGCCGGCTGCCGCACGGTGGTCTCGTCAATACCGGAGCTAATGTCTTCCAAGCCATCGCTGCGCATGAGCACCGGCACGCTCATGGCGAAGTCGATGCTTTCGACCCCGCGCCGTACCTCGCCGCGCGCTTCGTCCATGGTCTTGCCATGCTCGCGCACGACTATCTGCGAGACCTTCTCGAAATTGTCCTCCACCATCACCTTGAAATGGTGCATATACTGCGCGCGCACTAATACCGGCGTACTGCGCCACTCCTCAAAGGCCGCTTTGGCCGCGCTGACGGCCGCGTCCACGTCCGCCGGCGTCGAGTCGGGACAATTCGCCAGCAATTCGCAGGTGGCCGGGTCCTGCACCGGCATCAGGTCCGACGCGCCTGAAGCAACCCACTCGCCATCCACATAATTCTTTATAATTCTGCTCATGTCACGCTCCTCAATCCCAGTCTGGTTTCAAGTGTTAGTATCATACTGCAATCGTTGGCAAGTTTGGATACCGCCTGCTACTAATGTAAAATTGTCCTCGAAAGCATATTGTATACGATTCGCCGCGTGAACGAGGGCAGAAGTCCGCCCCGGCGCGGCCGGCGAAATTAACTACATGCCAAAGGAGAGCGCGCATGTCAAAGTCCGCAGATATCATGCAACGCTACCGCGAAGTCATGTTTCCGGCGGCGACGCCCTATCACGGCGATAATCCTCTAATCGCGGACCACGCCAAAGACCAGTACATCTGGGATATCGAGGGCAGGCGCTATCTCGATTTCTTCGGCGGCATCCTTACGGTGTCCGTCGGGCACTGCAACGACGAGATCACCGAGCGCGCCTTGGCGCAGCTGCAGAAACTGCAGCACACCTCGACTATATACGTTAACGAGATCATGGTGCGGTTGGCGGAGAAGGTAGCCGAATTGACGCCAGGGCGCCTGCAGAAATGTTTCTTCACCAACAGCGGTACGGAAGCCAACGAGACCGCAGTACTGGCCGCGCGCATGTACACCGGCAATCCCGTCATCATCACCTTGCGTCATGCCTACTCCGGGCGCTCGATGCTGGCGATGAGCCTGTCGGCGCAGCAGCCCTGGCGCCTGGGCGGCGTAGTGGACCCCTACGTGAAACACGTGCGCAATCCCTACACTTTCCGCGCGCCCAAGGGTATGACGCCGGAACAGGTGGTTGACCTCTGCGCGCAGGACCTGGAAGAAACCATCGCCACCGGCACCGAAGGCCGCATCGCCGCTTTCATGGCTGAGCCCATACAAGGCGCCGGCGGTTTCATCGTTCCACCGGAAGATTACTTCCGCCGCATCATGCCCATCGTCAAAGCGGCGGGCGGCATCTTTATCGCCGACGAGGTGCAGACCGGTTGGGGGCGCACCGGCGGCCATTGGTGCGGCATCGAACATTGGGGCGTCGAGCCGGACATCATGACCTTCGCCAAAGGCATGGGCAACGGCAGCCCCATCGGCTGCACCATCGCCAGTCCCGAGGTGGCCGATGCCCTGGCCGGCTTGACCTTCTCGACTTTTGGCGGCAATCCGGTGACGATGGCGACGACCCTGGCGACCATCGAATACATGGAAGCCCATGACACGCCCGGCAACTGCGCCGTTCAGGGCGCGCGCATGGCTGAGCGGCTGGCGGAATTCGCGGCCGAATTCCCCATAGTCGGCGAGACGCGCGGCATGGGGCTGATGCAGGCTATTGAAATTGTGCAGCCCGGTAACAACAACCAGCCCGACGCTCCCCGCACCGCCGCCTTTGTCGACACTTGCAAGGAGATGGGCCTGCTGCTGGGCAAGGGCGGGCTTTACGGCAATGTCGTGCGCATCGCGCCGCATCTGAACGTATCAGCCGAGGACATGGATACGGCTATGGAAATCGTGGCCAAGGCGCTGGCTGAGGTGTCGTGACTGCGGCATCAGGATGGCAGGGGCGGCGCATTGGGTCGCCCGCGTTCAAATTCATAGCGCTTTGACTTGGATTACAATCGGCTTCAATCGTCAATAAACCGGCAATAAACGAAACTCTTGTTGATGAACGACATCAGGGCAGAGCCAGCCAGCGCGGACACCAGCCAGTCGCCTTGGCGCAAGCCAATGCAGTTGGGATTGACGCTGCTGGCGCTAGCTCTGGCGCTTAGCTTGTGGACCAGTTTCGGCGGCCTGGCGCTGGATGACGAAGCCCTGCTCGAGTCGACCTTGGGCCGGCTGGCCACCTGGATGGCCGACCAAACCGAGAACGACTCCGACGAGATCCTTTCCCCCTGGGCGCGCTATGCCGATAACTGGGCGGATGAACTAGGCTTGGAAGCGCTGGACGCCGAGATTCTGTACACCAGCATGCGCAATCTGCGCAGCGCCTACTACGGGCTGATTGTCGTCTTGCTGGTTTATACCCTGATGGCAATCCTGGTCAGGCCGCGACGGGCGCCGGCGCTCTACTTCGCCGCGATCCTGCTGCTGGATGGGCTGCTCTTCCTGATCCCGTCGCTAGAGGGCCATAATGCGCTTTCGCTGCTGGTTTACGCCATCCTGACTCTGCTCGCCGCGCTGATCATTTCACCGGGCAAAATAGGCCGCGTCGTGGGGTTCTTTTTGGCGCTGTCGTTCTTGCTGGTGGGCTGGGAAGCGAGCAAAGCCTTCGCTGACTCGGTGAAATACAAGATTCTGCTGCCGCAAGCGAGCTGGCAGTACCAGGCGCTGCCTTCAATGGACGAGGCGCTGACGGCGCTGGAAAGCGGCGCGGTTGATTATGTTATCGCCGACCGCAAAGACCTCGACGATATCATGCCGCCGCACCCGCCTGATGACGATGACGCAACAGCGCTGACCTATCAGAATTTGCGCTATCTGGCGCGGCTGGACCGCAGCCAAGGCGTCGCCTTCCTGCCAATTACGCCGGCATTCCCCGGGCGCTTGACCATCGCTGCGCGCGCGGAGGACGCCGGGGAAGTGAGCGCGGCGCGGGATGTCTTCGGCGGCGACATCGCCACGGTTGCCGGCGAGTTCGCTGACGAGCGATTTCTCAGCGCGCCACGCAGTTTAGTGCTGCTGGACTTGAAGATACTCAACGACCTGAATCTGCCGCATTTGCAGATGATTGCGGAGGCATTCTTGCAGCCGGCGCGGCGCAATGGCGAATTGCTGCTGCTGCGCATCTTGACCGACGCCGGTATTTACACCTTCAGTGAAGCGATATTCGGCTTCGTATTCGGCGCGGCGCTGGGCTTGGTTTTGGGCGCCTTATTCGCGCATTCGCGGCTGTTGGAGCGCGGCCTGCTGCCCTATGTGGTGGCGTCGCAAACCGTGCCCATCCTGGCGATCGCGCCGATGGTGGTGATCTGGCTGGGCGCCGGCCAGCTGTCGGTGGCGGTCATCGCGGCTTATCTGACCTTCTTCCCGGTGACGATCAATACCCTGCGCGGCTTGCAATCCCCCGCGGCCGAGCAGGTGGAATTGATGCGCTCCTACGCCGCGGGGCGCTGGACGATCCTTTGGAAGCTGCGCCTGCCGGCGGCGCTGCCCCATATATTCACCGCGCTGAAGGTCTCGGCCACGGCCAGCGTGGTGGGCGCCATCATCGGCGAATTGCCCTCGGGCATCGGCGACGGGCTGGGGCGGGCCATCCTGGATTTCAGCTCCGACTACAGCCTGGTGTCGACGCCGAAGCTCTGGGCGTCTATCGTCATGGCGGCCACGATTGGCATCCTGTTCTTTGTGGCGGTAACGCTGGCGGAACGCTTCGCCCTGCGCGGTTACGTTCGTACGCTTGATTAGGGAGCATTATGGCGGATAGCAGAGACATCGCCATCTCGGCGCAGGACATCAACAAAATCTTTAATCCCGGCTCGGATGAAGAGGTGGTCGCCCTGCAAGATATCAACCTGGAGATTGAAGCGGGCGAATTCATCTCGCTGATTGGCCCCTCGGGCTGCGGCAAGTCGACGCTGATGCGCCTGATCGGCGATCTCTTGCAGCCCAGTTCGGGTGAGCTGCTGGTCAACGGGAAGTCACCCCGGCAATCGCGGCTGGATCGCGACTATGGCATGGTCTTTCAGGCGGCGACGCTCTACGAATGGCGCAGTGTGACCAAGAATGTGCAACTGCCGCTGGAGGTGATGGGCTACGCCGGCGACGAGCGGCAGCAGCGCGCCCAAGCCATGCTGGATATGGTCGAGCTGGGCGCCTTCGCCAAGCACTTTCCCTGGCAGCTTTCCGGCGGCATGCAGCAGCGCGTATCGATCGCGCGCGCCCTGGCTTTTGACCCCTCCGTGCTGCTGATGGACGAGCCCTTCGGCGCGCTGGATGAATTCACGCGCGAGCGCATGAACCTGCAGCTGCTCAAAATCTGGAACCAGACGGGCAAGACGATTATCTTCGTCACCCACAGCATTTCCGAAGCGGTCTTCTTGTCCAATCGCATCGTGGTGATGTCGCCGCGGCCGGGCCGCATCACGGAGATAGTTGACAATACGCTGCCTTATCCGCGCGACTTCAATACGCGCAGCGACCCCGCCTACATCCAGTTGGTGGCGCGCGTCCGCGACCTGCTGCGCGACGCCATCGGCTCGGGCGCGGCGAACGACGGCGAGGCGGAGTGATGGCGCAGGCCGGGGCGAGCGCAGCCGCATCCCCGCGCGGTCGGCTGGGTTACTATTTCCCGACCCTGGCCATCGCCGTCGGCGTGATCCTGGCTTGGGAGATCCTGGTCCTGGCCTTTGATATTCAGCAATTCCTGCTGCCCAAGCCATCGGCGATCTTCAGCGAATTCATGCATCAGGTGAGCCTGTGGCTGGCGCCGGGTGAGCGCTCCATCCTGTTTGAGTCGAGCGGCGCCACCTTCTGGGAAGCCTTCGGCGGCTTCATCATCGGCTGCGGCGGCGGCGTCTTGGTCGCCTTGATTACCTCGCGCTGGACCATCGTCAGCGAGGCGACCATGCCCTTCGCCATCGCGGCCAACTCGGTGCCGATCATCGCCTTCGCGCCCATCATGAACAACTGGTTCGGCATCACCAACCCGGCTTCCAAAATGGCGATTGTGGCGATCATCGTCTTTTTCCCGACCATGATTAACACCGTGCGCGGCTTGACGCTGGTGGACGCCAGCCAGTTGGAATTGATGCGCTCTTACGCGGCGGCGCCCCGGGACATCCTGCTCAAGCTGCGCATACCCAACGCGCTGCCTTATATGTTCAGCGCCTTTCGCGTGGCCAGCGCCCTGAGCCTGATCGGCGCGGTGGTGGCCGAGTTCTTCGGCGGACCCCGCGCTACGCTCGGCGTCTACATCACGCAAGAGGCGTCGGCCTTTGATTTCGCCAAAGCCTGGACCGCCATCATGATGGCGTCGATCATCGGCATCTCGTTTTATCTGGTCGTTCTGTATGTGGAGCGGCGGCTGATGCCCTGGCATGCCTCGCTGCGAGATTCGGGTTAGCGGCAGGCCTCTGGGTCAGTTTGCGCTATCTGGCGACTTAACAGTTCGTCATCCGCCAGGCAGTTGTTGGATAATATCAATCAGAAGTTGTCGTATTTCCGAAATCTCGCTGAGGGTCGTATTGTGGAGATGAATAATCAGACCGCCCAAAGTCGTAAGCAGCGCGATAAATATTATCTGTAGCTACCGATGCAATTCCGCCTTGGTCGCGGCATGTTGGGAGCGTTCTTCTAGCGTGGCGATGCGTTCGCCAGATGTTCTGACACTTTCCGCTGAAAGGGGATTGTCATTGGAGTTCACAGCTTCCATACGCGCTTCCGTTTCGTTCCTCAACGTCAAGCAGATAATAACAGCAAGCTGCGAACTTCACAATCACTTGGCTACGGCGTCTTGCGCGGCGGGGCAAATTCTGACAGAGAACTCAGAGGGGCGCGTAGACACTGCCCGCCGGCACAGAGAAAATCACTTTTGCATTTAGGAGAGAAAATGCAGGGGCGACTCGGTGAGTCGCCCGCTGATCGTAACTTCGGATTGATGCGGCTGGCGCTAATTCTCAGCCAATTTCTCCAGCGCGTCAATCACCGGCTGCCAGCGCTTGGCGGTGTACTTGTCAGCCATGTCTTCCGCTTCCGACAGGGTCATCGGGTTGTTATGGCTGCCGCTGCCCAGCGCCGCCAGCGCCCGCGTCCAGCGCAGGACATGGGCATCGCCATGCTGCGTCTCGCCCTGATAGCCTTTCAAGGTATTGATGAGGCTCTGCGGCACTTTGTAGACGGCTGGAACTGGCGTAGGCGGCGCCGGCGTGGGCGGAATCGGAGTCGGAGGAACTGGAGTGGGCGGCACCGGCGTAGGCGGCACCGGCGTTGGTGGAATCGGCGTAGGCGGCACTGGCGTTGGCGGGACGGGTGTCGGCGGAATGGGTGTTGCCGTTGGCGGCTGCAAAGCTGTCAGCGCGTCGACCACCGGCTGCCAGCGGCTGGTAGAGTACTGATCCCGCATAGTCTTTGCTTCACTCAGTGTCATCGGGTTGTCATGGCTGCCCCAGCCCAGCGCCGCCAGCGCCCGCGTCCAGCGCAGGACATGGGCATCGCCATGCTGCGTCTCGCCTTGATAGCCAATCAGCGTCGTTATCAAGCTGGCGTAGGGACCGCTGGGTTGGGGCTCATCTTCCTCGGCTTCCTCGGCTTCCTCGGCTTGCATTTGACTGTATTGCAATGGCTGCGGGTCTTGCTGCTGTACGCTGTCTTGTGACGACTGTTGTGGAATTGGCGTTGCCGTCGGCGGGATGGGTGTATTCGTCGGCTGCGCGTCAGCCATGCCAAAATGCGTCGTGCCTTTGCGCTTGCCGCCATCTCTCAGATAAGCCGTCAGATAGGCGGTGTAATCGGCGCCGGGGGACAGCCCATTGACGCGCTGGCTGGTTTCTTTCCTGCCCAGATGGAAGACATAACCTTCGTTATTGCCGCCGACGACTTGCAGTACATAGCCGGCGGGATAGCCGCCGGGGGCGTCCCAGGACAGCGTGACGGCGGTATCATGGTTGCCATGATAATCGACCTGGATGGCGACGGGCGGGATGGTGGTGGGGCTGGGAGTGGGCGGCGGCGCCAATTGCTGAGGAGAGCCGGATCCGGTGTTTTCGGCGAGAGTGCTCACGCTAACTTCGCCGTAGGCTATTACATAATATTGATCGGTCATGCCGGGCACAAGTCCGTAAGCCACAATCGGAATATTGAACTGGGAATTGGGGCGCAAACCGCAATAGCGCACAATATGTTGGTCAAAGTAGCTTTCGCCTGGCTTCGACGGATCAATAAAGCGATCCTCGGGCCACCATTTAATCATGGGACCAAGCGTGCTGTCTCTGGATTCCTCGCAGCCTCTACCTCCGCGGCTGGCGGCGACGCTGCTTGGAAGTTTGTAGTAGCTCGCGCCGGACACCTTGTCTATGATGAATTCCAGGGCCGTGGCGCTGTGATTCTGGTGATCGATGGTGATTTTCGGGCAGTTCTGGTATGAACTCGCGCCGCCGAGCTTATGGCAGATTCTTTCAGCCGCGGTCGTAACCGTGAAGCTCTGGCTGCCCAAGCTCTGCATACCCCGGATGGATTCCACCCGCACATCGTAGGTGGTGCTGGGATTGATCTTGGAGCGAGAGGGATCGAAGTTGCTGTCCCACAGATTGCCCACCCTGATGATGAAAGGCGCGGTTGATTTGGCGCTTTGATAGCCGAATTGGGTGATTGTGCTGCCGCCTTGCTTGACGGTGACCAAGATATTATCGACCACGCTGTGCTTGTATGTGACATTGAGTTTGAAGTAGAAATCTCCGACGGGGCCCATAGAGACTTCCAGGGTGCGGAGTCTTATGGTTTTTTCCCCATAGCCGACGCGATTGTTATTGCTGTCATACGCGGTCGCTACAGCCCGAACCTGCAAACCAGGGTTAGAACCATAGAAGGCATTGAAGAAACTTGCGCTTGCGCTACCGTCAAAGCTGCCAAAGCTGGCTCGATTAACTCGCACGGACCCTGATAATCCGTTCGGGGTGAAATCTACAATGACATAAGCGGCATTAGCGGGTATGTTTCGCACATGCCCGCCTATAGCGTTATTGCGGATGCTTTCATCTGGAAAATATACGGTCAGTTCATGTAGTTGGGCTTGGGCGGGCAGGCTGGGCGCGATGACCAGCGCGCAGAATACGCTGAACAGGGCGATTCTAAAATACTTCCCCGCGAGGGAAATCCGCTGCGCCGGAAATAGAGACGAAAATAGGCTGAGCATTAGTTTTTCTCCTTAAAGAGCTATTGCTTAATGGCGCCTTCCTTTGTGGCGAAAGATGGATAAGCAGCCCCATGCCGCGCCGCGCGCGGATGTGGCAGGGCTTCAGGAAAAACAGAGAACCTAGCGCCGGCTTTGCGCGGACGCTTCTGGGTTGACGCGGCATTGCCGAGCCGCCTGAGAATTAGAACATATTTTCGGGGGGGGGGGGGGGGGTAATAATGCGTAATACGGTAAGAAGGCGTAATACGGGCGTTCATAAGATTAATTCTTTCGTGTCTAATGCTGCTGAAAAATGGTCTAGTTGCGAGCCGCAAAGAAAATTCCTCAATATAGAGTAACAGCTAAATCCGAGTTGGTCAAGATAATTCCGAATTTGGGAGTGGCTAATTCTGTGGACTTGAAAACTCCGCCAAGCATAGAAAAAATCTCAGTAAGTGCGAGTAAGTAATGAGAAAATAGGTACATCATCACAAAATAGCGATTTTCGTGTTTGCGTGGGCGAGCCAAGGCTCGCCCACGCAACTTTCGACTATATTTTGAACCCGGTAGGGGTCAGCCTTGGCTGACCCGATGCTGTGAAATTTGCATGACTTGCTTTGTTCCACTGAGGGGCGCGTAGACACTGCCCGCCGGCACAGAGTTTTTTCTGTGGGTCGACGGGAAACCGCATCCACTACAATTGACACTCCCATTCATTGCGGGATTTGTATTTGCAGGCTCGCTATGTTACATTCGGCGCGATTCAAGATTGTCGACAATGTTGCCGCGTCCGCAGCCTGCCTGGGAAACCGCCGGCTGCGTTTTGTCCACAGCTGTACAGTTTCTACGAGGAGAACTCTATGGGATTAGCGACCAACGCCGACCAACTGGTCGAGATGGCTGTGGTCGGTTATGTCAGCCAGCCGACGGTGCGCGGGTATATCCCGCACGCATCGGGCGAAGCGATGATCTTGCCGGGCATGTCGGGCTTTATCTATAACGCCCGGGTGGGCGACGCCGCCTTTGGCTGGGCGGCCGACCATTTGGAGCCGGGCGCGTCCATCGCCCACCCCGATTTGGACGCCGACTACGCCATGCACTATCTGACTTGCATGGGCAATCAAGCATTTCTGATGAGCGGCTTGGCCAAAGGCACGGAGGGTATCGTCACCGGCGAGCACGCCCGCCTGCTGGTCGATTTTCCGCCAGAAGCGGCCGACCTCATCAACGTGGGCGACGCGGTGCAGATCCGCGCCAAGGGGCAGGGCTTGCAGCTGGTGGATTACCCGCATATCACGCTCAAGAAATGCAGCCCGCAATTGATCGAGAGTTTGCCGATTGAAGCGGTCGACGAGCGCCGGATTCGCGTGCCGGTGACCATGGAGCTGCCGATTCGCATCATGGGCTCGGGCGCGGAGCTCAACCCCGATTTCGTCGACCAGGACTTGATGTCCGGCGACCGCGAACTGATGGCGGAGTTGGGCATTGACCAGATGCTGCTGGGCGACCTGGTGGTGATCAACCATGCCGATCATCGCTATGGGCGCGGTTACAAACCCGGCGCCGTCACCATCGGCTTGTGCATCCATGGCGACTCAGTCATGACCGGGCACGGTCCCGGCATCCTGACGCTGATGACCTGCGCCGAGCCATGTATTGAATGGGTGATCGACCCGCAAGCCAATATCGCCAATTACCTGAACATTCGGAAGGAATCATGAGCGCGAAAAATAATGCCCATCAAGTGATCAGCGTTTCGGTACAGGGCGTCATCACGCCGCCGCGCATGCCGCCTTTGCCCGCCATGCCTTATGCGCTGGCGGCTGATGGCAGCCCCTTCCTGCTGCCGGCTTACGGCAGCATCGTCTACAACGTCTCGGTTGGCGATTCGGCTTACGGCTGGCTGGCCGATTGCGTCCATCCCGGCGTGAGCGTCAAGCTTGAAGACGCCACCGGCAACCGCGGGCTGAATGTGCTGTCTTGCGTCGGCAATACCGCCATCGTCATGACCGGCAACGCCCAACGCGCGCGCGGCATGGTCACCGGCAAGACGGGCCGCTTCTCCGAGCATGTCATTATCCACTTTGAGCCAGAGACGCGCGAGCAGATGGCGATTGGCGACAAGATCGTCATCAAAGCCAAAGGCGTCGGCATGAGCTTCGATGACCATCCGGACGTGATGCTCAAGGGCTGCTCGCCGGAATTGGTTGAGGCGCTGGAAGCGACGACCAACAGCGAGGGCAAGCTGGCGGTGCCGGTGGTGGCCAGTGTGCCGCCGCATCTCTTGGGCGCGGGCGCGGGCCTGGTCAGCGATGGCGGCTCGATTCACATTCAAACCGCCGACCGCGAGGCGCTGAAAGAAGCCGGGCTGGATGGGCTGCGGCTGGGCGATGTGGTGGCGCTGACCGATTACGACAGCAGTTGGAATCACGGCTACTTGCGTAATGCCGTGGGCATCGGCGTCATCGCGCAGGGCGATAGTCCGCGCGCCGGTTATGGACCGGGCATCACGCTGATTATGACCTCGGCCGGCGGCAATATCGCGCCGATGTTGACGCCAGGCGTGAACTTGAAAGACTTGCTGCTTTGAGCCGCCTCCAGTCGAGCGACCCAGCGCGCCTCAAATATGTGGAATCAGCAGGGGCGGCTCTGTAAGTCGCCCACAAAATTTGCTTGGACATTGCGGACGTTTCAGCTAAACGCCCCTACATCACCACCTTTTTTCGCGCACCCCCGAAATACTCTGTGCCCTCTGTGTACTCGGTGCTTAAATATTCTGGTGCGATTGCTCTGCCAATTCGACGCTTTAGGGCTTTCACGAACGTCTTTTCTGTGTAACACTGCTTCTCTTAGCCATCATTCAAGCACAGAGTTAATATGTCTCGTGGGCTCGCATTCAGCTCATTCCTGATCGCCTTCTTATTCTCATCCCTAGCTGTATGGTTCCGCACCATCCTATCCAACATCCTGACGCCGCTGATCGTCATCGCTTCTTTCAACTTGGCCGGCGTCATCTTGTCCGAAGCGTCGCTTTCTTTTCTCGGTCTGGGCGTACCCGAGAGCGTACCCACCTGGGGCGCCATGCTGGCCAACAGCCGCAATCAATTGCTGAGCGGGTCCTGGTGGCTGGCGGTCTTTCCGGGCTTGGCGATCATGTTCACGGTGGTGTCGCTTAACATCCTGGGTGATTGGCTGCGCGACTTTCTGGATCCGCGTTTGCGCGGCACGGGCCAAGGTCTTTAAGGAGAGTTTATGCTGGACGGACAAGCAGCCGTGGTCACTGGCGCGGCGCAAGGTTTGGGTTACGCCATCGCCAAAGCGTACGCGGCGGCCGGCATGCGCGTGGCGCTGCTGGATGTGCGCGGCGATATCCTGGAACGGGTCGCTGCCGAGCTGAGGGCGGCCGGCGGGGATGTCTTGCCGATCACGGTGGATCTGGCTGATGCCGGGGCGACGCAAAGCGCCATTGACACCGCCCTCGCCCACTACGGCGCGCCGCGTGTGCTGGTGCACAATGCCGCCCTGCTCATCACCCGCTCCATGCTGGAGATCAGCTTTGAGCAATGGCGCAAAGAAATCAATATAATTCTGCAAGCCGCCTTCATTTTGAGCAAGGCGGTCTGGCGGCCGATGATTGATGCCGGCGGCGGCAGCATCGTCTATTTGTCGTCGGGCTCGGGCTATAAGGGCTTCATCGAGGAGGTGGCCTACAACCCGGGCAAACACGGCATTGAAGGATTGATGAAGTGCTTGGCGCTGGAGGGCAAGGAATTCAACATCGCCGTCAACGCCGCCACGCCGGGCGCGCCGATCAATACGCCCATGTCTGATTCCAACTATACGGAATCGCAAAAGCAGCGCTGGGTCGATCCGGAATTGCTGGCGCCGGCTTTCGTCTTTCTGGCGCGGCAGGACGCGTCAGGCGTCACCGGGCATCGGGTGGCCGCCCGGGCTGATGGCGGTTGGGACGCGATTGACTTGTTATGATTTGGCCACAGAGGCGCAGAGACACAGAGAAATCCAGCTTGGCGGAGATTCGAAACGAGGGACGGACAATACGCATTCAGACCCATTGACTTACAAAATCATCGGCGCTGCGATTGAAGTACACCGTGTCCTTGGCCCAAAGCTGTTTGAGAGTGTATACGAAGAGGCACTCTGTATAAAATTGAATTTGCGGCAACTTGGCTACGAGCGTCAAAAGAAGATTGAACTCGACTACAAGGGACACAAAATCGGCACATTTTTTGTCGATATCATCGTCGAAAACAGCGTCATCGTTGAATTGAAGTCCGTAGCAAATCTTGCGCCAGTTCACGAAGCGCAATTGATAAGCTATCTGAAGCTCACAGGGATTCGCCGTGGTTTGCTAATAAACTTTAGCGTCGCAACCTTAAAGAACGGTATAAAACGCTTTATCGTTTGAATCTTTTCTCTGTGTCTCTGTGCCTCTGTGGCAAATAAACCGAGGAGAATCATATGACCGAACATTATCTGGATGACAGCGTCACGCAACCGTTTTGGGACAACTCGGTCAGGCCGCGGCTGAGCATCGACCCCGGCGATACAGTCGTGATCGAATGCGCCGAGCCGGTGGGCCAGATCAGGCCCGATTCCACAGCTGAGGACTTGGCCAACCTGGACTTTGCGCTGGTGCATGCCTTGACCGGCTCCATATATATCAACGGCGCCGCCGTCGGCGACGCGCTGGAGGTCGAGATCCTCGATATGCGTCACAAGGGCTGGGGCTGGACCGGGCATATCCCCGGCTTCGGTTTGCTGCAGGAAGACTTCGATTACAGCTATATCCATCATTGGGAACTGGATGGCGAAACCTGTCACTTCGGCTTTGGCGGCATCAGCCTGCCCTTCGAGCCCTTTCCGGGCTGTGTGGGCGTGGCGCCGACGGAGGCGGGCCGGCTGACCACTATTCCGCCGCGCGTCAACGGCGGCAATGTCGATACGCGCGATCTGGTGATCGGCTGCGCATTCTGGCTGCCGGTGCTGGCCAAAGGCGCGCTATTCGCCACCGGCGATTGCCACAGCGCGCAGGGGCAGGGAGAAGTCAGCGGCACGGGCATTGAATCCCCCATGACCGTGACCATGCGCTTCAACCTGCGCCGGGACCTGAATATCCGCGAGCTGCAAATCCAGCGCCCCAGCCCGATGACAAAAGCCGACAGCGCCGGCTACCACATCACCACCGCGCATGGACCCGACTTGATGGAGAACAGCAAAAACGCCGTGCGTTATATGATTGAGTGGCTGGTGTCCAATCACGGCTTGAGCGAGAGCCAGGCTTATTGCATCTGCAGCACGGCGGGCGATTTGAAGATCGCTGAGATCGTGGACGCGCCCAATTGGGTGGTCGCTTTTCACATGCCGCTGAGTATCTTTGCCTAAGCAGGACCTACAAGATTACCCGGCACGACGGCATCAGCGCGTGGACAGTATCGCTGCTACAACTTGGCGAGTCGCTTGCGCAGGGCTTTCTTGCTGGATTTTCGCGCCGCTGCCAGACCGGCTTTGGCGGCCTTCTTCATCAACTTCTTTTTGCTCAAGGACTTCAGTTGCTTGAACTTCAAAGTTGCCAGCCGCGCCTGAAGTTTTTTGGCTTGGGCTTGGGCTTTCGCCCGCTCCGTCTCTTTTAGCGCCAATTGATCTCGCAAGCTCACAACGTCTTCTCTTAGGCTCGCCAACTGCCCTTCCAGCGCGCTAAATTCGGCTTCGTGCGCCGACAGCTCCGCCTCCCTCGCCTGCAACTCCAGCTTCGCAGCTTCCACCTGCTGGCCTTCGGACGCCAGCTCGGACTTCCGCTCCTCAAGCTCGGCAGTCAGCGCGTTCAGCTGCTCGCGTTCGCGCGCCAGCTTGTTGCGCTCGCGCGTCAACAAACCTCGCGCCGTTGCCAAGCGCTTGCGCTCCGCTTTCATGTCCGCCATTGATGGCTGGGTTTTGTCACTCATGATGATTACATTTCCAATTAAGTCAGGTTTAACACTCTTAACAATAGCATAATTCTCGCGCCGCTTCAACTTATTTTGGTTACAAAGCGCGGGCCGCAACTCGACCGCGAAACCGCCGCAGCTTGCTATAGGCGCCTGCTGATATACTTGTCCGCAGCAGAGAGAAAATATCGAAAGCTGAACGGTCATGGCAAATCGCGAATTGAGCATCGCCTTTCAGACGGACAAGCGCGCCGGCGAGTATATCGCCCTGGCTAAGCAGGTCGATCAATACGTCTTTGACGCCGTGAGCGTTTACTGCGACGCGCCTTACCATCCCAGCTACGGACCGCTGCTGATGATGGCGCCGCATATCAAGCGGGCGCGCATCGGTCCTTCGGGCATAGCGCCCTCGCGCATGCACCCGCTTGATATCGCCGCGCAGACCGCCCTGCTGGCTGATTTGGCGGCGGGCGGAGTGTATATTGGGCTGGTGCGCGGCGGCTGGCTGGCGGAGCACGGCATCCGCGAGCTTGACCCGCCTATCAGCGCTATAGGCGAAGCGGTCGACATCATTCAAAAGCTGCTGGCGGGAGAATCGGCCGGAACCGAGGGCCGCGTCTATCAAATCGCCGCGCATGTTCGCGCGCCCTATCCGCTGCCGGCTGCGGCAATCCCCGTTCAGATCGGCACCTGGGGACGCAAGCTGGCGGCGCTGGCCGGCGAAATAGCCGACGAGGTCAAGATCGGCGGCTCGGCTAATCCCGATGTGATTCCGCTGATTGCCGATTACATTGCCGCCGGCGAGGCGCGGGCCGGGCGTCCGCGCGGCAGCGTCAGGATCGTCATCGGCGCCGTCTCGGTGGTCGACGAAGATCGCGTGGCGGCGCGCTGGATGGCGCGGAAAGCCGTATCGCTCTACCTGCCGATAGTCTCCAAACTAGACACCACGCAGGAAATTGACCCCGAGCTGATGGCGCGGGTGCAGACGCGGGTCAAGGCCGGCGATGAGGACGGGGCCGCGCGGCTGATCCCCGACGCCATCCTCGATCGCTTCATCTTCGCTGGCGAGCCGCGCGACATCATCGAGCAGTGCGGCCGGCTCTATGACGCTGGCGCCCAACGCATCGAGTTGGGCACGCCCCACGGCGTCCACGAAGTGGCGACCGGCATACGCCTGATAGGCGAGCGGGTCATCCCGGCCTTGGGCGAGTATCTCGCGCCTTAGGCGCCAGCGCTTAAAGGCTGTTCATTGTCGCTGCCCGCGCCAGCCGCTATACTTTTGGTCACAGAATCACCAATGACTGTATACTAAGAAGGGAAACTGTCATGTTCAAGAAACTGTTGATCGCGCTGCTGATCCTCGCGCTGACCGTCATGCTTGGCGCAACGAGTCTAGGTTCTGTTGATATTTTGACATGCGGATTTCACAAATGCGTAAAATAGTCTTATGACATACATAAGACTATCTGACAAACAGTGGACGAAAATTCGGGATTTCCTGGTTCAGGAGCCGAATGTTTATCTGGGCAAGGAA